>NZ_JBDGKK010000001.1:0-791945 GCF_057656415.1 Lysobacter sp. Soil_C_59 | reverse complement strand
ATCAGACAGGATGTCTGACTAAGGGACGGGGCACTCCCCGCCCCTGCGGACGACGCCGCTCCGAAGGCGGAAGCCTGAAGCGGCCAACAGCAACGTCAAGATGGATCCCGGCGTTCGCCGGGACGACGGTGACAGGGCGGACGGCGTGTCGGCCTGGATCCCGGCGTGCGCCGGGATGACGGTGACGGGTGGCGGAATGACGTGCTGCGTGCTGCTTGCAGGAATGACGCGCGGTGGCGGCGGTCAGCGCGTGAGTGCGACTAGCGCGATTGCCGCGATCAACTGCACGGCAATCACCAGCGCCAACCCGTTACGAAAGCTGCGCTTGGCCGTCTTGTGGCGGAACAACCACATCGCCAGAAGTGCGCCGGCTGTGCCACCGCACAGGGCCAAGCCGAGCAGCGTGCGTTCTGATACGCGCCGGCGGTGGCCGCCGGCGATCGCCTTGTCGTAGCCGTAAACGAGCACGGTCACCGCGTTGAACGCCAGCAACCACGCTGCCCAGGCCGGCACCGCGTGACCTCAGTCGATCGCCGTGGCGTGCGCGTGCTCGCGCGTGGCCATGAACGTCACGTCCGGCGCGCGCTCCTGCGCCAGCTGCAGGTTCACCCGCGTCGGCGCCAGATACACCAGCTGGCCGGCGGCGTCGATCGCGAGGTTCATCGCGTTCTTGTCGCGGAACTCTTCCAGCTTCTTGTCGTTGTCGCAGCGGATCCAGCGCGCCGTGGAGACGGCGACCTGCTCGAAGCTGGCATCGACGCCGTACTCGTCCTTGAGGCGGTAAGCGACCACGTCGAACTGCAGCACGCCGACCGCGCCGAGGATGAGGTCGTTGCTCATCAGCGGGCGGAAGAACTGCGTGGCGCCTTCCTCCGACAACTGCGCCAGGCCCTTCTGCAGCTGCTTGAGCTTGAGCGGATCGCGCAGGCGTGCGCGACGGAACAGCTCCGGTGCGAAGTTGGGGATGCCGGTGAAGTTCAGCGCCTCGCCTTCGGTGAAGCTGTCGCCGATCGAGATGGTGCCGTGGTTGTGGATGCCGATCACGTCGCCCGGGAACGCGCTCTCGGCGATCTCGCGGTCGGAGGCCATGAAGGTCAGCGCGTTGGCGAGCTTGACCTCCTTGCCGGTGCGCACGTGGAAGGCCTTCATGCCGGCATGGAACGCGCCCGAGCACACACGCATGAACGCGACGCGGTCACGGTGCTGCGGGTCCATGTTGGCCTGGATCTTGAACACGAAGCCGGTGAGCTTGGGTTCGTAGGCGCCGACCTCGCGGCCGGTGGTTTCGCGCGGCCTGGGCGAGGGCGCATGCTCGACGAAGAAATCGAGCAGCAGCTGCACGCCGAAGTTGTTGACCGCCGAACCGAAGAACACCGGGGTCTGCTCGCCCGACAGGTACTTGGCCGGGTCGAACGGATGCGACGCACCTTCGACCAGCTCCAGCTCGTCGCGCAGCTCCTTGAGCATGTTCTCGCCGATGCGTTCGGCCAGCGCCGGGTCGTCGATCGAGGAGAAGATCGTCGAGTCCTGGCGGGTGAAGTTGCGGCCCTGCTCGTACAGGTGCACCTCGCCTGTGACCAGGTGGACCACGCCCTTCAGGCGCTGGCCCATGCCGATCGGCCAGGTGATCGGCGCGCACTGGATGCCCAGCACCGACTCGACTTCGTCGAGCAGGTCGATCGGGTTCTTGCCCTCGCGGTCGAGCTTGTTGATGAAGGTCATGATCGGCGTGTCGCGCAGGCGGCACACCTCCATCAGCTTGATGGTGCGCTCCTCGACGCCCTTGGCGACGTCGATGACCATCAGCGCCGAGTCGACCGCGGTCAGCACGCGGTAGGTGTCCTCGCCGAAGTCGGCGTGGCCGGGGGTGTCGAGCAGGTTGACGATGCGGCCCTCGTAAGGGAACTGCATCACCGAGCTGGTCACCGAGATGCCGCGTTCCTTTTCCAGCGCCATCCAGTCCGAGGTGGCATGGCGCGCGGCCTTGCGGCCCTTGACCGAGCCGGCCATCTGGATCGCACCGCCGAACAGCAGCAGCTTTTCGGTGAGCGTGGTCTTGCCCGCGTCGGGATGCGAAATGATCGCGAACGTGCGGCGGCGGGCGGCTTCTAGGGAAACGTCGGACATGGCTTAAGCGGGCGGGTCGGGCGACCGGTCCGCGAGTCGGGAAGCGGGTGAGGCTGGCGATTATACGCGGCTACACGCGGCCTAAAGGCCGCCCCGGCCCCCGGCAATGCGCAGCGGGCCGGTCGGTCCGCGCATCCTGAACGGAATCGACTCCAGACGCATGCCCCGGTTCACCTGCACCGCGAAGTGCAGGTGCGGGCCCGTGGTGAAGCCGGTATTGCCCGACAGGCCGATCTGCTGGCCGGCGCGGACGCGCTGGCCGACCCGCACCAGCACGCCGTCGTCGGCCTTGAGGTGGCCGTACAGGGTCATGCTGCCGTCGTCGTGCAGGATGCGGACGAAGTTGGCGCGACCGCCGTACTTCTCGCGGTTGAGGCCGGCCTTGTCGAAATCCGACTCGACCTGCATCACCACGCCCTCGCGCGCGGCCACCACCGGCGTGCCGATGTCGGCGGCGAAGTCGACCGCATAGCGGCTCTGCCCGTCGTTGTGGCTGAAGTGCCCGCCGTAGCCCTGGTCGATGCGGAACGCCGCCTGCTGCAGCGGCAGCAGGTAGTCGACATCGCGCGGGCGCGCGTCGGGATCGCCGGGCAGGCTCTCCATGTTCAGTTCGAAATCGAAGCCACGTTCGGGGTCGGCCGATTCCAGCACCGCCACCAGCGCACTGCCGCGCGCGGCGACGGTGGCGCGCGCCGGCAGCAGCGGCCGTCCGACCACGTTGTCGCTGCGGCTGAAGTCCAGCTGCACTTCGATCGGACCCGACAGCCGGTTGTCGGCAAACGCCAGGAAGCGTTCGCCGTCGTTCTCGATGCGCAGGCGCGCGATCGCACTGGGCTCGGTGTAGACCGGAATCGTGCGCACCTCCGTCGGCGGTGCGTCGGGGACGTGATCGCCGTAATGGGTGATGCCACTGCGATCGGTCCAGCGGTACACCTTGGCCGCGCCCGCGCCGAACGCCAGCAGCAGCGCCGCGCTGCCGAGGATCACTGCTGCCAGGTGGCGCCTGGTTGCCATCGCGCTAGCGGGTGCAGTCCGCCGACAGGCCCAGCACGCGCACGACCTCGGACAGGTCGAAAGCCGTCACCGACTTGTCGTCGTGCACGGCGAACAGCGCGCCATCGGGAAATGCCGGCGTGGAGGCGGCATGCAGGGCGACGCCGTCGGTATGCGCGGTGACCTCGCCCTCGAAGCTGCCGCGCGGCGCCAGCGTCGCGCGGTCGAACAGGTGGAACACGGTGAGCGGCGCCAGCTGGTCGACCGCGATCCAGTAACCGTTGCCGTTCGCGCACGTCCACAAGGCCACGCCTTCGGCTTCTGCGGCGAAACTGTCCTGCGGCAGGCTGCGGCCGGTGTACTTGCCGCTGAAGCTGTACTCGCGCAGGGTCGATTCGTGGCGACGGTCTTCATCGGCGACCAGCAGGCGGTCGTTGTCCGGATCGCCGGCAATGGATTCCACCATGCGCAGGCCGGCGGCCTGCGTTGTGTCGCCGAACGATCCGCCGTAGCTGCTGCGCAGGCGTCCGTTCTGGTCGAAGTGCACGCGGTAGCGACGCACGCGCTGGTCGAGTTCGGCCAGCGGCGGCACTTCGTCGAACTTCTTGCCGTACATGAAGCTGTCGGTGACGTAGACCTCCAGCTCGCCCGGCTCGGTCTCGGTCAGCCACAGGCCGTAGGGGCTGCGCAATTCCTGGTCGCCGAAGATTCCCAGCGGCTTGAAGTCGGGCAGGGTGAAGACCTGCACGCGGTGGTTGTCGCGCTCCACCACGAAAAGATAGTCGCCGTAGACAGCGACACCGTTGGGGCGGTTGAACTCGCCCGCGGCCTGGCCTTCGCCGCCGACCTCGCGCAGGCGTTTGCCGGTGTCGGCATCGAACACCACCAGGCGGTGGGTCGACTTGGCCGAAGCGATCAGCAGGGTGCGGCCCTCTTCGCTGGTCCAGGTGGTCAGCGAATCGAGTTCGTCCTGCGGGCTTTCAGGCGCCACATAGCGCTCGGGCACGGTCAGCGTCGCCGGGGCGTTGGCCGGCGTCGTAGTCGGCAGCGCCGGCGCGGCGGCGGGCGGCGTGGTCGAGCAGGCACTGATCAGGGTCGCCAGCAATGCAGCAGTGGCGACAGTAGGGAGAAGGCGTTGAGTCATGAGCGAAGTGTATTCGCGTGGCCTTAACAATGTGGCGCCAAGACGTGACCGAAATAATAAATCGCTATATGCGGATAGAGCGATTGACAGGCGCCGACGGGGGCTGGCAGACTGCGGCCATCCATCGAGACCGGCAGAGGGACAGGCCCTTTGAAGCCGGGGCAACCCAACCCACCAACCCCGCATGCGCAGGGACAGTGAGGTGAAGGTGCCAATTCCTGCGACAGGCGTCCGCGCCGGTCGGAAGATGGTTGTGAGTGCGCCCCGCCGATCGATGGCCGGGGCGCTTCGCGACTCGCAGGCTCGATGGCCCCGTCACTTCGGATGCCCGCCATGAGTCTCGCCAACGCCCCCACCACCACCCACGAACACGACACCGCGGCGACGCTGGATGCCATCGCCCATGCCGCTGCCTGGGTCAAGGGAGCCAAGTCCGCGGTCGCCGCCCCCGCGGTTGCCGCCGAGCGTGGCGAGTGCACGATCGAATTGCTGTTGCGCCATGCCGGCCGCCAGCGCCTCGCCCTGCGTTACGAAATCGTCGGTGACCGCACGTTGCCGGCGGTGTTCGTCGCCGGTGGCATCTCCGCGCACCGGCATGTCACCGCGACCGCGGCATTTGCCGAGGCCGGCTGGTGGCAGGGCCAGGTCGGCGAGGGTCGTACGATCGATCCGCGCCAGCACTGCGTGGTCGCCTTCGACTGGCTCGGCGCCGACGGCAGCCTCGATGCCCCGATCGATCCGGCCGACCAGGCCGATGCGATCGCCGCGCTGCTCGACGTGCTCGACATCGATCGCCTGCAGGCCTTCGTCGGCTGCTCCTACGGTGCGATGGTCGGACTGCAGTTCGCCGCGCGTCATGGCGAGCGCCTGCAGCAGCTCGTCGCGATCAGCGGCGTGCACCGCGCCCATCCCTACGCCAGTGCCTGGCGCGCGTTGCAGCGGCGCGCCGTCGCGCTCGGCGCGCTGCAGTGCGACGAGACCCACGGCCTGGCGCTGGCTCGCCAGCTGGCGATCCTGAGCTACCGCACGCCGGAGGAATTCGCTGCCCGTTTCGACGCCGCCCAGGTCAGCGATGGCCGCGTGCGCGTGGGTGCCGAGGACTACCTCGATCATTGCGGTGCGACGTATGTCGAGCGCACCTCGCCGACGGCCTACCTGCGTCTGTCCGAGTCGATCGACCTGCAGGCGCTCGACCCCGGTGCGATCCGCCTGCCGGTGACCGTCATCGCGGTCGCCGAGGACCGGCTGGTGCCGCTGTCCGATGCCTACGATCTTGTCGAGCGCCTGCGCGGCGAGACCCGCCTGCGCGTGCTGCGTTCGCTGTATGGCCACGATGCGTTCCTGAAGGAGGAGGCCGAAGTCGCCGCCGTCCTGCGCGAGGCGCTCGAAGACTGCGTTGCCGATGCGCGCGCGGAGGTGCTGGCATGAGCACCCGCAGCCGCTGTACCGCCGCCGTCCGCGCCGGCATCGACCGCGACCCTGCATTCGGCGCGGTCACGCCTCCCATCGTGCTGTCGTCGAACTTCAGCTTTGCCGGCTTCAACCAGAAGCGTCAGTACGACTACACCCGCAGCGGCAACCCGACCCGCGACCTGCTCGCCGACGCGTTGAGCGAACTGGAAGGCGGCGCCGGCGGCGTCGTCACCGCCACTGGCATGGGCGCGATCACGCTGTTGCTGCACGCGCTGCTCAAGCCCGGCGACCGCCTGGTGGTCCCGCACGACGGTTACGGCGGCAGCTGGCGCCTGTTCAATGCACTGGCCGCCAAGGGCGCGTTCGAGCTGATCACCGCCGACCTCACCGACCCGCGCTCGCTGACCGATGCACTCGCCACCGACCCGGCCGTGGTCTGGATCGAAACGCCGTCGAACCCGCTGCTGCGCATCACCGACCTGCGCTTCGTGATCGAGGCCGCGCAGGCCAAGGGTGCGTTGACCGTGGTCGACAACACCTTCCTGTCGCCGGCACTGCAGCAGCCGCTGCAGTTCGGTGCCGACTTCGTCCTGCATTCCACCACCAAGTACATCAACGGCCACAGCGACGTGGTCGGTGGCGCCGTGGTTGCGCGCGATGCCGAACAGCACCAGCAGTTGGTCTGGTGGGCGAACGCGCTGGGCCTGACCGGCTCGCCGTTCGACAGCTTCCTGACCCTGCGCGGCCTGCGCACGCTGGATGCGCGCCTGCGCGTGCACCAGGAGAACACCGAGGCCGTGGTGGCGCTGCTCGACGGCCATCCGGCGGTGCGCACCGTGCATTACCCGGGGCTGGAATCGCATCCGGGCCATGCCCTGGCGGCGCGGCAGCAGCTTGGATTTGGCGCAATGCTCAGTGTCGAGCTCGAAGGTGGCGAGGAAGCAGTACGCGCTTTCGTCGACGGACTCGAGTGCTTCACGCTGGCCGAATCGCTTGGCGGTGTCGAGAGCCTGATTGCCCACCCGGCGACGATGACGCACGCGGCGATGTCGGCCGAGGCGCGCGCCGCGGCCGGCATCGGCGACGGCCTGTTGCGCCTGTCGGTCGGCATCGAGCATGCCGACGACCTGGTCGCCGACATCGAAGCCGCGCTCGCCCGCGCCGAACTCGCCGTCGCCACCGCCGAGCGCGCCAAACGATGAGTGCGGCCGCGCTGGACGTCGCCAATGTGGTCGTCGCCCGCGCCGTCGTCGCGCAACCGCGCCATGCCCAGGCTCGGGTCGCGCTGCTAGGCACTGGCACCGTCGGCAGCGCCGTGCTGCAGCGGCTGGCGGCATGGCAGGGAAGTCACCTCGGCCAGCGCCTGCAACTGGTGCATGTCGCCAACTCACGGCAGTCGGCCAGCGACCGTTCCGGGCTGGCGCCGGCCGAAGCGGCGCAACGGCTTGCGCTGGCACCGCAGCGCAGCTCGCTTGAAACTATCGAAGCGGCACTCAAGGGCGAAGGTGCGCGCATCGTCATCGACGCCACGGCCAGTGAAGTGGTCGCCGAGCGACACGCGCATTGGCTGCAGCAAGGGATTCATGTTGTCACCGCATGCAAGATCGGCCAGGGCACATCGCTGTCGCGCTGGCGTTCGATCCGCACCGCCGCGGCGATTGGCAATGCCGGCTACGGCGACAGCGCCACGGTCGGCGCGGGATTGCCGTTGCTGCGCTCGCTGCGCGAGTTGCAGGCCGGCGGCGACCGCATCCATTCCATCGCCGGCGTGCTGTCGGGATCACTGGCGTGGCTGTTCAACCATTACGACGGCATGCGGCCGTTCTCGGCGCTGGTGCGGCAGGCGCGCGATGCGGGCTACACCGAGCCCGATCCGCGTGACGATCTCTCCGGCGAGGACGTGCGTCGCAAGCTGCTGATCCTCGCGCGCAGTGCGGGCGTCGAACTCGACGCCGGCGATGTCGAAGTCACCTCGCTGGTGCCGCCGGAACTCGCAATCCTGTCGCGCTGCGCACTGGACGCCGCCTTGCCCGCGCTCGACGCGCCGTTGCGCGATCGTTATGCCAGCGCCTACAAGCGGCACGAGAAGCTGCGCTTCATCGCCCGCCTGGAGGACGGCGTCGCGCGCGTCGGTCTGGAGTCTCTGCCCGCCGATCATCCGCTGGCCGGCGGCGCTGGCACCGACAACCGCGTGGCGATCTGGTCGGACCGCTACTGCAACCAGCCGCTGGTGATCCAGGGACCGGGTGCCGGTGCCGAAGTAACCGCGGCTGGCCTGCTGGACGACGCACTGCGCCTGACCAGCCGCTAAGACCAAAAGCGGGGTCAGAGTACCTTTTCTCCGAAAATCGGGGTCAGAGTACGTTTCCTCCTCCCCTGATCCGTTAGCGGCTGGAAAGGTACTCTGACCCCGTTTCTTGGACCTTTTCACCCGCGCGGTCGTATCGTATGCCGCACCCGCCATCCGGACGCCCGCCATGAACTCCCTGCTCAAGCTGTCCGTCGCCGGCTTCATCGCCGCCGCCGCTTTCGCCGCACCGACCTACGCCGCGCTCAAGGCCGGCGCCAAGGCTCCCGATTTCACCGCGCCGGCCTACCTCGCCGGCGAGCCCTTCACCTTCAAGCTCGCCGACGCCCTGAAGAAGGGGCCGGTCGTCGTCTACTTCTTCCCGGCCGCGCACACGCCGGGCTGCAACCTCGAGGCGCACCTGTTCTCCGAGGCGGCCGGTGAGTTCAAGAAGCAGGGCGCGACGCTGATCGGCATCACCGCAGGCAACACCAGCGAGCTGGCCGCCTTCTCGAAGGAAACCGAGCATTGCGGCGGCAAGTTCCCGGTCGCCGCCGACAACGGCGCCAGGATCGCCAAGCAGTACGACGCGATCCTGGCGCAGAAGCCGGAGTGGTCCGATCGCACGTCCTACGTGATCTCGCAGCAGGGCACGATCGTGCATGCCTATTCGGAGCTCAAGCCGAATCAGCACGTCAAGGAAACCCTCGACGCGGTCAAGGCGCTGAAGAAGTAACCATCGCTTCGCTTCAGGCCCGGGGCAGCAGGTCTGCCCCGGGCATCGCGACTCAGAACTCCTTGCGCAGCTCCAGATCCCACGAGCGCGGCTCGCCGAGATAGGCCATGTCGTTGCTGATCGCATAGGCGATGAAGTCGCGGTCGCCCAGGTTGCGCCCGCGCACGGTCAGGCTGGTGGCCGCGTCCAGCTGCCAGCGCAGGTGCGCACCGAACACACCGTATCCAGCCGCCTTGGTCGTATTGGCCGAGTCGGCGTAGCGCGAAGAGAGCGCGCGCAGGTCGATGCCGGTCGTCCACTGCGGTGCGAATGCATAGTCCAGCCACAGGTTGGCGATCCGCGAGGGCGTGTTCGTCGGACGATTGCCGGCGCGCGACACCGGTACGCCACCGACGTTCTCGTAGAAGTCGTCGAGCGTGGCATCGACCCAGGCCAGATTGCCCTCGATCGACAGATCCCGCAGCGGCTTCAGGCCGAAGGCCAGCTCGACACCACGCGAGGACTGCCGGCCCACCGGGAGCGTCTGCCCCGGGTTGGCCGGGTCGGTGATCGCCAGGTTCTCGCGCACGATCCGGTACGCGGCCAGCGTGGCGTAATTGCCGGCATCGGCGGATTGGAACTTGGCTCCGACTTCCTCCTGCCGACCGGTGCTCAGGTCGAAATCGCGCAGGGTCGCGAAGTTGGCCGTCGTCAGGATGCCTGCGGGCGGATCGGCGGAAGTAGCGACCTGCACGTACGTGCTCAGGCCTGGTGTCCACGCGTAGTCGAGCGCGACACGTCCGGTGGTCGGCGAGTAGTCGTGCTGGAAGCGCGCCGGGTTGGTCGCATTGATCGCGCGATGGTTGACGACATCCAGGTCGATCCAGTCATGGCGCAAGCCCGTCAGCAGCGACAGCTCAGGGGTCAGCCGTGTCAGGTTCTCGACGAACAGCGCCTGCGTGTGCAGCCGGTTGGTGCGGTCCGGGCGATAGACCTGCTCGGCGCCCGGCACGTCGAAGAAGCTGCCCGGCGTGATCGCATCGATCGCCACCGTGTCGACCACGCCCGGCAGCGACAGCGGGAAGCGCGTCTGCCGGTTGTAGCTGACGTCGACGCCGGCACTCCACTGCGTCGACAGCGTGGCCAGCGTGCCGTCGTGCGACCACTCGACGCGGTCGCCGAACAGTTGCTGGTCGTGCCGTTGCAGCAGTGCACCGGAGCGGACCACGCCCTGGCGGTCGGGCGTCAGGCGGTACGACTCGACGTTGCGGTAATCGCGCAGCGCATCGTAGTGGTACAGCGTGTTACGAAGCTGCGTGCGCTCGGACACCTGCCATTCCAGCAGTGAGCGCGCCCACAGCACCTTCTGGCCGTAATGTCCGTCGGCGACGTTGTAGTTGCTCGTGCGTGTGGCATCGAGGACTCGCAGGTGGCCGTCCTGGCGGTATGCAGGCGTGCCCCAGTACGGACGCTCGCTGTTTTCGTCCTGGTACTCCAGCGCGAGGGTGTGGCTGACGGTGTCGCTGATCTGGTCGAGCCACGACAGCGCCAGCGTGGCCGCCTCACGCCGGTTGCGATCGGCCCAGCCATCGCTGTGCGACCACGCCGCGTCGGCGCGGATGGCGTTGTCGCCACCGATGCGCTGATTGGTTCCACCCGCGATCACCGCACTGCCGAAGGAGCCGGCGGTGGCGAGTAGCTGCGTGCTGTCGCGGTCGAGCCGGACCACCTTGCTGACGTAGTTGATCGAGCCACCCACCGCGCCGGCGCCGTAGAGGAAGCTCGACGGGCCGCCGATGGCCTCGACGCGTTCGTAGATCCAGCCATCGACCGGGCGCGCGGCGATCGCGTCGTACTGCACGCCGATGCCGTTGAACAGCCGGCTGATCTGCGCGCCGGAGAATCCGCGCCAGGTCACCGCGTTGCCGTTGCCCGGCGGCGAGGCCACCGCCAGGCCGGGAATGCCAAACAGCGCTTCCTGCGTATTGCGGACGCCGCGGTCGTCCATGGTCGAGCGGTCGATGACGGTGATCGATGCAGGGGTTTGCTGCACGGACAGTTTCAGGCGCGTGCCGGCGGCGGCGGAGGCGTCGAGTGGATCGGCCATTGCGGCGACTTCGATGCGATCGAGCGTCCTGGCATCACGGTTGGTATCACCCATGGCGTCATCGGCTTGGGCAATGAGCGGTAGCGCGCAGGCGAGCGCGGTCGAGATCGTCGCGCACAGGCGCGACGAGCGGAAATGGGAGGACATCGAAAACTCCAAAGCACAAGAAGCACGCGGCGTCGCCGCATGCAGGGATCAGGAAGGCGTCTTGTGTTTCAGAGGGCGAGCGGTGGCCCGCGCGAGCCCAGTCCGCAGGGATGCCAACGTGCCCACGGCAATGGCGTCCGCCGCGGGGGCGCCTGCCTTTGCCGTGCGGGCGCGGCAAAGGCGAACACCACGCACAGCGCCAGCGCGACCAGGGAGTTGAGCACGGGGCAATAGGCGCAGTCCTGCATCGGCAGGTCGCCACCGGGCTTGGGCGCGATCGGATCGATCGGGTTGGCGTCTCCCGCCGACACCTTCACCAGCTTCAGGCCGGCCATGGTGCACATCTGCGTCCAGACGCCGCCGTCGCGGGCGCCGGATACCCCCGCCAGCAATCGTCCGACCGTCGGCATGAGCAGGAGCAGCAGCATGGCGGCCAGCGCCAGCAGGCTCATTCGGCGGTGGAAGGCGGGGGCGCGCATGGGGTGCGTATTGTAAGGGACCCTCCGGGCGGCGTTGCGGAAAATCTCGCCTCATTGACAAGGTGATCCGCGAGGTCCCGACTGAGCGCACGTTCCGGGCGCCCTTATCAAGTCTCCCGGCGAATCAGTCTGCACCGTCGTGCGCAGCAGCCCCGGCACGGCCGGGGCTGTCGGGCGTGTTCATTCGAGCAAGCCGTCTGTATCGCGCCAATGCATCCGAACGACTAAGGGCTTGCGCTCTGGTAGTTCCCGACCAGGCTCGCGCCCGAGAACCCTGCGACTCTCGAGAAGTTGTGCACGCGCACGTAGTAGGTGCCCGCTTGTGGCGCCGCAAACGCGCACGTTTCCCCTACGCTGGCAGCCCTGTACGGTCGACAGTCGTAGCTGGTCTCGGTCGGCTGACTTCCGAACTTCACGTACAGATCGGCATCCCCGTCCCCGCTGTTCGGGGAAAGATCGAATTGAAGGTTGGTCGCACCGGCTGGCACCGTCATGGTGAAATCCAGCCACGCGCTCGCCGCGCCTTCGAGCCCCGTCTTCGCCATGCCTCGAATGAGAGAGTTGGCCGGCGGCAGCGGGAGCACCGCATCCACGGCAGCTTTCGCATTCACGATGCCCGGTCCGATCGGCTGCGACGGGATCGCCGGAAACGGCGTGGCCGTCGACTTGAGCAACGCCTCGATCTGCGCGGGCGACTTCGGCGTGTCCGCCGCCGCCTGCATCAACGCGACCACACCGGCCACGTGCGGGGCCGCCATCGAAGTGCCGCTGAAATTGGCATAGGCTTCGCTGCCAGGGGTGGTGGTGCCGGAGTTGAGCGTGGACAGAATGTTCGCACCTGGCGCAGCGATGTCGATCAGTGAGCCGTAGTTGGAGGAGCTCCAACGCTCGCCAGTGCTCGTGGTGGCAGCCACCGCTATGACGCCACTGCAATTGGCCGGGAAATGAGATGCGACGTCGGTGTTGTCGTTGCCGGCCGCCACGACGATTGTCGAACCCAGGCTCGCGGCCTGGTTGATCGCGTCCTGCATCGTCGTGCCGCAGGTGCTTTGGCCGCCGAGGCTGAGATTGAGTACCTCCGCCGGGTTCCCGTTCGCGGGCACGCCTGCCACCGCGCCGCCAGCCGACCAGATTATTGCGTCGGCGATGTCGGAGTCATAACCTCCGCATGCACCCAATACACGCACCGGCACAATCTTCGCGCCGTGCGCCACGCCCGCCACGCCCTTGCTGTTGTTGGTCACCGCGGCAATCGTGCCAGCCACGTGGGTGCCATGCCAGTTGGACGGCTTGGCACCGCACCAGTTGCCCGGATCACTGGCATCGCTATCCCGGCCATCGCCATCGTTTGCCTGGCTGAGATCGCTGACAAAGTCATAACCCGGTAGCACGTTGGCGTTGAGGTCGCTGTGGTTGGTGATGCCGGTGTCGAGCACCGCAACCACGACGCCTGAGCCGCTGGTCACGTCCCACGCCTGGTCGGTCTTGATGCCGTACGTACCCGAGTAACCCCACTGTGAACCGTATTGTGGATCGTTGGGGGAGAGCGCTTCCTGGGCGAGATTGTCAACCTCGATGTAGTCCACATCCGGATTCGTCGCGATCTGCTGCATCAGCGTTTGCGCGTCAACGCGGTCCAGCTTGCGATCGGCCGTGATCACGTCCGCGCCGTTGAACGTGCGACGAAGTTTCCTCACGCCAAGCGCCTTGCCGTGGGCGCTGCTGCTGGCGGCCGATTCCAGGCTACGACGCTGCACAGCCGCATCCTTGAACGTGGCCGAATTGTCGTGATAGCGGACGATGAATCGGTTGTAGGTTTGGCCTTGCTTCAATCCGGAAACATTGACCCTGGGCGCCGACATCGCAGCGGTGGACATGCCAGCAGAGGCGAGGAGGATTGCGATCGACACGCACAGACCGCGCTGTCTTCGGTAACGGAACCCGTTGTGATTGGGTAGCATCCTTGAACTCCTGTTAGTGCAACTCAAGGCGCCAGCATCGTGCAGGCGCGCTTTCATGATCGCGCCGGTCAATGAATGCGATAAGGGGAATTTCTCGCAGGCATTCCGAGAGTCATCCGCGAAGAAGTCGCGATGCGCTCACGCGCAAGCCTGCATCGTCCACGCAAAAAAAAAAGCGCCGATCAATCGATCGGCGCTGAGGGTAGAAACCCGAGGACGTTCTGGAGAGAGTGTCTACTTGAGCCCGTTGCTGATCGTGTTCACCAGCGTGCCCTGTGCATCGTCTCCGCTGAACTCCCAGAAGAACGCGCCACCCAGGTTCTGTGCCTTCACGTAGCCCATCTTCTCGGTGACCATGGCCGGCGTGTCGTAGCTCCAGAACGTGTTGCCGTCGTACTTCCAGGTCGCACGCGCATTGGCATCGGTGTAGACGGTGCCCGGGCGGTCCTTGAGCACCTTGAAGTCCTCGTTGCCGGCTTCATACGTGCCAGGCGCCGCGGTACCGCTCTGGTACAGGCCGTTGTTGACGTTCGGCACGCCGGTCCAGCCGCGACCGTAGAAGCCGATGCCGATGTTGAGCTTGGAGGCGGGTGCGCCACGGCTCAGGAACGCCTCGATCGCATCGTTGCTGTTGTAGAACTTCTGGTCGCCCGTGGACGGATCATTGGGCGAGTCGAACAGCGACGAGTGATGGTTGGTCTGCGGATCCCACGTGCCGTGGAAGTCGTAGGTCATCACGTTGATGTAATCGAGGTACTGCGAGTAGGCCGCCGGGTCGGTGACGCGGACCTTGTCGACGCCGGCGCCGGCCGCGATGGTCAGCAACAGGCCCGGCCGCACCGCGTCGAGCTGGCGGCGGAACTCGGCCAGCAGCGCGGTGAAGTTGGCGTTGTCGGCGGGCGTGCCGCAGCTCAGTCCGCAGGCCACCGGGTACTCCCAGTCGATGTCGATGCCATCGAACACGCCGGCCGCCGCGCCCGGGCCACCGGCACTGTCGGTCACCGGCAGGTTGCCCCTGATGTAGGCATCGATGCAGGAGGCGACGAAGGCCTGGCGGTTGGCCGGGCTGGCAGCGCTGGAGAAGTTGCGCGAGTACGTCCAGCCGCCAAGCGAGATCAGCACCTTCAGGTTCGGGTACTTGGCCTTGAGCTGCTTGAGCTGGTTCCAGCTGCCACGCAGCGGCTGGTTCCAGGTATCGGCGGTGCCATTGACGCTTTCGCCCGCGCCGAACGACTTGGTGTAATCGGCGAACGCATCGCCGCCGACGCCGGTGTTCTGGTCGGTGGGTTGGGTGACGCCGACTTCGCAGCGATTGTTGCGGACGTTGCCGAAGGCATAGTTGATGTGCGTCATCTTCGCCGCCGAACCGCTGGTGTCGATGTTCTTGACGCGGTAGTTGCGGCCGTAGATGCCCCACTGCACGAAGTAGCCGATCACCCGCTTGTTGCCACCGCCACCGCCGGTGAGCGTGGTCGCGCTAATCGCGGCACTTTGCGCCGAGGCGTTGGCGGGACTGGCGTTGTCGCGTGCGCGAACGGTGAACGAGTACGTCGTGTTCGCCGCCAGGCCATTGCTGGTGTAACTGGTAGCGGTGGGTGAGGCGACGAGGCTGCCGTTCCTGTAGACGTCGTAACCGGCCACGCCGGTGCCACCGGTGTTGTCGGTGGAAGCGTTCCAGCTCAGGCCGATGCTGCTCGACGACAGCGCGCTGGCGGCCAGTCCGGTCGGCACGCTCGGCGGCGTGGTATCGACCGGCGGCGTGCCGGTAATGGTGATGGTGCTGGTGGCCGACGTCGTACTGGCGCCCTGGTTGTCGGTGGCGACGGCCTTGAATGCGTGCGTGCCGGTGCTGGCGTTGCTCCAGGTCACCGTGTACGGCGCGCTGGTGTCGACACCCAGCGATGCCGTGCCGCGGAAGAACTCGACCTGGCTGACGCTGCCATCGCTGTCACTGGCATTGGCGCTGACGGCGATATTGCTGCCGGCGGTGAAGCTGGCGCCGTTGCCGGGCGCGGTCAGGCTGATGCTTGGCGGCTGGTTGGTTCCACCGGTGCCGCAAACGCCCAGGTCCGTGTACCAGCCGCAGGTGGGACAGTGGGTAGGCGGCGCGTTCCAGATCTGGATGTTGGCCTGGTAAAGATGGTTCTGGTAGACGAGCTTGTCGCCCGGGTTGTAGATGGTGGAAGCAGTCCACGCCGGCACTGCCGCGCAGGACGCGGACTGGGCCTGGGCCGTGGGCAAGGCCACGAGTGCGAGCATGCCGGACAGCAACAAACCGGCGGGTCGTGCAACTTTCCCTGGTGCGTATTTCACGAGCATCCCTCCCATACGAGATTGACCACCACACATGCCGGCCCTTCCGGGCTGGCTCCTATTTCCTTGCAGAAGTGGATGCGGCGACGCGGCAGTGCCTGCGTGCGCGGGGCGAATGAAGGTGCTGATCCGATCCTTGTTGATCCAACACGCTTCGCCTCCGGGAAGGTCGACGGCCTCGGGCCGTGCGTCTGTTGACAACGTTGTCAGATCAGGTCAGGGCGAAATGTGTTGCTCCGCACATTTTTGTCGGGGCGGATGGCCGTGGCGACGAACGGCTGGAGACGTCCTGTTTCGGATCGCAGGACAGACGGTGTTTTAACAATTGTCCTGCGGACAATCTGGGCGGCCGACGGACACGCGGTCCTACTTCCGCAGATCGGCCACCGCTGCGGCTTCGACTGGCTTTGCCTGCCCGCCATGCCGCTGCCTCAGCCAAGTAGCGAGCTGGGCGACCTGCGAATCGTCGAGGTCGTCGCCGAAGCCGGGCATGTCCTGCATGCGGGCCAGGCCGGGAAAATCGTGCTCGGGCAATCCGTCGAGGATCGCGACGATCAGGTTGTGCGGGTTGCTGTCGTGCACCGCGGTGTTGCGCCGCAGGCTCACGGCGACATTGGGTACGCCTTCGCCATCGCGGCCATGGCAGCCGGAGCACAGGTCCAGGTAATGGCGCTGCCCCGGGCCCGCGGCGGTCGCGGCAGTGCTCACCGTCTTCGGCGGCAGCGGGGTGTCGCCGAGCAGGTACACCGTGATGGCACGGACGTCATCGCGGCGCAGGCGACTGGTCGAGAGGCTCACCACGCGCAGCATTTCATCCGACGCCACTGCCTGCGCGCTGACGCCGGTTGCCAGGTACTGCTGCAACGACGCCGCGTCCCAGCCGCGTGCGGCCAAGCCCTGCGGCGTGATGTCGGGCGCGGCGAAGCGGCCAAGCTTGCTGCTGCCAGCGAGCGGCCTGTCACGATCGATCTGGCCGAGGCTGCCGCGCGGGCTGTGGCATTCGCCGCAGTGGCCCAGGGTCTCCACCAGGTAGTGCCCGCGCTTCCAGTCGGCACTGCTGCCCTGCGACGCGGAACGCACCTCGGGCCGGGCGAACAGCAGGTTCCAGCCGTGTATCGCGGTGCGGATGTTGGCGGGGAAGTGCACGCCGTTCCTGCGGTTGGGTACGTTCATCGCCGGCTGGTTCATCACGAAGGCGTAGATCGCGTCGCTGTCGGCGCGCGTGATCGTGCGGTACGACACATAAGGCATCGCCGGATACAGCTGGTGGCCGTCGCGCGCCTCGCCATGGGTCAGTGCGTGGAAGAAATCGTCGGCGGTGTAACGGCCGATGCCGTGCTCGGCGTCGGGCGAGATGTTGGTGCCATGGATGGTGCCGAAGGGCGTGTGCAGCGGCAGTCCGCCGGCCAGCGGCGCGCCGTCGTACGCGGTGTGGCAACCGGCGCAGTCCGCGGCATCGGCAAGGTAGCGCCCGCGCTCGATCTGCTCGGGGGTGGCAGCGAACTTCTGCAACGGTCCGCGGTTGGACCACCAGCGCGAGATCCAGCCGATCAGCAGCACGACCAGCAAGATCAGCAGCAGCCAGGCGACGATCCGCCTCCAGCCGACGCGGGTCATGGCGCACGCTCCTTGTTGACGCCGCGCTCCTGACCAGCGCGCTCCTGACCAGAGTGAACCAGTCCCGGCGTCGCCAGCACCACGGCCTTGACCGCCTGGTAGTAACGCACGTAGCCCGTGCAGCGGCACAGGTGCGGATTCAGCGCCTCGCTGATGGTGTCCTCGACCTGGTCGGCGTTGATCGGCGACTTGCGCAGGCGCTCCAGCAGCACGGTGGCGGCATTGACGAAGCCGGGCGTGCAATAGCCGCACTGGAAACTGAAGTGGTCGAGGAAGGCCTGCTGCACCGGCGACAGTTCGACGATCGTGCCCGCCGCATCACGCCTGGCGTGGCCTTCGACGGTGCGGATGCGCTTGCCTGCGAAATAGTGCGCGCCGGTGATGCAGCTGCGTACTTCGCGCGGGCCGCGCTCATCGTCGACGATCACCGTGCAAGCGCGACAAACGCCCTGGCCGCAGCCCAGGCGCGTGCCGGTCAGTCCCAGGTATTCGTGCAGGACATCGAGCAGCATCATGTCCTCGGGCACTTCGATCGGCCCGTGGCTGACGCCGTTGATCTGCAACGACAGCGGCCGGAGCCTTGCCGGAAGCGTGCTCATGCCGTCTGCTCCTGCACGCGTCCCGTGCTCAATGCGGTGCGGACCTTCTCCGCGGTCACCGGCAGTTCGCGAAAGCGCAGGCCGGTGGCGTGGGCGATGGCGTTCACGATCGCTGGCACCACCGCGATCATCACCACCTCCGCCATGCCCTTGGGTGGATCGCTGGACGACAGCGCCGGCAGCACTTCGCCGGTCTGCTTCCACACCGCGACGTCGGCGGCGCGCGGCAGCGTGTAGCGGTTGAAGTTCCACGTGCCGTTACCGGGGCCGTCTTCGTACAACGGCAGGTACTCGTGCAGGGCGTGGCCGATGCCCATCGCCAGGCCGCCCTGGAGTTGCCCGGAAACCAGTTCCGGCACAATCGCGTTGCCGCACTCGAGCACGGAGTGGTGGTTGAGCAGCGCTACCTTGCCACTGGCAGTGTCCACCGCCACTTCGGCGATCGTGCCGATGGCGCTGTAGTAGACGACGCCGGCGTTGTTGCGCTGGGTCGGCGGGTAATGGGCACGGGTGCGTTCGATCATGCGGTAGCCATTGGCGGTCGGCGTTCCCTTGCCGCTGCTGCCATCCGCGCCCCAGCGCAGTGCGATCGCGTCCAGCGGCAGTCGCGCGTCTTCGCCGTCGAGCGGGAACTCCGCCTCGGCCCATTGCCAGCGATTGAAGGTGTGCACGATCGCGCCGGTGGCCAGGCCCAGCTCGTAAGCCTTGGCGGCGATCTGTTGCAAAGGCAGCCCGACCAGCCCGCCGGCGGTGAGCCGGCCATCGACCCAGTGCGCGTCTTCGCGCCGCACCGACAGCGGCGCCAGTTGGCCGCCGCCGAATCCCTCGGCCCAGATCGCCTTCGCTGCCGGCCAAAGGCCCTGCGTGAACAACAGGCGCGCCGCTTCGCGCGTGGCATGGCCGAAGAAGTAGGCCGAGTTGCTGGCGCTGCTCGGACTGACGAGGTTCGGTGTCCAGCGTGGATTGCCGACATTGCGGTCCTGTTCGGACTGCTGCATCAGCCACGGATCGCCGGTGGCGATCATCGGCAGTTCCGGCCACGCGGTCTCGCCGGTGCGCACATCGTCGGCGGGTTTGCCCAGCCACGGGATGCACAAGGCCGACTGGCTGGTGGCCATGCCCGTGCCCATGTCGACGCCGATATGGCGCAGCAGCAGGCGGCCGTCGGGCGCGAGCGACACCTCGACGAACGCGGCCTCGGCACCGGTGCCGAAATCTTTCTGCACGCAGCCGAAGCCGACGCCGTAATGCTTGCCCGGATGCGCGGCTTCGTACTCGCGCTTGCGCTTGTCGCGATCGCGCCACAGCGGGTGCGCGCGGCAGCGCGCCAGCACTTCGTCGGCGCGCTGCGCGCCGCCGGGGATGGCGCCCTGGGTGTTCTTCATGCCGGAGGTGAAGACGTTGCGCTGGCGCAGCTCGATCGGGTCGAGCCTGAGTTCGGCCGCCACCTCGTCGACCAGCATCTCGGTCGCCCCCATGCTCTGCAACGTGCCGTAGCCGCGCGCCGATCCCGCATCGAGCGCACGCGAAGCGATCACGGTGCTGGCCAGATCGCTTTGCGGGAAGTAATAGATCGATTGCGCCGCCGTTGCCGCGACCAGGCACACCGACGGTGAAAAGTTCTGGCGACCGCCGCCATCGCCGACCATGTCGCCCTGGAAGATGCCGAACTTCCCGGTCTTGCGGTCGACCGCGATGCGATAACGGATGCGGAAACTATGCCGCTTCAGGCTGGCCTGGAACTGCTCGTAGCGGTCGTTGGCCAGCCGCACCGGCCGGCCACCGCCGTACAGCCCGGCCATCAGTGCGTAGAACGGAAACGGGTTGTGGTCCTTGGAGCCGTAGCCAACCGTGTAGCAGGGGTGCAGCACCAGGTTCTTCACGCCCAGCCCGCTCGCGGCGAGCATGCGCGGACCGTCCGCCGCGATCTCCTGTGGCGACTGCGTGGCAACTACCAGGTGCAGTGTCGCGGTGGCGGCATCGAACCAGGCGTTGCCGTTGTCGAGTTCGAGCGCGGCGGTGTCGATCGACTGCGAGAAGTATTCCCGCTGCAACACCAGCTGGTCTGCGCCGGGCGCATCCAGGGCCGCGGCGATCGCGGAGGCGTGGGCGGCACCCTGCGCGTCGAGCCCGCCGCGCGGATTGGCCTGCGGCCACTGCGGCCGCTTCTTGCTGTAGGCGGTCGGGAACAGCGGCGTGTCCTTGAGGCTGGAATAGGCATCGTCGTCGAACGCGGTCGCGCCACCGACGCGCACATAGCGGAATGCTGCCCAAGGGTCGCGTTCAAGCGGACCGGTGACAGCGCCGTAGCGGATGATGTCGTCGCGGAACTTCAGTGCGGTCTTGGCGGCGCGAAAGCGCGGAAAGTCATGCCAGACCAGCAGCGCCACCGCATGGCCCAGGTAGGCCGGCGTCTTGCCTTCGGGCAGCAGCATGTCTTCGCCGTAGAACGGCGGGAACTGCACGCCGTCGCGTTGCAGGTCGGCGGCGGTGACGATGCGGTCGGGCCGCAGCGCGTCGCCGAGGATCGACAGGTCGAAGCCGGCATAGGCGCGGTCGGCATGGGTGACCCGCAGCAGCATTGCGTGTGCCTGCTGGTCCGGCCAGCCGGGCAGGTCGCGGCCGCGCATGTCGAAGCTGAAGACTTTTTCGCCGGTTACCTTGGCGGTGGCATCGGTGCGGTAACGGATCTTGCCGGTGCCCGGATCCCACGGCAGCGGCCGGTTCCGCTGCTTCTCGAACAGCGCCGCAAGCGCGGCACTGCCGGGTGCCGCGATGTAGACGCTGATGCCGGCGACCACGGAGCATTTGAGGAAGTCGCGGCGACTCAGGTTGGCTGGCATGGGCTGGCACTCCGGCTGGCCGGGCCGATGCTAACCGCGCGAGTCTTGTCGCGATGTGATTGCCGCGATGTGATTGTCATGGCGCCGACCGCGAAGGTCGGCGCCACGGGGTCGGATGAGAACTACCTCAGGCCGGCGCTGATGGCGTCGACCATCGTTCCGCGTGCGTCGTCGCCGCCCAGCTCCCAGAAGAACGCGCCGCCGAGGTTCTGCGCCTTGACGTAGGCCATTTTCTCCGTGACCAGCGCAGGCGTGTCGAAGGACCAGAACGTGTTGCCGTTGTAGATCCACTGCGCGCGTGCATCGGCATCGACATGGCTCGGCCAGCCCAGGCGGCTGAGCAATCGCCAGTCCTCGATGCCCGCCTCGTAGGTGCCGGGCGCCGCCGTGCCGCGCTGATACAACCCGTTGTTGAGGGCCGGCACGTGGGTCCAGCCGCGGCCATAGAAGCCGATGCCCAGGTTGAGCTTCGCCGCCGGCACGCCGCGCGACAGGAACGCTTCGATGGCGTCGTTGCTGTTGTAGAGGCTGGCATCGCCGGTGGACGGATCAGCTGGCGATGCGAACAGTGCGGAGTGATGGTTGGTCTGCGGTTCCCACGAGCCGTGGAAGTCATAGGTCATCACGTTGATGTAATCCAGGTGCTGCGCGTATGCACCGGGGTCGGTGACGCGGATCTTGTCGATGCCGGCGCCAACCGCGACCGACAGCAGCAATCCGGGGCGTTCGGCATCAAGCTGGCGCCGGAACTCCGCCAGCAGGGCGGTGTAGTTGTCCCGGTCTTCCGGTGAGCCGCAGGCCAGGCCGCAAGCGACCGGGTATTCCCAGTCGATGTCGATGCCGTCGAACACGCCGCGTGCCGCGGCAGGGCCGCCGGCGTAGTCGGTTTCCGGCAGGTTGCCCTTGATGTAGGCATCGATGCAGGACGCGACGAAGGCGACGCGGTTCTCCGGGCGAGCGGCACTGGAGAATCCGCGCGACCAGGTCCAGCCACCGAGCGAGATCAGCACCTTAACGTTCGGGTACTTTGCCTTGAGCTGCTTGAGCTGGTTCCAGTTGCCGCGCAGTCGCTGGTTCCAGATGTCGGATCGGCCACTCACGCTTTCGCTCGCGTCGAAGGCCCGGGTGTAGTCGGCGTAGGCATCGCCGCCTGCGCCGGTGTCGGGGTCGGAGGCCTGGGTGACGCCGACTTCGCAGCGGTTGTCGCGAACATTGCCGAAGGCGTAGTTGATGTGTGTCATCTTCGCCGCCGAGCCACTGGTGACGATGTCCTTGACCAGATAGTTGCGCTCGTAGATGCCCCATTGGGTGAAGTAACCGACCACGCGCTTGCGGGCGTCGGGACCTCGGAACGCCTGCGGGGCCACGCCGGAATGAATGGCGTTGGCGGCAACGGTCTGGGCTGGCGCCACCGGCGCGACGGCAATGCCGAGAAGGATGGACAGCAAAACGACGGTTGTAACTTTCCCTGCCTGTAATCTCATGACTTGCTCCATGTTTGAGATGGCCACGCGCGACCGGTCGCCCCGTTGCAGGGCGACACAAGGCGATGCGAGTGAAGGATCAGGTCAACCGACCGGCGGCGCCGGTGGCCATCAACCAGGTCACTGGATGCGCGACGATGATCCTGGGATTTGTAACGCGGTCGCGCGCGGCGTTCCCTACCGGAGTGACAACAGATCGCAATCTGTTGTTTTTATCGGCGACTGTAGAATCGATCCGGTTTTGCTACTGGTGCATCCGGCCCGCGCAGAGGCGGGCGCAGCGTCAGCACTCGATCACGTTGACCGCGAGTCCGCCGCGCGAGGTTTCCTTGTACTTGTCCTGCATGTCACGACCGGTGTCACGCATGGTCTTGATGACCTTGTCGAGGCTGACCTTGTGCTTGCCATCGCCGCGCATCGCCATGCGGCTGGCATTGATCGCCTTCACCGCGCCCATCGCGTTGCGCTCGATGCACGGAATCTGCACCAGGCCGCCGATCGGATCGCAGGTCAGGCCGAGGTTGTGCTCCATGCCGATCTCGGCGGCGTTCTCGATCTGGCTGGAGCTGCCGCCGATGGCGGCGGTGAGGCCGGCTGCGGCCATCGAGCAGGCCACGCCGACTTCGCCCTGGCAGCCGACTTCGGCACCGGAGATGCTGGCGTTTTCCTTGTAGAGGATGCCGACCGCGGCGGCGGTCAGCAGGAACGTGCGCACACCCTGGATGTTCGCGCCCGGGCAGAAGCGGTCGTAGTAATGCAGCACCGACGGAATGATGCCGGCCGCGCCGTTCGTCGGCGCAGTGACCACGCGGCCACCGGCTGCGTTCTCTTCATTGACCGCCAGTGCGTACAGGTTGACCCAGTCGAGCGTGGTCAGCGGATCGCGCATGGCCGCTTCCGGGCGCGAAGTCAGCTCGGCGTGCAGGGTCGGCGCGCGTCGCGATACATGCAGCCCGCCGGGGAGCGTGCCGTGCGCGCGGATGCCGCGGCCGACGCAAGCCTGCATGGCTTCCCAGATTTCGTCGAGGCCGGCATCGATCTCTTCGGCCGTGCGCCAGACCTTCTCGTTGGCGTACATCATCTGGGCGATGCTCAGGCCGCTTTCTCGCGCCTGCGCGAGCAGTTCGTCACCGGAGCGGAACGGGTAGGGCTGTTCGGTCTCGTCGGCAACGATGCGATCCTCGGCTGCTTCGTCCTGGTTGACGACGAAGCCGCCACCGACGGAGTAGTAATCGCGCGTGGCGATCACGTTGCCGTCGGCATCGAAGGCGGTGAAGCGCATGCCGTTGGTGTGGAACGGCAGCTTCTGGCGCTTGTTCATGATGAGGTCGTGCTTCTCGTCGAAGCTGATCTCGTGCTGCCCGTGCAGGTTGATGCGCTTGCTGTTGCGGATGCGCTCGAGGGCCGGCGGAATGATGTCCGGATCGATCTGGTTGGGCAGGTGGCCTTCCAGGCCCATCAATACCGCCTTGTCGGTGCCGTGGCCGCGGCCGGTCAGGGCGAGCGAACCGAACACTTCAGCGCGGATGCGGGCCGTGCGCTGCAGGTCGTTGCCGGCATCGCCATTGCCGCCTTCGACCAGCCAGCGCTGGACGAAGCGCGCGGCCGCGCGCATCGGGCCTACGGTATGGGACGAACTCGGACCGATGCCGATCTTGAACAAGTCGAAACTGCTGACGGCCACGTGGGGCTACTCCGGCGGGATGCGCGCTGACAATCCGGCTATTCTACGCGCCCCGGCAGGACGGCCCGGCCATACCCTGCCGAATGCCGATGCCCGGAACAGTGAGCGATTGCCAATGCCCCATTCCCTGCACGATTCGATCCCCGCCGCCGCACCGGCGTTGACGCTGTTCCAGCGCGACGACTGCCATCTGTGCGACCTGGCGCTGGAGGTGCTTGCGATGGCGCGCTCCCCGGAGTTCGAGAGCGTGTTCATTGATGCCGATGACGGCCTGGAGCAGCGCTACGGCGTGCGCGTGCCGGTCCTGCGCGACGAAGGTCGCGGCATCGAGCTGGACTGGCCGTTCGACGTCGAGCGGCTGCAGGCGTTCCTGGCCGTGGAAACGCCGGCGTAGTAGGTAGGAGCGAGCTTGCTCGCGATCAGGCCTGACCGCGGTCGATACGCCTGATCGCGAGCAAGCTCGCTCCTACACCAGGCTTATTTCACCGGGGCGAAGACGACCTTGGTGCTGATTGCCACTTCATTCGGGATCAGTGCCGTATCGGCCCAGTCGCCCGTGCCCACGCCGAAGTCCAGGCGCTTGACCGTGGCCTTGCCGTTGAGCACCGGCTGCGCGCCCGGGGTCCAGGTGAAGGTCAGCGTGACCGGCTTGCTGACTCCGCGCAGGCTCAGCGAACCGTCGGCTGCGTACTGGTTTCCGCCGAGGCTGCGGAACTTCGTCGCGGTGTAGCGCGCCTGCGGAAACTTGCCGGACGCAAAGAAATCACTGCCCTTCAGCGCATCGTCGCGATCGGTGTTGGCCGTGGTCGCCGACGCCAGCGGGATGGTCACGTCGAGCTTGGCGGTGGCCAGCTGCGCCGGGTCGAAGCTGAAGTTGCTGACGAAGCCGGGGAATCGGCCGGTGAATACCTCGCCTTCGTACTTGCTGGCGAAGGTGAGGGTGGAGCCGGCGGCCTGAAGGTAATCGGCGGCAAACGAGGGCGCGGCGACCAGCAGGGTGGCGGCCGTCGCGGTGGCCAGGGTGAAGCGCCTAACGGCAAGAATCGACATCAACGGATCTCCGGAACGGGGGAGGAGGCGCGACGCCGGCCCGGGAGCATCCGGGACAGGGTGTCGTCGCGCTGGAACAGGTGGTGGTACAGCGCCGCCGCCGCGTGCACGGCAACCAGCGCGATCAGGATCCAGAACAGCCACTCGTGCCAGTCACGCACCAGCGGTTGCAGTTGCTGGCTGGGCGCGGCGATCTTGGGCATCTTGAACAGCCCGAACCAGCGCATCGGACGCAGTCCGCTGACCGAGTCGTAAAGCCAGCCCGACAGCGGGACGGCGAAGGTCAGTGCGTACAGCAGTCCATGGGTGACGGTGGCGATGCGATGCTGCCAGTTCGGTGTTCCGCTCACGGCATGCGGCGCGCCGGCGAACAGGCGCCACACCAGGCGCAGCACCATCAGCGCGAGTACGGTGATGCCGAACGACTTGTGCAGGTCGTAGACCCAGAAGTAGCGAGGCGACTTGGGCAGTTCGACCATCACCAGGCCGATCACGCCCAGGCCCAGGATCAACAGCACGATCAGCCAGTGCAGGAACTGGCTGACAGAGCCCCAGCGGTCGGCGGTGTTCTTCAGGGTCATGGGGTCGGTTCCGGAGGGGGTTCCTGGGTGGCCGGCTCTTGCGAGGCAGGTTCGGCAGTGATCGGCTCGGCGGGCGCAGGTGCATCGTCGGCAGGTGGTGCGGCCTCATCGGCTGGCTCGCCTGCGTTGCGGTCGCGCAGGGCTTCGGCCTCGATGCGCAGGTCGACGCGATCACCGATCACGTTCTTCCATGCGGTCATGCCGAACTCGGCGCGGCTGAGCGTGGCCGTCGCGGAGAAGCCGGCGGTGCGATGGAACGGCGGCAGCGGATGGCGCTTGACCGCGTTGAGCGTCACGTCCATGCACAGCGGCTTTGTCACCCCGCGCAGGGTCAGCTCGCCACATACCTTGGCGTGGTCGGCATCGACCGGCTCGACGCTGGATGAGACGAAGTGCGCCTGCGGGTGATGCTCGGCGTCGATCAGGTTGGTCGCCAGCACCGCCTTGTTCCATTTGGCGTCGCCCAGGTCCAGGCGCTGCAGCGGCACCTGCACGTCCAGCCGTGCCGACTTCCAGTCGTCGCGATCGAACACCAGTGTGCCGGTGCTGCCCGAGACCGTGCCCAGCGCATGCGAGAAGCCGGCGTGCTCGACCGCGAACATCACGCGGGTGTGCACCGGGTCCAGCGACCAGGTCTGCGGTGGCGCGGCCATTGCCAGCGCCGGCGCAATGCCAAGCACGGCGAGCACGCTGGCCAGGCTGATCGGGCAGATCCTCGGCATCGGGCAGGGGCGCATGGCGGGCGGTTCCGGAAGGCGAATCCAAGGCAGCGATTCTAGGCGCAGGCGGGTGAACGGGTCGGTGGACCGCCGCAACGGATCGTTGCAGCCACCGGGCCGGGCCCACGGACTTGCGCTGCAACAGCGCTTCGCCCAGCCTAGCGGCGGGGACAGGAAGCCGGAAAGGGGCAATGCGGACACCAGCAATCCCGACAGTGATGCTTGCGTTGTTGCTGGCGTGCACAACCCTGGTACCTGCCAAGGCCGCCATCCCGGAAACCCCGAGGCCGCGCCAGATCACCGTGGCCGATGGCCTTCCGTCGAACCGCATCAACGGCATCACCGAAGACCACAACGGCTACCTGTGGATCGCCACCAGTGACGGGCTGGCGCGTTACGACGGTATCGGCTTCCGCATCTGGCGTGCCGAAAACGGCCTGCGCGACAACTTCGTCTGGGCCGTCCACGTCGATGCGCGCAACCGCGTCTGGATCGGCACCAGCCAGGCGGGGTTGGCGATGCTCGACGCCGACCGCAAGCAGTTCCGCTATTTCAACCGCAGCAACACGCCGCACATGGGCAGCGACACGGTATGGGCGGTGACCTCCACACCCGATGGCGCGATCTGGTTCGGTACTTCTTTCGGTGGTCTGCATCGGCTCGACGCCGATGGCAAGGTCACGCGCTTCATGCCGCAGGCCGGCGACCCGCGCAGCCTGCCCGATGCCGAAGTCGGGCAACTGGTGGTCGCGCCCGATGGCAGCCTGTGGGCGGGCACCAAGGGCGGCGTCGCACGCTGGACGGGTCGCGACTTCGAGCGCCTGCCGCCCAACGCGCTGAGTTCGCCGCTGGTCAACGGCATTACCGCCGAATCCGACGGCACGCTCTGGTTCGCGACACCGCGCGGCGTCGGCGTGCGTCGTGTCGACGGCAGTGTGTCGGCGACGCCGTGGGCGGATGTCGGCATGAAGGACTCGATCCTGCATGTGCTGCTGCGCGACCGCAGCGGCATGTACTGGTTCGACGTACCGCAAGGACTCGGGCGCGACGAGCACGGCAAGCTGAGCGTCGTGCCGCTCTACAGCGGCACCGCGCAGGGACTGGTGCGCCCGGGCTGGGTAGGTGCCTACCAGGACCGCGAGGGCGGGCTGTGGTTCGCCAGCAGCAGCAACGGCCTGTGGTACCTGGCCGCGAACTGGCGACAGTTCGCGGTGATGTCGCGCCGCATCGACGACGTCACTTCGCTCGCCAACGCGCACGTTCGCGGCATCGCTCCCTCCGCCGACGGCGCGATGTGGCTGGTGGGCAGCGGTGGCGTGCTCGATCGTCTCGATCCCGACAGCGGCACGGTCACCCACGTCGTGCGCGATGTCGGCGACGGTTACATCCTTTCGCACGTGCTGGAGGATCGATCCGGCACCATCTGGGTGAGTTACGTCGGCGGAATCGCGCGGATAGAAGCTGGCGCGCACCGGCTGCGACGCTGGAGCGTGGACGAGGAGAACGACCCGGCACCGGCCGGCGAGAGCAAGCTGGTGGAAACCGGCGACGGCATGATCTGGCTGATCACCGAGGACGGGGTGATGCAGGTGCGCTCGCCCGACGGCAGCATCCGCGAATCGCTGGTCCCCGGTGCGGCTATCGGCCTGGACAGTGACGTCTTCATCGAACAGGCCGGGCTTGGCCCCGACGGTGCCCTGTGGCTGGCCGGCAGCAATGGCATGTCGCGCTGGAATCCGGGCAAGCACCGTTTCGAGCCGATCCCGGGTGCCGGACGCGACCGCGTCCACGGCTTCGCCGCGGATGCCCGCGGCCAGGTCTGGCTGGCGCGACTGGGCGAGCTGCAGTCCTATCGCTGGGCCGGTGGCACCTTGCAGCGGCAATGGCGCATGGGCACCGACGATGGCCTGCCGCTGGTCGCAGCCGGTGGCTTGAGCGTGGATGCCGCCGGCATCGTCTGGATGTCTAGTGTGCGCGGCCTCACCCGGATCGATCCGGAGCGGCGCGCGGTGCGGGTGTACGGCGTGCGCGACGGCCTGCCCAGCCAGGAGTTCGACATCGCGCCGGTGACGAGTCCGCGCGACGGCAAGATCCTGGTCGGCAGCCCCGAAGGACTGGTGCTGTTCGACCCGGCGACGGTGCGGCCGAACACGCAGGCGCCGCACCTGGTGATCGAGAGCATCGATGCCCGTCGCAACGACCGTCGCATCACCTTCGTCCCGGCGCGCCCGTTCGAGATCAACCACGACGACCGCGACCTGCGCATCGTCGCGCGGCTGCTGTCGTTCAACGACGCCCGCAATCACGCATATCGATTTCGACTGGCCGGCTACGACAGCAACTGGGTCGACGTGGGCGCGGTCGGCGAGCGCGTCTTCTCGCAGCTCAAGCCGGGCCAATACGAACTGCAGGTGGCCGCACGCACCGCCGACAACGTCTGGTCGCGGGCGCAGACGATTGCCTTCACCGTGGCCGCGCCGTGGTGGCAGACGTGGGCCGCGATCGCCGGATTCGTGGGGCTGGCGGCGCTGCTCGGCTGGTGGGCTGCCGACGTCTACCGTCGTCGGCTCAAGCGCCGGCACGACTGGCAACTGGCGCAGCAGGAGCGCGAACTGGCCAAGCAAGCCTCTTTGGCCAAGACCCAGTTCCTGGCCACGCTCGGCCACGAAGTGCGCACGCCGATGACCGGCGTGCTGGGCATGAGCGAGTTGTTGCTGGATACACCGCTCGATGGCCGCCAGCGCGGATACGTCGATTCGATCCGGCGCGCCGGACGCCACCTGCTTCGACTGGTCAACGATGCACTCGATCTGGCGCGGATCGAATCAGGCAGGCTCGAGCTGGCCGATGCTCCCTTTGCGTTGCACGGCGTGGTCGACGAGGCCGCCTCGCTGATGGCGCCGCTGGCGCAGCAGCGTGGGCTGGCATTCAACACCGACCTCGGCACGGATGCGCCGGCCGGACTGCGCGGCGACGCCAATCGGGTCTGCCAGATCCTGCTCAACCTGCTAGGCAACGCGATCAAGTTCACCGAGAAGGGTTCGGTGTCGCTGCGCGTGTCGGCATTGTCGCCGCATGGAGTTCGCTTTGAAGTGGCCGACACCGGCCCGGGCATCAGCGAGGAACAATTGGCACGGCTGTTCCGCCGCTTCGAGCAGGCCGAGGGCATGCGCACCGCCGCGCGTTACGGCGGCAGCGGCCTGGGCCTGGCGATCTGCCAGGAACTGGCCGAGGCGATGGGCGGTGGCATCCGTGTCGAAAGCACGCCGGGCGAGGGCGCGCGTTTCATCGTCGACCTGCCTCTGGCAGAAGCACCTGCGCCCGCCGCGCACGATGGCGGCGACGCGTTGCTTGCCTCTCGCGGAGGTCCCTTGACGCTGCTGCTGGTGGAGGACGACCCGACCGTTGCAGAAGTCATCACCGGCCTGTTGCGCGCGCAAGGTCATCGCGTCACGCATGCGGCGCATGGACTGTCGGCGTTGACCGAAGCGGCGACAGCGTCGTTCGACGCGGCATTGCTCGACCTCGACCTGCCCGGCATGGATGGCCTGGCACTGGCAGAGCACCTGCGCGCACAGGGCTTCAGCCGGCCGTTGCTGGCAATCACCGCGCGCGCCGATGCCGATGCCGAACCGCAGGCGACTGCCGCGGGCTTCCATGGCTTCCTGCGCAAGCCGGTGACGGGAGCGATGCTGGCCGGTCTGCTCGAAGGCGTGCCGCGGCGGTAGCAAGATCCGGATAGCGGGGCGACAAGCCAGTCGCGACGCTCATGGGCCCTGGCTGGAAGTGATCCGGATGAGAGCCCCGATCGTCATCGTCATCGGCGCGTGCGCCGCATTGCTGCACAGTCCGCACGCCAGTGCGGACTGCACGCTGGCCTTCGCACCGCCCGAGCTTCGGCAGGCCGCCAGCGAGCGCTACTACCGATCGCCCAGGCGTGATGCGACGCCGCCCGGTCGGCTTCCATCGGTCGATCGGCAGGAGGTTCGCAATCCACCGGTCGGCGACTTGCGGTCAGAAGATGCCAGGGACAACGAAGAAGCCGCCATTCGCCGAGTATGGCAGGGCGGTTCGCCAGCTCCTTGATGGTCGAGCGTGCGGCGCGCTACGCTCGTGGCCACGCAGGGGCTGCGCAACGCAGGGGGAATCGTGAATCGACTGGCAGGAATTCTGGCAAGCATCGCAGTGACCGCGGTTCTCGGTGCTCCGGCTCACGCCGGAGACCATGGCCACGAACGGACCATCGACCAGGCATCCGACCTGGTTCCCTGGTGTCGGTCGGAGGCGGAGTCCCGTTACATCGCACGGAACATCACGCCTTATCAGTGGTCCGCCTCATACCACGACCGCAGCAATGTCCTGTACGTGGAGGGGAGGTTGCGCGTCCACGGCGACGACGTCGCGGTCCGTTGCCGGATTGCACGGGGCGCGCGCGAGGGTTACGGCGTCATCGAGATCGACGACCCGTCACTGTAGTTCGCTTGCGTCAACCAGAAACTCCCAGGGGAAAACCAGTTGAAGCCTTCTGCTCGTCGTCTGGCGATGCTCGCCGCCCTGCTGTGCATGACCGTCCATGCCGTCGGTTGCACCGTGGCCCAGCCAGACCCGGGTGACGTGGCGGTCTACCAGGACCGTCCCTACGTCTTCGGCCATGAAGGCATCCGGCCGGAGGTGCTGACGGAAGGCCGCGACGTCACGTGGTGGTCCACCAACGTCATCTACGTCACCACCGCGCCGCAGACCCTGCACGTGCCGTTCCAGGACCTGTCGTCGATGGACAACATCCTGCTCGACTTCGACACCAGCGTGCAGCTGCGCGTGATCGATGCCGCGGACACGCTCAAGCGATTCGGTCCGCAGTGGTGGGCGAACAACGTGCTGTCGCCGTACAACTCGATCGTCCGCAAGGCGGTCAAGTCGGAAAAGATGGCACAGATGATGTCCGACCCGGTGGCAGCCGAGAAGGTCGACCAGGAAGTGACCGACCAGCTGCGCGCGCTGGTCAAGGCCTCGGGCATTCGCGTGGAAGTGATGGCGGTGAATCTCGGCAAGGCCAAACCGAACGACAACGTGCTGGCGCAGATGAACAACACCGCCGCCGAACAGCAGCGCAACCTGACGCTGGTCGCCGCCACCATCGCCGAGCAGCAGCGCAAGCTCGAGCAGGAAGCCAAGGCCGACGCAGACAACGCCTACCGCAACAAGATGGGCCTGTCGCCCGAGTTGTACCTTGCCCGCCAGCTGGCCGAGATCCAGGCCGAAGCGTGCAAGGCGGCGACTGCGTGCTACCTGGTGCCGCAGGGCACGAACGTCGTCGCCAAGTGAGCCACCGGCGGCGCCCTTCGGGTCGCCGATCTGCAGGTTGCCTCCCTCGGTAACGACCAAGGGGTCTACAATCACTCGATGGATTATCAGTTGGTCATCAAGTTCTGGCGCAGGTCACTCGAGGACGAAACGTTCCTGGAGACCATCGAGAGCGAGTTGAAGCAGGCGCTGGGCGATACCGTCCAGCTCGATGGTTACGACGTCAGCAAGAACGAGATCAATCTGTTCATGGTGACCGCCGACCCGAAACACTCTTTCCGGCGCGCCAGGGATGTCCTGGAGCGCATGGGTCTGGTGAAGGGCGTTTCCAGCGCATACCGCCTCGTCGGCGGCGCGCGCTTCACGTCAGTCTGGCCGTTGCGCTCGACGCGCAAGTTCACGCTGCCCTAGCGCGTGTCGCGGCAACGGGCGTACCGGTCTGGTACGCCCGCAGTGTGCGCTTAGCGCGCGCTCAGCTCATGCACCGCCGCCACCAGTGCGGCCACGTGGTCCGGACTCATGTCCGGCGACATGCCATGGCCGAGGTTGAAGACGTGGCCTTCGCGCGAACCGCCATTGCCGGCGGCGTAGTCGTCCAGGGCGCGGCCGACTTCGCGGCGGATCGCATCGGGCTGCGCGTACAGCGTCACCGGATCGAGGTTGCCCTGCAGCGCGACCTTGCCACCGGTGCGGCGCGCGGCATCGCCCAGCTCCACCGTCCAGTCCACGCCGACGGCTTCGGTGCCGCTGGCGGCCAGTTCCTCGAGGTAGACGCCATTGCCCTTGCCGAACAGGATCAGCGGCGTCTTCTCCTCGCCGCGCGGCAGCTCCTGCGCGATGCGCTTGAGGTAGCGCAGCGAGAACTCGCGGTACATCGACGGCGACAGCACGCCACCCCAGGTGTCGAACACCTGCAGCGCCTGCGCGCCGGCCTGGCGCTGCGCATCGAGGTAGGCGATCACCGAGTCGGTGACCACGTCGAGCAGCTTGTGCATCGCCGCCGGGTCGTTGAGCGCGAGCGACTTCACCTTCGAATAGTTGTCGCTGCCGCCACCTTCCACCATGTAGCAGGCCAGCGTCCACGGGCTGCCGGAGAAGCCGATCAGCGGCACCGAGTTGTCCAGCTCGCGACGGATCGTGCGGACCGCGTCGGTGACGTAGCGCAGCTCGCGGTCCATGTCGGGCACGGCGAGGCGGGCGATGTCGTCGTGGCTGCGGATCGGGCGCTCGAACTTCGGGCCCTCACCCTCGACGAAATACAGGCCCAGGCCCATCGCGTCGGGCACGGTCAGGATGTCGGAGAACAGGATCGCCGCGTCCAGCGGGAAGCGGCGCAGCGGCTGCAGGGTGACCTCGCAGGCCAGCTCCGGGTTCTTGGCCATCGCCAGGAAGCTGCCGGCGGCGGCGCGGGTGGCGCGGTACTCCGGCAGGTAGCGGCCGGCCTGGCGCATCAGCCACACCGGGGTCGCGTCGACCGGCTCGCGGCGCAGGGCACGCAGGAAACGGTCGTTCTTGGGGGGCGTGGGGGCTGCGGTCATTGCGGGTCCTTGGTAACGCTGGGCGCGTGGGGCGCATGGTTCTGGGGGCGCGTGGTCCGGCCATGCCGGGCACGCGGGGCGGCATTATCGCCGCTGCGGGCACCTGTCTGGCGACCCCGTCGCGGGCGCCCGTGCACCGGACTGTTGCGGCAAAGGGCTACTTCGGGGCGTCGGCGCCCTGTACGAACATCAGCTGGAAGCCGCGCTTGAGCTGCTGGTCGCGGGCCTGCTCCAGTGCTTCCAGCGCGCTGGCCTGGTCGAGGAACTGCTCGCGCCGCAGCGTGCTGCGACCGCCGATCTGGCCCGTCTCGCGCACCAGTGTCCAGCCGCCGAGCAGGTCGGGCTGCAGCATCAGTTGCACGAAGCGTGGTGCTTCTCGGCCGTCCGGCCGTTGTTGCAGTAGCAGGCGCATGGCCGGATTGTACGGGAGCGGCAGCAGGCCGGACGTGCCCGGCGTCGCCGCTCAGGCGGCGCGCAGCACGTCGAGCACCAGCTCATCCGGCACGCCCCGGACCACGCTGGCCAGGCCGGCGTGGTCCCACAGGATGAAGCGCAGTCCGCCGGCTTCGGCCTTCTTGTCCAGGCGCATGCGCGCCAGCAGGGCCTGCGGGTCGAGCCCGGCCGGGATGGCGGTCGGCAGCCCGAGGCGTTGCAGCAGCGTCTGCAGGCGCTGCGCGTCGGCAGCCGAGGCACGCCCCAGCGCGGTCGACAACCGCGCCGCCAGGACCATGCCGACGGCGACCGCTTCGCCGTGGTTCAGCGCCTGGCTGCCGGCACCGGCGTAACCCTGCTCGGCCTCGATCGCATGGCCGAAGGTGTGGCCGAAGTTCAGCAGTGCGCGTTCGCCGTGTTCGTAGGGATCGCGCGAGACCACTTCGGCCTTGTACAGGCACGAGCGCGCGATCGCCTCGGTGAGGGCGACGTCGTCACCGGCCGCGAGCGCCGATGCATGCGATTCCAGCCAGCCCAGGAAGTCGGCGCCGAACACCGCGCCGTACTTCACCACCTCGGCCAGGCCGGCGCACAACTCGCGCGGCGGCAACGTGCGTAAGACGGTCGTGTCGGCGATCACCGCACGCGGGGCGTGGAAGGCGCCGACGAGGTTCTTGCCCGCCGCCAGGTCGACACCGGTCTTGCCGCCCACCGAAGAGTCGACCATGGCCAGCAACGTGGTCGGCATCTGGATCACGTCGATGCCGCGCATCCAGCAGGCCGCGGCAAATCCGGCCAGGTCGCCGATCACGCCGCCACCCAGCGCGACCACCGTCGCATCGCGCGTGGCGCCAAGCGTGGCCAGCGCATCCAGGCACTGGCAGAAGCGCGACAGGGTCTTTTCCTGTTCGCCGGCCGGCATCACGAAGCGCGTCACCTGCATGCCCGCGCGCGCGGCGTGCAGGGTCTGCTCGACGCGGTCGGCGTAGAGCGGGGCGACATTGCTGTCGCTGACGATGAGGGCATGGCGACCACGCAGCACATGGCTGATCCGCACCGGATCGGCGAGCAGGCCGGGACCGATGCTGATGTCGTAAAGCGATTCGCCTTCGACCCTGACGGTGCGCATGGTGCTCATGACGGTTCCTTGCTGTGCGCGCGCTGCAAGCCGGAGTCGACCGGGGCAGGGGCGCCGCGTTGCCACTGCGACTGCAGTTCCTGCGCCAGTCGCGAGGCGACTTCGGTGGCGGTGTGGTGGTTGGTGTCCAGGCGCAGGTCGGCGACCTGCGCGTACAGCGGTTCGCGCTCGGCGGCGAGGGCGTGCAGCACCTGCTCGCGGTCGCCGCGTGCAAGCAGCGGGCGGCTGCGGTCGCGTGCAAGGCGTTCGATCTGGCACTCGACGCTGACGTGCAGGTGCACGACGAAGCCGCGCTCGCGCAGCTGCCGGCGATTGTCGGGATCGAGCACGGCGCCGCCACCGGTCGAAAGCACCATGCCGTCGTCGGCGAGCAGTTCGGCCAGCACGCTGCGCTCGCGCGCGCGGAAGCCGGCCTCGCCCTCGCATTCGAAGATCGTATTGATGCTGGCGCCGGCGCGTTGCTCGATCTCGCGGTCGACGTCGACCAGGCGCAGGCCGAAGCGATCGGCGAGGAGGCGGCCGATGCACGACTTGCCGGCGCCCATGGGGCCGACCAGGACGAGGTTGCTGGCGGGGTTCATCCAGCGATTGTAGCCAGCCGCGACCGCGCGCGTGCTCGCGTGATCTTGACGGGGCGCGGCGTACGGTCGATTGCTCCCCATACCGTCGAACCCGGGAGAACCGCCATGTCGGTCGTCAAGGTCATCGAGCTCAACGCCGCGTCCAAAACCAGCATGGAGGACGCGGTCAAGGTCGGGCTCAAGAAGTGCGCCGAGTCCGTGAAGAACATCAAGGGCGCCTGGGTCAACGAGATCAAGGTGGTCACCGACGATGGCGGCAATGTCATCGAATGGCGGGTCAACCTGAGGGTCAGCTTCGTCGTGCAGTGATTGGCCGTCGCTGCGCGTCCAGCAGCACCGTCCATTCCGCGATGCCGGGCAGGCGCAGCAACGCCTGGCGGCTGACCCGCTCGAACAGTTGCACGAAGCGCTGCACGTCGGCCGCACTCATCGGCCGCGCCGCGGGCACCTTCGCCCGGGCCTGCAGCGACTGCTCCTGCTGCCAGCGCCATTGCGGGACCGTATCGAAACCTGGCGGCTGAAGGAACAGCAGTCTGTCCAGTCGTGACCACAACCGCGGATAGTCGCGCGCCAGTGCCTCGTTGCAGTACCGGCGCCAGCTGCCTTCCGGGTCCTCGTCGCGTTCAACCGCGTTGATTGGCTCGCGCAGATCCTCCGTGGTCTGCGCCGGCGTCTTCAGGAACCAGCCTTCGAACAGGGTCAGGTCGACCGCGCGCGCCGACGGCCAGCGTGATGGCGGCAGCCGGGTGTCGGCGAGCTTGTCGAAGCGGGGCAGTTGCACCTGTCGGCCATCGCGCAACGCATCGAGGGTCGCGCAGGCCAGGTCCAGGTCGTGGGTTCCCGGCGGTCCGCGCGTGGCCAGCAGGGGATGAACCTGGCGACCGAGCCGTTGCCGCTCGCGCCGGCCGAGGTAGAAATCATCGATCGACAACACCGCCACGCGCAGGCCGCGAGCGCGCGCAAGCGTGGCGACCTGCGCGGCCAGCGTCGACTTGCCCGAACCCTGCAGGCCGGTGATCGCATGGATTCGACTGCCGTGGGCGAGGGCGTCGTGGAGCACCTTTTCGACCAGGTCCGTGTCGAAGCCGGGCGACGTTTTCGCGGGCACGTTGTCGGAGGGATGCAGCCGTGGCGACATCGGCCCACAATAGCGCAATGGATACCCCCGCCCTGCTCAGCGACGCCCTCGCCACCTTCTCGCAACTGTTCGCCGAGGCCGGCCAGGCCGGCGAACCCGATCCGACCGCGATGTACCTGGCCACTGCCGGCCTGGACGCGCGGCCGTCGGTCCGCACCGTGCTGCTGAAGGCGCACGACGCGCGCGGATTCGTCTTCTACACCCACCTGGACGGACGCAAGGGCCGCGAGTTGCAGGCCAACCCGCACGCCGCGCTGCTGTTCCACTGGCCGCGCGTCCGCGAGGGCGTGCAGGTGCGCATCGAAGGTCCGGTCGAAATCGTCAACGACGACGAAGCCGATGCCTACTTCGCGCTGCGCCCGCGCGGCAGCCAGCTCGGTGCCTGGGCGTCGAAGCAGTCCGAGACGCTGGATTCGCGCGAGACCTTCGAGGCCCGGCTGGCCGAGGTCGAGAAGCGCTTTGATGGCAGCGACGTGCCGCGGCCGCCGCGCTGGACCGGACTGCGCGTGCGCCCGTCACTGATCGAGTTCTGGTACGGCGCCAACTTCCGCCTGCACGAACGCCAGGCCTACGAGCTCGATCGCGCCGGCGAGTGGCACCAGCGGATGCTGTATCCGTGAGTTCCGTATCTGCAGGGGCAGCGGGACCGCAACGCATCGTCTGCCTTACCGAGGAACCGACTGAGATCCTGTACGCCCTCGGCGAGCAGGACCGCATCGTGGGCATCAGCGGCTTCACCGTGCGCCCGTCGATCGCGCGCAAGGAGAAGCCCAAGGTCAGCGCCTTCACCAGCGCCAAGATCGGCGAGATCCTCAAGCTGGAGCCGGACTTCGTCATCGGCTTTTCCGACATCCAGGCCGAGATCGCCGGTGAGCTGATCCGTCGTGGCGTCGAGGTGTGGATCAGCAACCACCGCAGCGTCGAGGGCATCGTCGATTACGTGCGCAGGCTCGGCGCGCTGGTCGGCGTGGCCGACCGCGCCAATGCCTATGCCGACGAATTGCAGCGGGGACTCGATGCGATCGCGGCGGAGGCAGCGAAGTTGCCACGCCGGCCGAAGGTGTACTTCGAGGAATGGGACGAGCCACCTATCACCGGCATCCGCTGGGTCGCCGAGCTGGTGCGCATTGCCGGTGGCGACGACATCTTTCCCGAGCGCGCGGCCGAGTCGCTGGCAAAGCAGCGGATCCTGGAGGATGCGGGCGAAGTGGTGCGTCGTGCGCCGGACATCATCCTGGGCTCGTGGTGCGGCAAGAAGTTCCGTCCGGAGAAAGTGGCCTCGCGGCCGGGCTGGAATGCGATTCCGGCGGTGCGCGATGGTGAGCTGCACGAGATCAAGTCGCCGATCATCCTGCAGCCGGGTCCGGCGGCGTTGACCGATGGTGTGCGGGAAATCGCGGCGATCATCCGTGCGTGGTCGCTGCGGGCGGCCTGACCGCGACGTCCCGTCATCCCGGCGAATGCCGGGACCCAGGCCCGCAGTCCATCAGCAATGTCACGTCATCCCGGCGAATGCCGGGATCCATTTTGCTGTTGCTCTTTGGTTTGCGAAGCAACATCAACAGCTTCCGCCACTGAAGCGGCGGGTCACTTCTTCTTTGCTGGCCCAAAGAAGAAGTAACCAAGAAGAAACGGCCTCCCTGACAACCCAGTCCTACGACCGGAGTGCTCGAGGGGATTTTTCTAAGGGACATCCATGTCCCTTAGAAAAACGCCGCACGTCCTGTGCGGCGCCCTCCGGGTCTGGGACTGCTGCTGGCTGCGAGGTTCACCTCGAATGCGCGAGGCAGAGTCAAAGGCCGAAGGCCGAAGGCCGGTCCAACGCCAACGTCCTTGGATCCCCGCCTGCGCGGGGATGACGGTGAGGTGTGAGTTGCCCTTCATTCCCGCGCAGGCGGGAACCCAGTGTCGTTGCTTCACTTTCTTCGCTTACCGAAGACCGTGCAGCCAATCGCCAGAGCGTTGGCCGCAGGGGCGGGGAGTGCACCGCAGCGGGACATGGATGTCCCGCGTCCCGCATCAGACAGGATGTCTGACTAAGGGACGGGGCACTCCCCGCCCCTGCGGACGACGCCGCTCCGAAGGCGGAAGCCTGGGGAGGCCAACAGCAACAAGATGGATCCCGGCGTGCGCCGGGATGACGTGATGGAGCGGATGCGTTGACGGCCTGGGTCCCGGCGTTCGCCGGGATGACGGTGCAAAAAAGAAGGCCCGGGAGGTCCCGGGCCTTCTGCCTTGCCGACGAGGGCCAGGAGTAAAGCGTTACATCACCAGATCACGACCTGCTTGTCGCCTTCGCGGACCATCGGCTGGCCCGGCTTGCACGAGAACGCGGCAGCGAAGGCCGGCAGGTTCGACGGAGCGCCGATTGCGCGGAAGTTCGCCGGAGCATGCTCGTCAGTGTTCACGCGCAGCTTCAGCTCATCCGGCGTGAAGTTGCGACGCCACACCGTGCCCCAGTTGAGGAAGAAGCGCTGGTCGCGGGTCAGACCGTCGGTCTTCGGATCCGGCGTGCCGTCGGTGGCCTTCTTCATCGCGTCGTAGGCCGTGGCCAGACCGCCCAGGTCGGCGATGTTCTCGCCCAGGGTCAGGTCGCCCTTTACCTTCATGCCCGGAGCCGCCTCGTAACCGTTGAACTGCTGCACCAGCTTGTCGGTACGACCCGAGAAGCTCTTCGCATCGGCGTCGGTCCACCACACCTCGAAGTTGCCGGCCGGCCCGAAGCGGCTGCCCTGGTCGTCGTAGCCATGGGTCATCTCGTGACCGATCACCGCACCGATGCCGCCGTAGTTGGTGGCGTCGTCAGCATTGGGATCGAAGAACGGCGGCTGCAGGATCGCAGCCGGGAACACGATCTCGTTCTGCAGCGGGTTGTAATAGGCATTCACCATCTGCGGCGGCATGCCCCACTCGGTGCGATCGACCGGCTTGCCGATCTTGCCCAGGTTCCACTTGTAGTTGAACTCCTGGGCGGCCAGCACGTTGCCGATGTAGCTGTCGCGGCCGGTGGTCAGACCGTTCCACTCACGCCACTTGTCCGGGAAACCGATCTTCGGAGTGAAGGCGGCCCACTTCTCCATCGCCTTCTTCTTGGTGTCGTCGCCCATCCAGGCCAGGTGCTCGATGCGGCCCTTCAGCGATTCCGACAGGTTCTTGACCAGCGTCTGCATCCGCGCCTTCGACTCTTCCGGGAAGGCGACCTTGACGTACATCTGGCCCAGCGCTTCGCCAGCCTGGTCCTCGATGGTCGCCAGCACGCGCTTGCCACGCTCCTTGAGCTCCTTCTGGCCGCGCATGGTCTGGTTGTAGAACGCGAAGTTCTCCTGGACGAACGCGTCCGAGAGGTACGGCGAAGCGCTGTCGATGGTGTGGAAGCGCAGGTAGGTCTGCCACTGCGCAGCCGGCACGTCGGCCAGCATCTTGCTGACTTCCTTGTGGAAGTCCGGCATCGCCAGCGAGAACATCTTCGGCACCGCGACGCCCTGCGACTCGAAGAACTTCGTCCACGGGAAGTTCGGCGCCAGCTTGTCGGCGTCGGCCGGGCTGACCGGGTTGTAATACAGCCCGACGTTGCGCTGCAGGGTGGTCTTGTCGATCGAAGCCTTGGCCAGGCGGGTCTCGAAAGCGACCACGTCCTTGGCCTGCTTGGCGGCGTCGGCGGCGGCAACGCCACTCAGCTCCAGCACCTTGGCGACGTGCTGCTCGTAGGCGGCCAGCTTGTCCTTCTTGTCGGCGTCGAAGTAGTACGCCTTGTCCGGCAGGCCCAGGCCGCCCTGCGAGGCGTAGGCGATGTTGTTCTTGGAATCCTTGAAGTCGGCTTCGGCGCCGAAGCCGAACAGGAAGTTCTCACCCTTGGCCGCGCTGGTGCGCAGGTAGTCGGCGATCTTTTCCTGGCTGTCGAGCGCGGCGATCGCGTCGAGGTGGCCCTTCAGCGGAGCGATGCCCTGCTCGTTGATCTTGGCTGCGTCCATGCCGGTGGCCCAGAAGTCACCGACGATCTTCTCGACGCCAGTGGCCTTGGTGTCGGCGGCGGCGTGCTCGGCGAGCTGGCGCTGCACGGCGATCGAACGCTCGTTGAGCATTTCGAACGCGCCCCACGAGGTGCGGTCGCCCGGGATCGCGTTGGCGGCGAGCCACTTGCCGTTGACGTAACCGTTGAAGTCCGTGCACGCGTCCTTGCTCGTGTCGAGGTCGGCGATGTTGAAACGGTTCACGCCGGGCAGCTTGCTCTCGTCGAGCTTGAGTGCGGTGGCTTCGGCCGGCTTGGCGGCATCGGCAGCCGGCGCTGCGGCTTCTTCCTTCTTGGCGCAGGCGGCCAGCGCGGTTACGACGGCAAGGGAAAGTACGAGGACTTGCGGTTTGTTGAGGCTCACTGATGGCTCCGGCCGGTCAGGCATGGGAAATAGATCGACGTCCCCTGGGCGGGGCATCGGCGGACATTAGACTGGTTCAGCTCTGCAGGGGGGTGTCGAAGGTCACGATGGCGGGTTGGCTGGCAGGGTCGGCACGGTTGCCGCAAACCTGAACAGGGGGGCGAGGCAAGGCGCCCCCCATCGAAGCATGCTCAGGCCGAGCCGGCCTCGAGTGCGACGCCGCGACGCTGGCGCCAGAAGTAGCCGATGCCAAGCAGTACGAACCAGACCGGGCTGGCCAGCAGCGCCTGGCGGGTATCGGCCTGCAGGGTCAGCAGCATCAGGACGAAGGCGAAGAACACCAGGCAGGCGTAACACATGGCCACGCCGCCGGGCATCTTGAACTTCGAGGCTTCGTGCAGGTGCGGGCGCTTGCGGCGGTAGGCGATGTAGGCGAACAGGATCAGCGACCAGACGAACATGAAGAGCACCGCGGCCAGCGTGGTGATCAGGGTGAAGGCCGTCACCAGGTTCGGGATCACGTACACCAGCATCGCGCCGGCGAGCAGGCACAGGCACGAGAACAGCAGGCCGCGCGAAGGCACCGCCGCGCGCGACAGCAGCGCGAACGACTTGGGCGCGTGGTCTTCCTGCGCCAGGCCGTAGAGCATGCGGCTGGTCGAGAAGATGCCGCTGTTGGCCGAGGACGTGGCCGAGGTCAGCACGACGAAGTTGATCAGGCTGGCTGCGGCCGGGATGCCGGCGAGCACGAACAGCTCGACGAACGGGCTCTTGCCCGGCACCACTTCGCGCCACGGCGTGACCGCCATGATCGCCACCAGTGCCAGCACGTAGAACAGCATGATGCGCACCGGGATCGAGTTGATCGCCTTGGGCAGGTTGCGCTCCGGGTTGGCGGTTTCGGCGGCGGTGGTGCCGACCACTTCGATGCCGACGAAGGCGAACACCGCGATCTGGAAACCGGCGAAGAATCCGGCGATGCCGGTCGGGAACAGGCCGCCGTCGCTCCACAGGTTCGACAGCGAGGCGACATGGCCCGACGGCGACTGGAAGCCCCAGGCGACCATGCCCAGGCCGGTGACGATGAGCGCGCAGATCGCCACGATCTTGATCAGCGCGAACCAGAATTCCATTTCGCCGAACAGCTTCACCGTCACCAGGTTCAGGCACAGCAGCAGCACCACGCACATCACCGCCGGTATCCATGGCGCCAGTCCGGGGAACCAGAACTGCGCGTAGGCGGCGATGGCGATCACATCGGCGATCGCGGTGATGATCCAGCAGAACCAGTACGTCCAGCCGCAGAAGAATCCGGCCCAGGGCCCGAGCAGGTCGGTGGAGAAGTCGATGAACGACTTGTACTCCAGGTTCGACAGCAGCAGCTCGCCCATCGCCCGCATCACGAAGAACAGCATGATGCCGATGATCAGGTAGACCAGCAGGATCGAAGGGCCGGCGAGGTTGATGGTCTTGCCCGAGCCCATGAACAGGCCGGTGCCGATGGCGCCGCCTATGGCGATGAGCTGGAGATGCCGGTTGGACAGGCTGCGCTTGAGGTGATCCGGATGCACGGATGAATCGGACATGTGGCGCGGCCGTCATGGTTGGGTGTGCCGACAACATAGGGGAAGCGACGGGCCGCCGCCATAGGCCTGGCCGTCGGGCCGCGAGCGCTGCGTTGTCTGCTCTGTGGAGTGCGCCTGGAGCGAGTGAAGGACCATGAACCTGCGCCTGGCCGTGGTGGCAATGTGCGTGTTGCTGGCATCGTGCGCCACGCACGCGCCGACCCGGCGCATGGAACGCGCCCAGCACACTGCCTTCCAGGCGCTGCAGGGTGGCGAGCTGACCGCGCAGGAGATCGACAAGGTCGCCGAGCTGTGCCCGTTCGGCATGCCGCAGCATGCGCCCGGATGGGACCACGGCTTCACCGAGTTCGTCGTCCGCGACGGCTACGCGCTGGAGCACAGCGGCCAGTACCGGATTCCGCTGTGGGTGTGCGAGCGGCTGGTGCCGGAGCACCTCACCAGCCGCTATCCGCGCAAGGACAACTTCCGCGCCGACCCGGAGCTGTCCGGTCCGCATGCCGAGCTGACCGACTACAAGGGTTCGGGCTATGCGCGCGGCCATCATGCGCCGGCCGAGGACCACGCCTGGAGCAAGCGCCTGCTCGACGAAACCTTCTACCTGTCGAACATGTCCCCGCAGCTGGGCGGGTTCAATTCCGGCGTCTGGAGCCAGGTCGAGAAACGCGTGCGCACCATGGCCGCAGACAGCGCCGTGACCTGGGTGATCACCGGCGCGCTGCTCTACGACCCGGAAGAGGAGCAGGCCGCCACTGCCGACGGTTGGGTCGAGTACTTCACCATCGGCGCCGGCGTGGCCGTGCCCACGCACCTGTTCAAGATCGTGGTTAGCGAGCAGGACAACGGCGACGTCGAGGCCGTGGCTTTCGTGATCGCCAATGCCAAGCCGCCGTCGCCGTATTCGCATGCCGATTTCATCAAGCCGGTGCGCTGGATCGAGGAGCGTTCGGGCCTCGACTTCATGCCCGAGCTGGAGCCGGCGCAATCGCAGCGCCTGGAAGCGCGCGCCGGGCAGATCGACTCGCCGTGACGCCGGTGGACGCGGTGATTGGGTCATGATCGCCAACTACCGTCTGCGCTATCGGCCATTGCGCGCTGGCGTTGCGATCTCGTCGGCGGAACTGGGCACGTTCGGCACGCTGGGCTGCCTGGCGACCAGCGACGGTCAGGACCGCTGGGGCATTACCGCCCGGCACGTGCTCACGCGCACGAATGCGCTGCGCATGGATGTGTTCCAGCCGGACCTGCGCGTGGTCGGGGCGCTGGTGTCGGAATCGCTGACCGACATGAAGGTCGTCGCCGGCCTGGACGTGGTTGCATTCCGCATCGCGCGCACCGTTGCCACGACGCCGGCCATCCTCGAACTGGGCGCGTGGCAGGGCGTCGTTGAGCCCGTCAGCGGGATGGTGGTGATGAAGTCGGGATTCGCGACCGGGGTGACGCGGGCACGCATCGGCCTGGTCGATGCCGAGGGTTTCCAGGTATTGCCCGAAGCAGGCATGCCGACCGGCTATGCCGCCTACGCCGCCGGCGATTCGGGGGCGGCATGGATGACGCCGGATGCGAGGCTGGTCGGCATCCACGTCTCGCAAAGCCAGCAGGGTGCCGCGGGGCGGGCGCTGCGGTTGAGGTCGGCGCTGGCGCGGCTGGGGTTGCGGCTTGTGGTGTAGGTGGCCAGACTCGCCGCCATGACCGACCCGTCGTTCCGCATCAACAGCGCACTGACCGTCGAATCCAGGCGCGGCCCGTTCGGCGGCCGGCGATGGATGGCATTGCTGGCCGCGCTGGGCGATGCCGAGTCCATCACCGCAGCGGCCAGGGACGTCGGCCTGAGCTACAAGGCGGCGTGGGATGCGATCGATGCGATGAACAACCTCTCCGATCAGCCATTGGTTGAACGCGCGGTCGGCGGCAAGGGCGGTGGCGGCACGCGCCTGACCGATCACGGTCGGCGGCTGGTTGCGACCTACCGGGCAGTCGAGGAAGAGAACGAACGTTTCATCGAGCGCCTCAACGCGCGCATGTCCGGTGCGGCGGCGGAACTGGAAACCATCGGGAGACTGGCCATGCTCACCAGCGCACGCAATCACTTCGCCGGCAAGGTCGTACGCATCGCCACCGGCGCGGTCAACGATGAAGTCGAAATCGAACTGTCGGGCGGCGCGCGCATCGTCGCGATCATCACCCACGAGAGCCTGCAGCACATGGCGCTGGCGGTGGGCACCAGCGCGGTTGCGCTGGTCAAGGCGTCGAGCGTGATCGTCGCCACCGGCGCCGATGCCGGCGTGAAGCTGTCGGCGCGCAACCGGCTGCAGGGCACGGTGGCGCGCGTGCAGCCTGGCGCCGTCAATGCCGAAGTGGTGATCGACCTGGGTGGCGGAAACTCCGTCGCGGCGATCATCACCAACACCTCCGCGCAGGCACTGCAACTGGCCGAAGGCGTCGAAGTCGCGGCGATCTTCAAGGCCTCCAGCGTGATCCTCGCGGTCGGCGCTTAAGTCGCCACGCCAAGCCGCCCGCGATCCATCGTGATGACGGCATCGGCGAGGTAGTCGATCTCGTTGCGCGAGTGGGTGACGTACAGCATCGGCACGCGTGTCTCTTCCTTGATGCGGCGCAGGAACGGCAGGATCTGCTGCTTCAGGCGTTCGTCCAGCGACGACAGCGGCTCGTCGAGCAGCAGCAGGCGCGGCGAATAAAGCAGTGCGCGGCCGAGGGCGACGCGCTGGCGTTCGCCGCCGGACAGCAGGGCGGGGCGGCGGTCGAGCAGCGGCACGATCTCGAGCAGTTCGGCCACCGACTGCAGATCATGCCGGCGCATCTGTGGCGCGATGCGGTCGTGGCCGTACAGCAGGTTGCGGCGCACGGTCAGGTGCGGGAACAGCTGGCCGTCCTGGAACACCAGGCCAAAATGCCGATCCCACGGCGGTACGAAGCGATCGCTGGCGGTATCGACCAGCACGTCGCCCTCGGCGCGGATGACGCCGCGTGCGGGCCGCAACAATCCGGCGATCAACGCCAGTAGCGTGCTCTTTCCCGAACCCGACGGGCCGAACACGCCGGTGACGCCGGCACCGACCTGGGCACGCGCCTCCATCGTGAAATCGCCACGGGCGAAGTCGACGTCAAAGCTCAGCATGCTGGTGCCTGTGGTCCTGGAAGCCCAGCTTGCGTTCCGCGCGATGGCTGACCCAGCGGCTCAGCAACAATGCGGCCACGGCCAGCACGATCGACAGCAACGACAGCCGCATCGCCGCCGCTTCGCCGTCGGGCACATGGGTCAGGCTGTAGATCGCCAGCGGCAGGGTGCGGGTCTCGCCGGGAATGTTGCCGACGAAGGCCATCGTCGCGCCGAACTCGCCCAGGCTGCGCGAGAAACACAGGAAGCTGCCGGCGATGATCCCCGGTACCGACAGCGGCAGCGTCACGCTGAAGAACACGCTCCATGGTCGCGCGCCCAATGTGATCGCGGCATTCTCAAGACGCGGATCGATGAGGCGGAATGCCAGCCGGATTGGCTGCACCATGAGCGGAAATGCCATCACCGCCGAGGCGATCACCGCGCCCTTCCAGGTGAAGGCAACGACTATTCCGAACGTGGCCTGCAGCCACGCGCCGAGCGGACCGTTGGTGCCCAGCAGCAGCAACAACAGGTAGCCGGGCACGACCGGTGGCAGCACCATCGGCAGCTGCACGAGCATGTCGATCCAGAACTTGCCGGGGAAGCGCCGGCGCTCCAGCAACCAGCCCAGCGCGATGCCGAACGGCAGGCAGGCAGCGGTCGACCACAGCGCCACCTTCGCCGACAGGCGCAATGCATCCCACTCTTCTGGCGACAGCCACATGCGGATCAGGGTTTGAGGCGGGCGGAGGGTTTGAGGACGGTGAACCCGTAGCGGTCAAAGATATCCGCAGCGGCGGCGGAGGTCTGCACGAAGCGTACGAACGCCTGCGCCTCCGGGCGCGCGCCCTTGACCACCGCGAACGGGTACACGATCGGCTTGTGTGTGTCGGCAGGGAAGGCCTTGAGCACGTCGACCTTGCTGCTGACCTTCGCGTCGGTGGCGTAGACGATGCCGAGCGGGCACTCGCCACGCTCGACGAAGGCCAGCGCCGTGCGCACGTCATCGGTGCCGACGATGCGGCCCTTAAGCGACGCCCACCACCCAAGCGCTTCCAGGCTCTGCCTGGCATAGATGCCGACCGGCACCACCCCCGGTTCGCCGGTGCACAGCTTGCCCTTGAAGGCGCCGCCGAAGTCGAAGCCGCGCTTCATCTCGACCGCGACGGTCTTGCCCTTCGGCACGATCAGCACGAGGTTGTTGCCGAGCAGGTCGACGCGGGTCCCGGCGGCGATGCGGCCGCGCTGGTCGAGGTAATCCATCCAGGTCAGGTCGGCCGAGGCGAAGACGTCCGCCGGCGCGCCGGCTTCGATCTGCTTGGCCAAGGCCGAGGAGGCCGCGTAGGCCAGGCTCGGCTTGGGATGGCCGGCCTTTTCCCAGGCGACACCGATATCGTTGAGGGCGTTGGTGAGGCTGGCGGCGGCGAAGATGCGGACCCGCTCCTCGGCGGCGGCCGGGCCGGCCAGGGCCAGCAGTGCGATCAGGGCAAGGCGGCGAAGCACGGGCGGGGCGGACATGGGGCTGCTCCGGGCGAAATCTGGCGCTATATAGCCCCCTATATAGCGCAGTCCGCCGTCCGCTCGCTAGGCGTACTGGGCGATGCCGTCGCCGAACGACCAGTTTTCCTTCACGACTTCGACCAGGTTGATGAAGACGTCCTGCGTGCGCATGCCCAGCCGCGCATGCAGGCCGTCGGCCACGGCGCGATAGAAGGCCTGCTTGGTCTCGACGCTGCGACCCTGGCTGATCGTGACCTGGATGAGGATGCAGTCGTCGCTGCGCTCGATGCCCATATAGGTGCGGTCAATCGACAACTCGCCGCGAGGATGCCGGGTGAACACCTGGAAGCGGTCGTCCCTGGGTGCCTTGAGGACGTCCTCGATGGCAGCGTGGATCACATCGCCGATGCCTTGCAGGAAGGCGTCATCCTTTCCTTCCATCAGGTCTACACGTACCAGTGGCATGGTCGTTTCCTGCGCTGTGAGGGAGGCGTAACCGTAGCAAATGTCCCGCGACGGCTTGTTGCTGCGGTGTGGCGTCGTCCGCCGGCCGGGACGACGCTTCACGGTCTTCGGCGGCCCCTCTCCCCAACCCCTCTCCCACAAGGGAGAGGGGCCAAGGGCGCAAGTGGTTTCGGAACAACCAATTCCTTTCGCGGGCGTCCGGGACCGAGCTCACCGAGCAGACGTGCGAATGAGCGAGGGCACGGACACCGCCCAGGGCCGGCACAGTGCGAGTCCGACCGTCGCAGACGCATCACGCGGGCACTGCGCTCCCGGCAACAGTCGAGGTCAATAAAACAGCGACAGCTTCCGGAAGGAGGGGGTGGGGTGTATTTCGCGAACAATAAACGGAGCGAAGCGCAGGTTCGCGGAATACACCCCACCTCCTCCCCCCACCAGATACGCCGAAAAAAAAGGCCGGCAAGCGCCGGCCTCTTTTCATCGCACAAGAAGGAACTCAACCCTTCTTCGCAGGCTCCGCCTTGGCTTCGGGCTTCGCCGCCGGCGCAGCCGCGGCCGTGCCGCTGGCCTGCCAGCCGCAGCTCTTGCCTTCGTTCTGCTGCTTGAGCCAGGTCTGCAGCGGCGCGAAATATTCCAGCACCGCCGAGGCGTCCATCTTCTCGCCGCCGGTCAGCTCCTTCATGGTCTTCTGCCACGGCTGGCTGGCGCCCTTGCTCAGCATCGCCTGGTAGCGCGCGCCGGCTTCCTTGTTGCCGTAGAAGCTGCACTCGTACAGCGGGCCCTTGTAGCCGGCCGAATCGCACAGCGCCTTGTAGAACTGGAACTGCAGCACGTGCGAGAGGAAGTAGCGCGTGTACGGCGTGTTGCCCGGCACGTGGTACTTGGCGCCGGCGTCGAAGTAGTCCTCGCCGCGCGCGGAGACGGGTGCCACGCCCTGGTACTTGGCCTTCAGGTCCCACCACGCCTTGTTGTACTCGCCCGGCTTGATCGAGCCGTCGAACACGCCCCAGCGCCAGCGGTCGATCATCAGGCCGAACGGCAGGAACGAGACCTTGGCCAGGGCCATGCGCATCTGGTTGTTGATCAGCGCCTCGTTGCTCAGCTGCTGGTCGCCGACCAGGCCGATCGACTGCAGGTACTTGGGCGTCATCGACAGGACAATGGTGTCGCCGATGGCTTCGTGGAAACCGTCGTGCGCGCCCTGCTGGAACAGCGGCGGCTGCTTGTTGTAGGCCAGGTCGTAATAGATGTGGCCGAGCTCGTGGTAGATGGTGGTGAAGTCTTCCTCGTTCGGCTTGATGCACATCTTGGTGCGCACGTCGCCGGCCATGTTCATGTCCCACGCACTGGCATGGCAGACCACGTCGCGGTCACGCGGCTTGATGAACTGGGTCTTGTCCCAGTAGCTCGCCGGCAGCTTCTGCATGCCCAGCGAGGTATAGAAGTCCTGCGCGCGTTCGGTCATCAGCTTGGCCGAAGCGAGCTTGGCGTCCTGCTCGATCTGCGCCAGGTCGGCCGGCGTGCGCTGGCCGGCGTGCTTGACCAGCTGCGCGTCATACGCGGCCTGGTACTGCGATTCCAGCGCGGCGGTGATGTTGAGGTCGCCGGCGTTCTGGTACGGCGCCAGGATGTCCCAGAGGTTGCCCCAGTCCTGCTGCCACATGTTGCCCATCAGGTGGGCGGGCAGCATGTTGCCGGCGACGTGGCCCTTGTCGTCGCCGTACTTGGCTTCAAGGCGGGTGCGGGCGTAGCAGTGCAGCTGCTCGTACAGCGGCTTGACCTGGCCCCAGAGGCGATCGGTTTCGGCCGACATTTCCGCCGGGCTCATGTCGTAGCCCGAGCGCCACATTTCGCCGGTGTCGGCGAAGCCCAGATCGTGGGCGCCGACGTTGACCAGCTCGACGAAGCGCGTGTAGTCCTTGCGCATCGGCTGGGCGATGGAGTGCCAGCCCTGCCAGGCATCGAGCTGGGTGTCGTAGTCGCGACTGCTGCGCAGCACGTCCTCGAGTTCGCCGAGCTGGCGGCACTTCTTGGCGTCGCCGTCGCCGGTGCAGTAGGTGCCTGCGCCGTACATTCCTTCGAGCCTGGAAGCGATCTTGGTCAGCTCTTCGAGCTTGGCCGGATCCTTCGGCGGCGGCATCGAGGTGCCCAGCTTGAGCAGCTGGATGGCACGCGCGGTCTCGGGCGACATCTGCTGGCCTTCGAAGCGCGCCGACTGCTCGATCCAGCTGTTGAGCTGGGCGAGGTAGCGCTCGTTGGCCTTGGCGGCCACCAGCTGGCTGTCGTCATTGATGTAGGTCGACGACAGCCATTGTGCGGCGGTCATCTCCGGGAACATCTTCCGGTACTCGTCGTTGACGCGGGCGATGAACTGGTCGGCGGTCTCGCCTGCGGGCGCGGTGGCGGCGGTTCCGCCCGTGGTGGTCGGGGCCGGGGTCGGTTCCTTCTTGCAACCGGCCAATCCGATCACGGCGGCGGTAATGCCGAGCGCGAGCAGGGCGCGTACAGGTTTCATCATCGTTCTCTCCGGGTAGGGCCCGCGCTGCTGCGTCGAGGCCCCCGAAGGCTAGTGGCCCGTCCGCGGTCGTGCAAGGTGCGGATGTCCCGCCCGGGGCCTTCAGGATGGCGTAGGAGCGAGCTTGCTCGCGAACCAGGCGGCACCGGCGGCCATTCGCGAGCAAGCTCGCTCCTACGCGGGGCCCAGGGTGCGGGTCGCCGCGTCAGCCAGGCCGCGTTCGTGCAGCCATTGCCAGGCGTTGTCGGCGTCGTGCTCGAAATAGGCGCGGGCCGAGCCCAGGCGGAAGGTGTAACCCCAGCCGTCCATGTCGGCCAGGATGCGATCGCGGCCGACGCCGGGCAGGGCATCGCCCAGCAGCGCCTGCAGCACGCATACCGCGTCCTCTTCCTCGATCGAGTCGGTGGCGTCGGTGTGCACCTGCGCGCGGCGTTCGGGTGGCAACACGATCAGGTGCGCGGCTTCGTGCAGCAGCGAATGCACCGGCGTGTCGCCGCGGGCATAGACGTTGTGGCCGATCAGGCCGGCTTCGCACTCGCCCCAGTAACTGCCCGGAATGGGCTGGCCATCGGCCACGCGCTCAAGCTGCAGGCCGTAGCGGGCGAGCAGGGTGGCGACCGGAGCGGAATCGATGTCGGACAGGGTAAGCATGGGTGGTACTGCCTCCCCTGCGGCTGGCGCAGGGGAGGCGGAGCGTCAGGCCTGCGCCGGGTTTTCCGGCAACGCCACCGAGATGTCCAGGACCTTGTTGTCGCCGTCGCCGATCAGGTCGACCTTGACCGCATCGGCGTCGACGTTGATGTACTTGCGGATGACTTCCAGCAGCTCGCGCTGCAGCATCGGCAAGTAGTCCGGGCTGGTGCCGCCGCGACCGGCGCGCTCGTGCGCGACGATGATGCGAAGGCGATCCTTGGCGATCGACGCGGTCTGCTTCTTGGCCAGCAGGAAATCGAAAAGGCCCATCCTCAACCTCCGAAGATCTTGCTGAAGAAGCCCTTCTTCTCCGCAGTGGTGAAACGCATCGGGCGGGTGTCGCCCAGCAGGCGCGCGACGGCGTCGTCGTAGGCCTGTGCGGCGTCGGACTCGGTCTCCAGGATCACCGGCTCACCCTTGTTGGAGGCGTTGAGCACGTCCGGGGACTCGGGGATCACGCCGATCGTCTTCAGGCCGAGGATCTCCTCGACGTCGCCGACGCTGAGCATCTCGCCGGTTTCCACGCGCTTGGGGCTGTAGCGGGTCAGCAGCAGGTGTTCCTTGACGCGCTCGCCGTTCTCGGCGCGGCGGGTCTTGGACGAGAGCAGGCCGAGGATGCGGTCGGAGTCGCGCACCGAGGACACTTCCGGGTTGACCACGACCAGGGCCTGGTCGGCGAAGTACATCGCCAGGTAGGCGCCCTTCTCGATGCCGGCCGGGGAGTCGCAGACGATGTAGTCGAAGCCGTCGGCGATCATGTCGTCGAGGACCTTCTGCACGCCTTCCCTGGTCAGCGCGTCCTTGTCGCGGGTCTGCGAGGCAGCCAGCACGAACATGTTGTCGAAGCGCTTGTCCTTGATCAGTGCCTGCCTCAGCGTCGCCTCGCCGTTGACGACATTGACGAAGTCGTAAACCACGCGACGTTCGCAACCCATGATCAGGTCGAGGTTACGCAGGCCGACGTCGAAGTCGATGACGCCAACCTTGTGGCCTCGACGGGCGAGGCCGCAGGCAAGGCTGGCGCTGGTCGTGGTTTTGCCAACGCCGCCCTTGCCCGAGGTGACTACGATGATTTCGGCCAAGTTAAATCCTCCGTTGATGCGGCATCAGTCAAGTGCCGCGATTTTTAGTTGTTGGTCTTCGAGCCACACCTGCACGGCCTTGCCGCGCAGGTCCTTGGGAATCTCTTCCAATACCTTGTAGTGCCCGGCGATGGCAACCAGCTCGGCGTGGAATTCGCGACAGAATATCCGTGCCTGCTCGTTGCCCTGCGCGCCTGCGAGCGCGCGACCACGCAATGGTCCGTAAATATGCACCGAGCCGTCGGCAATGACTTCGGCGCCTGCGCCCACCGTTGTGAGAACGGTCAGGTCGCGGTTCTCGGCGTAGATCTGCTGGCCCGAGCGCACCGGCTTGGACTGGATCATGCCCGGCGATGCCGATGCGGCGGCAGGGCTGGCCTTGGTCGCGGCAGCCAGTTCCGGCTCGCGCCGCGGCGGCGGTGCCGACTGCGGCGCGGGTGCGGCGGCAGCCGCGGCTTCGTCGCGTTCGTACGACGCGCGGAACTTCGCCAGCAGCGGCAGCCCCAGTGCTTCGGACAGTTGTTCGATCTCGCTGGTGCCGTAGGCGATGGCGACCGGCAGCACGCCGGCGTCGCGCAGGCCCTTGATCAGCGCGGTGGTGGTGGCCTGGTCCGGCGTGCGGGTGAGGCCGCCGAAATCGAGCACCACCGCGGCGCGCGCGAACAGCTTGGGCGCGCGCTGGACGCGGTCGCGCATCTCGCTGACGAGGCGGTCGACGTCGAGGGTGCGGATGCGGAGATTGGCGATTCCGACCTGGCCGATCTTGAGTTCGCCGGCCGGTTCAAAGTCCATCGCCGCGCTCACAGGCCGGTTCCCGTGGGTCGCTGCATCAGCGCATCGGCGGCCTTGGGGCCACCGTGGTTGCGCGGGCCGCGTGCCTGGATGATCCAGGGCACCTGCGGCAGCGCATCGCCGTAGGTGTCGCGCACCCAGGCATAGCTGCACAGCGGTTTCATCAGCATCGCGGCGCGTACATCCGCCTCGGTCATCATGTGTTGTCCGACCTCGTGGAATCCAAAGCTGCCATGGAACAGCAGGGCGGGGTCGTTGCTGCCTTCCAGGAACACTTCGCACGCCATCTGCGGATAGCGCATCTCGGCATAGCTCTGGGCATCTGCATAGAACGCGCGGCCGACGCCACCGCCGCGACGGCGGCTGGCGACGACGATGCGGTCGATATAGAAGAAATCGGGATAGCGCTCGCGGAACCAGCGGAAGTTGCTGCTGTCGTGTTCGCTGTGGCTGCCCATTCCGATCAGGAATCCAGCCAGGGCACCGTCGCGCTCGGCGACGCGGAAATATTCGGCGGTTTCGAAGAAATGACGCAGTCGGGCCGCATCCAGCGGCAGGATCGCGGGGCCGGCGGCATTGTTCAGTGCAAGGACGGAATCCAGCTCGTGCTCACGCACGTCGCGGACGACGATCGACATTCCGGGCTCCAGTATTTCGTAAACCGGGCGCATGGCACGTCCGGCCGGGCGATTATCGCATGGCCGTCACGCATGGGCGACCGGCGGCGCGAAATGCAGGGCGAACGGGAGGGCAGGCACTGGACGTCGGGTCGGCCGGCCGTCCCGCCGGGCGGATTGCCGCCGGGGCTGCCCCTATTTTCGCCCCGCTTGCTACAACATGTTGCTCCAGCATGACTTTCGGACGGCTCCCCAGGCCCTTGATGCAGTTAGCATGCCGACATGCTTGCCCGCCTGAATCACACTCGACTACTGCGCTACGCGGGCCTGTTCACCTGGGGCGCGGTAGGACTCTGGCTGCTCAACGTCTGGCTCGACCCGACCCTGCTGGCGCCCGATGCCGAAGGCCCGCCGACCCTGCAGGTGCTGCGCTGGCTCTCGGTCTACCTCACCTTCGGCGCGGTCTACTGGTGGATCACCCGCCAGCTTGGCCAGCGCCGTCCGGGCGTGGTCGACCATGGCCTGCTGCTGGTCCTGACCGCCTGCGCGATCGGGGTCGGCTATTTCTCCGGCACCGGCCTGGGCAGCATCCTGCTGATGGTCGTCGCCGGCCTGCTGCCATGGCTGATGCCGGTGCGGTTCGGCCTGGTCTGGCTGATCTGCGGCAACGTCGCGATCATCCCGGTGTTCGTCGGCGCCCTCGACTTCCCGCCGATCCTGGCCGTGCTGCAGTCGCTGGCGTACATGGGCTTTTCCAGCCTGGTGTTCGTCACCGCCCTGGTCGCCCGCCAGCAGGCCGAGGCGCGCGAGGAGCAGCGCCGCCTCAACGCCGAGCTGCGCGCCACCCGCGCCCTGCTGGGCGAAAGCGTGCGCGTCAACGAGCGCACCCGCATCTCGCGCGAGCTGCACGACCTGCTCGGCCACCACCTGACTGCGCTGAGCCTGAACCTGGAAGTGGCCGGGCACCTGTCCGAGGGCCGGGTCAAGGAGCACGTGCAGCAGGCCCATACCCTGGCGCGGTTGCTGTTGACCGACGTGCGCGAAGCGGTCAGCCAACTGCGTGAAGGCGGTGCCATCGACCTGGGCGCGGCCTTGCTACCGCTGGCCGAGAACGTGCCCTCGCTCGACATCCACATGGACATCGAGGCGCCGCTGACCCTGGACGATCCCGAGCGCGCCCATGTCATGCTGCGCTGCACGCAGGAGATCATCACCAACGCGGTGCGCCACGCCGGCGCCCGCAATCTGTGGATCAACGCCGGCCGCCGCAGCGATTGCATCGTGATGAGCGCGCGCGACGATGGTCATGGTGCGGACACTTTCGTCGCCGGCAACGGCCTTCGCGGCATGCGCGAACGGCTGCAGCAACACGGCGGCGACCTTAGAATCGAAACCCGGCCGGAAGCAGGCTTCTGCCTGCATCTGACGCTGCCGGCCTCGGCGGCTGCTGCCGCTGCCTGCGAAGGAGCCATCGCATGATCCGTGTGTTGATAGTCGACGACCAGACGCTTGTACGGCAGGGTGTGCGTTCCCTGTTGTCTCTGGCCGAAGGCATCGAAGTGGTGGGCGAAGCCGGCGACGGCCGTCATGCGGTGGAAATGATTCCGCAGATCAAGCCCGACGTGGTCCTGATGGACATGCGCATGCCGGTGATGTCGGGACTGGAGGCGCTGCAGGCATTGGCACGCACCAACAGCCTGCCGCCGACGATCATCCTGACCACCTTCGACGACGACCAGCTGGTGCTGGCCGGGCTCAAGGCCGGTGCCAAGGGTTACCTGCTCAAGGACGTGTCGCTGGAGCAGCTGGTCAGCGCGATCCAGGCGGTGGCCGACGGCGGCTCGCTGATGCAGCCGGCGGTGACCCAGCGCCTGTTGTCCGGGCTGGAGCACATGCGCAACGACTTCGTCAGCCTCGACCGTCCCGATCCGCTGACCGAACGCGAGACCGAGATCCTGCGCCTGATGGCCGGCGGTTTCTCCAACAAGGAGATCGCCAATTCGCTGGGCGTGGCCGAGGGCACGATCAAGAACCACGTTTCCAACATCCTGTCCAAGCTGGGCGTGCGTGACCGCACCCGCGCCGTGCTCAAGGCCTTCGAGCTGCAGCTGGTCTGAAGGCCGGCTTCGCGGGCAATGGGTGGGGCTCCGGCCCCCGGGGCAGGCGGCCCCTCAGGCAGGGGCTGGTGCCCCTGCCGCCGTCACTTCCGCGAATTGGCGCCTACACCGCCCGCAGCTTCCTTGATACGATTGCGGGTCTGTGTCCCGGTCCGACCGGGTGCCGGCCCTCGGAGAAACCTGAATGACCCGTCTGATCGAGATTTTGATTTCCTTGGCGATTGTCGCCGCGCTGTTCCTCATCGTAGGTATCGCGCTGCCGGCAAGCCGTCATTTGCAGCACTCGGTTGAAACCAACCGCAAAGTTACGATTGTTTTCGACACCCTTAACAGCCTGCGCCGCTTCAAGGACTGGAACCCGCTGGTCCTGCGCGATCCGAAGATGCAGCTGAAGTTCTCCGGCCCGGTTTCGGGCGTCGGCGCCCGCATGGACTACGACTCCAAGGAGAAGGGTCTGCGCCAGGGCAGCTGGGAGATCACCGAGAGCGTTCCGGGCAAGAAGGTTGCCTATGCCCTGACCGACATCGAGCCGGGCAACAACAAGCGCACCGCCTTCACCCTCAAGCCGACCGGCCGCGGTGGCCGTAACGTCGAGATCACCCAGACCTACGATGTCGATTACGGCTGGAACCTGATCGGTCGCTACGCTGGCCTGTACGTCAGCAGCAACGTCGGCGAAGACATGAAGATGGGCCTGGGCCGCCTGAGCAACATGCTCGCCGCCGTGCCGAACTACGACTACGCCGAGCTGAGCAAGGACGATCCGGCCAAGGCGCCGAAGCTGTTCGATCGTCCGGCCGAGAACCTGCTGGTCGTGACCGCCGCCGTCGAGCGCAACAACGACAAGGTGCTGGGCCAGATCAACAGCAACATGGAGTGGATCAAGAAGGTGATGGCCGCCAACGGCCTCGAGCCGGCCGGTCCGGTCCGCATCGTCACCAACGAGTTCGGTTCCGACATCTACTCCTTCGACGTTGCCCAGCCGGTCCGCAAGATCGGTGACGAAGCCAGCGCGTCGACCAAGCTCGACGTCAAGATCGAAGGTCCGGTCGTGGCCGTGTTCAACGAGCCGGCGAAGGTCGCGATGGTGCCGTCGTTCAAGGGCCATATGGCCAACCTGGCGAAGGTGCGTGATGCCCTGCGCGGTTGGGCGCTGACCCACGGTTACGAGACCGTCGAGCGTCCGTACGAGTCGTGGAAGGCGGGCGTCGCTGCCGGCTTCACCGAAGACGGCGAGTACGACGTGTTCTGGGCCGTCAAGTAAGACGCGCCTCGCTCGCAACTGCTGTAAACCAGAACGCGCCGCGGATTTCCGCGGCGCGTTTTGTTTTGGGGCACGCCACGCGGCTGATATCGTGATGCGGCACCCCAGCGACCGACACGAATGAACGCCAATGCTTCGACGCTTCCCACCCGTCTGCTGACCGCCTCAGGTGCGGTCCTGGCGTCCGTTGCGGTCGCCTTGTCGGCCTACGCGGCGCACGCCGTCGACGCGGGCGCGCAGCATCGTCTGTATTCCGCTGCGCTGTTCGCGTTCGGCCACGGCATCGCGCTGGTTGCATTGGCGCCGCACCTGCGCCGCAAACTCGCGCTCGCGGCGCTTTCGACGTTGCTGCTTGGCACGCTGCTGTTCTCCGGCAGCCTGGCTGCGGCGGTCGTCATTGGCGCATCGACGGCACTGGCGCCGTTCGGCGGCACGCTGATGATCGTGGCGTGGCTGCTGTATGCGGCCGATGCCATGAGGCGCTGAAATGCCACGTCATTCGCGCGGATTCGACACAGATGCGGCGCACGCGCACCTGCTCAAGCGCGACCGCAAGCTGGCCCGCTGGATGCGCAGGATCGGTCCGCTGGCGCCGGATCCGCGCTGGCGCAGATCCTTCGATCCGGTCGATGCCCTGGCCCGGGCGATCCTGTACCAGCAGCTCAGCGGCAAGGCCGCGGCAACGATCGTCGGTCGCGTCGAAGCGGCGATCGACAGCACGCGTTTCCATTGCGACACCCTGGGCCGCATCGACGATGTCGCGCTGCGTGCCTGCGGTGTTTCCGGCAACAAGTCACTGGCGCTGCGCGACCTCGCCGCGCGCGAGGCGCGTGGCGAGATACCCGACCTGCGCCGCATGAGCACCATGGACAACCAGTCCATCATCGACGCCCTGGTGCCGGTGCGCGGCATCGGTCGCTGGACGGTGGAGATGATGCTGATGTTTCGCCTTGGTCGCCCCGACGTGTTGCCGGTCGACGACCTGGGCATCCGCAAGGGCGCCCAGCTCGTCGACGCGCTCGAGGAAATGCCGACCCCGAAGGAGCTCGCCGCCCTCGGCGAGCGATGGGGCCCCTACCGGACCTACGCCAGCCTTTATCTGTGGAAGATCGCCGACCTTGGTGGCCAGGCGCGGACTCCGACCAACCGCTCGCAGGACTGACCGCCCGCATCAAGGCCGTCTTGACATCGGTTGCGGGAAGATCGGGTCCTACAGACCGATCAGGGAGGTGTGGCATGCAATCCCGGCAACAGGGTGCTCCAAAGCGGTGGATGCTGGTTTCGGCGTCGGTGCTGTTGTTCGCATCGACGATGGCCATCGCCAGCCCGTCCAACAAGTGGCGCATCCAGGTCAGCAGCGATGCCGACAGCGATGGCGTCGTGGTTTTCCATATCGCTCCCTTGAAGGATGCGGCGGTCGATGTCTCCGTCGCCATTCCCAAGGACGCCAACGAGAACCATGTCGCCCGACTGATCCGCGACCAGCTGCGCGCCAAGCTTGGCAACAGCTATCGGATAGAGGTGGACGATGGCGAGGACGTGCTGATCAAGAAGCACCTGGGCGATGCCAACTTCGACCTGACCATCACCCAGCAGACTGCGAAGGGCGTGCGCATCACCCTCGACAAGGAATAGCCGCGGCGTCAGCCCTGGTAACGCCAGTGCCAGGGCTCGTAGACGATCCCGTGCGGATTGTCGCGCGGGTAACTCATCACGAAGCCGAACCCTTCTGCGTTGTCGCGCAGCCAGGCAAACGCGGCGGTGCCTTCGAACGACTCTTCGGCCGGAGGTTCGCCCGGTGCGCCGATGTCCAGGGCGAGGCCGGAGTGATGCTCGCTGTAGCCGGGCGCGGCATTGACGGTGAGGATCTCCTCGACGCCCAGTCCGCGCGCGAGCTTGCGCTCGAAGATGCCCAGCTGGTAGTCGTGGCTGCGGTAGCCGGAGATCGCTTCGAGTACGACGCCGTCGCGCAGTGCCGCATCGTGCAGGTGCGACCAGGCGCGCGCGGCCTCCACATGCAGCCACAACGGCCGGCGGTAGCGGTCGAATCCGGCGAAGGCGAGCCAGTCCGGTTCGGCGACCAGCTCCAGGCCGGTGCGCTCGCCGTATTCGCCGTCCAGCCCGAGCGCGTGCAGTCGCTCTTCGAGGCGGTCCAGCGGCAGTTCGCGGACGTGTTCGATGCCGGCGCGCAGGTGCGCGGGCGGGGCATCGATTGCGTCGAGCGCGGCGTCCAGCCCGGGTTCCCGGCGCAGGTGCGGCACCAGTGCCAGCAGGCCTTCGGGCAGGTCGACGGCGAGGTACTGGCCATCGCGCTTGCGGCGCAGGACATGGCGGGCGCGGGCGAGGGCACGCGCATCGAAGTTGCTGCGAGCGCGCAACAGCCCGCCCGGCCAGAGTTCGATCTCCGGCGTGTTGATCAGGATTCGGGGCTGGCCGCGCATGGACGTCAGGTTAGCGGCCCGCGGCGGTGGTTGCCATGCTCGCAGCCTGCGGGCGCGGCTTCAGCCCCGATTGGCGGCCTTAGACCGGCCGCTTCAGCACCGCGCGCAGGTGGTCGAACGGCGTAACTGCCGTCACCGACACCAGTTCCCAGCCCTGCTCGCCGAGGCGGTTGAGTTCTTCCTGCAGGCGCTCGCTGACGGCTGGGCCCAGCATCCTGGGCACGATCTCGATGACTTCGTAGGTCCAGCGTTGGCTCATGATGGGGTCCTCATCGTTAAACGGGCTGGTCAACAACGGGCTGGTCAACAAACGGTCTGGTCAGCCCGGAGTGATCCGATACAACGGCGCCGGGATGAACTCGCCTGTCGCATAAAGATGCTTGCCGTCGCGGCTCCACGCCAGCGCCTCGGCCTGCGGCAGCCACGGCAGTGGTTCGAACTTCGGCGCGCGCGCCACCGCCTGGCCCCAGTCCTCGCGGGCATGGCGCGGGTACAGCAGCAGCCAGCGATAGGTCATCACCGCGAGCGTGCGGCCATCAGGCGACACGTCAGCCGCAGTCACCTGGCTGTCCAGGCGCGCGCGCTGCGGATTGCGGCGCAGTGCATTGGCGTCGGCCTGCGGCACGCCGGCCAGGGTGCCGAGCTTTTGCGCGGTCTGCAGCGCCGTCCCGCGCGGGTGCAGTGGCAGCGAGAACAACTCGGGCGGCTGCCGACGTTTCGAAATCAATAGCACCTGGCGATTCTCCGCATCCACCGCCACCGCTTCGCAATCGCGCGCGCCATCGGGCCAGCGAAAGGCGATCGACCACGCCGGACGCAGGCGCGCATTTTCGATCCGCGCCGGTTCCTCGACGATATGCAGTTGCAGGCTGCGGCGCAGGCCGCCGTTGTCGCCGGTATCGGCGATCAGCAGATAGTTGCGGCCGTCGAGCTCGAAGGACGCCAGGTCCTCCCAGTCGGTCTTGGTCACGCCCTCCACGCGCAGCGTGGCCAGTCGCGTGCCGCCGGTGCTGACCGCGAACAGGCGCTCCGGGTTGCCACCGTCGTCGAGCATCCACAACACGTCGCGATGGCGGCGCGATGCGGCGATGCCGCTGATCTCGTCCAGCTGCGGGTCGATCATCACGCCTGCAAGGTGCGTGCCGCGGCCTTCCTCGACAGGCTCGGGCCCATCGTCGGCGCAGCCGGCGACGGCGATCACGCAGGCGATCCCGCAGGCGAGCGCGAGGGCGATTCGTTGCGCGGCTGCGGAGGCAGGGGCGGGGCCGGACATCGGCACAGGATGGCATGCGATTTGCGACGCGACAAAGGTGGCGACGACAAATTGCGAACGTTTGTGGAACCGTCGTGTTTCGCAGCGTGCACATCCGTTGGCCTGAGGGCCGCCAGAACGCGCGCCGGCGTGGGCTGGCCCGCTCCGGCGGGCATGCTCGGGCGGGCATCCTGGGGCAAGAGCCTGAAGACCTTTTGCCCTCATCCCCATAAACTGATCGCCAGCCCTCCGCCCGGACCCCACATGATCACCCTCGGCACGCCTCTGTCCCCGCACGCATTGCGCGTGCTCCTGCTCGGTTCGGGCGAGCTCGGCAAGGAAGTGGCGATCGAGTTGCAGCGCTTCGGCGTGGAGGTGATCGCGGCCGACCGTTATGCCGACGCACCGGCCATGCAGGTGGCGCACCGCAGCCACGTGCTGGACATGCTCGACGGCGGCGCTATTCGCGCGCTGATCGCACTCGAGCGTCCGCACCTGATCGTCCCGGAGATCGAGGCGATCCACACGCAGACCCTGGTCGACCTGGAACGCGAATTCGGCGAACGCGGCACGCAGACGCGGGTCATCCCGACTGCGCGCGCTGCGCGCCTGACCATGGACCGCGAAGGCATCCGCCGCCTCGCCGCCGAGACGCTGGGCTTGCCGACCTCGCCATACAAGTTCGTCGACACGCTGGAGGACTACCGCGCAGCGGTCGAGACGATCGGCCTGCCTTGCGTGGTCAAGCCGGTGATGTCGTCGTCGGGCAAGGGACAGAGCCTGGTGCGTGACAACGACAGCATCGACAAGGCCTGGGACTACGCGCAGACCGGCGGCCGTGCCGGTGCCGGTCGCGTGATCGTGGAAGGCTTCGTCGACTTCGATTACGAGATCACGCTGCTGACGGTGCGGCATGTCGGCGGTACTACTTTCTGCGCGCCGATCGGGCACCTGCAGCGCGATGGCGATTATCGCGAGAGCTGGCAGCCGCAGCCGATGTCGACCAAGGCGCTGGCGCGCGCGCAGGGCATCGCCCGCACGATCACCGACGATCTGGGCGGCTGGGGCGTGTTCGGCGTGGAGTTGTTCGTCAAGGGTGACGATGTCTGGTTCAGCGAAGTCTCACCCAGGCCGCACGACACTGGTCTTGTCACGCTGGCTTCGCAGGACTTGAGCGAGTTTGCCCTGCATGCACGGGCGATCCTCGGATTGCCGGTGCCTTCGATCCGCGAGTACGGCCCGGCGGCATCGTGCGCGGTGCTGGCGCAGGGTCACGGCGTGCCGGTCTTCGACGGCGTCGATGCGGCGCTGGCGCAGGCCGACACGCAGCTGCGCCTGTTCGGCAAGCCGCGCGTGGAGGGCCATCGCCGTGTCGCGGTCACGCTGGCGCTGGCCGAGGATATCGATACGGCACGCGAGCGCGCACGGCGGTCGGCTGCCGCGCTCAATATCGAACTGCGCTGAACGCATCATTCCCGAGGAGCCGCGACCATGCTCGACGAAACCCAGGGTTATGCCGTGTTCTTCTACCCGCAGGCGCTGGAGGCGCTTGGTGAGGCGATCCGTCCGTACATGCACGACGGCGCCAGTGGGCCGCACGTGCTGTGCAACTCGATCGACACCGGCGGTGCGCTGATCGAGATGACGATCGAGGGGCGCACGGCCGAGGGCAATGCGATCGCGGTGGAACTGATGGTGCCGGCCAACATGGTGCGGATGATCGTGTCGGCGCGCAGCGATGGTGTATTCGGATTCGGGCCGCGGGTCGTTGCTGCGCCTGCCGATGCCGAAGCGGTGGCAGTGCCGCCGACGGCGTTGGCATCCGCGCAGACCGTGCACGCACCGTTGGAGATTCCGAAGCCGATGGTCGACCCGGTCACGCCGGTGATGGCCAAGCTGCCGCCAAAGGCATAGTCACCGTCGTCCCGGCGAACGCCGGGACCCATCTTGACCTTGCCATTGCCCGCCAGGCTCAGCGCGGCTCCATCCCCACATCCACCCACACCAGGTGATGGTCGCTGCCATCGGCAATGGCCGCTTCCGGCTGCGCCGCGGCCGGCCAGAACACACCGCTCCCTTCAACGCTGAAGCCCACCGAGGGCAGCACGTAATCCAGTCGCATCGTCCCGGCCTTCGGCCCGAAATCGCCGGTGGCGTGGGCGGGTGAGCCGTGGCGGACGATGCCGGCCTGGGCGTAGCGCGCGCCGACTTCGACCGCGCCCTCGCTGCGCGGCGTCGCGTACCGCGCCACGCGCGCGTGCTCGAGCAATTCGACGATTGCCTCGTGGTGGCCATCGCCGTCGCTCGGGTCGTTGTTGAGGTCGCCAGCGATGACGAAACGGGCATCATCGGGCAGGCCGCCACAACGACCCTGGTCGTCGCACAGCCAGGCGGCGTTGGGCGATGACAGGTATTCGCGCCACAGGCGGATCTCGTCGGCGTTGCGCACGCCGTTGCGATCCTCGGGGCCGTCGAACACCGGCGGCGTCGGATGCGAGACCAGGAAGTGCACGACGCCGGCCGGCGTACGCACCGGCACGTCCCAATGCGACTTCGACGACAGGCGCAGCTGCGACCAGATCGATGCCGGGTACCACGGCTTGCCGTTGGCCGGATCACGCGGTTGCGATGCGCCCGGCATGGCGCTCCATTTCAGCAACTGGAACGTGCGCACCTGGCCGGCGTCGATCGGGTGGCGTGACAGCACCAGCATGCCGTACTGGCCCGGGTGCAGGCCGTATCCCCAGGCGTCGTTGCCGCGGTTGCGACCGGTGCCGCCAGCTTCGCCGTTGCCATCCAGGTCGAGGCCGCTGGGCACGCCGGTGTTGACCGGGGCCAGGTAGCGATACGGGTACTTGAGCGGTTCGCCACCGCCGGGCTGGGCGACACTGAGGTAGTCGCGCTGGAACAGGTCGGCCGCCGCGCCCTGGGCGTCGTAGTCGAACTCGTTGAGCAGCACCAGGTCGGGGCGCACGCGCTGCAGCACCGCGGCGATCTTGCGCGCGCCGGGGTCGCCGGCCTGCAGGCGGTGGATCAGTCCACCGTCCTGGTCGTCATAGAGCGAGGTGTTGTACGTCGCCACGCGCAGGGTCGTGCCGGTGTTCATCGATCGGGCCCATGCTTCGGGATCGCCCTTGATGTTGACCTGCGTGCACGCGCAAAGCAGCGAAAGGGCGGCGCCAATGAGGGGAAGGGAGAGTCTGTTCATCGCGCGATGATGTCATGCCGGCGCGCAGCGGCAATGACAGGATCAGGCCAGCGGCAGGTCGTGCCAGTCGCGGCCATCGAATGCTTCCAGCGGACGGAAGCGGCGCTTGTAGTCCATCTTCGCGTGGCCCTGGATCCAGTAACCCAGGTAGAGGTGGCGACGGCGCTCGCGCCGGGCCCATTCCAGCTGGCGCAGGATCGCCAGCGTGCCCAGGCCGCGATCGGCCAGGTCCGGATCGTAGAAGGTGTAGACCGCCGACAGCGCCGCTTCGGTCACGTCGGTCACCGCCACCGCCAGCAGCTTGCCGGGGCCGTGCGTGGACGCCTCGCGCAGCTCCAGGAAGCGGCCTTCGCTCCAGCTGCCGATCAGGAACTGGTCGAACTCGGTCGCGCCGTGGCCGTCCATGCCGCCGCCGGCGTGCCGGGCAGCCAGGTAGCGGCGGTACAGCGAAAGTTGCTCGGCGGTGCGCTGGGTCGGCAGCACGCGCATCTCGACGCCGGCGTTGCGGGCCAGGCAGCGGCGCTGGCTGCGGTCGGGGACGAAGCGGTCGACCGGGATGCGCACCGCCACGCAGGCCCGGCAACCGGCGCAATGCGGGCGGTAGACGATGTCACCGGAGCGGCGGAAACCCCATCCCAGCGCGTGCGGGTACCACTGCCGCAGGCGCGGGTCGCGCGGGTCGAGCACGAGGTCGCGGGCGACGCGCTCGGGCCAGTAGCCACAGGCGTGCTCGCCGGTATGGAACAGGCGGAGATCGTCGCTGTCCTGCGGTTCGGTGCCCATGGCGCCAGCATAGCGCCGTGGCGCGTGAGGAAAACGCTGTCGCGCGACTGAACGCGGCCCGCCAGCTGTCAACCGCAACGGCAGCCGGGCGTTGATCTGGTCATCGGCGCCAACCGACGCCACCCGCAGGAGCGTTACCAATGAGTCAGCACAATCCGAGCCAGCGCAATTCCCTTCCCGCTCTGCTTGCCGTCGCCATCGCCGCGATCGTCACCGCCGGCACCGCGCTGGCCGCGACCCAGGCCAGCGACAGCACGCATGCGGCGCGCCCGAAGCTCGACGTCAACAACGACGGCGTGGTCGATCGCAACGAGGCCGCGGCCAGCCCGCGCCTGGCGGCGAAGTTCGACCAGCTCGACGTCAACAAGGACGGCAAGCTCGATCGTTCCGAGCGTCCCCACCGCGGCGGCAAGGGCCATGGCGAGGGCCATCGAGGCATGGGCGGTCTGATCGACGCCGACAAGGATGGCGACGGCCGCATCAGCAAGACCGAGGCTTCGTCGCTGTCGTGGCTCACCAAGAGCTTCGACCAGGTCGACGGCAACCGTGACGGCTACGTCGTCCGCAGCGAACTTCGCAGCTATCACGAGAAGATGCGTCCGCAGCGCGAGGCCGAGCGGGCCAAGCAGGCCGAGGAGCGCTTCGCCGCCGCCGACCTCAATCACGACGGCAAGCTGAGCAAGCTGGAAGTCAGCGAGAACATGCCGCGCCTGAGCAAGGGGTTCGCGTTCATGGACGAGGACCGCGACGGCTACCTGACCCGCGACGATCTCAGGCACTCGCCGCGCCACTGAACTTTCCCGCGCGGACGCTGTCGATGCCTGCACAACAACGTGCTGGCTGTCCTGCAAATCCCGACTACCCGTGCCGTGTCTCCGCGGCACGGGTTTTTTTTGGCTGTCGCCGGCCTACATCGACACGTGCTTGATCGTGCGCACGACCTTCCAGCCGGTGCCGCCGACCTGGGCCACTTCCAGTGTCTTGTACGAGGCCGACATGCGGTGGTGATAGGCGGTGTACTCGACCACGCCGGTGATGGCGTCGTCGTTGGCGGCATCGCGTTTCTGCGGGCGGAACGCATGCACGTCGATGATGAGTGCCGGCGCGCCGGTGGCACGTTGCTGGCTGCCGACCTCGTCGTTGGCATTGCGCACGCATTGCGACGCCGGCACCACCTGGCGGCCGGGCTGCTGCATCGCGCTGACCAGCGTTGCCGGTGCGTCCTTGCCATCGACGGCCAGGCACAGCACGTCCAGCCGCGCCTTCGGCAATTCCTGCGTCAGCACCGCCGCCGCCAGCGGCTGCGGGATGGCTGCGGTGGAGCCATCGAGCGGATGCTCCTTGAGCGCTTCGTTGGCGATGTCCAGGTTGACCGCGTGCCGGATCACCAGGCCGCCGATGATCACGATGCCCGCCATCAGCACCAGCTTGATCCGCAGCATGCGTGACTGTTGCGGTGACTTGCCCTGGGTCTCGGGCTCGAAGCGGAAGCTGGGGCCGCGGAAGCTCTCGCGCGTGGACTCCAGCAGGCCGGCGTCGCGCAGGATCTCGCGGGCGCGCACCTGGTCCTCCGAGCGCACCACCCACACCGCCGGCTTCGGGCCACCGGGTTCGCTGTAGCTGAAAGTGCCGCGCCGGCCGCCCTTGTACGAGCGGCCGTTGGTGATGCGCACCTCGATGTCGGCGTCGCGCATCATCTGCGCGACCTGCTCGACGTTTTCCAGGCGCTGGCTGCTGAATACCTGTCTCATCGCGCGGTCATTCCTTCGCCGGAACCTGCGCGGCCGCGGCCGCATCGCGAACGACGCGGATCAGGCCTTCCTGCGCGGTGCTGGCGACCAGGCGGCCGTCGCGGTCGAAGATCTGCCCGCGGGCGAGGCCACGGCTGCTCTGCACGCTCGGGCTGTCGATCGAATACAGCAGCCATTCGTCGGCACGGAACGGTCGGTGGAACCACATCGCATGGTCGAGCGAGGCCATCTGCACGTTCGGCTGGTAGTAGCTGATGCCGTGCGGGAACGTCGCGGTGCCGAGCAGGTGGAAATCGGAGGCGTAGGCGAGCAGGGCGCGGTGCAGTTCCGGGGCGTCGCCGACGCGCTCGCTCAGGCGGAACCAGACCTGTTGATACGGCGGTCGCTTGGGCGGGTTGAGCTCGTCGCGCGGGTAGACGTGGCGGAACTCGAACGGTCCCTGTCGCGACAGCCAGCGCTGGACCTTGGTCGGCAGCGTCGCCATCACGTGCTCGGGCACCGGCGGCGCCGGGTCGATGTCCTCCGGCTTGGGCACCTCGGGCATGGTCAGCTGGTGCTCGACGGCGTCCTCGTGCTGCTGGAACGAGGCGGCCATGAAGAAGATCACTTCGCCGTGCTGGATCGCGGTGATCCGGCGCACGGAGAAACTGCCACCGTCGCGGGTGCGGTCGATCTGGTAGACGATCGGCGCCGACACATCACCGGCGCGCAGGAAGTAGGCGTGCAGCGAGTGCGCGCCGCGCGGCTCGGACATCGTCGCCTGCGCCGCCGACAGGGCCTGGCCGACGACCTGGCCACCGAAGACGTACTTGGTGCCGATGTCGCGGCTCTGGCCGCGGAACAGGTTGTCTTCCAGTCGTTCCAGCGAGAGCAGCTCGACCAGCTCGGGAACGACTTGCTCGGAAGCGGGTGAGGTCATGCGCGGAAAACTCGTGGGACGCGGGTCGGAAGTATACGAGATGGGCTCTGCATCCCTTTCGGACCCGTCATCCCACCCGAACACCGTCATCCCGGCGCACGCCGGGATCCAGGCCCGAAACCTCGACGGGGCACCGTGAACGGGTTCGCGTGACAGCCTGGATCCCGGCGTTCGCCGGGATGACGGTCAAGGGATCCGTTCCAGATCCACCGCCGCCATCACCAGCGCCCACGGGAACTGCGGCCCCGGGTCGAGCTTGCGCTGCACCTGCACCGAGGGATCGTCGCTGGCGGCGACCGTGGTGGTATCCAGGTCCTCGTGCCCGGCGACATGCCGCAGCGATGGCAGCGTGCGTTGCAGGTGCCGCAGCAGCGACACCAGCGCCTCGATCTGCTCGGGCGTGTAGCGCTCGCCCATTGCCTGATGATCGGCCGCCAGCCAGTCCGGGTAGCGGCCGCGGTTGACCAGCTCGATGCCGATGGCGCGCGGGTTGTAGCCGCGCACGTGGTGGGCGATCCGATCCAGGGCGACGTACTGGTGCAGGCTGCCATCGCGGTCGATGTAGTAGTGGCCGCTGTTGCCGGTCTGCGAGCCCTCGTAGAGCACTTCCTCGCCGAAGCGGCGCGCCATCGCCAGGTCCGGCAGCTCGGTGCAATGGATCACCGCCAGGTCGATCTGGTCGAGCGTCCTCGCCTCCAGCCGGTCCTGGTAGGGCAGGGGATGGAAGGCGATGGGCGGAGCCGTAGGGTCGGGCGACATGGGGCCGGATGCTACCATTCGCCCCCGCCCGGCCTTGATGGCCGCCGGCCCCCGACGACCCGCCTCCCAGGCGCCGGTTCGAACAGCGCAGATTGCCCAGACTGCACGGATCCCCGCCATGAAGCTTCCTCCCGCCGACTCCGAGCTCGGCAAACTGATGGCCATGCTGCCGCGCCAGGGCCGGGTCGAATGGATCGGCCTGCGCCCGCAGCGCGACGTCGCGATGGACGCGGTCACGCAGGTGATCGCCCAGACCGGCGCAGGCCTGGTCGGCGACCGCTACAGCGGCGGCAGCGGCAAGCGCGGCATCACCCTCATCCAGGCCGAGCACCTGCCGGTGATCGCGGCGCTGTCCGGCCATGAAGCCGTGGCGCCGGCGACGCTGCGCCGCAACCTCGTCGTCTCCGGGCTGCCGCTGGTCGCGCTCAAGGGACGCCGCTTCCGCATTGGCGACGTGGTGCTGGAAGGCACCGACGACTGCGATCCGTGCTCGCGCATGGAAGCCGCGCTCGGCGCCGGTGGCTACAACGCGATGCGCGGCCATGGCGGGCTGTGCGCGCGCATTCTCGACGGCGGCACCATCCAACTCGGCGACGCCGTCGTCGCACTCCAGGATTGACCAGGATTTTCATGAGCAGCACGCGCGGACATTGCATCCTTTCCCACGGTTTCGAAAGCGGGCCCGACGCCACCAAGGTGACCGCACTGGCGGACGTCGCCGCTCGCCTGGGCTGGAGCCATGAGCGCCCCGACTTCACCGACCTGGATGCACGCCGCGACATCAGCGAGCTGGGCGACGTGCACAGCCGCCTGCAGCGGCTGCTCGAACTGGCGCGCGCTGCCGCCGCGCGCGGCCCGCTGGTGCTGGCCGGCTCGAGCCTGGGTGCCTACATCTCCGGACTGGTGTCGCTGCAGGTGCCGACCGCCGGCCTGTTCCTGATGGCGCCGCCCATCAAGATGGGCCCGGCGCCGCGCCTTGAAGCCGCTCCCGTGCCGACCTCGATCATCCACGGCTGGCACGATGACCTGATCCCGGCCAGCGCCGTCGTCGAATGGGCGCGCGAGCGCGGTTCGCGCCTGCTGCTGGTCAACGACGGCCATCGCCTGTCCGACCATGTCGAGGCCAGCGCCGATGCCTTCGCTTCCCTGCTGTCGGTGCTGTAAGCCATGAAATTCTTCGCAAGCTGCGGCAAGGGCCTGGAATACCTGCTCGCCGACGAACTGGTCGCACTGGGCTGCACGCGCGCCACCGCGGCCATGGCCGGTGCCAATGTCGAAGGCAGTGCGCTCGATGCGCAGCGTGCGGTGCTGTGGTCGCGCCTGGCCAGCCGCGTGCTGTGGCCGATCGCCGAATTCGACTGCCCCGACGAACACGCGCTGTACGCCGGAGCCGCCGCGATCGACTGGCCGCAGCACCTGGCCCAGGGCGATACGGTCGCGGTCGATGCGCACGTGTCGGGCGATGCGATCACGCATGCGCGCTACGCCGCGCAGCGCGTCAAGGACGCCGTGGTCGACGTGATGCGCGCGCGCACCGGTTCGCGCCCCGACGTCGACGTCGAAGCGCCCGACCTGCGCTTGAACCTGGTCGTGCGCAAGGGCCGCGCGATCGTCTCGATCGACCTCGGCGGTGGCCCGATGCACCGCCGCGGCTGGCGCAGCAAGCAGGGCGAAGCACCGCTGAAGGAAAACCTCGCCGCCGCGGTGCTGATGCGCGGGCAGTGGCCGAAGATTTACGCGGGCGGCGGCGCGCTGCTCGACCCGATGTGCGGCAGTGGCACGTTGCTGATCGAAGGCGCGCTGATGGCCGCCGACGTCGCACCGGGCCTGCAGCGACATGGCAACGGCATGCCCACGCGCTGGCTTGGCTTCGATGCGTCGTCGTGGCAGCAGCTGGTGGACGCGGCGCGTTCGCGCGAAGCCGCCGGCATGAATGCATTGCGCCCGGTGTTCTTCGGCAGCGACCTGGATCCGCATGCGATCCGTGCCGCGCAGGACAACGCGGTGCTGGCCGGCCTGGCCGGTGTGATCGACTGGCGCGTGGGCGACATCCGTTCGCTCGAAGCACCCGCTACCCGTCATCCCCGCGAAGGCGGGGACCCGGTGGCGTTGCTGCCTGCGCCCGATGAAAGTGCAACGTCCATGGATCCCCGCCTTCGCGGGGATGACGGTGCAGGCCTGGTCGTCTGCAACCCGCCCTACGACGCCCGCCTCGCCGCCGACGCCGCCCTCTACCGCGGCCTCGGCGACGCCCTCAAGCGCACCGTGCCGACCTGGCGTGCCAGCCTCCTGTGCGGCGACGCCGAACTGGCGCGCGCCACCGGCCTGCGCGCCGGCAAGAAGTACCAGCTGTTCAACGGCGCGATCGAATGCACCCTGATCGTCTGCGACCCGGTGGCACCGCCGCAGCGCGAACGCGCGGCTGACGAGCCGGCGCCGACCTTGTCGGAAGGCGCGCAGATGGTCGCCAACCGCCTGCGCAAGAACATCCGCAAGCTCAAGTCCTGGCGCGAGCGCGAGCACGTCAGCTGCTATCGCGCCTACGACGCCGACCTGCCGGAGTACTCGGCGGCGATCGACGTCTACGTCACCGACGAAGCCACGCCGCGCACCTTCCTGCACGTGCAGGAATACGCCGCACCGGCCGACATCCCGGAAGCGGTACAGCGCAAGCGCCTGAACGAACTGCTGGCGGCGGCGCGCGAGGTGTTCGCCGTGCCGCGCGAGAACGTGGCCCTGAAGACCCGTGCCCGCGGCAAGGGCGGCAGCAAGTACGGGCAGTTCGATTCGCGTGGCGAACTGGTGACGGTGCGCGAAGGCGATGCGCGCCTGCGCGTGAACCTGTTCGACTACCTCGACACCGGCCTGTTCCTCGACCACCGGCCGATGCGCCTGCGCATCGGCGCCGAAGCCGAGGACACGCGCTTCCTCAACCTGTTCGGTTACACCGGCGCGGCCACCGTGCATGCGGCGGTCGGCCGCGCGCGCAGCACCACCACCGTGGATCTGTCGGCAACCTACCTGGAGTGGTGCGCAGACAACCTGCGCGAGAACAATGTCGGCGGCACGCGCCACCGCCTGGTCCAGGCCGACGCGCTGACCTGGCTGGAAGCCGACACGCAGCAGTACGACCTGATCTTCTGCGACCCGCCGACGTTCTCCAACTCCAAGCGCGCAGACGACTTCGACGTGCAGGCCGAACACGTGCGCCTGCTGCGCGCGGCGGTGGAGCGCCTGGCCGACGGAGGCGTGCTGTACTTCTCCAACAACTTCCGTCGGTTCCGCCTGGACCAGGCGGCGATCGAGCAGTTCGCCGAATGCGTCGACATCAGCGCGCAGACGATCCCGCCCGACTTCGAGCGCGACGCCCGCATCCACCGCTGCTGGCGCCTGCGGCGGCTCGCCTGAGGCAAGCCCATGCGCCGGCTGACGCTCCCGAAAGGTTCGTGGACGTTCTTCCGGCAGTGGCTGCGCAATCCCGCGCGCACGGCGGCGGTGACGCCGTCGGGCCGCGACCTGGCCGCGGCGATGGTCACCGCCTTGCCCGACGGTGCGCGTCGCGTGATCGAGCTGGGCGGCGGTACCGGGGCGATCACGCGCGCGCTGCTTGCGCGCGGCATCCTCGGTCGCGAGCTGATGGTGCTGGAGCTCAACGAGGAACTGCACGCGCACCTGCGCACGCGATTCCCGCAGGTGCGCATCGTGCTCGGCGACGCCCGCGACCTCGTCCACCTCGCCACAAGCGACGGTTATCTGGCCGACGGACCGGCCGACGCGATCGTGTCGGGCCTGGGATTCCTGGGCATGCCGCGCAACACCCAGCTCGAGATCCTGCAGGCCTCGTTCGACTGCCTGCGCGAGGGCGGCCGCTTCCTCCAGTTCACCTACGGTCCGCAGTCGCCGGTTGCCGCGGAGGTGGCCGAGGAGCTTGGGCTGGAAGTCGAGCGCGGCGAGTTCGTCCTGCTCAACGTGCCGCCGGCAACGGTCTACGTGATCAGCCGGCGCGCCTGAGCCCGGGCCGCCGTCCGCGCGCTGTAATGGATCGTTCCATCGGCGATGCTGGCGGCTCCGCGGCGCGCACCCGACATTGACGGGCAGTCAACCAGTAATCCGGAGCACGCCATGAGCCACCCCGACACCAGCCAGGACTTCGCCCGCATCGGTCGCGTCATCCGCGGCATGCCGGCCTCCGACGGCGCCGGCGTGCGCCTGACCCGCGTCATCGGCACGCCGCAGCTGGACATGCTCGATCCGTTCCTGATGCTCGACGAGTTCGGCACCGACAAGCCCGAGGATTACCTGGCCGGTTTCCCCGATCATCCGCATCGCGGTTTCGAAACCGTCACCTACATGCTCGACGGACGCATGCGCCACAAGGACAACCACGGCAACGAGGGTGTGCTGGTGCCTGGCAGCGTGCAGTGGATGACCGCCGGTCGTGGTCTGGTGCATTCGGAAATGCCCGAGCAGCACGAAGGCCGCATGCGCGGTTTCCAGCTGTGGGTGAACCTGCCGGCGAGCGGGAAGATGGCGGATCCGCAGTACCAGGAATTCGCTCCCGATCGCATCCCGCAGTTGCAGCCGGCGCCGGGCGTCAACGTGAAGCTGATCGCCGGTCGCATCGGCGATGTCGCAGGTCCCATCCAGCAGCCTGCGACCGATCCGGTTTACCTCGACATCGAGCTGGCTGCCGGAACGTCCTGGCAGTACGAGTTGCCCGACGGCCACAACGCGTTCGCCTATGCCTTCGAAGGCGAGGGCACGATCGGCGATGGCGACGATGCGCGGCCGTTGTCGACGCAGCAGTTGGCGGTGCTCAACGGCGGTCGCGTGTTCAAGCTCAGGGCAGGCCTCAAGGGCGTGCGCGTGATCCTGGTGGCCGGGCGTCCGCTGCGTGAGCCGGTGGCGCGCTACGGTCCGTTCGTGATGAACACGAAGGAGCAGATCATGCAGGCCTTCGTGGACTTCCAGGAAGGCAGGTTCTAGCAGACTGCCGCTCGTTGGCGATTCGGGCTTGCGTCTGCGGAGCGGCGTCGTCCGCCGGGCCGGGGATTGCTCCGCCCCTTAGTCAGACATCCTGTCTGATGCGGGGCGCGGGACATCCATGTCCCGCTGCGGATCAATCCCCGGCCCGTCGAACGACGCTCCGGCATTTCATTGCCCGGTCTTCGATAGCAACCCGTCATCCCCGCGAAGGCGGGGACCCAGCGACGTTGCCCTTGGCCCGTCATTCCCGCGAAGGCGGGAACCCAAGGACGTTGCTTCTCGCATTTGCAAACCACCTCATCCTCCCGCGGGCGTCCGTGACCAAACTCGCAACCGAGCGAGGGCACGGACACCGCCCCGGGCCGGCGCAGCTCGAGTCCGACCCTTTCAGTTACGCCACGCGCGCAATGCGCTCTGGCCAACAGTCCAAGTCAATAAAACAGTAGAAGCTTCCGGAAGGAGGGGGTGGGGTGTATTTCGCGAACAATAAACGGAGCGAAGCGGAGGTTCGCGGAATACACCCCGCCTCCTCCCTCCACTGACAAACCGCGCAAAAAAAAGGGCCGCAATGCGGCCCTTTCCTTACGCAGATGCTCAACGCAGATCATCATCCCCCAGCCAGCGATAGATCACGCCGCCGAGAAGTCCGCCAGCGATCGGAGCAACCCAGAACAGCCACAACTGCGAGATCGCTGCTGCACCGGCGAACACCGCCACACCCGTCGAACGCGCCGGGTTCACCGACGTGTTGGTGACCGGGATGCTGATCAGATGGATCAGGGTCAAGGCCAGGCCGATCGCCAGCGGCCCGAAGCCCGCAGGCGCACGCGGGTGCGTCGCGCCGAGGATCACCACCAGGAACATAGCCGTCATCACGATCTCGCACAGGAACGCCGCGGCGATCGAATAACCGCCGGGCGAATGCGAACCGTAACCGTTGCTGGCGAACGCACCGGCCGCATTGGGATCGACCGCGAACGTGGCCGTGCCGCTGGCGATGTGCCAGAGGATGAAACCGGCGAACAGGCCGCCGAGCACCTGCGCAATGATGTAGGGAAGAAGATCGCGCGCCGGGAAGCGACCGCCGGCCCACAGGCCGAAGCTCACCGCCGGATTGAAGTGACCGCCGGAGATGTGGCCGAGCGCGTAGGCACCGGTCAGCACCGTCAGGCCGAACGCGAGCGACACACCGACGAAGCCGATGCCCAGTGGATTGCCATCGCCGCCGAAATTGGCCGCCAGCACCGCGCTGCCGCAACCGCCCAGTACCAGCCAGAACGTGCCGATGAACTCTGCCCCGAGACGCTTGATCATGCTGCCTCCAGTTCCTTCCTTGCGAAGTGACGGAAGCCCGGGTCGTACTGCCAACCTTCCGCCCGGGCGGTGCTGATGCAGTCTGCACCCAGCCGTTGGGGCGGGGCCGGCCCATCTTAGGAGGATGCTGTAGAGCCGGAGTGATGTTGGCCGATGCGGCATGCAGCCATGCCGGCGCCAGATGATCGGAATCCATGTGCTGGCAGGCACGCCAGCTCGCCAGCAGGCGGACTCGCCTGTTGGTACTTGCGGCGGTGCACGTGCGCGCCCGCGAGCCGCGGCAATGCCGCGGCATTCGCAATTGCTTACTTGCTGCTCAGACGTGTTGCCGGGAACCGGATCGACTGCGCCAGCATGATCGAATTGCCAAGCTGTCCATCGCTGGCCTGCAGCCAGATGTGCGCGGTGCGACCGTCCGGCAGCTCGATCAGCGTTTCACGTACCTGCATGTCGGGCTTGATCGCGACCTCGCCCTTGTACCAGTACATGCTCTGCCCATCGATCATTCCGGCTTCGGCGCGATTGCCGCGCTTGGGCGAGAACGGCGACTTCGACGAGATATACAGTCCGAACGCTTCCGAGCCGTCCTCACGCAGTGCGCGACAGAAGTCGGAACCACCGCTTCCCTTGTATTCCCAGACCAGCCCCGAGCTTGCGGGCAGCTGCGGACACGTCCCCTGGTCCTGTGCCTGTGCGTTCGCCGCGAACATGAGCCCGGCGAGCACGGGCAAGGCCGACATACGCCATGCCGTCGTCTTCACGACTAACCCCCTGTGGTCAATTGCCTAACAGCCCCTAACCCCTAAAGCCAGACCGGTTTGACCAAATCGTGATCAAGTTGCCCGATCTGGACCGAACATAGTCCAGAAAACGGCACTTGACAAATAACGTTGCTTAATAGGCGGGTGGCCTGGCTTATGGATCCGGCCGGACCGGGGGGCGGTCCGGCCCGGAGGGAGCCGAATGGGGCGGCGAGGGCTCCCAGGAGGCCTCAGCGCTCCGGCAGGGGGATGTACTCGTCGTCGCCCGGGACCTTGCCGAACCGCCCCTCCTGCCAGTCCAGCTTGGCCTGCTCGATCCGCTCCTTCGAGCTGGAGACGAAGTTCCACCACAGGTGGCGGTGGCCATCCAGGGGCTCTCCGCCCAGCAGCATGGCCTTGAGCGGGGTCCGCGCCCGCAGCTTGGGCCGGGTGCCGGGGTCGAGCACGACCAGGTGCATCTCCGGGATGTCGGCGCCGTCGAGCTGGGCGTCGCCCTCCAGCACGTACAGGGCCCGCTCGGCATGGCCGTCATCGAGCGCCAGCTCGGCATCGGCATCCAGGTCGATGGCGACGTACAGGGTTCCGTTGTAGACCTTCACCGGCGACTCCTCGCCATAACCGCGACCGGCGACGACGCGCAGCCAGCTGCCATTGCGGCGCTGCTGCGGCAGCGTGGCCGCCGGGTGGTGGAAGAAGCCCGGGTTGGCTTCCTCGTCCGAGCGCGGCAGTGCCACCCAGGTCTGCATGCCGTGCAGCGGATGCTCGTGCTCGCGCAAGGTCGCCGGCGTGCGCTCGGAGTGGGCGATGCCGCGTCCGGCCGTCATCCAGTTCACGTCGCCAGGATTGATGTCCTGGTAGCTGCCGAGCGTGTCGCGGTGCGTGATCGTTCCCGACCACAGGAAGGTCACCGTCGCCAGGCCGATGTGCGGATGCGGGCGCACGTCGATGCCGCGTCCCGGTTCGAACACCGCCGGGCCCATGTGGTCGACGAACACGAACGGGCCGACCGATCGGGCCTGGATGCTGGGCACGGCGCGCCGCACCTGGAATCCGCCGAGGTCGTGTACGCGCGGTGAGACGATCGTGGTCATGTCGGGTCCTCGTCGTGACTGATGCGACGCAGCTTGGCATGCCATCGCTGGCGGCTGCGTAGCGTTTGATGAAACAGGCCGTTACGGCCAGCGAACGCTAGCCTCCGCCGCCTTCGTTGTTGCCCAGCCGCAGCGTGGCAGCCGGCGCGGTGCCGCGCTCCAGCCCGACCAGCGTGAGCGACCAGGGCCCCATCGGTTGCGGCGCGGGGTTCGCGCCGTGCAGCACGACGTCGGCAGCCTTGCCGGCCTGTTCGAACACCAGCTTCACCTCCGCGTCGCCGGCCCACACGCACTGCACCGTTGGCGGGCAGCGCGAGTCGTTCGCCACTTCGATGTAACGCAGTGATGACTGTCCGGGCAGGGCCGCCCGCTCGCCCGGTCGCAGCGTGAACTCCTGGTTGCCCGATACCTGGATGGCGTCGCGCACCGGGCTGGCGCAGGCGGCCAGGAGGATCATCGCGGTGCAGGCAAGCGCGGTGCGGGCAAGCGATCTTGTCAGTCTGCTCATGGCCTCGATTGTAAGCGCCGATGTGAAGTGGTCGTGCAGGCGCCATGGCTAGAATCGGCCCGCGCCTTCCCATCCGAGTCACTACCGGGAACATCATGACCAGGAAGCTCCGCTGGGTGGGTATCACCGTCGCCGTGCTGCTCATTGCCTCGGCGGTATCGGTCTTCAGCTACGGCCGGTTTGCCCATTACGCGCGCGGCGCACCGTCGCAGGCCATCGCGGCCGAGCGGGTCGAGACACCGATCGACCGGGCGATCGCGCCGATGACGCAGGCGCACCCGGGCGAGGCCGGGCTGTCGCTGATCAACGACAACCTCGACGCATTTGCCGTGCGCGCAGTCAGCGCACGCGCCGCCGGCCGCAGCCTCGACCTCCAGTACTACATCTGGAAACCGGACCTGACCGGAAACCTGATCGTCCACGAAGTCCTGAGGGCGGCCGACCGCGGCGTCCGCGTGCGCCTGCTGCTGGACGATCTCAACTCGCACAAGAAGGACTCGGTGCTGGCCGCACTGGATCAGCACGAGAAGGTCGAAGTGCGGATGTTCAACCCGTCGCGCGGACGCGCCTCGAGTTTCATGCGCGGCGTGGAGATGCTCCTGCGCGGCTTCAGCCTCAACCGTCGCATGCACAACAAGGCGTGGATCGTCGACGGCCGGATCGCGGTGGTCGGTGGCCGCAACATCGGCGACGAGTACTTCGGCGCCTCGTCGCAATCCAACTTCATGGATGCCGACCTGGCCGTGGTCGGACCGCCGGTGCAGGAAACCGCCGCCATCTTCGACGCCTTCTGGAACAGCCCGTCGGCCATTCCGCTGTCGGCCCTGGTCGACAGCGACGAGGTGTCACTGCAAAGGCTGCGGCGGATCGTCGACCTCGAATACAAGTCGCGCAACGCCCATCCCTACCTGGCCAAGCTGCGCCAGTCGCCGACGATCGCGGCAGTGCTGCGAGGCGAGAAACTGCCGCGCTGGACCCGCGACGCACACGTTTACTCCGATCCGCCGGCAAAGGCCGAGGGCGCGCCACGCAAGGGCTGGCTGGCCGACGTGCTGGTGCCGGCGGCGATGGCCGCGCGCCGTGAGTTGTTCATCATTTCCCCGTACTTCGTGCCCGGCGACCAGGGCGTGGCCGCACTGGTGGGCATGCGCAAGCGCGGCGTCCACGTCGGAGTCCTGACCAATTCACTGGCCGCCACCGATGTCGCCGCGGTCCATGGCGGTTATGCGCCGTATCGATTGCCGCTGCTCGAAGGCGGCGTCGACCTGTTCGAGCTGATGGCACGTGGCGGCGGCGGTGGGCGGGGCAGTGGCAGTGGTGGCAGTGGTTTCGGTTCCAGCGATGCCAGCCTGCACACCAAGGCATTCGTGGCCGATGGCAACGTCGGTTTCGTCGGCTCGTTCAATCTCGACCCGCGCTCGATCAACCTCAATACCGAGATGGGCATCCTCTTCAGCGACCGCCAGCTCAGCGGAGATCTGCAGCGGACCTTCGCGGCCAAGACCAGTGCCTCCAACAGCTACAAGCTGTGGCTCGACGACGGCGAACTGCGCTGGCGCGACGGCTCGGCGCAGCCTCCACGCGAGTGGACGCATGAACCGGCTACAGGCGTCGGCAGGCGCGCGATTGCGCGCGTGATCGGCTGGCTGCCGGTGGAATCGCAGCTGTAGCACCGTCATCCCCGCGAAGGCGGGGATCCATGGACGTCGCCCTACTGCTTCTCTTCCTCGAGCGTCGCCTTGCCATCGGCGGTGATGCTCACCTTCGTCAGCCGGTCGTACTCGGTCTCGCTCATCTCCGCCACCGCGCAGCTGCACAGCGCCGATGCGATGCCGGGAATGGTGTTGCTGTGGCCGACCACGAGCACGCTTTGCCCGCTGTGTTCGCGCTTGAGCCGGGCCGAGAAGTCGGCTGCGGATTCCTTGGCGTCATACGTGATCACCGTGAGGTGATGTCCGCGCGCAGTCGGTGCCGCGGTCTGCTGCGTCCGGCGGAAGCCTGTGGAATAGACGGCATCGAGCGGTGCGTCGGCCAGCCGCACCGCCAGCGCGTCGGCGCGGGCCAGTCCGGCCGGTGTCAGCTCCGGGTCCTTCGAGCCATCGGGCACCTTCTCGGCATGCCGCACCAGGATGAAGGTGGTCGCCGGCGGCGGTCGGGTCACGCAACCGGCGAGGAGGGCGAGGGCAAGCAGGAAGGGCAGGGTGAGCTTCATCGAGCATTCCGCGGCAGGGTTGCGGCGCAACGATAGCGTCTTCCGCGCAACCCTGTCTGCGTCTGCGGCGTGTCAGGCCGGCTGCAATGCCGTCACGATTCCGCGCGCCGCCAGCAGCCGCGACTGCGCATCGGGCAGTTCCAGGGTCATGCGCAGCTTGTCCGGCCCCTCCATCCGGTAAAGCTTTGGCTGGCCCTGGATGAGCTTGATGATCGCCATCGGGTCGACGTTGGGCTTCTCGACGAACTGCACGCGACCGCCCTTCTCGCCCAGGTCGAGCTTGCGGATGCCCAGCGTGGTCGCACGCTGCTTGAGCTCGGCAATGGCGAACAGATGCTTGGCCGCGTCGGGCAGCAGGCCGAAGCGGTCGATCATCTCCACCTGCAGTTCGCGCAGCTCGTCGGCGTCGCGTGCGCCGCTGATGCGCTTGTACAAGGTCAGGCGGGTGTGTACGTCGGGCAGGTAGTCGTCCGGGATCAGTGCCGGCACGTGCAGTTCGACGTCGGCGCCGCGGGCGTGGCTGCCGTCTACATCGGGCAGCTCGCCGCGCTTGATCGAACGCACCGCGCGTTCGAGCAGCTCGGTGTAGAGGCTGAAACCGACCTCGGCCATCTGCCCGCTCTGTTCTTCGCCCAGCAGTTCGCCGGCACCGCGGATCTCGAGGTCGTGCGTGGCCAGGGTGAAGCCGGCACCGAGCTCGTCCATCGCCGCGATCGCATCCAGGCGCTTGCGCGCATCGGCGGTGATGGACTTCTTGTCGGGCACTACGAGGTAAGCGTAGGCACGGTGGTGCGAACGGCCGACGCGCCCGCGCAGCTGGTGCAGCTGCGCCAGGCCGAACTTGTCGGCGCGGTTCATGATGATGGTGTTGGCGTTGGGGATGTCGATGCCCGATTCGATGATCGTCGTCGACAGCAGCACGTTGAAGCGCTGCTTGTGGAAGTCGAGCATCACCCGTTCCAGTTCGCGCTCGGGCATCTGGCCGTGGGCGACGCCGATGCGCGCCTCCGGCACCAGTTCCTCCAGCTGGCGCTGCATGCGGCCGATGCTCTCGACGTCGTTGTGCAGGAAGTACACCTGGCCGCCACGCGACAGCTCGCGCTGGAATGCCTCGCGCAACTGCGCGTCATCCCACGGCACCACGAACGTCTGCACCGCCAGGCGATGCGCGGGCGGGGTGGCGATGATCGACAGGTCGCGCAGGCCGGCCATGGCCATGTTGAGCGTGCGCGGAATGGGTGTGGCGGTCATCGTCAGCAGGTGGACGTTGGCGCGCAGTGCCTTCAGCGCTTCCTTCTGGCGCACGCCGAAACGCTGCTCCTCGTCGACGATGACGGCGCCGAGGTCCTTGAAGCGCACGTCCGGCTGCAGCAGGCGGTGGGTGCCGACGACCACGTCAATCTTGCCCTCGGCCACCTTCTCCAGCTCGGCCTTGATCTCCTTGGCGGTCTTGAAGCGCGACAGCACTTCGACCTTGAGCGGCCAGTCGGCGAAGCGGTCGCGCATGGTGCGGTAATGCTGTTCGGCCAGCAGCGTGGTCGGCACCAGCACCGCGACCTGCTTGCCGGCGGCAGCGGCGACGAAGGCGGCACGCACCGCGACCTCGGTCTTGCCGAAGCCGACGTCGCCGCAGATCACGCGGTCCATCGGCTGGCTCGAGCCCAGGTCGCGGATCACCGCTTCGATCGCCGAATGCTGGTCGGGGGTTTCCTCGAACGGGAACGCGGCCGCGAACGGCTCGTACATGCTGCGGTCGATGTCGATCGCGAGGCCGGCGCGGGCCTGGCGCTTGGCCTGGATCTCGAGCAGTTCGGCGGCGACGTCGCGGACCTTTTCGGCGGCCTTGCGCTTGGCCTTGGTCCACTGCTCGCCACCGAGCGAATGCAAGGGCGCGGTTTCGTCGGAGGCACCCGAGTAGCGGTTGATCAGGTGCAGTTGCGCAACCGGCACGTACAACCGGTCGCCCTTGGCGTATTCGATCTCCAGGTACTCGCCCGGCAGGCCGCCGGCTTCGAGCGTGATCAATCCGCGGTAGCGGCCGACGCCGTGGTCCTCGTGGACGATCGGCGCGCCTTCGCTGAGTTCGCCCAGGTCGCGGATGATCGCTTCGGGTTCGCGGCCGACGCGGCGACGACGTCGCGGCTGGCTGGCGCGTTCGGGGAACAGCTGGCGCTCGGTCAGCACCGCGATCGCCGGGTCACTGATAGCGAAGCCGTCATCGAACGGCGCGACCGCGATCGCGAACCGGCTCTGCGCCGGGGCAGCGAATGCCGGCCAGCCCGTCACGACATCGGGCCTGAGGTCCGCGGCCTGCAACAGTTCCAGCAGCGCCTCGCGCCGGCCGGCCGAATCGGCCGCGATCAGCACGCGCCCGGGATAGCTGCCGAGGAAGGATTTGAGCGCATCGGCGGGCGCATGGTCACGTGCGGCGATCGGTAATGCCGGCGCCGGCTGGTCACCCAGTGCCTGCGCGCGATCGCGCTGCGGATGGCCTTCGCCGCAGACTTCGACGCGGTTGCCTTCGTTGAGGCGCTCGCGCAGCGCATTCGGCGCCAGGTACAGCGAGTCCGGCGGCAGCAGCGGGCGTTCCAGGTCGTGGCGACGCTGCTCGTAGCGCTCGCCGGTGTTGGTCCAGAACTGCTCGGCGGCCTCGAAGGCGCCGTCGCCGATCACCGGCAGCATGTCGTCGCCGAGGTAATCGAACAGCGTCGCGGTCTTGTCGAAGAACAGCGGCAGGTAGTACTCGATGCCCGGCGGCGTGAGGCCGGCCTTGAGATCCTGGTAGAGCGCGCTGCGTCGGGTGTCGAGATCGAAGCGGTCGCGCAGGGCGTCAAGCGCGCGCTTGAGCGAGGCGTCATCGAGCGGGACTTCGCGGCCCGGCAGCAGGTGCACCGCGTCGATCTTGTCGAGCGAACGCTGAGACTCAGGATCGAATGCGCGGATCGTGTCGATCTCGTCATCGAGCAGTTCGACGCGGAACGGCTGCTCGGCACCCATCGGATAGACATCGAGCAGGCCACCGCGCACCGCGAAGTCGCCCGGATCCAGCACCTGCGGCACGTGGCGATAACCCGCCGATTCGAGCCGGCGCTTCTCCGCGTCCAGGTCCAGGCGCTGGCCCAGCTTCACGTCGAAGCTGCCGCCGACGATGTGCTTGAGCGGTGCCAGCCGCTGCAGCAGGGTCTGCACGGGTACCACTACGATCCCGCGCTTGAGCGTCGGCAGGCGATGCAGCGCCGACAAGCGCTGGCTGACGATGTCCGGGTGCGGGCTGAAGATGTCGTAGGGCAGGGTCTCCCAGTCAGGGAATGCCAGCACCGGCACTTCGGTCTGTCCGGCCAGCAGCGTCTGCAGGTCGGACTCGAGCTGGTGCGCGGTCTGGTTGTCGCGAGCCACCGCCAGCACGGGGCCTGCGTGCGCGCGCGCTGCCGAGGCAATGTGGAAGGCCAGCGCGGAAGGCGATGCCGGCGCGCGCCACCAGGCGCGCTGCTGTCCGGCCTTGGGCAAGGGCGGAGTGGGGAAATCGGACTTCGGCATCAGGGGGATCTCTTCCGGTTCTCGCGATCGGGAAAACGAGTGCAGCGCCGGCAGCCATCGCCGCCAGCGCAAAGAGGCTGCATTTTACGTGAGTGGGGCGGGGAGGACCCGGGAGGCCCGGCCTGCACCGCAGTGTTCCAGGAAAGGCGACAATAATCGCTTGCAAGTAGATAGCGCGCTATATAAAGTGCGAAGCATGAAGACCGCAGCCACCAGACCATCCAGGACCAAGGCGCCGCAGACGCTCGACGAGCAGCTGTGCTTTGCCCTGTACTCGACCGGGCTGGCGCTGAACAAGGTCTACCGCAAGCTGCTCGGCCCGCTCGGACTGACCTACCCGCAGTACCTGGCGATGCTGGTGTTGTGGGAGCGCGACGGGATCACCGTCAGCGAAATAGGTGAACGCCTGTTCCTGGATTCGGCCACGCTGACGCCGCTGCTCAAGCGGATGCAGGGCGCCGGTCTGATCACCCGTACCCGCGCGCTCGACGACGAGCGCCAGGTCATCATCGCGTTGACCGCGGAAGGGCGCGCGCTCAAGGCCAAGGCCCGGACTGTCCCGGCCGACCTGGTCTGCGCGGCGGAGTGCTCGATCGACGAAATGGTGTCGCTCAAGCACCAGCTCGAGTCCCTGCGCGGGAGCCTGGCGAAGAACGCATGAGCGCCCATGGATCCGACATATACATAGTGCACGATCAACTATCGCGCTAGTTACAACCCACCGCCGGCAACGGCACATCCCGCAAGCCCCCCAAAGGAGTCATCCCATGTCCCTCGACAAAGTCCTCTACACCGCCCACGCCAACGTCACCGGTGGCCGCGATGGTCGCGCCGTCTCTTCCGACAACGTGCTCGACGTCAAGCTCACCACGCCGCGCGAACTCGGTGGCGCTGGCGGCGAAGGCACCAACCCGGAGCAGCTGTTCGCTGCCGGTTACTCGGCCTGCTTCATCGGCGCACTGAAGGTCGTCGCCTCGCGCGAGAAGATCGCCTTCCCGGCAGACGCCAGCATCGAAGGCAGCGTCGGCATCGGCCCGGTCGGCCAGGCGTTCGGCATCCAGGCCGAGCTGAAGATCTCGCTGCCGGGCCTGTCGCGCGAGCAGGCAGAAGCGCTGGTTGAAAAGGCCCACCAGGTCTGCCCGTACTCGAACGCGACCCGCGGCAACATCGACGTCACCCTGACGATCGTCTGACCCCTTCCGTAGGAGCGAGCTTGCTCGCGACCAGACGTTCAAGTGACTTCACGGTCTGGTCGCGAGCAAGCTCGCTCCTACAGGTTGTCAGGGGCGTGCTTCCAGCACCAGGTTGAACGGTGTCTGCGTGGCCCGGCGGAAGCGCTTGAACCCGGCTTCCTCCAGCACGGCGCGCAAGCGCGCCTCTCCGGCCTGCGCGCCCAGCGCCGGTCCGTTGCGCGCCAGCGATACCGGCACGCAGATCTGCGAAGACGCACCGTAGTAGACCCGACCGACCGGGTTGAGGTTCTCCTCGACGCTGTCGCCGGCGAAGGGCTCGACCAGCAGGCAGGTGCCGTCGGGCTTGAGCGCGTGCAGTGCATGACGCGCCGCGCCGACCGGGTCGGCCATGTCGTGCAGGCAATCGAAGAACGCGATCAGGTCGAAATGATTGCCGCTGTAGCTGGTGGCGTCAGCCACTTCGAAGTAGGCATTGTCGACACGCGCCTGGCGGGCGCGTTCACTGGCCACTTCTATCGAGCCGGCGTGGTAGTCGTAGCCGATGAAACTCGATTTCGGAAATGCCTGCGCCATCAGCGTCGTGCTCGCGCCGTGCCCGCAACCGACGTCCGCGGCCTTGCCGCCGGCCTTGAGTTTCTCGAGCACGCCGTCGAGCGCCGGCAGCCAGCTGGTGATCAGGTTGGCGTTGTAACCGGCGCGGAAGAAACGTTCGGTGCCGTGGAACAGGCACGGATGGTGCTCGCCCCATTCCATGCCCTTGCCAGTGCGGAAATTGTCCTTGGTGCGCTCCAGCGCATGGAACGTCGCTTCGACCAGCGAGTACGCACCGGGCAGGTCGACCGGTCCGCCCGGATCGGCCAGGCACAGCGCCTGCTCCGGGCTCAACGAATAGGTGTCGGCGGCGGCGTCGTACTCGACATACCCACCTGCGGCCTGGTTGCCGAGCCATTCGCGCACGTAGCGCTCGTTTGTGTCGGTTTCCGATGCCAGTTGCACCGAGGTCATGGGTCGCTTCGCCAGGGCGCGGTACAGGCCGAGCTGGTCGCCGACCAGCATCAGCGTGGCGCTCATCGCTGCGCCGAGGTCACCCACGGCGTGGCCCAGGAACTGGTTGAGGCGTTCTTCGTTGACGGTCATGGCAGGTCCGGAAGGTAGGGTCCTTCCATGGACGCGCGGCAGCACCTTGCCGCTAGGCCCCCCGAGCAAAGATTTGAACGCGACCACGCCGTCCTTGCGGACAGGTCAGGCTTTGCGTGCCTTCAGGTCCAGTGCGACCCGGATCAGGCCGGGTGCGTCCTGCTGGAACTCGCGCTGGAAGCCCAGTGACTCGGCCAGCGAAAGCATCGCCTGGTTGTGCTCGAACACATCCCCGTACACACGGTCGAGCTTCTTGCCGCGGGCCCACTTCACCAGGCGCGTCATCAGGTACCGGCCCAGGCCCATGCCAGCCACGTAATGGCTGACCAGGATCGCGAACTCCGCATCCTTGCCGTTCTCGTCGATGGCGATGCGCGCCACTGCGCCGACCAGGGCTTCGCCCGGCGGCAACGGCTCGGCCGCGACCAGTGCGAATTCAGTCTTGGGGTTGATGCGCGTCATCCGGTCTGCCATGTCCGTGGTCAGCTCCTTGAGCGCATACAGAAAGCGCTGGCGGACCTCTTCGGGCTCTAGCAGGGAGAAGCTCGCACGGATCGGTTCGGCGTCTTCGGGCCGAATCGGGCGTATCAGCACTTCGCGCCCGTTGGGAAGGCGCATTCTTTCGTGCCAAGGCGGGAGTCGTTCGCGCGCGGCCATGGGCGGATATTGGCACACTTCCCCGCAGAGGCGTATTCACAATCTTCACAAGACGCCCTCCGGGCGGGGGCCGTTCATCGGCCGGCCGGCGGGGCGGGGGCAGGGAAGGAACACATGAACGAAGAGACGTTGCGGACCTGGCTGGCACCGTGGCCGGGGGTCGAGGAGTCGGTGAAATGGGAGGACGACCTGGTCTTCTCGGTCGCCGGCAAGATGTTCTGCGTGATCTGCCTGCGCGGGCCCAAGGCCGGCAGCATGAGCTTCAAGGTCGAGGATGAGAGGTTCCTGGAACTGACCGAGCGGCCGGGCTTCATCCCCGCCCCGTACCTTGCCCGGGCGCACTGGGTCTACATGGAGCAGCCCAAGCGGGTTCCCGCCAGGGAGCTGCGCGACCTGGTCCGCCGCAGCTATGAGCTGGTCCGCGAGAAACTGCCGAAGAAGACCCAGCGCGAACTCGCCGACTGACCGGTGGGCGATCACGGCCCGCGCTGGCCGGCCATGTGCCGATGCTAGACTCGCGCGGTTCAGGTTTCGCACCAAAGTTCCGCACTCCGGCGACCCAGACACTAAGGAAGGCACATGGCAGGTGGTGGTGATTCGACCCGCGCGATCCTGTTCGCGCTGGGTGCCAATTTCGCGATCGCGGTCGCCAAGGGCGTGGCTGCGTTCTTCACCGGATCCAGCGCGATGCTGGCCGAGACGGTGCATTCGCTGGCCGACTGCGGCAACCAGCTGCTGCTGTTGCTCGGCATGCGCCAGGCGCGCAAGCCGCCTTCGCCGGAATACCCGCTCGGCTATGGCAAGGCGATCTATTTCTGGTCGTTCCTGGTGGCGGTGATGCTGTTCACCGTCGGCGGCATGTTCTCTCTGTACGAGGGCATCCACAAACTCCAGCACCCCGAGCCGATCAAGCACTGGTACTGGGCAGCGGGCGTGCTCACCTTCGGCATCATCGCCGAGGCGGTGTCGATGCGCGCGTGCCTGGTCGAGGTCAACAAGGCGCGTGGTGGCCGCAACCTGTGGCAGTGGTTCCGCGAGAGTCGCCAGGCCGAACTGGTGGTGATCTTCGGCGAGGACCTGGCGGCGCTGTTCGGCCTGGTGTTCGCACTGGTCGCGGTGCTGCTGGCAGCGGTCACCGGCAACCCGTTGTGGGATGCGATCGGCACAATCACGATTGGCGCGCTGTTGATCGTGGTCGCGGTGTTCGTCGCGATCGAGGTCAAGGCGATGCTGATCGGGCAGAGTGTGGACCCGGCGCGTCAGCAGCAGATGCGCGAGTTCCTCGATGCGCGTCCGGAGATCCAGCAGGTGATCAGCCTGATCACGCTGCAGCTGGGCAACGAGGTGCTGGTCTCGGTGCAGGCGCACATGCGCGAGGAGCACAGCGTCGCGGCCCTGACCGAGCAGATCAACACGGTCGAGCGGGCGCTCAAGCAGAGCTTCCCGGAAGTGCGCTGGAGCTTCTTCGAGCCCGACATAAAAATGGATTGACGTCCCGTCGTCCCGGCGAACGCCGGGACCCAGGCTGTCACGCTTCCAGCCTCGTCACCGTCGTCCCGGCAACCGCCGGGACCCATTCTGACGTCGCCGCCCTACGCCGCCCGCACCAGCCACTCCAGCCGGCTGGCCGCGCCCGGCCCTTCGCCGAGCTCCTTGGACAGCAGCGGCAGCACACCCGCCAGCGACTGGTCCAGTTGCCAGGGCGGGTTGAGGATCAGCAGGCCGCTGCCGTTCATGCGCAGCGGCGAGTCGTCGGCGCGGACCAGCAGTTCGGCCACGAACGACGACTTGGCCGGGATCGCCGCGGCGCGCCGGTAGAACGGCTGCAGTGCACGGCGCAGCTTGATCGGATACCACAGGGCGAACGTCCCCTGCGGCCAGCGGCTGATGCCTTCGCGCAGCGCCCCGATGGCGGTGTCGAATTCCTCGAGCTGCGCTTCGTAGGGCGGGTCGATCAGGACCAGGCCGCGGTTGTAGCGGGTTTCGCCGATGCGCGCCGGCAACAGTGCCTTCATCGCGGCATAGCCGTCGCGGGCATGCACGGCAACGCGCGGATCGCGCTCGAACACGGACTTGAGCTGGCCGGCTTCCTCCGGCAGCAGTTCACAGGCGGCAATCCGGTCCTGTTCGCGCAAGGCATGCGCCAGCAGCCAGGGCGAGCCCGGATAGCTGGCCTGCCCATGTTCGTGGCGGCAGGCGCGGATCGCGGCCAGGTAGCGCGCAATGGCAGGGTGCTTGGGCGCCTCGGCGATCAACCGGCCGATGCCACCTTCGGCCTCGCCGGTGCGCTGCGCCGAATTGCTGTCGAGCGCGTACAGGCCACGGCCGGCATGGGTGTCGAGTGCGAACACCGGCGCCGGCTTGGCGACCAGGGCGTCGCAGATCGCCAGCAGCGCGATGTGCTTGAGCACGTCGGCATGGTTGCCGGCGTGGAACGCGTGACGGTAATTCATGGGGGATGGGGGAGCGGGGACCCGCACAATCTACACGCACCGCTCGTTCCGGGCTTGGTTGGCGGGCTGCTACGCTTGCCCGGACACGCTCCGGCTGCACTTTCGGACCCCGATTGCCACCCATGCACATCCTGCTGGTAGAAGACGAACCCGCCATCGCCGACATCGTCCTGCACGCCCTGCGCGCGGACGGTTTCGAGGCGTCGCATTGCCTCACCGGGCGCGACGCGCTGGCGCTGGCGCGCGGCCAGGCCTTCGACCTGGCGGTGCTGGACGTGGGCCTGCCCGACATCGGCGGCTTCGCGCTGTGCCGCGAGCTGCGCCGCGGGCGCGACCTGCCGGTGATCTTCCTGACCGCGCACAACGCCGAGGCCGAACGCATCCTCGGCCTGGAAATAGGTGGCGACGACTACGTGACCAAGCCCTTCTCGCCGCGCGAGCTGGTGGCGCGCGTGCGCGTGGTCCTGCGCCGCCTGCACCACGAGGCGCCTGCCGCCGCCGGTTTCGTCCACGATGTCGAGGGCAAGCGCATCACCTTCCGCCGCCAGCTGCTCGACCTCACGCGTTATGAGTACGGGCTGCTGGCCGCGTTGCTGCAGCGCCCCGGCGCCGTGTTGTCGCGGGCGCAGTTGATGGATCGGGTCTGGGGCAACGCCCTCGACAGCGGCGATCGCACCGTCGACACGCACATCAAGACGCTGCGGGCGAAACTGCGCGACGTCGCGCCCGACATCGATCCGATCCGCACGCACCGGGGCCTGGGCTACTCGCTCGAGGTGGACAGGAGCGACGCAGATCCGCGCGAAGCAGATCCTCGTCAGGCACCGCGCGAATGAAGATCGGCCTGCGCATCTTCCTCGGCTATTTCCTGATCGTCGCGCTGGCGGGTTTGCTGTTGGCGCAGGTGTTCGTCGCCGAGGTCAAGCCCGGTGTACGCCAGGCGATGGAAGACACCCTGGTCGACACCGCCAACGTGCTCGCCGAGCTCGCCAGCGACGACTTCATCGCCGGCCGCATCGACGACGGCACGTTTGCCCGCCGGGTAAGGGCGATGGCGCGACGCGACTACGGCGCCAGGATCTGGGGCTTCGGCAAGCGATCCTCGCAATACCGCATCTATGTCACCGACGCCCGTGGCATCGTCGTGTTCGACAGCAGCGGTCGCGACGTCGGTGCCGACTACTCACGCTGGAACGACGTCTACCTGACGCTGCGAGGCAAGTACGGCGCGCGTTCAAGCCGCAGCGCATACGCCGATCCGGATTCGACGGTGATGCACGTGGCCGCGCCGATCCGCGATGGCCAGGGCAAGGTCGTCGGCGTGCTGACGGTGGCCAAGCCCAACAGCGCGATCGCACCGTTCATCGAACGCAGCCAGGGCGTGGTGATGCGCTGGGGCGCCGTGCTGCTGGGCGTGTCGCTGCTGGTGGGCCTGGTCGCAGCGTGGTGGTTGTCGCGCCAGCTGAGCGAGTTGCGGAAGTACGCCAACGGCGTCACCGCCGGCGAGCGCGTCACCTTGCCGCATGCCGCGGGTGAGTTCGGCGATCTCGGCCAGGCGCTGGAGACGATGCGCGTGCGCCTGGAAGGCAAGCAGTACGTCGAGCAGTACGTGCACACCCTGACGCACGAGATGAAGAGCCCGCTGGCGGCGATCCGCGGCAGCGCCGAACTGCTCGAAGGCCCGCTCGAGGAAACCGACCGGATCCGCTTCGCGGCCGCCATCCGCAGCCAGAGCGACCGGCTGGCGCAGATGATCGACAAGATGCTGGCACTGGCCGCGGTCGAGCATCGCCAGCGCCTGGAGCAACCCGAGCCGGTGGCGCTGGCGGTACTGGCCGAAGAGGCGATCGCGCAATGCACGACCCGGCTTGCACGTTCGCAGGTCGCAATGGACGTCGATCTTCCAGCCGACCTGCCGACCATCGACGGCGATCCGTTCCTGCTGCGCCAGGCGCTGATCAACCTGATCGAGAACGCGGCCGATTTCGCCCCGGCCGGCAGCCGCATCGAGCTGGGCCTGCAGCGCGAAGGCGAGCACCAGGTCCTCGAGGTCCGCGACCGCGGCGCCGGCATTCCGGACTACGCCCGCGACCGAGTGTTCGAACGCTTCTACTCGCTGCCGCGCCCTGGCAACGGCAGTCGCAGCAGCGGCCTGGGCCTGTGCTTCGTCGCCGAAGTGGCCACCCTGCACGGCGGCGAGGCGAGTCTGCGGAACCGTGAAGGCGGCGGTGCCGTCGCCCGCCTGTCGCTGCCTGGCTGAGAGCGGGGACTTCACCCTCGCTTCACCGTGGCGCCATCGTCGCCACGCGTTCGCCTCCGATCCTGTCGCCATTACCCGGACAGGAGTTGCACATGCGCCTTGCTTTCAAGATCGTCATGGTCGTCGCGATGACCATCGCGATCCTGATTCCGCTGCTGATGATCGGCGGCGTGATCGATGAGCGACAGAACTACCGCGCGCAGGCGGTCGCCGATATCGCCCGCAGTTACGCCGGCGCCCAGTCGTTCGCCGGCCCGGTGCTGGTGGTGCCCTATACCGAGACCGTCGAGGTCGAGGAGGCCGACAAGTACAACGTGGTCCACAAGGTCCAGCGCGAAGTGACCCGCCACTGGACCTTCTTTCCGACGACGCTCGACGTGCGCGGACCGATGCGTCCGAGCACGCGCAAGCGCGGCCTGCACGAAGTGCGGGTGTACGAGTGGCACGGCAAGGCCAAGGCACACTTCGAGGCGCTGATTCCGGCGCCGGAGGCTGTTCCGCGCAGGATCGGCAAGCCCTGGCTGAGCTATGGCATCGCCGACGTGCGCGGTCTGCGCGCAACGCCGCAGTTGCGCATCAACGGCCGCAGCCTGGCCGTGGAGGAAGGCCTGGGCAGCCGCGGTGGTTCGGGCCTGCATGTGCGCCTGGCCGCGCCGCAGGCAGGTGAGGTGCTCAAACTCGACACCGAACTGGACCTGGTCCTGGGCGGCACCGAATCGCTGGCGCTGGTGCCGCTGGGCAAGAGCAACCGCTTCGGCCTGCAGTCGAGTTGGCAGCACCCCAGCTTCGGCGGCAGCTCGCCTCGCCACGAGCTCGATGCTTCCGGCTTCAAGGCCGACTGGGAGATCGCCTCGGTCGCGACCAATGCCCAGCGCCAGTACCAGCAGGGGCAGCTCCTGCCGGACCTGCGCGGCGGTATCTCCGACATGGGCGGCATCGATGCGGTCGGCGTGTCGCTGATCGATCCGGTCAACATCTACAGCAAGGCCGATCGGGCGACCAAGTACGGCCTGCTGTTCGTGCTGCTGACCTTCGTCGGGTTCTTCCTCTTCGAGCTGATCAAGCAGTTGCCGATCCACCCGATCCAGTACGGCCTGGTCGGCCTGGCGCTGGCGATCTTCTTCCTGCTGCTGGTCAGCCTCAGCGAGCACATCGACTTCGCCATCGCCTACCTGGTCGCCAGCGTCGCCTGCATCGGCCTGATCGGGTTCTACCTGGTCGCGGTGCTGCGCAGCGTTGGCCGCGGCCTGGGTTTCGCCGCCATGCTGGCCACGCTCTATGCTGCGCTGTATGGCCTGCTGGTGTCGGAGGACAACGCCCTGGTGCTCGGCGCCGGACTGCTGTTCCTGGTCCTGGCCGCGATCATGGTGGTCACCCGCCGGGTGGACTGGTATCAATTGGCCGGATCGCGACCGGCGCCGCGTGATCTCGCCCGAGATGCGGCTGCTCGTCATGAACCTGCCTGACCGCACTGCCCGAGCGTCCCGCCGATCCGACCCCTCCACCTCCAACCGCGACAGGGATCTCAAGATGTACGTGATGGATGCCAAAGCCCCTGAAACGCCTTCGGCACTCGATGTGCGCTGCTACAGCGGCGCGGCGATCTCGCCCTGGCTGGACGACCTGGCCCGCCTGCGCATCACCGTGTTCCGCGACTGGCCGTACCTGTACGACGGCGATGCCGATTACGAAGCGCAGTACCTGCAGACCTACCTGCAGTCGCCGCGCAGCATCGTGGCGCTGGCATTCGACGGCGACCAGGTGGTCGGCGCCTCGACCGGGATGCCGCTGGCGGCCGAATCCAGGACCTTCCTGGACGCGTTCGACGGCGTCTCGGTCGATCCGCAGGAGGTGTTCTATTGCGGCGAATCGGTGCTGCTGCCGCAGTACCGCGGACGCGGCATCGGCCATCGCTTCTTCGATGAGCGCGAGGCCCATGCACGCAGCTACGGCGACTACGCATGGACCGCGTTCTGCGCGGTCGATCGCGAGCCCGGGCATCCGCGACGTCCGGCCTTCCATCGTGGCAACGAGGCCTTCTGGAACAAGCGCGGCTACCGGCCGCGCCCGGAACTGCGGGCGCACCTGACCTGGCGCGAGGTCGGCGGCGCGGTCGCCGACCACTCGCTGACGTTCTGGCTGCGACCGCTGGAGCGGACACGATGATCGAGGGTATGAAGAGCGAGGGCACGCTCAAGGTGGCCGTCGCCAAGTACAGCGTTGGCGCCCCGGACGACTTCGCCGCCTTCGCCGGAAAACAGGCGCGCTGGCTCGACGAAGCACGCCAGCAGGGTGCGCAGATGGCGGTGCTGCCGGAGTACCTGGCACTGGAACTGGGCGCGATGTTCGACGAGGCCACGCGCGGCGACCTGCATGCCTCGCTGGCGGCCCTGCAGGCCTGGCATCGTCCGTGGCTGGAGCTGTTCTCGCGCCTGGCGCGGGAACGGCACATGCATGTGGTCGCCGGCACCTTCCTGCTCGACCTGGGCCGCGGCCGCTACCGCAATCGCAGCTATACCTTCGCGCCCGATGGCAGCCACGTCTGGCAGGACAAGCTGCGCCTGACCGGCTTCGAGAAATCGGCCGGCGTGATCGAATCCGGTGACGAGCTGAAGGTGTTCGAGACCGGACCGGTGCGCAGTGCCGTGTCCGTCTGCTACGACAGCGAGTTCCCGCTGCCGGTGCGCGCCCAGTGCGAAGCAGGTGCGCGCCTGCTGGTCGTGCCCAGTTGCACCGACACCCAGGCCGGTGCGACCCGCGTTCGCGTGGGCTGCCTGGCGCGAGCGCTGGAGAACCGCTGCTTCGTCGCCCAGTCGGTGACGGCCGGGGATGCGCCATGGAGCCCGGCGCTGGACACCAACACCGGCGAGGCGGCATTGATCGCCCCTATGGACGTCGGCCTGCCGCACGACGGCATGATCGTGCAGACCCGCGGTGACCAGCACTGGGCGGTGGCCACGCTCGACTTCGCCGCGCTGGAGGCCAGCCGCGCGCAGGCGCAGGTGGCCAACGACCGCGACTGGGCCAGCCAGTACTTTCCGAGCGTCGCCCGGGCAAAGGTGGTCCGCGCCGTCGCGGCGTGAGTGCCTCAACCGAACAGCGACACTCCGGGCACCAGCCACAACGAGAACCCCGCCAGCGACGTGCCGATGGCCGTCGCCGCCAGCACGTCGCTGGGGTAGTGCAAGCCCAGCACCACGCGCGAAGCGGCGACGCTGGCGGTGAATGGCACCAGCACCCAGGCCAGCATCGGGTAGTGCGCCATCGCCACCAGGCTGAAGGCGACGGCATGCAACGTGTGCCCGGACGGGAAGCTGAACTCGTCCAGCGGCGCGACCCAGGCATGGATGCGCTGGTCGGACGCAAACGGACGCGGCCGTCGCGTCCAGCGCTTGAGCAGCTTGTAGAGCGTCAGCGCGATCACGCCGGTCGCGGCCAGGTGCGCCGATGCGGCCAGGCCATCGAGTCCGTCGACGACGATCAGCGCGGCCATCAGCGCGTACCAGAACACGCCGTCGCCGAGGCGGCTGACCAGTGCGAAGTACGAGCGCGAACGGCCGCCTTCGCCCCAGCGATTGGCGCGCAGGCACCAGCCCGAGTCGCCATCGAGCAGGCGCTTGTGCAGCGAGGGGCGGTGCAGCATCCGATGAAGGGAGTGGCGGTTCATGACGCCTCCTGTTCCGACGGCGAGGATGGCGGGGTGGAGGGCAGCGGTGCGTTGCCGGCGCTGCGGCGCGCCAGCACCAGGTCCTGCAGCAAGGCGTCGAAATCGGTGGCGACCTGTTCCGGACGCAGGCTCGCGACGGCCTGGCGGGTCGCCATCCGCATCGCACCGCGGCTGAGATCGTCGCCGGCGATGCGCGTGCACGCGGCGATGAAGCCGGCTTCGTCGCCATTGGCGATCGCCGCGCCGTGCACGCCGTCGCGCAGGTACTCGCGTGCGGCGCCGTAGTCGAAGGCCACCGTCGGCACGCCGCTGGCGAGGGCTTCCAGGGTGACGTTGCCGAAGGTCTCGCTGAGGCTGGGGAAGACGAACAGATCGCCGCTGGCGAAGTGCCGCGCCAGCTCCGCGCCGCGTTGCACGCCGCAGAAGATGAAATCCGGATTGTCCTGCTCGAGCTTCGCCCGCGCCGGGCCGTCACCGATCCAGACGAAGCGCGCTGCGGGTCGCGCGCGTTGCAGGGAGCGGAACGCACGCACCGCCAGGTCGAGGTTCTTCTCCGCGGCGATGCGCCCGATGTAGATCGCGGCGAAACCGTCGTCACCCAGACCCCACCGCGCGCGCAGGCCGAAGTCGCGTCGCTGCGGATCGAACAGCGCGGTATCGACGGCGCGCGGCAGTCGCACCACGTTGTCGAAACGCTTGCCTTGCAGGAAGTCGACCAGCTCATGCGTCGGCACCAGGGTGGCATCGGCGCTGTTGTGGAAGCGCCGCATCCAGCGCAGGGCGGTCTGTGCGAGGAAGGCGACGCCGTAGTCGCGCATGTATTCGTCGAAACGGGTGTGGAAGCCGGTTGCGGCGGGGATGTCCAGGCGCCGGGCCGCGCGCAGCGCCGACCAGCCCAGTGGTCCCTCGGTGGCAACGTAGATCGCGTCCGGGCGCATCGCCTGCCAGGCTTCGAGCAGCCTGCGCGTGGCGGGAAAACCGATCCGCAGGCCCGGGTAGCGCGGCAGCGGTGCGCCGGGGACCAGCAATTCGTGGATCGTCGCAGTATCGTCCTCGCCCTGCCTCGGCCGCACCACATGGACGTCATGGCCCCGGGCGCGCAGGCCCTGTTCCAGACCCTGCACGGTCAGTGCGACGCCGTTGATCTCCGGCGGGTAGGTCTCGCTGACGATCGCGTAGCGCATGCGCGGCTCCCGGTTTGCGCAAGGTTGGAGGTGCGCGGTGAAACCGGGATGGCAGGACGGTGACGCAGCGATGACGAAGGCGATGAAAACGGTTACCTGGCCTCGCCGCTGCCGAAATACCACCGGATGCGCCGTACGTCGCGGCGGCGTTAACAAATGAACACCTAAAATGAATGGTTAACTGTCCCCGTAACCAAGGAGAGCGTGTGCAACGACGCGAAGTGCTGCTGGCAGGATTGTCCTGGCCCCTGATGTCGCTGCTCTCCGGCGCGCCTGCGCGCGCCTTTGCGGCGCCGGCGGCCGCGACGCCCTTCGACGCCGAGACGGTTGCTGCGCTTGCGCGCGCTCTGGCGGCCAAGCCCTTCGTGCCCCAGAGCAAGCAGCTGCCGGCATCGCTGGAGAAGATCGGCTACGACCAGTACCGCAGCATCCGCTTCAACCCGGCGCAGGCACTGTGGCGTGGCGACAAGCTGCCGTTCCAGGCACAGTTCTTCCATCGCGGCTTCTTCTTCCGTGACCGCGTGGACATCTACGACGTTGCCGGCGGTGTCGCCACGCCGGTGGTCTACCGGCCTGCGCAGTTCACCTTCGACGGCACCGCCGCGCCGAAGGAGAACGACCTGGGCTATGCGGGATTCCGCCTGCATTACCCGCTCAACCGTCCCGAATACTTCGACGAGGTTTGCGCCTTCCTCGGCGCGAGCTACTTCCGTGCCGTGGCCAAGGGCCAGGCTTACGGTTTGTCGGCACGCGGCCTGGCGCTCAAGACCGGCGCGCCGGCGGGCGAGGAGTTCCCGGTGTTCCGCGCTTTCTGGCTGGAACGGCCGGCGAGCGGCGCCGATCACGCGATCGTGCATGCGCTGCTGGACAGCCCCAGCGTCGCAGGTGCCTACCGATTCGTGATCCGTCCAGGCGTGGAGACGGTCTTCGACGTTTCCGTGCGGCTGTTTCCGCGCGTGGCCCTGGACCAGGTCGGCATCGCGCCGCTTACCAGCATGTTCCAGTTTGATTCCAACGACCGCGTCGGCATCGACGATTACCGCCCGGCGGTGCACGACTCCGACGGCCTGGGCCTGGTCAACGGCAGCGGCGAGCAGGTCTGGCGCCCGCTGCAGAATCCGTCGGTGCTGCAGGAAAGCGCCTTCGAGGACGTCAACCCGCGCGGCTTCGGCCTGATGCAGCGCAAGCGCGCATTCGCCGACTATGCCGACAGCGAGGCGCACTACGAGAAGCGCCCGAGCCTGTGGATCGAGCCGCAGGGAGAGTGGGGTGCCGGCGCGGTACACCTGTTCGAATTGCCGACCGCGGACGAGTTCCACGACAACATCGTTTCGTTCTGGCGGCCGAAGCAGGCGCTGGCTGCCGGCAAGGAGCACCGGTTCGATTACCGCATGCACTGGTGCGACCAGCACGCCTGGCTGCCGCAACTGGCGACGGTCACGCGCACGCGCGTCGGCGCGGTCGTCGCTGGCACCGAGGCCCAACGCGGCTCGCGACAGTTCGTGATCGACTTCGCCGGCGGTCGGCTGGACGGCATGAGCGACGGCGCACCCGTTCGCGCCAATGTCACCGCGGGCAAGGGCAAGGTCGCCAACGTCACCGCGCACGCCAACGCGGGCGGCGGCGGATGGCGCCTGGCTTTCGAACTGCAGCCCGGCAGCGAGCGCAGCATCGAACTGCGCGCCGTGCTGGGTGATGCCTCCCGTCCGCTCAGCGAGACCTGGCTGTACCGGTGGACAGCGTGAGCGGCGTGACTATCACTCCCGAAACTGGCGCCGCGACCGGCGCTCCGGCACCGGCGCAATGGCTGCCGGCCGAAGCGCTGTTGCCGATGCCGGTGCAGACCCTGCGCGAGGGACGACTGGTCAATCCGGTCCTGCCGACCACGCCCGGCGCGATGGCCTGGCGACGCACGCTGGTCATCGGCGGCGCAGCGCTGCTCACCCTGGTCGCCGCCTACCAGATCTGGTGGGTGCTGCGCGGCAGCGGCACCGACGTCCTCGAAGGTTTGCTGCTGCTGTTGTTCGTGGCGCTGTTCGCCTGGATCGCGCAGGCCTTCGTCAGCGCGGTAGCCGGTTTCATCCTGATCGTGACGCGTCGCGGCGGACGCCTCGGGCTCACCCGCCAGGGTGAACTGCCGACACTGGCATCGCGCACCGCGCTGCTGATGCCCACCTACAACGAGGAGCCCGAACGCCTGCTGGCAGGTCTGCAGGCGATCTACGAATCGCTGCAGGCTACCGGGCAGCTGGCGAATTTCGACTTCTTCGTCCTCAGCGATACCACCGATGCCGAAATCCGCGGCGCCGAGGCGCGCGCCTTCGCCAGCCTGCGCGAGCGCACCGGCGGCCACGCCAATCTGTTCTACCGGCATCGCCCCGACAACCGCGAGCGCAAGGCCGGCAACATCGCCGAGTGGGTGCGCCGTTTCGGCGGCGCCTATCCGCAGATGCTGATCCTCGACGCCGACAGCCTGATGACCGGAGAAACCATCGTCCGCCTCGCTGGCGCGATGGAAGGCTATCCCGATGTCGCGCTGATCCAGACACTGCCGATGATCGTCAACGGCAACACCCTGTTCGCGCGCATGCAGCAGTTCGCCGGGCGCGTCTACGGGCCGGTCATCGCCCACGGCATCGCCTGGTGGCATGGCGCCGAGAGCAACTACTGGGGCCACAACGCGATCATCCGCACGCGTGCATTCGCCGACCAGGGTGGCCTGCCGGAACTGTTTGGCATCAAGCCGTTCCGCGGCACGGTGCTGAGCCACGACTTCGTCGAGGCCGCGTTGCTGCGTCGCGGTGGCTGGGCGCTGCACATGGTGCCGGGGCTGGGCGGCAGCTACGAGGAAGGCCCGCCGTCGCTGACTGACATGCTGGTGCGCGACCGCCGCTGGTGCCAGGGCAACCTGCAGCACAGCGCGGTGCTTCCTGCGAAGGGCCTGCACTGGGTCAGCCGCTGGCACCTGATGATGGGCATCGGCCATTACTTCACCTCGCCGATGTGGGCGATGCTGATGCTGATCGGCCTGGCGATCCCGCTGCAGAAGGCCGGCCTGGCGTGGGACAGCTTCAAGCTGCCGGGCTTCTCGCCAACCGCCTACTGGCGCGAGCAGGATCCCGAGCGTTTCGTCTGGGTGTTCTTCCTGACCATGGCGGTGCTGCTTGCGCCCAAGTTCATGGGCTACCTGACGCTGTTCTTCGATCGCGACACGCGGCGCGGCTGTGGCGGTGCGATCCGTGCCTTCCTGAGCATGGTGCTGGAAACCTTGCTGGCGGCGCTGATGGCGCCGGTGACGATGTACGTGCAGTCGCGCGGCGTCGCCGAAGTGCTGGCAGGCAAGGATTCGGGCTGGGACGCGCAGCGCCGCGACGACGGCACGCTGCCGCTGTCTGGCCTGGTGCGCAACTACGCCGGCGTGACCGTGCTGGGCGTGGTGGCGGGCTGGATGGCCTACATGATCTCGCCGTCGCTGGCGGCGTGGATGGCACCGGTGATCCTGGGCCTGTTCCTGTCGATCCCGATCGTGGCACTGACGTCGACGCGCGCGGCAGGTCTGTTCCTGCGGCGCATCGGCATCTTCTCGATTCCGGAAGAGCACACGCCGCCGCCGGTGCTGGTGCGGGCGGCGAAGCTGCGCGAGGTATTACACAAGTAGCCTTACCGTCGTCCCGGCGAACGCCGGGACCCAGGCCGTCACGCAATCAGCCCCGTCACGTCACCCCGGCGAACGCCGGGATCCACCTTGCCCTTGCCGTCGCTTCAAACCGCTTCGAGCTTCAGCACCACGCCCAACCCCGCCATGTCCTGCGGTTCGCCCTCGAGGTCGGCGCGCACCAGCGGGCGCATGTCGATCCAGCGGCGGGACAGGGCCAGGGTCAGCGTGTTGCCGTCCGCACGTGCATCGAGCTGCGGAATCGGATCGGCTTCGTGCGCGCGGTGCAGCAGCACCGCGAGGCGAAGCAGCGCGGCGAGGCGACGGGCAGAAGAGAGCAGACGGTCGGGCAGGGCGTCGAAGGCCGACTTGGGGATGCCGCGGCGATGGGTGCGCACCAGCGCCGCCAGGAACTGCTGCTGCTGGCGCGAGAAGCCGGCGATGTCGGAATTCTCGACGACGTAGGCGCCGTGCACGTGGTACTGGCTGTGCGCGATCGCCAGGCCAAGTTCGTGCAGGCGCGAGGCGCGTTGCAGCATCAGGCGGTCATCGGCATCGAGCTGCCACGCCTGGGCGATCTGGTCGAACATGCGCAGCGCGGTGGCTTCCACGCGACGGGCCTGGCCGTCGTCGATGCCGTAGCGCTGCATGAGCGCGGCAACAGCTGCATCGCGCGGATCGTCGACGCCGCCGCGGCCGAGCATGTCGTACAGCACGCCCTCGCGCATGGCTGCCTTGCTGACCGCCATGCGCTTGAGGCCGAGGGCATCGAAGGCGGCCTCGAGGATCAGCACGCCGCCGGCGATCACCGGGCGACGCTCCGACGACAGTCCGGGAAGTTCGATCGCGTCGATGCGGTCGGCCTGCAGCAGGCGATCACGCAGGACCGGCAATGCTTCGGCGGTGACCGCGCCCTTGGTCAGCTTCATCGCCGCGCAGATGTCGCCGATGGCCTTGTTGGTGCCGGACGATCCCAGCGCCTCGTCCCAGCCCAGTGCGCGGTAGGTACCGGCGAACTGCTGGAACTCGGCGGTGACTTCGGTCAGCGCATCGCGCCACTTCTTCTTCGACAGCTTGCCGTTCTCGAAGAAGCGGCGGGTGGTGGCGATGCAGCCCACCTGCAGGCTCTCGCGCTCGATTGCCTCGAAGCCCGAGCCGATGATGCATTCGGTCGAGCCACCGCCGATGTCGATCACCAGGCGCAGCTCGCCGGGCTTGGACGGCTGCGCGTGGGCGACGCCAAGGTAGATCAGGCGCGCCTCCTCGCGGCCGGCGACCACTTCGATCGCATGCCCGAGCGCGGCCTCGGCCGGCATCAGGAACGCCTGCGGGACGGCCAGGCGGCGGACGGTGTTGGTGGCGATCGCGCGAACCCGCTGCGGCGGGATGTCGCGGATGCGCTGGCCGAAACGGGCCAGGCAGTCGAGCGCGCGCTGGCGCACTTCCGGCGACAGGCCACCGCGGCGGTCCAGGCCTTCGGCCATGCGCACGGTCTCGCGCAGGCGGTCGACGATGCGCAGCTGGCCAAGCACGTAGCGCGCGACCACCATGTGGAAACTATTCGAGCCCATGTCGACGGCGGCCAGCAGATCGCCGTCGGCGAGCGGCAGTTTGCTGGTGGGGAAGGCGTCGCTCATCGGCACATGATCCCTGTTAAGGCACTGCCGCGTCCACCTTGGCCGGTGGTCCCGGCCCGATGGCTTCGCTCAGGAACAGATCTTGGACAGCAGCCAGGCCTGTGCCGAGTGCGCGGGCGCGCCTTCGGTCGGTATCACCCGCACGTAATCGCCGTCGGTCTGCAGCTCCCAGGCGTTGACGTTGTCATTGAGGTAATTCTCAAGGGCCTCGTTGTAGACACGCTTGGCCAGGTCGGGCGAGAGCACCGGGAATCCGGCCTCGATCCGCCGCAGCAGGTTGCGCTCCAGCCAGTCGGCGCTGGAGCAGAACAGGTCCGGCGCACCATCGTTGGCGAACCAGTACACGCGATGGTGCTCGAGGAAGCGGCCGACGATCGAGCGCACACGGATGTTCTCCGAGATGCCGGGCATGCCGGGGCGGACGGTGCACGCACCGCGCACGATCAGGTCGATCTGCACGCCGGCCTGCGAGGCCAGGTACAACGCCCGCACTACCTGCGGCTCGTTGAGGGCGTTCATCTTGGCGATGATCCGCGCCGGCTTGCCGGCCTTGGCGTGGCGGGTCTCGCGGTCGATGCGCTTGAGCACGCCGGCATGCAGGGTGAAGGGCGATTGCAACAGGCGCTTGAGCTTGATGGTGGGCGCCAGCCCGGACAACTGCTGGAAGATCATGTGGACGTCGGCGCCGATGTCGGGGTCGGCGGTGATCAGGCCGAAGTCGGTGTAACCGCGTGCGGTGCCACTGTGATAGTTGCCGGTGCCCATGTGCACGTAGCGGCGCAGCTTGCGGCCTTCACGACGCACGATCAGCATCATCTTGGCGTGGGTCTTGTAGCCGACCACGCCGTACACGACCTGCACGCCGGCATCCTGCAGGCGATCGGCCAGGCCCAGGTTGGCCTCCTCGTCGAAACGCGCGCGCAGCTCGACCACGACGGTGACGTCCTTGCCGTTGCGCGCAGCCTGGACCAGGCTGTCGACGATCATCGAGTCCTTGCCGGTGCGGTAAAGCGTTTGCTTGATCGCCAGCACGTTCGGGTCTTCCGATGCCTGGCGCAGCAGTTCGAGCACCGGAGTGAATGCCTCGAACGGGTGGTGCAGGAGCACGTCGCCTTCGGCCACCTTGTCGAACATCGCCTCGATGCCCGACAGCTGCCGCGGCTGGAACGGCGGGAACTTCAGTTCCGGACGCTGCACCAGGTCATAGACCTGGATCACGCGGTTGAGGTTGACCGGGCCGTTGATGCGATAGACGGCGTTCTCGGTCAGGTCGAAATTCTCCAGCAGCGTGCGCACGATGTCGTCCGGGCACTGCTCGGCGATCTCCAGGCGCACCGCGCGCAGGTAGCCGCGGCCGACCAGTTCGTCGCGCAGCGCCAGTGCCAGGTTCTCGACTTCGTCTTCGTCGACGATCAGCTCGGAGTTGCGGGTGACGCGGAACTGGTAGGCACCCTTGACCTGCATGCCCGGGAACATCTCGTCGACGAACGCCGACAGCACCGCCGACAGGAACACGAAATCGTGCTTCCCGCCGCCGACTTCCTCGGGGATCTGGATGATGCGCGGCAGCGAGCGCGGTGCGCGCACGATGGCGAGGTGGCCTTCGCGTCCGAATGCATCCTTGCCCTTGAGCACGACGACGATGTTGAGCGACTTGTTGAGGATCTTCGGGAACGGATGCGCCGGATCCAGGCCCAGCGGCGACAGCACCGGCATGATCTCGTCACGGAAATAGTCGCGCAGCCAGCGCGCCTGGTTCTCGTCCCATGCATCGCGGCCGAGTACGCGCACGCCGCCATCCCACAGGGCCGGGCGCAGCACCTGGTTCCAGCACTCGTACTGCGCCTGCACCAGCTGCGCGGCGCGTTCGTGGATGCGCGCCAGCACGGTGGCCGGCGACAGGCCGTCGGCGCCGGTGGCGATCCCCAGGTCCTGGGCGTGGCGCAGCGTGCCTGCGCGGATCTCGAAGAACTCGTCGAGGTTGGTGCAGGAGATGCACAGGTACTTCAACCGTTCCAGCAGCGGTACCGTCGTGTCCTGCGCCTGGGCCAGCACGCGGAAGTTGAAGTCCAGCTGCGACAGCTCGCGGTTGAAGTACAGGCCGGGGTCGCGCAGCGGATCGATCTCGAGCGGCGTCTCTACTGCGGGTGTCACTGCTGCGGCGTTCATGGCAATGCCTCGAAGGACAGCGCGAGGTCTTCGCGCGGGCGCACGCGATCGGCGCCGAAATGACAGGAGAACGTACTGCCGCGACCGACTTCGCTGCTGATCTCAAGCCGTGCCTGGTGCAGGTTCAGCACGTGCTTGACGATCGACAGGCCCAGACCGGTGCCGCCGCTTTCGCGCGAACGGCTGGTGGAGACGCGATAGAAGCGTTCGGTGATGCGCGGCAAGTGCGCGGCCGGGATACCGTAGCCGCTGTCGGCGACTTCCAGCACAGCGCCCTTGCCCTCGGGCCGGAAGCGGATCCGGATCGTGCCACCGGCCGGGGTGTAGCGGATCGCGTTGCCGACCAGGTTGGAGAATGCGCTGTGCAGCTCCTTGTTGGAACCCCACAGGTCTACCGCGGCGGCATCCTCCAACAGGATTTCATGGCGACCCTGGCTCAGCGCGACCGCTTCGCGCCGCAGCGTCGTCAGCATCGGCGCCATCGCCACGGTTTCCTCGGCCGGCAGGCTGTCCTGCGATTCCAGTCGCGACAGCGTCAGCAGGTCTTCGACCAGCTGGGTCATGCGCTGCGACTGGCGCTGCATCTCGGCCAGCATCGGCGCCCAGTCCGGATGCTCGGCGGGGTCGAGCATGTCGAGGTAGCCGTGCACCACGGTCAGCGGCGTGCGCAGTTCGTGCGAGACGTTGGCGACGAAATCGCGGCGCATCTGCTCCAGTTGCAGCAGGCGGCTGACATCGCGCGCGACCAGCAGCCACAGGTCGTCGGAGTAGGGGATCAGGCGCAGGCTCAGCGTGGCGGCCGGATTCCACGGCGAAGCCACTTCCAGCGTCTCGGCGTTGCGTCCGGAGGCCAGCCAGTGCGACAGCTGCAGGGGTTGCAGGCGCTGCACGATCGGACCGCCGATGTCGCGCGGGTACTTCAGCTGCAGCAGGCCGATCGCGGCCTCGTTGAACCACTGGATGCGCTGGCTGTTGCGCTCGACCACGACGATCGCGTCGGGCAGCGCCGCTGCAGCGGCACGGTATGCGCGCAGCATGTCGATCAGGCGCTTCTTGCGCCCGCGCATTTCCGCCTGGCTGCGATGGAGCAGCCGGTCGAGTTCGTTCCAGATGCCTTCGCCGAGCGGCGGCGTCAGGCGCTGGCGCGCGGTCAGGCGCACCAGCACGCTGCGCAGGCGCCAGTAGTGCCAGGCGACCACGCCCAGCGCGGCGAAGGTGATCACCGGCCACGGTTGCCCGATGGCAAGGCCGACCACGGCGGCGATGGCCAGGATCAGGGCGAGTTGGCCCAGGGTGCGGAGCCAGGCGGAGCGGGCGCGGGGCGGCATGGCCGACGATCAACTATCCATTGTGGTGAGTACGACTTCCTGAGCGTAGCGAGCGGCCTGCCTGGCCGCCAGCGTGCGGCCCTGCGAATGGTCACTGCGTCGCGAATGAAGGCCCGGCGGTGGGCGGCGGTCGGTCGGCACCGGCCGCGGCTTCATGCCGCCAGCGAGGCGGAGAAGCGGTAGCCGGCGCCGCGCACGGTCTGCACCATGCCGTCCAGGCGATGCGGTTCGAGTGTCTTGCGCAAGCGCCGAATGTGCACGTCGACGGTGCGTTCTTCGACGTAGACGCTGCCGCCCCAGACATGGTCGAGCAGCTGGGTGCGGGTATAGACGCGCTCGGGGTGGGTCATGAAGAAGTGCAGCAGGCGGTATTCGGTCGGGCCGATCTGCACCGGCTGGTCGCTGCCGTCGGCGGCGGCGAACACGCGGTGCGCGGCGCCGTCGATGCGCAGCGGGCCGATGCCGACACTGCCGTCCTCGTCGTCCTCGCGAGAGCGCCGCAGCACGGCGCGGATGCGGGCCAGCAGCTCGCGTGCCGAGAAGGGCTTCACGACGTAATCGTCGACCCCGGCCTCGAGGCCGCCGACGCGGTCGTTTTCCTCGCCACGCGCGGTCAGCATGATGATCGGGATTTCGCGGGTGAGCTGTTCCTTGCGCCAGCGCCGGGCCAGTTCCAGGCCGCTGGTGCCGGGCAGCATCCAGTCGAGCAGGATCAGGTCCGGCACGCGGTCGGCGATGGCCGCCTGGGCCTCGCGCGCGTCGCCGGCGTGGACGGGTTCGTATTCGCCCTTGCGCAGGGCAAAGGACACCATGTCGCGGATGGCGGGTTCGTCTTCGACAATCAGGATGCGCTTCTGCACACGGTCACCGGGGGGAAAGACGGAAGGGTCCCGATGGAAAGGGGTCTCGGGAAGCCGCGTCAGTACACTACCGTTTTGTGACGGTGGCATGACATGGTCACCAGGGCCGCTCCCGCCCGTCGCTACTGGCGCCGCAGGTCCTCGTCGCGGATGCCCTGGCGCTTGAGTTCCAGCACGGTCGGGGTGATCGCGGCGATGCGCGACTCGATCCGGGCGCGGGCGTAGTAATCCAGGTCGCCGCGGCGCTTGAGGGTGTTGAGCTGGACCAGCGCCTGTTCGGGACGGCCATTCAGGTAGGCCGCCTCGGCATAGGCCTCGCCGGCGCGGATCGGATCCCCGGCGATCTCGCAGGCGCGGGCGAAGGTGCTCTGGAAGATCGCGTCGTTGCCGGAACTGCCCAGCAGCGGTCGAAGCACGGCCTGCGCGCGCTTGCCGGCCTCGACGGTGTTGCGCTCGGAGAGCACGTCGGCGTAGGTCAGCACCACGGCGCGGTTGTTCGGCGTCTGCCGCAGCATCGTCTCGAAACGGGCCGTGGCCGCCGCCGCCTTGCCGCTGCGTGCCTCGGCCTGGCCCATCGCCAGGTTCAGCCACATGTCGCCCGGGTGCTCGACCAGCAGTTCGGCCAGGGTCGTCGCTGCGACGCCGGCCTGGTTACCGCGCAGGCGCGCCAGGGCCTGGCCGTAGCGCTGGGCATCGGTGAATTTCTTGCCGCCGGCCAGGCGTTCGTACTCGCGCAGGGCATCGCCCGGCGAGTCGGCGCTGAGTACGCGCAGACGCTCGCGGGCGAACTCGAAGCGGCCGGTGCCGCCGCTCTGTGCGGCCGAGTTGAGCTGCGCGCCGACGTCCAGGTTTGGCGGCAGCAGCGGGTTGTTGCTGCCATCGAGCGAGTACTGCGGCTTGGCGGTGCTGTCGGTGCGGCATTGCGGCGGGCCGTCCGGGTCGCGCACGCAGACTTCGGCGATGCCGCCCTTGTCGCGCTTGAGCTTGGCCGCGCGTTCCTTGGCTTCGGTGATTCGGGTGATCGTGACCGGGTGGGTCATCAGCCAGTCCGGCGATTCGCCCCAGTAGTTGGCGCCGTTGCTGCGCGAGCGTGCCTGCAGCGTGGCAAAGAAATCCGCCATCGCTTCCGGGTCGTAATTGCTGCGGGCCAGGGTCTGGATGCCGAGGCGATCGGCCTCGGACTCGTTGGAACGGGTGTAGTCGATCTGGCGCTGCTGCATCAGGCCCATGGCGCTGGCCATCGCCGCCTGGGCGGCGTCGTCGTCGGAGTTTCCGCCGGCGGCCTGCGCGGCGACGATCGCGCCGAGCATCGCCAGCAGGATCGGCAACTGGTCGCGCTGGGCGCGTTCGGCGCCGCGCAACACGTGCTGCTGGGTGACGTGGGCGATTTCGTGCGAGAGCACGCCGGCGACCTCGTCCTCGCGCTCGGCCGCCAGCACCAGCCCGGAGTTGACGCCGACGTAGCCGCCAAGCGTGGCGAAGGCGTTGATCTGGCGCTCGCGCAGCATGAAGAAGGTGAACGGCTGGCGCGGCCTGTCGCTGTTGGCGGCGAGGCGGGTGCCCAGGGTGTCGAGCCAGCTGTCGATCAGCGGATCTTCGAGCAGGTAGTCGTAGTGTCGCAGCTGCGCCAGCATCATCGCGCCGTACTGCTCCTGCTGGCGCGGGGTCAGCAGTTCGCCGGCCGACGAACCGATGTCGGGCAGGTTGGACTCCTGCGCCGGCGCGCAGACGCTGGCGACGGCAAGGGTGAGGGCGGCGGTTAGCAGGGCGATGCGACGCAAGCAGGTGATCCCTCGAAAGGTTCGGGGCAGAATTCCAGGGCAACGGCGACAACGGCGTCCGCAGGATGCGGGGCGGCGTTGTCGCCCGGATGAATCGGCAGTTAATCCGGGCATCGATACTTGCCCGCCAGGGCGTCCCGGGGCCATCCACGCAACGGCTGTGTTCCGTGCATGGGCTGGAAATGAACCCGGGTCAGGCCCATATTCGACCACAGCCGCATCGGCGAGTTCATGCAGGAGAGACCGTTTTGAGCAGCACCGCGTCCGCCGCGCCAGGAACCGGTAGTTCCCACGCGCCCGAGATCACCATCTATACCACCGCGATCTGCCCCTATTGCATCGCGGCGAAGAATTTCCTGAAAAGCAAGAACCAGACCTGGACCGAGGTCCGGATCGATCTCGACCCGGCCCAGCGCGAGCTGATGCTCAGCCGTGCCCGTCGCACCAGCGTGCCGCAGATCTTCATCGGCGACACCCATGTCGGCGGCTACGACGACATGATCGCCCTGCACCGCGCCGGCGGCCTGGAACCCTTGCTGGCAGGTGGCGCATGAGCGGATCAGGCAACGAGACCGAGGGCGACCGCGTCGCCGAGTTCACCGCGTTCCGCAAGCGCATGAACGAGCGCATCCTGGCCGAGCCCAACCAGGTGGTGCGGCGCTTCTTCGCGCTCGACACCCAGACCTACCAGGCCGGCGCTCTCGACGTGAAGACCAAGGAGCTGCTGGGCCTGGTCGCCTCCATGGTGCTGCGTTGCGACGACTGCATCAGCTACCACGTCGCCCAGTGCAAGGAGGCCGGGGTCAACCGCGAGGAGATGTTCGAGGCGTTCTCGGTCGGCCTGGTGGTCGGCGGCTCGATCGTGATCCCGCACATGCGCCGCGCCGTCGATTTCCTCGACCGGCTGGAGCAGGGCGAGGCCTCGGCGCCCGAAGGCCACGACCACGGCTGAGGCCTGGTCCGGGCTGTGCCGGTAGTGGCGGCCCGCTCGTCGGCGACGGCCCGGGATGCGTTCCGGGCCTGCTTGAAACCGCTGTCACAGCCGTTCAGACGAAAGTCCCAGGCGCCCGGTCCAGCAGGACCGGGCGGCTTCCGGCATAATTCCGGGGCTAACCATCCGGCGCCGTACCCTCCGCAGGGCGCCCATCAGCCTGGAAGAAATCCCCTATGACGCAGACCATCACGGTCATCCGTGGCGACGGTATCGGCCCGGAAATCATGGACGCCACCCTGCACGTGCTCGACACGATGGATGTCGGACTGCAGTACGAATTCGCCGACGCCGGCCTGGTCGCGCTCGAGAAGCACGGCGAGCTGCTGCCGCAGGCGACGATGGATTCGATCCGCAAGAACCGCATCGCGCTCAAGAGCCCGCTGACCACGCCGGTCGGCGAGGGCTTCAGCTCGATCAACGTCGAGCTGCGCAAGCGCTTCGACCTGTACGCCAACGTGCGTCCGGCCAAGTCGTTCCCGAACACCAAGTCGCGCTTCCCGACCGGCGTCGACCTGATCACGGTGCGCGAGAACACCGAGGGCGCCTACATTGGCGAAGGCCAGACGGTGTCGGAAGACGGTGAAGTCGCCATGCTGACCCAGAAGGTCACGCGTCGCGGTTCCGAGCGCATCGTGCGCTACGCCTTCGAGCTGGCGCGCAAGACCGGCCGCAAGAAGGTCACGGTCGTGCACAAGGCCAACATCCTCAAGTCGACGTCGGGCCTGTTCCTCAAGACCGCGCGTGCGGTGGCGACGGAGTACCCGGACATCGAGTGCAACGAGATGATCGTGGACAACACCTGCATGCAGCTGGTGATGCGTCCGGAGCAGTTCGACATCATCGTCACCACCAACCTGTTCGGCGACATCATTTCCGATCTGTGCGCGGGCCTGGTCGGTGGTCTCGGCCTTGCACCGGGCGCCAACATCGGCACCGATGCGGCGATCTTCGAGGCCGTGCACGGCACCGCTCCCGACATCGCAGGGCAGGGCAAGGCCAATCCGTGCGCGCTGCTGCTCGGCGCGGCGCAGATGCTCGATCACCTCGGCCAGCCGGAAAAGGCGAGCCGCCTGCGCGCGGCGATCATCGCCACGCTCGAGGCCAAGGACTCGCTGACTCCGGACCTGGGTGGCAGCGGCAACACGATGTCGTTCGCCAAGGCGATCGCTGGTCGGATCTGATCCGCTTCGGTGTCGACTCCAGACGGGGCGCTTCGGCGCCCCGTTTGCGTTTGGGCTGAACCGTCATTCCCGCGAAGGCGGGAACCCGGTGACGTTGCCCTGGAGCCCGTCATTCCCGCGAAGGCGGGAATCCATGGACGTTGCTCGCTGGCCGTATACCCGCCACCACCTGCGCGCCATCCTCACCCACGCGCAGCCATCGTTCCGCCCATGCACTCGACAGTGCCCGTGCTGCGCTGCAAAATCCGCAGGCTTATAAATCCATCCGGATAGAAAGATGAACGAGTCGGTCCGCCCGAGCGCCTGGGCGTTGGCACCATTGCTGCTGTTCCTGGCGCTGTTCTTCGGTGCGGGCCTGTACTACACGACCCATGGCGAAGCGATGGGCTTCTATCAGTTGCGTGCGCCGGTGGCGATCCTGCCGGCGTTGGCGCTGTCGGCGTTCATCGCCTGGCGCCGCGGGCTCAAGCCGCTGGAGACGCTGCTGTCGGGCATGGGCGACCACAACGTGGTGCTGATGTGCCTGATCTTCCTGCTCGCCGGTGGCTTCGTCGAGGTGTCCAAGGCGATCGGGGCCGTCGACGCGATCGTCGCGCTCGGCATCGGCCACGTGCATCCGGCACTGCTGCTGCCGGGCCTGTTCGTCGTCGCCGGCTTCATCTCGCTGTCGCTGGGCACCTCGATGGGCACGATCGCCGCGGTGGCGCCGATCGCGCTGGGCGTGTCCGACGCGTCCGGCCTGGACCGCGCGCTGGTGCTCGGTGCGGTGATCGGTGGTGCGACGTTTGGCGACAACCTGTCGGTCATCTCCGATACCGCCATCGTCGCCAGCCGCACCCAGGGCTGCAGCATGCGCGACAAGTTCCGCGAGAACCTCAAGCTGGCGCTGCCGGCGGCGGTGCTCACCGTGATCGTGCTGGGCCTGGTGGCCGATACGGCCCCGGTGCAGCCGCTGGATCCGGTGTCGCCGTGGCTGATCGTGCCGTACCTGATCGTGCTCGGGCTGGCGCTGGCCGGTGTCGACGTGATCATCGTGCTGAGCCTGGGATTGGTGATCGCCGGTGTGTTCGGCGCAATCTTCAGCGACGAGTTCGGTGTCGCCTCCTACGCCACCCATATCTGGGAAGGCTTCGAGAGCATGGTCGAGATCACCCTGTTGTCGCTGCTGGTCGGCGGCCTGGGCGCGCTGATGAAAGCCACCGGCGGACTGACCTGGCTGGCGCAGGTGATCGGTCGCTTCGCCCGTGGGCACCGCAGCCGCCGCGCCGGTGAAATCAGCATCGCCACGCTGTCGGCGACGACGGATGTGTTCACCGCCAACAACACCGTCGCCATCCTGATCAGCGGCGGCCTTGCCCGTGACATCGCCCAGCAGCACGGCGTGCCGCCGGCGCGCGCGGCCAGCGTGCTCGACATCTTTGCCTGCGTCACGCAGGGCGTGCTGCCCTACGGCGCGCAGATCCTGCTGGCGGCATCGCTCGGTGCGGTATCGCCGCTGGCGCTCGCGGGCAGCGTCCACTACAGCTGGCTGCTCGGCGCGATCACGGTGATCGCGATGCTGTGGCCGCGTCGCGAGAAAGCGGCCGTGCAACTCAGTCCCGATGGCGGCTGAAAAAAAAGGGCGCGGATCCCCGCGCCCTTTTTCATTGCGAAGCAGTGGACTCAGTCGCGCGACTGCAGCTTCGACAGCAGGCGCAGGAACTCGACGTACAGCCACACCAGCGTGACCATCAGTCCGAACGCGCCGTACCACTCCATGTACTTCGGCGCGTTCTGTTCCACGCCGGTCTCGATGAAGTCGAAATCCAGCACCAGGTTCATCGCGGCGATGACCACCACGAACAGGCTGAAGCCGATGCCGATCAGGCCGGACTCGTGGATGTAGGGCACGTTGATGCCGAACATGCCAAGTCCCATCGTCACCAGGTAGAGCAGGGCGATGCCGCCGGTGGCCGCGGCCACGCCGAGCTTGAAGTTCTCGGTTGCGCGGATCAGTCCCGAGCGATAGGCGAACAGCAGGGCGAACAGCGTGCCGATGGTCAGCATCACCGCCTGCAGCACGATGCCCTCGAAGCGATGGTTGTACATGGCCGAGATCGCGCCGAGGAAGAAGCCCTCGACCAGCGCGTACAGCGGCGCCGTCACCGGCGACCATTCCTTCTTGAACGCGGTGACCAGGGCCAGCACCAGGCCGCCGATCGCGCCGCCCCACAGGTAGGGGCCCGCGCCGACGGGGCCGGCGGCGGTAAAGCTGATCTGGCTCCAGGCGAAGGTCGCCGTGATCACGCACAGCAGCAACAGCAGGCCGGTCTTGTTGACCGTGCCGACCAGGGTCATGGCATCGCCGTCGCGGCGTACCACCGTGCCGCTGCCGAGGTCCAGAAACGTCGTGTCCTTAAGTGCCGGATTGCCGCTGCGCATGCGTGTCCCCTTGTTTCGAATCGATGGAATGTGAACGGGGCGAGCATACACGCAGCCATGAGGCGCCTGGAGGCATCGCGTCGTTGACACGGAGGCGTCGTCCGCCCAAACTAGCCGGCCTTTCGCGGCGTTGGCGCGCAACGAAAGTCCGGGACTCGGGGTATAGCTCAGCCTGGTAGAGCGCCAGCTTTGGGAGCTGGATGTCGTGGGTTCGAATCCCTCTGCCCCGACCATCCGCCAGTGCTCGACCGAAGCTTTTGCCGAGTGTCAGTTGAAGTGTCAGTTAAGATGCGACGCTGGCGCCCGTAGCTCAACCGGATAGAGCACCGGCCTTCTAAGCCGGTGGTTGTGGGTTCGAGTCCCGCCGGGCGCGCCAAACATGTGGGTCAGGCATCCGTGCCGGCACACATGTCAGAAACACCGTGAAAACAAGCTTTATGGTGGCTGTAGCTCAGTTGGTTAGAGTACTGGATTGTGATTCCAGATGTCGGGGGTTCGAGTCCCCTCAGCCACCCCATTTTGTTGTTGCGTGATGTTGGCGAGATCGATTTTTGTTGTTATGATTTCGCACCTAGTTGTTCCGGGCCGTTAGCTCAGTTGGTAGAGCAGTTGACTCTTAATCAATAGGTCCAAGGTTCGAATCCTTGACGGCCCACCAATCCCGGAAAAGCACCTGGCAACCCCAGGTGCTTTTTTCTTTTCTGGCGCCGGGCCTAGAATGCCGCCGCGACGGTCACGTCCCCGGGCTGGCAGCGCGAAAGTGGCGGAATTGGTAGACGCCCTGGATTTAGGTTCCAGTGCCGCAAGGCGTGCGGGTTCGAGTCCCGCCTTTCGCACCAGCCTGCCGTACCGGCAGGCTGATATTTGCAGTTGAGCGAGCGCTCGCGAGTAGTCACCTCGACGGGTCAGCTTTTGACGTCCCGGCCCCCCGTTTCGGCCCCGGGAAGTGCCCCCTCAGCCGGCCACTCCCTGAATCCGTCCCCACGCTGGCGGCGCGGCCCGTAATCGGCGAAACTATTCCGTTCCGCTGGCCGGCGGGCTTGTTTTCGCTGCGGCCGCGGTCGGACAGGATCATCAACATCGTGCCGCGGCTGGTCGCCGCGGTGGCAGGAGTGGATATGCAAGTTTCGGTCGAATCGCTCGGTAACCTCGAACGTCGCATGACTTTCAGCCTCCCGGCGGATCGCCTGGAAGCAGTGGTCGGCGGCCGCCTGCGCGAGATCTCGCGCGGCGCCAAGATCAAGGGTTTCCGCCCCGGCAAGATCCCCGCAAAGGTGATCGAGCAGCGCTTTGGCGCCCAGGTCCGCGCCGAGGTCCTTGACGGCCTGCTGCGTGAAGGTTTCACCAATGCGGTGCGCGAGCAGTCGCTGCAGATCGCGGGCAACCCGCAGATCGTCCCGGCCGCGGACGCCGAGCTGGCCTACGTGGCCACCTTCGAGGTCGTGCCGGATTTCGGTGACATCGACGTCGCCAAGCTCAACGTCATCCGTCATACCGCCGAAGTCAGCGATGCCGACATCGACGCGATGATCGAGAACCTGCGCATGCAGCGTCGCAGCTGGAACGCGGTCGAGCGCGAAGCCGCCACTGGCGACGCCGTCGAGATCGAGACCTGGTCGCAGGCCGGCGACGACCGCCTGCCCGCCGAGGGCGTCGAGCGCGGTGCCACGATCATCGGTTCGGCCTCCATGCTGCCGGCGATCGAGTCGGCCCTGGTCGGCCTCAAGGCTGGCGACGAAAAGGTTGCCGAGATCGAATTCCCGGCCGAATGGCGCGTGCCGCAGTTCGCCGGCCGCACCGTCCAGGTCCACCTCAAGGCGACCAAGGTTTCCGAGCCGGTGCTGCCGGAGGTCGACTTTGCCTTCATCAAGAGCTTCGGCGTGCGCAGCGGCGATGCCGAGCAGTTCCGCGCCGACATCCGCAGCAACCTGGAGCGCGAGCTCAAGGGCGCGCTGATGACCCGCCTGCGCCGTGAAGTCGGCGAGCAGCTGATTGCCGGTTACTCGCACGTCGAAATGCCGCCGAAGCTGGTCGAAGGCGAGGCCCGCGACATGGCCCGCCAGACCATCGAGCAGGCCCGCCGCCAGGGCCGTGCCATCGGCGAGATCCCGGCCGATGCCCACATGGGCTTCATGGACGCCGCGCGCAAGCGCGTGCTGGTCGGCCTGATCGTCGGCGAGATCGCTCGCCGCAACGAGCTGCGCCTGGAGCCCAAGCGCGTCACCGAGACCCTGCAGCTGATCGCCTCGACCTACGAGGAACCGCAGCAGGTGATCGAGCTGTACCGCAATGACGCCCAGCTGATGTCGGGCCTGCAGGCCCGCGTGATGGAAGAGCAGGTGATCGACTGGATCGCCGAGCGCGCCCAGCACAACGAGCAGCCGCTTTCGTTCAACGAGGCGATCCGCCAGTAACCGCTGCGCCCGGCGCCACGACGGCGGCACCGCCAAGGTGCGGTCCGTCGTGGTCGACGGGCAATGGCGTGCGTGCCCCTTGCGCTCCGGTCCGGTTGGCCCCAATTTGACCGTACTACGCTTCCAGTTAGCGCCCAATCCCAGACCCAAGGTGCCGTTGAATCCATGGACAACCTGACACGAGCTTTGAATCTCGTCCCGATGGTGGTCGAACAGACCAGCCGCGGCGAGCGTGCCTACGACATCTATTCGCGCCTGCTCAAGGAGCGCGTGATCTTCCTGGTCGGCGGCGTCGACGACCATGTCGCCAACGTGATCGTGGCGCAGATGCTGTTCCTCGAGGCCGAGAACCCCGAGAAGGACATCAGCCTGTACATCAATTCGCCCGGTGGCGTCGTCACCGCCGGCCTGGCGATCTACGACACCATGCAGTACATCAAGCCGGACGTGAGCACCATCTGCGTCGGCCAGGCCGCCTCGATGGGCGCGCTGCTGCTGGCGGCCGGTGCCAAGGGCAAGCGTTACGCCCTGCCCAATTCGCGCGTGATGATCCACCAGCCGCTCGGCGGCTTCCAGGGCCAGGCCACGGACATCGACATCCATGCCCGCGAGATCCTGACCCTGCGCCAGCGCCTCAACGAGATCCTCGCCAAGCACACCGGCCAGGCCCTTGAGACCATCGCGCGCGACACCGAGCGCGACAACTTCAAGAGCGCCGAGGCCGCCCGCGAGTACGGTCTGGTTGACCAGGTGCTGGAACGGCGCCCGGAAGACTCGATCCAGACCAGCTGAGACAGCCCCCTGAGTCCGTCCAGGTCCTTGATCCAGCAGTCATTTAGGCCAACGAGCCGGCCCGCGAAGCGGGCCGGAGCGCTGTGTTATTCTCGGGCCGTAGCACCTGAACGCGTCCAGCCTTGGACGGGTTCCGGCACGAGCACCACCAAAAGCACCACCAAAAGCAACACTTGGGCACAAGCATGAGCGACGACCGACAGGGCCGCAGCACCGGCGACAGCAACAAGATTCTGTATTGCTCGTTCTGCGGGAAGAGCCAGCACGAGGTCCGCAAGCTGATTGCGGGCCCGAGCGTGTTCATCTGCGATGAGTGCGTCGAGCTGTGCAACGACATCATCCGCGAGGAACTCGAGGAGAAGGCGCAGTCGGCCCGCAGCCACCTGCCCAAGCCGCGCGAGATCCTCGAGGTGCTCGACCAGTACGTGATCGGCCAGACTCGCGCCAAGCGCACGCTCGCGGTCGCCGTGTACAACCATTACAAGCGCATCGAGAGCCGTCAGAAGAACGACGACGTCGAGCTCGCCAAGTCCAACATCCTGCTGGTCGGTCCGACCGGCTCGGGCAAGACGCTGCTGGCCGAAACGCTGGCGCGGCTGCTCAACGTGCCGTTCACGATCGCCGATGCGACCACGCTGACCGAAGCCGGCTATGTCGGCGAGGACGTGGAAAACATCATCCAGAAGCTGCTGCAGAAGTGCGACTACGACGTCGAGAAGGCGCAGCAGGGCATCGTCTACATCGACGAGATCGACAAGATCTCGCGCAAGAGCGACAACCCGTCGATCACCCGCGACGTGTCCGGCGAAGGCGTGCAGCAGGCGCTGCTCAAGCTGATCGAAGGCACCGTCGCCAGCGTGCCGCCGCAGGGCGGTCGCAAGCATCCGCAGCAGGAATTCCTGCAGGTCGACACGCGCAACATCCTGTTCGTCGTCGGCGGTGCATTCGCCGGCCTGGACAAGATCATCCAGCAGCGCAGCACCGAGGCCGGTGGCATCGGTTTCGGCGCCAAGGTCAAGAGCAGCGAGCGCAAGTCCGACATCGGCAAGCTGTTGGCCGACGTCGAGCCGGAAGACCTGATCAAGTTCGGCCTGATCCCCGAGTTCGTCGGCCGCCTGCCGGTGGTCGCCACGCTCGAGGAGCTCGACGAGCCGGCGCTGGTCAAGATCCTGACCGAGCCGAAGAACGCGATCACCAAGCAGTTCAAGAAGCTGTTCGACATGGAAGGCGTGGAACTGGAGTTCCGCCCGGACGCCCTGGCCGCGATCGCCCGCAAGGCGCTCAAGCGCAAGACCGGTGCCCGTGGCCTGCGGACGATCGTCGAGTCGGTATTGCTCGACACCATGTACGAGCTGCCGTCGCTTGAGAACGTCAGCAAGGTCGTCGTCGACGAGTCCGTGATCGACCACAAGACCGAGCCGTACCTGATCTACCAGACGCCGCCGGCCGCTCCCAAGGTCGCCTCGGCAGACTGACCAGTCGGGCAGTGCTCGCCCCTCCGCAGGAGGGTTGCCCGGCCCCTCCCGGCCGACCGGCCGGGAGCCAGCGCCAATGTGCGCTTATTCAGTGCTAATTGCCTGATTAATAAGGATTAATTGTGACCGGCCCGCAGCTTTCCCTGCGCGCCGCTTGCATCCTTTCACGCGGACCCCCATAACCGTGGCCATGGGCTTTTGAAGCCCACCGATCCCTCGGGCGCCGAGCCCGTCCACGCCTATTCCGGAGTTCCCCCTCATGTCCGACTCACCAGAACGCGAGACGCTGAGCCTGCCGGTGCTGCCGTTGCGCGACGTCGTCGTGTTCCCGCACATGGTGATCCCGCTCTTCGTCGGTCGTGACAAGTCCATCCATGCCCTGGACCAGGCCATGGAAGCCGACAAGCGCATCCTGCTGGTCGCCCAGAAGTCTGCCGAAACCGACGACCCGGGTGCCGCCGATCTCTACCAGATCGGCACGCTGGCGCAGGTGCTGCAACTGCTCAAGCTGCCCGACGGCACCATCAAGGTGCTGGTCGAGGGCGTGTCGCGCGTCAACGTGCATGACGTTGTCGAGGCGGGTGGCGCGCTCACCGGCCAGGCCGAAGTCGTCGAGCCGGAGAACGATCGCGAAGAGCGCGAGATCGAAGCGATCGCGCGTTCGCTGATGGGCCTGTTCGAGCAGTACGTCAAGACCAATCGCAAGCTGCCGCCGGAACTGATGCAGACCCTGTCGGGCATCGACGAACCCGGTCGCCTGGGCGACACCATCGCCGCGCACCTTGGCGTGCGCATCGGCGACAAGCAGAAGCTGCTGGAAACGCACGGCATCGGCACGCGACTCGAGCTGCTGGTCGGCCTGGTCGACGGCGAGATCGACGTGCAGCAGCTGGAAAAGCGCATCCGCGGCCGCGTCAAGTCGCAGATGGAGAAGAGCCAGCGCGAGTACTACCTCAACGAGCAGATGAAGGCGATCCAGAAGGAGCTCGGCGAGATCGATGATGCGCCCAACGACATCGACGAGCTGACCCGCAAGATCGCCGAAGCCGGCATGCCCAAGCCGGTGGAAACCAAGGCCAAGGCCGAGCTCAACAAGCTCAAGCAGATGTCGCCGATGTCGGCCGAAGCCGCCGTCGTGCGCAACTATCTCGACTGGCTGCTCGGCGTGCCGTGGAAGAAGCGCAGCAAGATCCGCAAGGACCTCAAGGCCGCGCAGGACGTGCTCGACGCCGACCACTTTGGCCTGGAGAAGGTCAAGGAACGCATCCTTGAATACCTGGCGGTGCAGTCGCGCGTGAAGCACATGAAGGGCGCGATCCTGTGCCTGGTCGGCCCGCCGGGCGTGGGCAAGACCTCGCTGGGGCAGTCGATCGCCAAGGCGACCAACCGCAAGTTCGTGCGCATGTCGCTCGGCGGCGTGCGTGACGAAGCCGAGATCCGTGGCCATCGCCGCACCTACGTCGGTTCGATGCCCGGCCGCATCGTGCAGAACCTCAACAAGATCGGCAGCAAGAACCCGCTGTTCGTGCTCGACGAGATCGACAAGATGTCGATGGACTTCCGCGGCGATCCGTCGTCGGCGCTGCTGGAAGTGCTCGATCCGGAACAGAACAACGCGTTCAACGACCACTACCTGGAAGTCGACCTCGACCTGTCGGAAGTGATGTTCGTGGCGACGTCGAACTCGCTCAACATCCCCGGCCCGCTGCTCGACCGCATGGAAGTGATCCGCATCCCGGGTTACACCGAGGAAGAAAAGCTCAACATCGCCATGCGTTACCTGATGCCCAAGCAGATCAAGGCCAATGGCCTGAAGCCTGAAGAGCTGAAGGTGGCCGAGGGTTCCGTGCGCGACATCGTGCGTTACTACACGCGCGAGTCGGGCGTGCGCAGCCTCGAGCGCGAGATCGCCAAGATCTGCCGCAAGGTGGTCAAGGAAATCGCGCTCGCCGGACCGAAGGCGAAAAAGGCCAAGACCACGGCGGTCAACGTCACCTCGAAGAATCTCGACAAGTACCTGGGCGTGCGTCGCTACGACTTCGGTCGCGCCGAGGAGCAGAACGAGATCGGCTTGGTGACCGGCCTGGCCTGGACCGAAGTGGGCGGCGATCTGTTGCAGATCGAATCGACGCTGGTGCCGGGCAAGGGCCAGCTGTTGCTGACCGGCCAGTTGGGCGACGTCATGAAGGAGTCGGCTTCGGCCGCGCTCTCGGTCGTGCGTGCGCGCACCGACCGGCTCGGCATCGACCTGGATTTCCTGCAGAAGCAGGACGTCCACGTCCACGTGCCCGAAGGCGCCACGCCCAAGGACGGCCCCAGCGCCGGCATCGCGATGGCCACCGCGCTGGTATCGATGCTTACCCGCAACCCGGTCAAGGCCGACGTGGCGATGACCGGCGAGATCACCTTGCGCGGCCGCGTGCTGCCGATCGGTGGACTGAAGGAAAAGCTGCTGGCGGCGCTGCGCGGCGGCATCCACACCGTGATCATTCCGGACGAGAACCGCAAGGATCTGGTCGACCTGCCCAAGGCGGTGACGCAGGGCATGAAGATCATTCCGGTGAAGTGGATCGACGAAGTGCTCGACATCGCTCTGGAACGCCCGCTGGCACCCGTGCCGGCATCGGGACAGGGTGAGGTACCGGTGCGCGATGGCACCGGCACGGTGACGCAGGCAGACCTCAAGCACTGATCGGTTGCACTTGTTCCGATCATGTCGATCGCGTTGATTGAGCATGGCTGGAAGCCGCGCCACAGCTAGCTTTCAGGCTTGCACCCCTAAAATGCCGCTGGTATAACGGCTGCGTCCGCGCAGATGGCTGACGAATTCACCGTCTGCGCGGCACCAGTCGATCGGGCGCATGTCCCGATTATCAGAACATGCGGCAACATCCGCACAGGGAGTCAAAACGAATGAACAAGGCTGAGTTTGTTGGCGCCGTCGCCGAAGCTGCAGAGCTGTCCAAGACCGATGCCGCCAACGCCGTCGACGCCGTGATCAGCGTCGTCACCAAGGCGCTGAAGAAGGGCGACACGGTGACGCTGGTCGGCTTCGGCACGTTCCAGGTCCGCAAGCGCGCCGCCCGCCAGGGCCGCAATCCGAAGACCGGCGAGACGATCAAGATCAAGGCCTCGAAGAATCCTTCGTTCAAGGCTGGCAAGGCGCTCAAGGATGCCGTAAACTAAGCGACTCGCACGCGGGTGCTTAGCTCAGCGGTAGAGCGTCTCCTTTACACGGAGAGGGTCGGGGGTTCGAAACCCTCAGCACCCACCAGATAAGCACCAGGCTGTGAACGTTTTCAAAAGTGCGGAGTGGTAGTTCAGTCGGTTAGAATGCTGGCCTGTCACGCCGGAGGTCGCGGGTTCGAGTCCCGTCCACTCCGCCAGTTTCGCCAAAGGCGCCGGCAACGGCGCCTTTGTTTTCCAAAGGGTAAGGGCAATGGATTTCCGTCTCTGGCGGAACCGGAGCCGGGCCTGCAAGGGCCAAGTTTCAAAGCGCGGAGTGGTAGTTCAGTCGGTTAGAATGCTGGCCTGTCACGCCGGAGGTCGCGGGTTCGAGTCCCGTCCACTCCGCCAGTTTTACCGAGGGCGCCGGCAACGGCGCCCTTTTTTCTTCATGTATGGAGCGCCCATGGCGCCCTTTTTTTGAACCGCGCCGGCAACGGCGCGTTTTTTTTGGCCGCCGTGCCGGGCCCGGGTGCCCGGGCCGACCTGCGGCCCTGCCGTGGCCCCGGGAATCCCGCGCTGCCGGCCCCGTTTGCAGGCCTCCAAGCACGCTAAACTGTCCGGCTTACGACTGACGCGTGCCGGATATGCTGCAGAAACTTCGCGACAAGACCTCGGGCTGGATCGCCACCGTGATCCTGGGCCTGCTGATCATTCCCTTCGCCTTCGTCGGTATCGAGCAGTACCTCGGCCAGCGCACCGACAACTCGGTGGCGAAGATCGACGTGCCGCCGACCTGGTGGCCGTCGGCGCCGTCGTTCTGGCCGGTGTCGGTGTTCTGGCAGCACGACTCGATCGGCATCGACGAGTTTCGCAGGACCTTCGAGCAGGCGCGCCAGCAGCAGCGCGCGCAGCAGGGCGAGGCGTTCGACGCGCGTGCTTTCGAAAGCGTCGACAACAAGCGCGCGATCCTCGACGGCCTGATCGATGCCCGCGTGCAGCAGCTCTCCGCGCAGCGCGACGGCATGGTCGTCAGCGATGCGATGGTGCGCAAGTCGATCCAGGAAGTCCCGGGCTTCCAGGTCGATGGCAAGTTTGATTACACGCGTTACAAGCTGGCGCTCGCGTCGCAGGTGCCGGCGCTGAACGAGCGCCAGTTCGAGCAGCAGGTGCGCGAGGGCCTGCAGCAGTCGATGATGTCGATGGGCGTGGCCGCCAGCAATTTCGTCACCGCCGCCGAGATGGACCGCCTGTTGCATCTGATGGGCGAGCAGCGCGACGCCAGTGTGTTGCCGCTTCCGGCTCCGGTCGCCGACACCGGTGCGGTGACCGCCGCGGAGATCCAGAAGTGGTACGACGGCCATGCCGCGCAGTACCGCGCGCCGGAATCAGTGGCGATCGAGTACGTCGAGATCAACAGTGCGACGCTGCCGGCACCGGCGCCGGCGGATGACGCCACGCTGCGCCAGCGCTACGAGCAGGAAAAGAACCGCTTCATCGAAGCCGAGCAGCGCCTGGCCTCGCACATCCTCGTGCGCTTGCCGGAGGGTGCAGATGCTGCCGCGCAGAAGGCCGCAGAACTGAAGGCGACCCAGCTGGCCGCGCAGGCAAAGGCGCCTGGCGCCGACTTCGCCGCGCTGGCCCGCGCCAACAGCGACGACACCGGTTCGCAGGCCGTTGGCGGCGATCTGGGCTGGGTCAGCAAGGGCATGATGGTCGGCCCGTTCGAGAACGCCTTGTTCGCGATGAAGACGGGCGAAATCAGTGCGCCGGTCAAGAGCGAGTTCGGTTGGCACGTGATCCAGCTGCGCGAACTCAAGAGCGGTGCGCAGGAAAGCTTCGAGCAGGTGCGTGAGGCGCTGGCCCGCGAGCAGGCCGAGGCCGATCGCGAGCGCGTGGCCAGCGAGTTCAGCAGCCGCCTGGTCGACCTGACCCTGAAGAATCCGTCCTCGCTGGCGCCGGCTGCGCGCGAGATGAACATCCCGCTGCAGAAGGCCGGTCCGTTCTCGCGTACCAATGCGCAGGGCATCGTCGCCAACCCGGCGGTGGTCCGTGCTGCGTTCTCCGACAACCTGATCCAGGACGGCACGATCAGCGATCCGATCGAGTTGGCGCCGGGTCACAGCGTGCTGATTCGCGTCACCGCGCACACGCCGGAGCGGGCGTTGCCGCTGGCGCAGGTCCGCGACCAGGTGATCGCGGCGGTGCGCGCCGATCGCAGTGCGCAGGCCGCGCGCAAGGACGCCGATGCGCTGGTGGCGCGTCTGAAGGGTGGCGAGACGCTGGACGCCATTGCGGCTTCCCGTCAGTTGCCGCCGCCGCAGGTCCTGCCGGGTATTCCGCGCGGTGCGCCGGTCCCGGAGGCCAGCGTGGCCGATGCGATCTTCGCCGTTGCGGCTCCGGCCGCCGGCAAGGTTTCCCCTGGCCAGGCGCAGCTGAGTGATGGTCGCATCGTGCTGTTCGCGGTGAGCAAGGTGACGCCGGGCGACGTGGCGTCGATGCCGGCGCAGCAGCGCGAGATGCTGCAGCAGCAGATTGCCCGCATCGGCGGCAGCGATGACGTACGCGCGCTGGTTTCGCAGCTGCGCAAGCGCGTCAAGGTGACGGTGGTCGAGCGCAATCTCTGATTGCGCCTCGCGGCTGATGCACAGAAAAAAGCCCGGCAATGCCGGGCTTTTTTTGTGCCTGGTCCGCGACGAATTACTCGTTGCCGATCCCGGTCATGCCCAGGATGTTGTAGCCGGCATCGACGTAGGTGACTTCGCCGGTGACGCCGCTGGCGAGGTCCGAGCACAGGAAGGCGGCGACGTTGCCGACGTCTTCGATGGTGACCGTGCGGCGCAGCGGTGCGTTCTCCTCGACGTGGCCGAGGATCTTGCGGAAACCGGCGATGCCGGCGGCTGCGAGCGTCTTGATCGGACCGGCGGAGATGGCGTTGACGCGGGTGCCTTCCGGGCCGAGATTGCAGGCGAGGTAGCGGACCGAAGCTTCGAGGCTGGCCTTGGCCACGCCCATCAGGTTGTAACCGACCAGAGCGCGCTCGGCGCCGAGGTAACTCAGCGTCAGGATCGAACCGTTGCGGCCCTTCATCAGCGGACGTGCCGCCTTGGACAGCGCAGACAGCGAGTACGACGACACGTCGTGGGCGATGGCGAAGTTCTCGCGGGTCAGGCCGTCGAGGAACTGGCCGGCAATGGCTTCGCGCGGTGCAAACGCGATCGCGTGGACGAGGATGTCGAAGCCGTCGCTCCACTGTTGGCCGAGCTGCTCGAAGCAGGCGGCGATCTGTGCGTCATCGCTGACGTCGAGCGGCAGGACGATGTTGCTGCCGTACTCGGCGGCGGCCGACTCCACGCGCGACTTGAGCTTCTCGTTCTGATAGGTGAACGCCAGCTGCGCGCCTTCGCGGTGCATGGCCTCGGCGATGCCGCTCGCGATCGAGCGCTCGCTGGCGATGCCGGTGATCAGTGCACGCTTGCCTTGCAGAAAACCCATGAGCCGTTCCTTTCTGATGATGATGACCGCAGCGCCTGAGCGTAGCGCGGTCGAGCAAAGACTCTAGTGTAGCCGCCTGCGGGGGGCGGTTGCCGAGGGCGCCGTACGCGGTTTGACGATGCGGCGCCGTAGGGTCGGCGCCGCTGTCAGGGGGAGCCGGCCTCGGTCGGAACGCGGTTTCCCTGGCCGTATTGCGCATCGATGATCAGCAGCTGGCCGGGCCTGAGCACGGCGCGGGCGCCCAGGCCATTGCGCTGCATCAGGTCGGCGACACGGACGTCGTAGCGCCTGGCGATCGTCGAGGCGTTCTCGCCGCGCTTGACGGTGTGCTTGCGTGAAGGACCTGGCGAAGCGGCGGATGGCGGGCTGTCGACCGACGCGCTGTCGGCCGACGGCGCTGTCGACGCGACCGCATCCACCGGTGCTGCCGGTGCCGCGATCGCCAGCAGGCGGGCAGGGCGGGTGCCGATGCCGTCGGCGTAGACCGGATTCAGGCGGATGAGCTGATCGCTGTCCTGGCCGGTCCGGGCCGCCCACTGGTCGAGCCGCTTGATCTCGGCCGGTAGCGTCACGGCCTGCAATCGCGGCACGGGCCGGTCGAGCTGGCGAAGCCATTCCTCGCGATCGTCGGCCTGCTCCATCAGGCAGGACAGGGCGTGCAGCTTGCGCACGTAGGCCTGGGTGATGTCGGACAGGCCGACCAGCTGTTCGGGCCTGGCATCGCGCGCGACCTGGCCGCTGCGCTTGAGCGCGCCCATCACCCGGTACTCGCCGGCGTTGTAGGCCATCACCGCCAACCGCCAGTCGCCGGCGAACATGCCATGCAGCGTCTTGAGATAACGCACCGCGGCGGCAGTCGAATCCACTGGCGACAGCCGGCCGTCGTAACCGCTGCGCATCGGCACTTCGTGGTTGCGTGCGGTGATGGCGATCATCTGCCATAAGCCGGCCGGGCCGGCCGGGCTGCGCGCGCCGGGCCGGTAGCCGCTCTCGACGAACGGGATCAGCGCGAACTCGGTCGGCAGGTGCGCCTGGCGCAGGGCGTCGACGACGTAGCCGAACAGCGGCAACAGGTCGTCGTCGGCCGCGAGCCGCTTGGGGGCGGTGGCGAAATGCTGGCGCCAGCGCGGGGAGACGCCGCCGGCCTCGCACTCGGGCTCTGCCAGGCCAGCGCGGAACGCTTCGTAGATCTCGCGGCCGTTGCGGGTGGTCGGGTCGACGGTCCTGGTCGCGTCCTGCGCCTGGTTCGCGGTGTCCTGGGCCTGCGCCGGCAGCGCCAGGACGCCACCAAGGAAGAGGCCGGTCGCCAGCCGGCGCCATGGGCGGGCGCACGTCACGCGACGAATCCGTCCTTCCAGCGCCGCAATGCGGCGAATGCTTCGACACTGTCGGCCGGGGCCTGGCCGGTCTGGCGCTGCAGCGCGGCGCGGACTTCGGCGTTGTCCACGCGAAGGAAAGGGTTGGCCGCCAGTTCGCTGGCGATCGTGCTGGGCAAGGTCGGTTGACCGGTCTGGCGCATCGTCTGGGCATCCTCGGTGCGACGCGTCAGCGCCGGGTTTCCGGGTTCTACCACGCGGGCAAAGGCCGCGTTTGAGAGCGTGTACTCATGTCCGCAACACAGCCGGGTCTGCCCGGGCAGGGCGGCCAGGCGCGAAAGGGAATGGTGCATCTGTTCCGGGGTGCCTTCGAACAGTCGTCCGCAGCCGAGGCTGAACAGGGTGTCGCCGCAGAACAGCAGGTCGTGGCCGACGTAGGCGACGTGACTGAGCGTGTGCCCTGGCAGGGCCATGACCTCGAATTCCCAGCCGGCCAGCTCGAAGCGGTCGCCGTCGCCGACGCGGCGGGTCGCCGTGGCGATGCGGTCATCCACCGGGGCTATCACCGGCAGCTGGGGCCAGCGCTGGAGCAGGGCCGGGACCCCGCCGATGTGGTCGTGGTGGTGGTGGGTCAGCAGGATGCCGGCCGGCTGCAGTCCGGCGTCGGCCGCGGCCAGGACCGGCCCGGCTTCGCTGGGGTCGACGATCAGGGCGCGCGAGCCATCGTCGGCGGCACAGACCCAGATGTAGTTGTCGCTCAGGGCGGGCAGGGCCTGCAGGCGCATGCGCAATGATCCTCGGGGCTTGCCTGGGGGACACGGGCGTGCCGCACAATCGACTGACCGACAGAACTTCCCGATCCGTCAGACCGAACCGGCCCAGACCATGCCTCTCACCTCCCACCCCCGTCAACCAGACCAGGCCCATGCGCCGCTGGCCTGGTTCGGCAGCGAGGCCGGACAGGGCCTGCTGGCGGTGCAGGAAGCGGCGATGGCACGGGTGCTGGCCTCGCGACCGCCGGCGACCCCCTGGGCGTGGTTCGGGGTCCGCGGGGCCACCGCGCCGGAGATCGCCGAAGGCCGCGGCCTGGCCCTGCGTCGCAATGGCGCCGGCTTCGACGGCGGGGTCCGCTGCCGGTTGCCGTTGCCCTTCGCCAGCGAGGCCTTCGGCGCGATCCTGCTCCAGCACGCCCTCGATGATGGCTTTGCCATCGACCTGGTCCTGGACGAGTGCGCGCGGATGCTGATGCCCGGCGGCACGCTGTGGCTGGCCGCGCTCAATCCCTGGAGTCCTTACCGCGCGCGCTGGGCGCGCACCGGCCTGCATGCGCGCGATCCCGGCGGCTGGCAGTCGGCATTGCGACGCACCGGGTTCGCCGTCGATACGGTCAGCCTGCAATGGCTGGGGCCGCACTGGCGCGTTGCCCATGGCGACGTGGGCGTCGGTGCGGCCGACCGCCTGCGTGCCGGCATCGCGTTGACCGTCAACAAGCGCGTGCATGCGCTGATTCCGCCGACGCCACTGCGCAACCTGCGCTGGAGCCAGGTGTAGGTGGCCGCGTTGTTCGCAAGTCGCAGGCGAACCGTGCCCTGCGACTGCGCAATGCGGCGATAATGCCGCGATGAATTCAGACGCAAGCAATACCGACGCGCGCAAGCAGGTCGAAATCCATACCGACGGCGCCTGCCTGGGCAATCCCGGTCCCGGCGGCTGGGCCGCGCTGCTGCGCTTCCGCGGACGCGAGCGCGAGGTCGCCGGCGGCGAGGCCGATACCACCAACAACCGCATGGAGCTGATGGCGGCGATCATGGCGCTGGAAACGCTCAGCGAGCCGTGCGAGGTCATCCTCCACACCGACTCGCAATACGTGCGCCAGGGCATCACCGAATGGATCGGAAACTGGGTCCGCCGCGGCTGGAAGACCGCCGGCGGCGACCCGGTCAAGAACCGTGATCTGTGGGAGCGCCTGCATGCGGCGGCGCAGCGCCACACGATCCAGTGGAAGTGGGTGAAGGGCCATTCCGGCGACCCCGACAACGAGCGAGTCGACGTGCTCGCACGCCTGCAGGCACAGCGCCTGCGCGGCAGTTCGGCCGTGGCTCGCTGATGGCGTCCCCGCCGATGCCGACCGTGCCCGCGCCGGCGGCGCGGATTGCGTCGCGTCGCCTGTCCCGGCGAGCGGCGATCGTGTGAGAATGGCGCCGATGCGGCAGATCATCCTAGATACCGAAACCACCGGCCTGAGCTGGGAGCGCGGCAACCGCGTGGTCGAAATCGGCTGCGTGGAATACATCGAGCGCCGACCCAGCGGCCGCACCTTCCATGTCTACCTGAAGCCGGACTGCGATTTCGAGCAGGGCGCGCAGGAAGTCACCGGGCTGACCCTGGACTTCCTCGCCGACAAGCCGGTGTTCGCCGACGTGGTCGAAGAGTTCATCGCCTTCATCGACGGCGCCGAGCTGATCATCCACAACGCCGCCTTCGACGTCGGCTTCCTCGACAACGAGCTGCGCCTGGTGGGCTCGCAGTACGGCGGCCTGCGCGAACGCTGCAACGTCGAGGACACCCTGCTGATGGCGCGGCAGCGGTTCCCCGGCCAGCGCAACTCGCTCGATGCATTGTGCAAGCGGCTGGGCGTGGACAACTCCCACCGCCAGTTGCACGGCGCGCTGCTCGACGCGCAGATCCTCGCCGAGGTTTACCTCGCGCTGACCTCCGGCCAGGAGGAGATTGGTTTTGCCAGCGACGCCGCCGGCACCCAGGTCGAAGTGGTCAATTTCCGCACCGACCCGGCGGCGGCACGTCCGCGCGTGCAGGTGGCCGCGGACGAACTGGCGGCACACGAAGCCCGGCTGGACAAGCTGCGCAAGAAGGCCGGCAAGTGCGTCTGGGACCAGTTCATCGTGGTCGCCGAGGCCGAAGCGGAGCTGGAACCGGCCTGATCGTCTGAGTCCGCCCACTCGCCCGGCGTCATGCCGGTCGAGTTCAGTGGTGGCGGACCAGGATCACCGTGACGTTGTCGGAACCGCCGCCATCGAGCGCGGCGGCCACCAGGGAATCCACGCACTCCTGCGCACTGCAGTCGTCCTGCGCCAGCACGCGTGCGATGCCGCGGTCGTCGACTTCCTCTGTCAGGCCGTCGCTGCACAGCAGCAGCTGCATGCCGGGCTTGAGCTCGCCGGTCATGGTTTCGACATTCAGGTTGCGCGGGTCGGTCACGCCCAGTGCCTGGGTCACGACGTTGCGGTGGGGATGGCTGCGCGCCTGTTCATGGGTGATCGCACCGGTGGCGATCAGCTCCTGGACGTAGCTGTGGTCCTGCGACAACTGCGCCAGGTGTCCTTCGCGCCACAGGTACACGCGGCTGTCACCGACCCAGGCCACTTCGAAGCGGCTGCCGGCGATGCGCGCGGCGACCACGGTCGTGCCCATCGGCAACGCGTCGTTGCGGCGCTTGGAGGTTCGGATGATCTCTTCGTCGGCGATGCGGATCGCCTGCGCCAGCGGCGTGCCGTCGCGGATCTCGCGGACGATGGTCTCGCGTGCCAGTGCGCTGGCGACCTCGCCGTATTCGTGACCGCCCATTCCGTCGGCGACCAGCCACAGTCCCAGCTCGCCGTCACCGTAATAGGTGTCTTCGTTGAGCTCGCGGCGCAGGCCGACGTGAGTGAGGTGTCCGAATTCGATCATGCGTCGATCATGCCGGTCGCTGTCTCGGTGCTTGATGGCGGTTAACGGAATGATCGTGGCGGAGCGGCCGCGAGGCAAGGAGGAAACCTTCAGGTTGGCGCGGCGGCGACGCAAAGGTCCGGATTTGCCAGTCAACCGCCCCAAAACGCAAAACGCCCCACGAGGGGGCGTTTGCGTGAAACTGGCGGAGAGGGGGGGATTCGAACCCCCGGTACGCTATAAACGTACGCCTGATTTCGAGTCAGGTACATTCAACCACTCTGCCACCTCTCCGGGTGGTGCAGCGAGCCGGGAATTCTACGGGGCTTGCGCGCCGGCGGCAAGCACCACTGAGTGCGGCGAGCGGCCGGCTACACTATTGCTCCCCTGAACGAACGGCGATGTCATGTCCGAAATCCTGGTCCCGGTGTCCTTTGGCGAACTGCTCGACAAGATCTCGATCCTGCAGATCAAGTCCGAGCGCATGAGCGACCCCGCCAAGGTGGCCAACGTCCGCAACGAGCTGTCGGCTCTCGAGAAGACCTGGATGGCGCATCCGGCCGCCGGCAAGGACATCGCCCGCCTGCGCGCCGAGCTGAAGGCGGTCAACGAACGCCTGTGGGTGATCGAGGACGACATCCGCATCAAGGAGAAGGCGCAGGCCTTCGACGACGAGTTCGTGCGCCTGGCCCGCAGCGTCTATTTCGAGAACGACGAGCGCGCGCGGATCAAGAAGGACATCAACCTCGCCCTGGGCTCGTCGTACATCGAAGAGAAGTCGTACGAGGACTACAAGACCGGCGCTGCACCCTAAACCGGTCCCTGCGCGAATCCGGTTGCTCGAGTCAGGTGGCCAGCGCGTACGCGGCCACCGCGAACGACAGTGCCGCCACCGTGGCGGCCACGGCCGCCGCGATCTGCACGCGCATGAGGCGTTGATCCTGCAGCGCCTGCCGCTGGCGCAGTTCGACGATGGTGCGCTCCAGTTCCAGTGACGCCTGCTTGAGCGCGGTGAGGGTCATTTCCATTTCGGCGGCGAGGGTCTTGATCGCCTGATGGTTCTGGTCGACCGCGTCCTGCAGTTCGCGGATCTGCTGCGGGATCTGGGTCGGCTCCTTGCCGCGGGTGAACATCGGCCTGGCCGCGCGGATCAGTTCCGGCAGCAGCGGTGCGACCACGGTGAACCAGCGGCCATCACGATGTCTCCGTGCTTGCATGGGCCGCGTGCGGCGGCAGGTGGTCGGCGCAGTAGCGTTCGAACGCGGCGATCGCATCGTCGACCGTGACCAGGTCCATGACGCCGTCGTGCTCGATCTTGGTGCCCCAGCGCAACTCCGCTGCCGGCTTGCCAAGGTACTTGCGCGCGGCATCGTCGTAGCGGTCGGCACAGTAGCTGCGATCGCTGTAGGGCCCGCTGCGCGCCGGGTTGCTGGCCGCGTGCAGGCCCAGCACCTTGGTGCCCATCGCGTTGGCGATGTGCATGGGGCCCGAGTCGGGCGTCACCAGCAACTGGCCGCGTTCGAGCAAGGCAGGCAGTTGCTTGAGTGTGTCCTTGCCGACGAGGTCGAGCGCCGGTTGTTGCATCGCCGCCAGGATCGCATCGGTGGTCTGTCTTTCCAGTTCGCTGCGTCCGCCGCACAGGACTACCCGCCAGCCGCGCGCGACGGCGTGGTCGGCCAGCGCGGCGTGCCGCTCCGGGCGCCAGTTGCGCAGGGCATGGCTGGAGCAGGGTGAGACCAGCATCGTCGGCTTGCCGTCCTGCGGCCATTGCTCGCGCGCCCATTGCCGCGCCTCGTCTGGCACCGGCAGGTCCCAGCGCACGCGGTCCTGATGCAGGCCGAGCGGTTCGCAGAAACTGCCGATCGCGTCGAGCACATGGATGCCCGGTCGATCGGGGATGCGTTCGTTGACGAACAAACCGTGCAGGTCTTTCGAACGCGAGCGGTCGTAACCGATCCTTCGCCGCGCCGGGATGAAGGCCGACAGCAGGTTGGCGCGTGCGGCGACCTGCATCTGCAGCAACACGTCGAAGCGGCGCTGCGCGCCCAGGCGCTGGCGCAGTTCGCGGTGCAGCGCGCGCATGCCGGCCAGGCCGGATTTCTTGTCGTACTCGACGAAGTCGACGCCGGGCAGGCCGGCCAGCAGGCGGTGTTCGCCCTTGCCGATGACCCAGGTCAGCCGCACCTGCGGCCAGGCAGCCTGCAAGGTGCGCACCAGCGCCACCACATGGGTTACGTCACCCAATGCCGACAGACGCAGCAGGCAGACCGACGCGGGGGCGGTGGCCTTCATGCGCCGGACGTCCCAGCCGAAGCGGCAAACCGCAGGCCGGGCCGGTTCGGGCCGCGGGCAGATTCGTGCTTCACTGTCGCGTCGACAGAGGCCAGGGACGAACTGCATGCGGTGCGTGAAGGCAGATTGCTGGCCACGTGAATTGCTAGACTCCGGGGAATGACGGGGTTCGATGCTACCGAAGAGTTGACGCCGTTCCGCGACGACAGCGGATTCGGAGCCATTCTGTTCGACCGCAACCGGGTGCGGCAAGCGAGCCCGGAGTGGTTCGTGCCGTCGTTCTGGGAGCAGCGCGCGCGCCCGGTCGAGAGCGGTGGACGCGGCGGCGCCTGGTTCATCGACGCGCCATTCGGCCCGGCGTTGTTGCGGCGCTACCTGCGCGGCGGCATGGCCGCGCGCGTGAGCCGCGACCGCTACTGGTGGCAGGGCGCCGGCAGTACCCGCAGCTTCGCCGAGTTCCGCCTGACCCGCACCATGGCCGAGAAGGGCGTGCCGGTACCGCGTCCGATCGCCGCCTGCTATCGCCGCGACGGCATGTTCTACCGCGCCGCGATCCTGCTCGAGCGCCTGGACGACGTGCGCAGCCTGGCTGACCGGGCCGCGGTCGCCGGCGACGGCGCTCCCTGGGAAGAAGCCGGCCGGTTGATCGCGCGCGCCCACCGCGCCGGCCTCGACCATGCCGACCTCAACGCCCACAACCTGTTGTTCACCACTACCGGTAGAGGCTGGATCATCGACCTCGACCGCGGCCGCATGCGCATTCCCGCCACCGGCTGGCGCGAACGCAACCTCGCCCGCCTCAAGAGGTCGCTGCTGAAGCTGCGCGGCAACCGCAGCGCCGAAGAGGTTGAGCGCGATTTTGGCCGTCTGCGCGAGGCTTACGATCGCGCCTGGGACCGAGGCTACTGAGCATGGCCCTGGCGAACACAAGCTGGCAGCTGCGTCTGCACGGAGTCGGCAATGCGTCGGCGGTCGAGCTCGGCTCGGCCATGGCCACCATCGAGCGCAATGGCGCGCCGTGGCTGACCATCGACTGCGGCGGCGAAGGCCTGACCGCTTACCAGGCCTACTACGGCGATGCGCCGCAGGCGCTGTACATCACCCATACCCACCTCGACCATGTCGCCGGTTTCGAGCGTCTGTTCGTGTCGAGTTACTTCGACCCGGATCGCCGCGGCCGGATCCGCCTGTACGTGCCGGCAACGGTGCTGCCTCTGCTGCACCAGCGCGTCGGCGACTACCCCAATGCGCTGGCCGAGGGCGGGGTGAATTTCTGGGATGCCTTCCAGGTCATTCCCGTCGGTGGCTCGTTCTGGCACGACGGCGTGCGGCTGGAAGTATTCCCCACGCGCCATCACTGGCCCGAGACCGCCTACGGCCTGCGCCTGCACGGCAGCGTGGTGTGGACCGGCGACACCCGGCCGATCCCGGAGATGCTGGCGCGCTACGCCGACGCCGGCGAACTGATCGCGCACGATTGCGCGCTGCAGGGGAATCCCTCGCACAGCGGCATCGAGGATCTCGAGCGCGAGTACCCGCCGGGATTGCTCGATCGCTGCCTGCTGTACCACTACGGCAATCGCGAGGAAGGCGAGGTGCTCGCCGCGCGCGGTTACCGCGTCGCCCATCCCGGCCAGGTGGTGGCACTGGCCGAGCCGACCGCCATGCAGGTGGAGGCATGATGAGCGCCGTGCCGGCCACCTCGCCGCTGCCGCTGGATCTGCGCGCTCGACCGCTGCACGACCTGCGACTGTCGGTGATCGAGGCCTGCAACTTCCGTTGTCCGTACTGCATGCCGGCCGATCGCGTGCCGGACGATTACGGCTTCGACTCGGCATCGCGCCTGTCCTTCGACGAGATCGAGACGCTGGTGCGCGGATGCGTCGCGCTGGGCGTCAACAAGCTGCGCCTGACCGGTGGCGAACCGCTGCTGCGCAAGCGGTTGCCGCAGCTGGTGGAGCGGCTCGCGGCCATCAACGGCCTGGAAGACATCGCGCTGACCACCAACGGTTCGCTGCTGGCCGCGCAGGCCCGGGCATTGCGCGATGCCGGACTGGGCCGGATCACCGTCAGCCTGGATGCGATCGACTCGCAGCGTTTCAGCCAGATGAGCGGTGGCCGCGGCGACATCGCCGACGTGCTGGCGGGCATCGAGGCGGCGCAGGCGGCAGGGTTTGCGTCGATCAAGCTCAACTGCGTCGTCGAGCGTGGCATCAACGACGACCAGGTGTTGCCGCTGCTCGAACGCTTCCGTGGCAGTGGCCATGTGCTGCGCTTCATCGAGTACATGGACGTGGGCACCTGCAACGGCTGGGTGCGCGATCGCGTGGTGCCCTCGGCCGAGTTGCGCGATCGCATCGCGGCGCGCTGGCCATTGCGCGCGCTGGAGGCGAACTACCGTGGCGAGGTGGCTTCGCGTTACGCGTTCGCCGATGGCCAGGGCGAGGTCGGATTCGTCAGTTCGGTCAGCGAGCCGTTCTGCGGCGACTGCCATCGCGCCCGCGTCTCGGCGGACGGCAAGCTTTACACCTGCCTGTTCGCCGGCGACGGCCACGACCTGCGCCCGGCGCTGGCCCAGGGCGAGTCGGCGCTGCGCGATCGCGTGGCGGAGCTGTGGTCCAACCGCGGCGATCGTTACAGCGAGCTGCGTGGCGCCAGTGGTGCCTCGCGCCGGCATGTCGAGATGTATCTCATTGGCGGTTGAATGAAAGCCAGCAGCAAATCCAGTCCCAGGCAGCTCACCCACATAGACCCGGACGGCCGTCCGGCCATGGTCGACGTCTCCGCCAAGGCGGTCACCGCGCGCGAGGCGCGGGCCGAATGCAAGGTGCGCTTTCCGGCACCTGTGGCGACGCAGCTGCGCGCCTCGGGCCTGAAGAGCGCCAAGGGTGGCATCGTCGACACGGCGATCATCGCCGGTACGATGGCGGTCAAGCGCACGCATGAGCTGATCCCGTTCTGCCACCCGTTGCCGATCGACGGCTGCCGCATCGCCATCGACTGGGACGGCGCGACGACACTGCGCATCGAATGCGCCGTGCGCACGACCCACCGCACCGGCGTGGAGATGGAAGCGCTGACTGGCGCGACCGTGGCGGCGCTGACGGTGTACGACATGTGCAAGGCGTTGTCGCATGCGATCGTGCTGGGCCCGGCACGGGTGCTGGGCAAGCGCGGTGGCCGCCACGACTTTGGAGCAACCTGATGGCCCTGGCCACCGTCCTGTATTTCGCCAGCCTGCGTGACGCCGCCGGCGTCGCCAGCGAACCGGTCGACGCCGATGGCGACCTGGGCGGGCTCTACGAGCTGTTGCGCGCTCGCCACGGGTTCGCCTTGCCGCGCGAGCGCCTGCGCGTCGCCGTCGATGGCGAGTTCGCGCGCTGGGACCAGCCGGTCCGCGCCGGCAGCGAGATCGCCTTCATCCCGCCGGTCAGCGGCGGCTGAGCCCCTACTGCAGTAACGACATGACGAAGCATTTCAGCCTTTCCGATACCCCATTCGACACCGCCAGCGAGCGCGCGAAACTGCTCGACGACCGCGTCGGTGGCTTCGCCAGCTTCGAAGGCTGGGTGCGCGACCACAACGACGGCCGGCCCGTGAACGGGCTGCGTTACGAGGCCTACGCCGCACTGGCCGAAGCCGAAGGCGAGCGCGTGCTGACCGAGGCACTGTCGAAGTTCGACATCCTCGATGCGCGCTGCGTGCACCGCGTCGGTGACCTGGCGATCGGTGAACTGGCGGTGTGGGTGGGCGTCAGCGCCGCGCATCGCGACGCGGCCTTCGCCGCCTGCCGGTACGTGATCGACGAGGTCAAGTCGCGCGTGCCGATCTGGAAGCATGAGCGCTATGTCGACGGCGACGCCGGCTGGCTGCACCCGCACCAGTCGTAGCCGTTTTGCAAGACGTCACGGAGCCATCGCAATGATTCGATCCGTAGTGATTTCGTTGTCCCTGGCGTTGATGATCCCCGCGGCGGCTGCAGCCGAACTGCTCGTGGGCAACAAATCGGCCGACACGGTCTGGCGCCTGTCCACCGATGACGGACGCAAGCTCGGCGAGTTCGCGACCGGGCAGGGCCCGCACGAGATCGTCGTCAGCAGCGATGGCCGTACCGCACTGGTCAGCAACTACGGTTCGCAGTCGCCGGGCAACAGTCTCAGCGTGCTCGATCTGGCAGGTGGTGGCGCCGCGCGCAGCGTCGATCTGGGCGACAACACCCGTCCCCATGGCATGCGCCTGGTGCCGGGCAACAAGCGGGCCGTCGTCACCACCGAAGGCTCGCGCAAGCTGCTCGTAGTCGATATCGAAAAGGCCGTGGTGGACTCGGCGATCGACCTGGGCGAGGGCAGGGGGCACATGGTGGCCCTGTCCGCCGATGGCGCGAACGCCTACGTCACCAAGATCGACGCGGGCACCGTCAGTCGCGTCGATCTCAAGGCCGGACGCAAGACTCATGAAGTTGCAGCAGGCGCCGGCGCCGAAGGCGTTGCCGTGCATCCGCGCAGCGGCCAGGTCTGGGTCAGCAACCGCGAGGCAGGGACGGTCACCGTGCACGACCCGGCGACACTGGCGGTGCGCGCCACCGTGCCCAGCCCGGGCTACCCGATCCGGGTGGTGTTCACCGCCGACGGCCACCATGCGCTGGCGACCAATGCCCGCGCGGCGACGCTGTCGGTGATCGACGTCGAGAACAAGCGTGTCATCCATACGGTCGATCTGTCGCGCAAAGGCGCGCAGTACAGCGAGACGATGCTGGGCCGCGCGGCGTTGCCGATCGGCGTGATCGCCGATCCGTCGGGTAAGCGCGTGTACGTGGCGATCAGCGGCGGCGACGAGATCGCGGTGCTCGATAGCGCGCGCTGGCAGGTCGTCGGGCACTGGAAGACGGGGCGCGAACCGGACGCGCTGGGCCTGGTGCCCTGAAGTTGCACAGGGCAGGGGCTGCGCCTGCAAAGGCGATGGCCCCGCCGGCTGACCTCGGCACCCGCATCAGTCAATACCGTTGCTGCCTTCCGGCCCTGGCGGAGTTTTCGACCTAGCGTCGCGAGGGGCCGACGGGGCCACCATAGAGACTTTCATCAAAAGCCCCGCGTTGGCGGCGGGGCTTTTCCCACACTGTTGAAGCTGGCGGAGAGAGGGGGATTCGAACCCCCGAAGCGCGGTTTAGACGCTTACACACTTTCCAGGCGTGCTCCTTCAACCACTCGGACACCTCTCCGCACCTTGGCTTCCCAACCCCTGAACGCGGCATCCAGCCGTTTTGCAGGGGTCGCAGATTCTAGCCGTCGCCGGTCCCCGGGACAAGCGCGACGGTCCGGCGCCGCGCCAGTCGCGGTGCGCGCGACTGGGCATGGCAGAATGTGGCCATGTCCTACCTCGTCCTCGCCCGTAAGTGGCGTCCGAAGCGCTTCGCCGAACTGGTCGGACAGGAGCACGTGGTCCGTGCGCTGACCAATGCGCTCGATTCCGGCCGCGTCCATCACGCCTTCCTGTTCACCGGCACCCGCGGCGTCGGCAAGACGACGATCGCGCGAATCTTCGCCAAGTCGCTGAACTGCGAGCGCGGGACCTCTGCCGAGCCCTGCGGCGAGTGTGGCTCGTGCCGCGATATCGATTCGGGCCGTTTCATCGACCTGCTCGAGATCGACGCCGCCAGCAACACCGGTGTTGACGACGTCCGCGAGGTCATCGACAACGCCCAGTACATGCCCAGCCGCGGTCGGGTGAAGGTCTACCTGATCGACGAAGTGCACATGCTGTCCAAGTCGGCCTTCAACGCGCTGCTCAAGACGCTGGAAGAGCCGCCGGGGCACGTGAAGTTCCTGCTTGCCACCACCGACCCGCAGAAACTGCCGGTGACGGTGCTGTCGCGCTGCCTGCAGTTCAACCTCAAGCGCCTGGACGAGCAGCAGATCAACGGGCAGATGACCCGGATCCTCGAGGCCGAGGGCATCGCCGCCGAGGCCGGCGCGATCCGCCAGCTCTCCAAGGCCGCCGATGGCAGCCTGCGCGATGGTCTGTCGCTGCTCGATCAGGCCATCGCCTATACCGGCGCCAGCGCCGGCGGCAGCACCCTGGGCGATGCCGGCGTGGCGACCATGCTCGGTACCGTCGACCGCACCCGGGTTGGCGCGCTGCTGTCGTCCCTCGCCGAAGGCGATGGCGAGCGGCTGCTGGCCGAAGTGGCCGTGCTGGCCGAATTCTCGCCGGACTGGGGCAGCGTGCTGGAAGCCTTCAGCGATGCGCTGCACAGGATCCAGGTTCGACAGCTGGTGCCCGAGGCGCAGGTCGAGGCCGATGGCGTCGATGTTGACACGCTGGCCGCGCAGCTGCGTCCTGAAGTGGTGCAGCTGTGGTACCAGATGGCGCTCAACGGCCGCCGCGACCTGGCATTGGCGCCGAGTCCGCGCGCCGGTTTCGAAATGAGCGTGCTGCGCATGCTGGCCTTCCGTCCGGATGACGGCGATGGCGCACGGGCGCCGTCGGCGCAACCGGCGCAGGCTTCCCGTAGTGCGGCCCCTCGCAGTGCCGCGACCGCGGCGCCGGCCGCCGCGGCACCGCGCGAACGGACGCCTCCTCCGAACCCGTTTGCCGCCGAGCAGCCGAAGCCAGCGGCATTTGCCGCGCCGGCGCGTCCTGCACCTGCACCTGCACCTGCACCTGCACCGGTCGAGGCAGCCATTGCGCCGGCCCAGATTGCCATTGCCAGCCCGGCACCCGTTGCCGCGCCTGCGCCGGCGGTGGTTTCGCCGCCGGCCGAGCCCGCCTTCGTCCACGGCGCCGGCATCGCCGACGCCGATGCCTGGCACGCGATGGTGGCCGCCACCAGCCTGCGCGGACCGGCCAGGATGCTTGCCGAGCACGCCGGTTTTGTTTCCTGGTCCGAAGGCGTGTTGAGCCTGTCGCTGGCGCCTGTCGACGATCATCTGCGCAGCAATGCGCTGGTCGAGCTGATGGCCGAAGCGCTGGCGCCGGCGCTTGGCGCAGCGCCGCAGGTGCGTTTCGTCGAGGCCCGTTCGGCCGAGTCGCTGCACCAGCGCAACGAGCGCAGCCGCGACGAACGCCAGGCGGCCGCCGAAGCGACCTTCATGGGCGATCCGGACGTGCAGCGCCTGATCTCCCAGCACGGCGCCAAGGTAGTGCCCGATTCAATCCGGCCCTACGACGAAAAATGATCTGATCCCCACCGCCATCGCCACGTGCCGATGGCCGTTGCCCCTGATGCAGGGGTTCCATTGCCAATAGATGAGTAAAGAACCATGCGTGGAAACATTGCCCAACTGATGCAGCAGGCGCAGAAGATGCAGGAAAACGTGCAGCGCGCCCAGGAAGAACTGGCCAAGCTGGAAGTCACCGGCAACGCCGGCGGCGGCATGGTCAGCGTCACCATCACCGGCCGCATGGAGTGCCGCAAGGTCCGCATCGATCCGAGCGTGCTGAGCGACCAGGAGATGGTCGAGGACCTGATCGCCGCCGCGTTCAACGACGCCGTGAACAAGGTCAATGCCGAATCGCAGTCGAAGATGTCCGCCGCGACCGCCGGCATGCCGATCCCGCCGGGCATGAAGATGCCGTTCTGACTTGAGCTCGCTTCTCGAACAACTCATCGAAGCCTTTCGCGTGTTGCCCGGCGTCGGCCAGAAGTCGGCGCAGCGCATGGCCTACCACGTGCTCGAACGCGAGCGCGCCGGCGGCCAGCGCCTGGCCGATGCGCTTTCCGCCGCCGTCGAGCACATCGGTCATTGCGCGCGCTGTCGCGACTTCACCGAGGGCGAGGTCTGCGCGACCTGCGCCAGTGCTTCGCGCGATGCGCACCAGTTGTGCGCGGTTGAGTCACCCGCCGATCGCCTCGCGATCGAACAGGCCACCGGATACCGCGGCCTGTACTTCGTCCTGCAAGGTCGCCTGTCGCCGCTGGATGGCATCGGCCCGCGCGAACTGGGCCTGGACACGCTCGCCGCGCGCCTGGCCGAGGGCGAGGTGCAGGAGCTGATCATCGCCACCAATCCGACGGTCGAAGGCGAAGCCACCGCGCACTACCTCGCGCAGCTGGCGCGCCAGCACAAGGTCCGGCCGAGCCGGCTCGCCCATGGCGTGCCGCTGGGTGGCGAACTGGAGTACGTCGACCGTGGCACGCTGTCGCATGCGTTCGGCAGCCGCAGCGAGATGACGGACCGGGACTGATGCCAGCGGGTACTTGCCGGGGGTAAAGTCGCCCTCAACCCACAGCAGCCCGACCGCCATGTCCGAAACCATCTTCCACAAGATCATCAAGCGCGAAATCCCGGCCGACATCGTCTTCGAGGACGAGCACCTGATCGCGTTCCGGGACATCGCGCCGCAGGCGCCGGTGCACGTGCTGTTCGTGCCCAAGACCGATGTCGCCACGCTCAACGACCTGCAGCCCGACCAGGCCGCCATCGTCGGACGCCTGGCGGTGGCCGCGGCCGACTACGCCAAGCGCGAGGGCTTTGCCGAGGATGGCTACCGGATCGTGATGAACTGCAACGGCCATGGCGGGCAGACGGTGTTCCAGATCCATCTGCACCTGCTGGCCGGCGCGCCGCTGGGGCGCTTCGGAACCTCGCGCTGAGCGCGCGGCGGTTGCCGACTTACCACCATCCCCACCACGGCCACGGTGCCGCCGGATAGCCGACGACGTCGACCGTCTCGCGCACCGGCCACAGGTAGACCACGTCGGCCTCGACCTGCGGGAAGCGGTAGTCGTATCCGCCGATCTGGCGGTTCTGGTAGCCGCTGACGCGGCCGATGAAGGTGACTTCGCGATTCTTCTCGAATACCGCCGGGTCGTAGAAGCCGGTGCGGCAGGCAATGAAGCGGCCGCCGGTGTCGTCGCTGCCCCAGTACGGACGGGCGTTGTCGCCCAGGTAGGTCGAGATCATCTCGAAGCAGGTGCGATTGGGCTGCGGTTCGACGCTGACGATGCGACCGCCCCAGCGCACCGGGGCGCCGGTCATGTCACTCGCCGCCGCATCGCGCGGCGTGACCGGATTGAACTCACCCTGCAGTGGTTGCGGTGCGGTGACGCAGGCGGCCAGCATCATCGTGCCCAGGGCCAGTAGGGCGATACGAAGGTTCATCGGCGTGCTCCACATCAAAGTTCTCCAGGAGTCCTTCAGATTAGCCATTGTTGCCATTGCGGGGCGACGGGCGATGCGCACGCAGCGCCTGGGTCAGGGCGCGGGTCGAGCGTCCCCCCGGCTCGCCGTCAGCGTACCGCCAATCGCTGAAACGGTCGCTGAGTATCCGCAACTCGCCGGCCAGTTCGGGCCGCGCAGCGGCAACGCGTTCGACCCAGCGACCGGCCGGTTCGTCCGCAGCACGTTCCAGGCCGAAGTGGCGATAGCGACGGGCCAGCGCGTGCCAGGCGCGCAGCACCGGGTCGGGCTCGCGCTCGTTGCGGCGACTGAACCACACCATCCACAGCAGGCCCACCGCCACGGCCAGCATCAGCAGCAACACCAGGGTGCGGTCGTCCAGGCGGTCGATGCCGAATGGACGCAGCAGGCGTTGCTGGCGATTGGCGTCGAAGCCGAGCACGAAGTCGTTCCAGCCGCGGCGCATCCAGTCGCCGACATCGATCAGCGAGCGTCCATCGGCGAGGCCGCCGAACAGGCCGCCGGCAACCGCGCGGCGGTCGTCGATCGTGTCGTAGATGCGCTCGGGCGCGACGGCGGCGGTTGGATCCACGCGCACCCAGCCGCGACCGCGCAACCAGACCTCGGCCCAGGCGTGCGCATCGGAGCGCCGCACCAGCCAATAGCCGCCGACCGAGTTGCGGTAACCGCCGGCGTAGCCGGTGACCACGCGCGCCGGAATGCCGGCGCCGCGCATCAGCACGACGAACGACGAGCTGAAGTGCTGGCAGAAGCCGGCGCGCTGGTCGAACAGGAATTCATCGACGCTGTTGCGTCCGGCCAGCGGTGTTTCCAGGGTGTAGGCGAAGTCGCGCCGGATCCAGTCGAGCGCGCGGGTCACGATCGCGCCATCGGCGGACGGCCCGGCTTCCAGGCGCCACTGCCGCGCCAGTGCAAGTGTGCGCGGATTGAAGTTTGGCGGCAGCTGCAGCGCGTACTTGCGCGTCTCTGGCGACAGGTTCGCTTCGTAGCGCCGTGGCGGTGCCGACTGCATGCGCCATCGACTCACGCCCGTCAGCTGGGTCAGCGACTGCAGGTTGTGGTCGGGGTCGAGCTCGCTGCCGCCGGGCGCCGAGATCAGCAGGTCGAGGGCCACGAGCTGCCGGCGATCGGTCGGCTCCATCTCGATCTCGTAGTCCCAGCGCTGCGGGCCCGGTTCGACCGCGGTTTCGCTCCAGCCAGGCATCCATCGCGGCTGCCTCCAGGTGCGGCCGTCGAAATCCCACATCACCGGCCCGCGCCAGTACATCTGCGATGGCGCAGGCACCGGTCCGAAGAAGCGTGCGCGCAGGGCGGGGCGGTCGTCGCCCATGAGGTCGATCCAGTCGCCCGGGCTCATCTGGTCCGACAGGCCGGTGCTTGCCATCGCACGCTCGGGGATGCCCCACAGCGGCGCGCCCAGTCGCGGGAACAGCCAGAAGGCCGCCAATGCGAGCGGCAGACCTAGCGCGAGCAGGCGAGCGGTGCCGGCCATGCGCTGTCTCGGTGAAACGTCGCGACGAACATCGCCCGACTCGACGTCCGCCAACAGTTGCAGCGCCGCCAGCGCCAGCACGGTCGCGGCCAGGCCCAGGGCGAGCGACAGCGGCCCCTGGTCGAGCAGGAAGGTCGCAAACGGCGCGAACAATGCGAAGCCGAGCAGGCTGCGTGCATCGCGCAGGCCGAACGTCTCCGACGGCTTGATTGCAAGCATCGCCGCCAGCAGTGCGCAGCCGGTATCTCGACCGATCGAGAAATCGCTCATCGCCAGCACGGTCGCGATCAGTGCCACCGACAGGAACAGGCGGACCAGTCCGTGCAGGGGTTGGCGCCAGGACATGGCGACCACGGCCACGGCACTGAGGGCGATGGTCACCGCGATCAGCAGCGGCAACTGCAGCAGCAACGGCAACAGGCAGGCGCCGGCGCTGAGCAGCACCCAGCGACGACTGCGCGGATCGAGCGCTGGCGTTGCCGGATCAGCCATGGGGCATCAGCGCCAGTGCGCGCAGGCAGGCGTGCCGGTGTTGCGGTCCGCGATCGGGCCCCAGTGCAGCGTGGCCGGGCAGGCGCAACTGGTAGCGCCGGCCTTCGCGCTCGGCTTCGTCGATCCAGCGCGCCAGCCGGGCAATCCGCGCCTCGTAGCCAATGCCGGCGATCTCGCGCCAGTCGAGCACGACTTCGGCGCCGATGGGTTGCTCGAACTCGCGCACCAGCAGCGTGTCGCGCCGTGCCGAGGGCTTCCAGGCGATGGCTCGTCGTGCGTCGCCAGTGCGATAGCCGCGCAGGTGATGGACGTCGTCGCCGGTCGGATGCACGCGTGCCTGGACGCGGTCGCCGTGTCCTGCCGGCAGAGGCGGGCCGTTTGCTTCGGGTGTGGGATAAACCAGCAGCGGCGACTCTGGCCAGACATAGGCCCACGCGCGCGCCAGTCCCAGAGGGCGCGTCGTCGACAGGCGCAACTTGGGCAGGTCGAACCATCCGCGCTGTTGCGTCGGCAGCAGCAGTTGCGACTCACCGCTGCCGCGATCGAGATTGAGGATGCCCGGCGCGGCATCGAACGAGCCGTCGTCGTCCAGCCGCAGCCCGCGGCGCACGCGACCGGGCGCGGCGCGCGCATACAGGCGAACGGTCAGCGGCGTTCCGGCGGCCACGGGTTCGGCGTCGGCCGCGACCAGTTCAAGGCCGGACAGTTGCATCTGCGCCGCCACCAGACTGGCCAGGCCGGCTCCGCCCAGCATCAGTCCCAGCAGCAGCGCGGGGTTGTTGTTGTAGTTGAGCGAGCCCAGCAGCATCACGAACAGCAACACTGCGTAGAACAGTCCGAAACGCGTCGGCAGCACATAGATGCGACGACGGTGCAGCACGCACGGCAGCGTTTCCGGATCGCGCGGACGCGTCCAGACCATGGCCCAGGCATGCAGCCGCGAGCGCAGGCGCGCCGGCGTCTGGCGGTCCGGCCGCGCCATCCCTCAGTCCACCGGCACCGCGTGCAGGATCGCCTTTGCCAGCGCGGCGTCCTTGCCGGCATCGACTTCGGCGACGAGGCGATGCGCGGCCACGGCCGGAAACAGCGCCTGCACGTCCTCGGGCAACACGTGCGCGCGTCCCAGCAGCAATGCGTAGGCTCGGGCCGCGCGCAGCAGTGCCAGGCCGGCGCGTGGCGACAGCCCCACGCGCACGCCAGGATGTCGTCGGCTTCGCGCCATCAGTGCCTGCACGTAGGCGACCAGTGCCTCGCTGGCGTGAACCTGCTGCACCGAACGTCGGGCGGCCAGGACATCCTCGCTGCCGAGCAGCGGCAACACGCGTGCGATCAGGTCACGGCGGTCGTCACCGGCGAGCAGGTGGCGCTCGGCATCCGCATCCGGATAGCCCAGGCTCAGGCGCAGGAGGAAGCGATCCAGTTGCGAATCCGGCAACGGATACGTACCGGACAGGTCGACCGGATTCTGGGTGGCGATGACGAAGAACGGCTCCGGCAGCGCATGGGTCGTGCCGTCGACGGTGACCTGGTATTCGGCCATCGCTTCCAGCAGCGCACTCTGCGTGCGCGGTGGCGCGCGGTTGATCTCGTCGGCCAGCAGCACCTGCGCGAACACCGGGCCGGGATGGAACTGGAACTGGCGCGCCTGCGGATCGAACACCGACACGCCAACCACGTCTGCAGGCAACAGGTCGGAAGTGAACTGCACGCGCTGGAAATCCAGGCCGAGCGTCGCCGCCAGTGCATGGGCGAGCGTGGTCTTGCCCAGGCCGGGCAGATCCTCGATCAGCAGGTGGCCACCGGCCAGCAGTGCCACGAACGCCAGACGGACTTCGTGCGGCTTGCCCAATACCAGCGAATTGACCTGCGTCTGGGCGCGTTCAAGGGAGCCTCGCAGGCCATCGGTTAGCATGGTCGCCGTCGAAAGGGATACCGCCATCGCGCGTGTGCTCCTGTTGGATATTGCAGCCTGCGGTGTTCGCCGGCACTTCGCTCGTCGGCCGTCCTGGTCAGGCCGGTCGCGACATGGTCCACAAAGACATGCTCCATGACGACATGTTCTCCCAGAGTGTAGCGAGGTCACGAACGGATGCGGGATGAAGAGCAGGCACGGCGCACGTTCTGGGTGCTGTGGGTCACGGTCCTGGCGATCAAGCTGGTCGTAGCCGCGCGTCTGCCGCTGTTCGTCGATGAAGCCTTCTACTGGCAGGAAGGCCAGCACCTGGCCGCGGCCTATTCGGACCTGCCCGGGCTGACCGCATGGTTGACCCGCCTGGGTACCCTCGTCGGCGGCAACCACACCTTCGCGGTGCGCCTGCCGTTCGTTCTGATCGCCGCGCTGGTGCCATGCCTGATGGTGCGCATAGCCGCGCGCGAGTTCGGTGCGCGTGCCGGCTGGCTGGCCGGTTGTTTCACGTTGCTGTTGCCACTGGCCGGAACCCTGGGCGTGATGGCGTTGCCGGATGCGGCGATGGCACTGGCGACGCTGTTGTGCGTCGATGCCGGCGCGCGCCTGCTGCGCCAGGTCAGTCCCGAGGTCGCGCTCGAACTCGCCGTCGGCCTGGCCTTGGGTGCGTTGTGCCATTACCGCTTCATCGCCGTAATCGGCGTGGGATTCGTCGCCCTGGCGATGCTCAAGGAAGGTCGACGCGCGTTGCGCGACGTACGCGTGCTGGTGGCGATCGCATTCGGCGCATCGGCGTGGGCGCCGCTGGTGGCCTGGAACCTCGACAATGCCGATGCCGGTTTGCGCTTCCAGCTGGTCGATCGACATCCGTGGGCCTTCCACGCCGACGCGGTCTGGTTCATCGCGATCCAGGCCTTGCTGGTGACGCCATTGCTGTTCGCCGCGCTGGCCGTGGCTGCGCGCAGGGGGGTGTCGAGCGCGGCGGCGCCGGAGCGTTACTTCGCCTTGCTGGGCTCAGGCGTCGTACTCGGTTTTTTCGCCCTGGGTTTTTTCGCCGATACCGAGCGTGTCAGTTTCCACTGGCCGCTGCCCGGTTACCTGGCCCTGCTGCCGCTGTTGCCGATGGTGCTGTGGCGGTGGCCGCGTGGCTGGCGATTGGCCACGGTGTGGCTGGCCGGACTGGGTCTGGTGGCCAATCTGGGCTACTACCTGGCCGTGTCGCATCCAGGCCTGCGCGAACGCAATGCGGCGGAGAAGTGGTATCCGAGCAACTTCTCCGGCTGGCAGCCGCTGGCGCAGGCGGTACGTGCTCGCCTGGCGACGATGCCGGCCGGTACGCGCGTTGTCGCCGACAACTTCAAGATCGGTGCCGAACTGGGCTTCGCCATGGGCGATGCGCGCATCGCCGTGCTCGATCATCCGATCAACCACAAGCATGGCCGCGCTCCGCAGCTGCGGCTTTGGGGGCTGCAAAGCGCGGGCCGCGCCGACTGGGGCGAGCAGCCGGTGCTGCTCGTGGTGGGCGCGACCGAGATCAAGTACCGCGACCTGCTCCAGCGTTACCACGACCTGTGCACGATGGCTGGCCCGTTGCCGCCGCCTGAAGTGTTGAATATCGACCACGGTCGCCAGCGCTTCATCCTCTTCGCCATGGATGGCCGACCGCTGCACGGTGACTGCACGACGCCCGCGATGGCGTGGGTCGATGCGCCAGTAGCCGACGCCCGCGTTGGCCAGCGCTTCAACGTCGCTGGCTGGGCCTTCAAGGACGGAGTCGGCCTGGCCGGCATCGAGGTCACCCTCGATGGCCAGGTCGTCGCCCAGGCGCAGTACGGGCGCGTGTTCCAGGGGCTGCGGAACGTGTGGCCGCAATCAAGCGACCCGCAGCATCCGAATGTGGGCTTCAGCGCAGACGTGGCGTTGAAGCCGGGCACGTTCGCGCCGGGCCGGCACTGGCTCGGATTGCGCCTGCATGGTCGCGACGGCAGTGAGGAGACCTGGGCCGAGCGGCCGATCGAGCTCAAGTGAGCGCGCTCGAGTGAGCACGCTCGAGTGAGCGGGGCGACCGCTCAGGGCAGTTCGAATCCGGCTTCGCGCAGCAGCCGTGCTGTCGCGATCAGTGGCAAGCCGATCAATGCGGTCGGGTCGCGGTTGTCGATGGCGTCGAACAGGCTGATGCCCAGGCCCTCGGACTTGAAGCTCCCGGCGCAGTCGAAGGGTTGCTCGGCGTCGACGTAGCGCGCGATCCGGGCGACGTCCAGGTCGCGGAACTTCACGACCGTATGGTCCAGCGCCTGCAAGGGCGCCTGTCCCGCCTTCATCACGCATACGCCGGTGTGGAACTGGACGCTGCGGCCCGACATGCCGGTCAGCTGGTCGATGGCCGCCTGGCGACCGCCGGGCTTGCCCAGCGGCCGGCCGTCGAACTCGGCGACCTGGTCGGAGCCGATCACCCAGGCGTCGGGGTGGAGCGCGGCAACGGCGGCGGCCTTGGCCTGCGCCAGCCGGCGGGCGAGGGCAGCCGGCGCTTCCCCGGGCAGCGGGGTCTCGTCGCTGTCGGGTCGGGCGGTGTCGAACGGCAGGCGCAGGCGCGACAGCAGTTCGCGGCGGTAGACCGAGGTCGACGCCAGGATCAGCAGGGCAGGCACGGCAGAAACCTTCAGGCCAAGGGCGACCGGGCGCGTTCGATCAGGGATAATTGCTGGTCGATCCGGTCGCGAGCTGCATCTATCGAGCTGCGAACTTCGGCCAACTGGCTGATGCTCGCATCGCGGCCATGGTCCCGCAGCCACAGCCGCTGGCGAAGCATCTCGCGCATGGCGTCGCCGACCGGGTCGTGGCCCCCGTTGCCGGCCACCGCCTCGATCTCGGCCCGGGCCAGGCGCAGGCGCTCCTCGAGGGCGTCGGCGGCGTCCAGGACCTCGCGGACCGCGCGTTCGCGACGCCCCGGGCGACCCCAGGCGAACAGGGCCGCGATCGCCAGGGTGGACAGCAGCAGGAGCAGGACGATGGTCACGGGCGCGGTCGACTGAACGGAATTGGGCCTCAGTTTGAGGCCGTGGCGGCGGCGCCCGCAATCGCCGCCGACGAGCGGGGCGGCGCTGCTCGCCGGATGGCCAGTTCAGGTTTGACAGAGGTAGTCGCGACCTCTAACATTCCGCAGCTTATGTCAGCCGACCTGCCCGGGATTCTTGATGCATGGCGCATGGTGGCGACACGGCGCGGCCTGGAAGGCCGTGTGCCGTTGTCATCGCTGACGCGGCTGCGGAACAGTCTGGTCGACACCGAAGGTGAGGTTCGCTTTGCGCTCGAGTTCGACACCGATGCGCTGCGGGTGCCTTATGTCGAACTGCGAATCGATGCCGAGCTGCCGCTGACCTGTCAGCGCAGCCTGCAGCGGTTCCTGTACCCGGTGAACATCGTGCAGCGCCTTGGCCTGATCCGTGATGAAGCGGACGAGGCGGCGCTGCCGGAAGGATACGAGCCGTTGCTGGTGCCGGAAGATGGCCAGCTGCGGACCGTCGAGCTGGTCGAGGACGAGTTGATCCTCGCCGTTCCGGTCGTGCCGATAATGCCCGGCACGGAGGCGGTGGAGCGCGACTGGCCGGCGACCGAGCAGGCCGAAGAGCCGGAGCGCGTGAACCCGTTCGCTGCGCTGTCGGCATTGAAGAAACAATCGAACTGAGTTTTTTTGGAGCAAGACCATGGCTGTTCAGAAGTCCCGCGTTTCCCCGTCCAAGCGTGGCATGCGCCGTTCGCACGATGCGCTGTCCGCAAAGCAGCTGGCGACCGACCCGACCACCGGCGAGACCCACCTGCGTCACCACGTCACCGCTGACGGTTACTACCGCGGCAAGAAGGTGATCGACACCAAGTCCAAGGTTGCTGACGAAGAGTAAGCTCTTCGCTCACCGTCGCGCCGCGTGCAGCCCCTGGCTCGCGCGGCCGCCGCACAGCCTGGACTGTCGGAACCGTAAGGGTTCAGCGCGCTCAGCGGCCATCGCGGCGGTGCCTCTCCGTCGGCATGGCCGTCGGAGCCCAGACAACGGCTGTGCAGCGGAGTGGCGATGACGCAACAGATTTATTCCCGCATCGCGGGAACCGGCAGCTACCTTCCCGAGAAGGTGCTGACCAACGACGACCTGGCCAAGTTCATCGACACGAGCGATGAATGGATTGCCGCGCGCACGGGCATCCGTGAGCGTCACGTCGCCGCCGAAGGCGAATTCACCAGCGACCTGGCCTACCACGCCTCCGTGCGTGCACTGGAAGCGGCCGGCGTCGATGCGAAGGATCTCGACCTGATCGTGGTCGGCACGACCACGCCGGACCTGATTTTCCCCTCGACCGCCTGCCTGCTCCAGCACCGCATCGGTGCCGGCGGCTGCGCGGCGTTCGACGTCAATGCCGCCTGCTCGGGCTTCATCTACGCGCTGACGGTGGCCGACAAGTTCATCCGCTCCGGCGCGGCGAAGAACGTCCTCGTCGTCGGTGCCGAAACCCTGACCCGCATGCTCGACTGGAGCGATCGCTCCACCTGCGTGCTGTTCGGCGACGGTGCCGGTGCGGTCGTGCTCAAGGCCGACACCGAAACGGGCATCCTCAGCACCCACATGCACGCCGACGGCGGCAAGAAGGAACTGCTGTGGAATCCGGTGGGCGTCTCGGTCGGCTTCAAACCGGACGAGCCCAATGCCGGCGTCAAGGTGCTGATGACCGGCAACGAGGTCTTCAAGCACGCGGTCAAGGCGCTGGACTCGGTGGTCGAGGAAACGCTCGAAGCCAATGGCCTGGACCGCCATGACATCGACTGGCTGATTCCGCACCAGGCCAACCTGCGCATCATCGAAGCCACGGCCAAGCGCCTGGACATGCCGATGGACCGCGTGATCGTCACCGTCGACAAGCACGGCAACACGTCGTCGGGTTCGGTGCCGCTGGCGCTGGACGAGGCGGTGCGCTCCGGTCGCGTCCAGCGTGGCCAGCTGGTGCTGCTCGAGGCCTTCGGTGGCGGCTTTACCTGGGGCTCGGCACTGCTGCGTTACTGAATCGTTACGCGCTTCACGACCGGATGCCGTTCGCGCATCCGCGACGCCTCCGCTGGCAGCCAGCGGGGGCGTTTTCGTTTGTGGTGTGCGAGGCCCGGTGGATGCTTCAGTACATACAGGCCCGTACAGACGTACTAGAGCAAACACTCGTATCATGCGCGTTCTTTGTCGCAAGGCCTTCACGCGTGACCGCAACCCCCCACACCGATTCGACCCTGGCGTTCGTGTTCCCGGGCCAGGGTTCGCAGTCGCTCGGCATGCTGGCCGAACTGGGCGAACTGCACCCGATCATCCGCGAGGCGTTCGCCGAAGCCAGCGATGGCGCTGGCGTCGACCTCTGGGCGCTCAGCCAGGGCGGTCCGGAAGAAATGCTCAACCGCACCGAGTACACGCAGCCGGCACTTCTTGCCGCTGGCGCGGCGGTGTGGCGTCTGTGGCGGCAGCGTGGCGGCGCCATGCCGGCGTTGCTGTCGGGTCACAGCCTGGGTGAATACACCGCGCTGGTCGCGGCCGGTTCGCTGTCGCTGAAGGATGCCGCCCACCTGGTGCGCCTGCGCGGCCAGCTGATGCAGGAAGCGGCCCCGGCCGGCACCGGCGCGATGGCTGCCGTGCTCGGCGCCGACGACGCGCTGGTGCAGGAAGTCTGCGCGAGCGTGTCGGGCACCAGCGTCGTGGTTCCGGCCAACTACAACTCGCCCGGCCAGATCGTCATCGGCGGCCACGCCGACGCCGTCGACAAGGCCATGGCCGTGCTCGGCGAACGTGGCGTGCGCAAGATGGTGAAGCTTGCGGTCAGCGTGCCTTCGCACACGCCGCTGATGCGCGAAGCCGCCAACCGCCTGGCCGAGGCCATGGCGGGCATGGCATGGCATGCGCCGAAGCTGCCGGTGGTGCAGAACGTCGACGCCGGTATCCACGCGAGCGTGGATGCCATCCGCGACGCGCTCGTGCGCCAGCTGTACCTGCCGGTACAGTGGACCGGCTGCGTGCAGGCGCTGGCGGCGAAGGGCGTCACCCGTGTCGCCGAATGCGGCCCGGGCAAGGTCCTGGCCGGCCTGGTCAAGCGCATCGACAAGACGCTCGACGGACGCGCGCTCGGCACGCCCGGCGAGTTCGAAACCGCAATCGAAGAATGGAACAAGGCATGAGCGAGAAACTGCTGAGCGGAGAGATCGCACTGGTCACCGGCGCAAGCCGCGGCATCGGTGCTGCCATCGCCGACGAACTGGCCGCGCAGGGCGCGACCGTCATCGGCACCGCCACCTCCGAGGCCGGCGCCAAGGCGATCGGCGAGCGCCTGGCGGCGCACGGCGGCCACGGCCGCGTGCTCGACGTCAGTGACGCCGCCTCGATCGACACCCTGATCGACGGCATCGCCAAGGAGTTCGGCGCGATCTCGATCCTGGTCAACAACGCCGGCATCACCCGCGACAACCTGCTGATGCGGATGAAGGACGAGGACTGGCAGGCCATCCTCGACACCAACCTCACCAGCGTCTTCCGCACCAGCAAGGCGGTGATGCGCGCGATGATGAAGGCGCGCAAGGGCCGCATCATCAACATCGCCTCGGTGATCGGCGTGACCGGCAATGCCGGCCAGGCCAACTACGCCGCGGCCAAGGCCGGCATCATCGCCTTCAGCAAGTCGATGGCCCGGGAAATCGGCAGCCGCGGCATCACCGTCAATGTCGTGGCCCCCGGGTTCATCGACACCGACATGACCAAGGCATTGCCCGAAGACGCCAAGAGCGCGATGCTGGGGCAGATCGCCCTCGGGCGCTTCGGCGAGCCGGCCGACATCGCCCGCGCGGTGGCGTTCCTGGCCGGCCCGTCGGCGGCCTACATCACCGGCGAGACCCTGCACGTCAACGGTGGCATGTACATGCCGTGAAGCTTTGCCGCTGAGGCATTGCTTGCGTTTGTAACCATTTGAAGCAAAAGGGCTTTCGCGTATCCTCGCGAGCGCCTGCGATTCCACCAATGTTCCTTTAGACTATTCCGTCGAATATCCCGTCCGGGAGGAGTGAGTACCCATGAGCAGCATCGAAGAGCGCGTCAAGAAAATCGTGGTCGAACAGCTGGGCGTCAAGGAAGAAGAAGTCACCAACAACGCTTCGTTCGTCGACGACCTCGGCGCGGACTCGCTCGACACCGTCGAGCTGGTGATGGCGCTCGAAGAAGAGTTCGAGTGCGAGATTCCGGACGAAGAGGCCGAGAAGATCACCTCGGTGCAGCAGGCCATCGACTACGTGAAGGCTCACGTCAAGTCGTAACTGTGCCCGATGGGAGCGGGGCCTCGGCTCGCCGCTTCCTGCAAAACCAGACCGGGGCCGCATTGCGGCCCCGTGTCTTATGAGCCGGTCCATGCGCCGGCGTAGTGTTCGTAGACGGAGTGTTTCATGTCCAATCGCGCCTTCAACCGACGCGTCGTGGTCACCGGCCTCGGCATCGTTTCGCCGCTAGGCAACGACCTGGCCAGCAGCTGGGACGGCATCGTCAACGGTCGCTCCGGCATCGGCCCGATCACGAATTTCGACGCTTCGGCCTTCACCACCCGCATTGCCGGTGAAGTGCGCAACTTCGACGTCACCCAGTGGGTGAGCCCGAAGGACGCGAAGAAGATGGAGGAGTTCATCCATTACGGTGTCGCCGCTTCGATGATGGCGATCCAGGACGCCGGCATCACCGTCGACGAGTCCAACGCCGAGCGCATCGGCGCGCTGATCGGCTCGGGCATCGGCGGCCTGCTCGGCATCGAAGAGCAGACGATCAAGTACCACGAAGGCGGCCCGCGCAAGGTCTCGCCGTTCTACGTGCCCAGCACGATCATCAACATGCTGCCCGGCCAGGTCTCGCTGTTGACCGGCATCAAGGGCCCCAATTTCTCGGCCGTTTCGGCCTGCGCCACCGCCAACCATTCGATCGGCATGGCGATGCGGATGATCCAGTACGGCGACGCCGACGTGATGGTCGCCGGTGGCGCCGAGCGCGGCTCCTCGCCGACCTCGGTCGCCGGCTTCTGCTCGATGAAGGCGATGTCGACGCGCAACGACGACCCGACTCGCGCCTCGCGTCCGTGGGACAAGGACCGCGACGGATTCGTCCTCGGTGACGGCGCCGGCATCCTGATCCTGGAAGAGTACGAGCGCGCCAAGGCACGCGGTGCGCGCATCTACTGCGAGCTGTCCGGTTTCGGCGCCAGCTCCGACGCCTTCCACATGACCGCTCCCAGCGAGAACGGTGAAGGCCCGGCCCGCTGCATGGTCGCCGCACTGAAGGACGCCGGCGTCAACGCGGACGAAGTCGGTTACCTCAACGCGCACGGCACGTCGACGCCGCTGGGTGACCTCGCCGAGACGCTGGCGATCAAGCGCGCGCTGGGCGAGCACGCCTACAAGACGATGGTCAGCTCGACCAAGTCGATGACCGGCCACCTGCTCGGCGCGGCCGGTGGCGTCGAGGCGATCTTCTCGGTGCTGGCGCTGCACCACGGCATCATCCCGCCGACCATCAACCTGGACGAAGCGGGCGAGGGCTGCGACCTGGACTACGTGCCCAACGTGGCCCGCCAGGCACAGATCGACGTCGCGGTTTCCAACGGCTTCGGTTTCGGCGGCACCAACGGCACGCTGGTGTTCAAGCGGATCTGAGTGTCCTCGACAACCGCTTGCCTGACGATCCCCGCTCCGGCGGGGATCGTTGTTTCAGCGCGCCCGTTGGTCGTCATTCCCGCGCAGGCGGGAACCCAGTGACTGTGTTTCCCCGAACGCCGCAAGGGCGAAAGTCGCTGGGTCCCCGCCTGCGCGGGGATGACGGTAGGCCCGGCCGCCGAAAAACGAGGTCCAAACGCGGTCTAATACGCGGATGCTGCTGACCCGCTCCCTGCCTGCCTCCTTCGACCTGCTTTCGCTGCAGCGTCTGGCACCCGACCGTTACCCCCTGCTGCTGGAATCCAGCGCCCACGGCACTGCCCAGGGCCGCTGGGACCTGCTGCTGGTGGCCAGCGGTGACTCATTGCGACTGGAGCCCGACGGCACCACGCGTGATTCCGCCGGCGCCCCAGTCGAAGGCGACTTCTTCGCCGCGCTCGACACGCAATGGCAATCTTTGCGCGTTGCCCGCGACGAGCCCCGCTGGCCGTTCCGCGGCGGCTGGGCGTTGTTCTTCGGATACGAGGCCGCCGCCCAGGTCGAACCGGTGCTCAAGCTGCCACGCGCCGAAGGCCAGTTGCCGGTGGCACTGGCGCTGCGCTGTCCGGCCGCGGTGCTGCGCGACCACACCAGCGGCGAATGCGTGCTGGTGACGGAAGTGGGACACGACGAGCTGGTCGCAGCAGTGCTGTCCGACATCGACGCGACCGCGAAGCTCCCGGCCATCACGCCGTGGCAGACGCCTGGCACGCTCGAGGAAGACGCGCCCGAGCGCTTCACTGACGGCGTGCGTCGCGTGCTCGACTATCTCGCTGCAGGCGATGTGTTCCAGGCCAATCTCTCTCGCGGCTGGGTCGCGCGTTTCGATCAACCCCTGCAACCTGCGGCGCTGTTCGAGCGATTGCGACAGAACAACCCCGCGCCTTTCGCCGGCGTTTTCGCCGGGGCCGACTGGGCCGTGGTCAGCGCCTCGCCGGAGCGGCTGGTATCGGTGCGCGGCGACGTCGTCGAAACGCGTCCGATCGCCGGCACGCGTCCGCGCTTTGCCGGCGATGACGACGCCGCGCGCATCCAGGAACTCGTCGGCCATCCCAAGGAACGCGCCGAGCACGTGATGCTGATCGACCTGGAGCGCAACGACCTCGGTCGGGTCTGCACGCCCGGCAGCGTCGAGGTCGACGAGCTGATGACGGTGGAGAGCTATGCCCACGTCCACCACATCGTCAGCAACGTGCGCGGACGACTGCGCCAGGATGCGACGCCCGGGCAGGTGATCCGCGCGGTGTTTCCCGGCGGCACGATCACCGGTTGTCCGAAAGTGCGCTGCATGCAGATCATCGCCGAGCTCGAAGGCGTCGGCCGCGGTGCCTACACCGGCGCCATGGGCTGGCTCAATCGCGACGGCGATCTCGACCTCAACATCCTGATCCGCAGCGCGGAACTCGAGCCAGACGCCGAGGGCGGGGCGACGCTGCGCTTCCGCACCGGTGCCGGCATCGTCGCCGACTCCGATCCGCAGCGGGAACTAGACGAGACCCGGGCCAAGGCGCGCGGCATGCTGCGTGCCCTGGGAGTGGCCGGATGAGCGTGGCGACGGTGCGCTATTTCGTCGGCGACCATGCGGTGCCGGCGCTGCCGGATCTCGACCGTGGCCTGGCCTATGGCGATGGCCTGTTCGAGACGGTGCGCGCGCACCACGGCCAGATGCACTGGTGGCCTGCGCACTGGCAGCGACTGCAGCGCGGAGCGGCGATGTTGCGCATCACCCTTCCCGACGAGCGCATCGTGCTGGCCGAAGCAACGCGACTGCTCGACGGCGGCGATGCGGTGCTGAAGCTGGTGGTCACGCGGGGCAGCGGCGGACGCGGTTATTCGCCGGCCCATGCCGGCGTACCCAATTGGACGCTCTCGATCCATCCGTTGCCGTCTTCGCCGGCCGACGGCCTGCACCTGCGCTGGTGCGATACGCGCCTGGCGCTGCAGCCGGCGCTGGCGGGGATCAAGCACTGCAACCGCCTCGAGCAGGTGCTCGCGCGCGGCGAGTGGGACGATACGGCGATCCACGAAGGCCTGGTGTGCAGCAGCGATGGCGACGTGGTCTGCGCCACGGCGGCCAATGTCTTCATCCTCCGCCAGGGCGCCTGGCTGACCCCGCAGGTCGATCGCTGCGGCGTCGCCGGGGTATGCCGGGCCTGGGCGCTCGAGACGCTGCCGGCGCGCGAGGCGCGCCTGGCTGTGACCGATGTCGAAGCCGCCGACGCGGTTTTCCTGTGCAATGGCGTGCGCGGTATCCTGCCGGTGGCGCGGCTCGGCGCCCGCACTTGGCAACCGCATCCGCAGGTGGTCGCGCTGCAGCACCGCCTGGCCGCCGAGCATCCCGCTTTCGCCACGGAGGTTTCGTGAGTCGTAGACATGTGCGTCGGTCTTTTGGGCGTATTTCCGCCGGCTTCCTGCTGTTGTTGTTGCTGATCGCCGCCGCTGCCGGTTTCTGGGCGTGGCAGCGCTACACCGGTTTCGCCGACGCGCCGTTGTCAGGCCTGGAGCCGGGCGAGACGGTGATGGTCGAACGCGGCGATTCGTTGCCGACCGTCGTGCGCAAGCTGCGCGAAGCCGGCGTGCGCGAAGGCGACCTGCTGGAGTGGCGGGCGCTGGCCAAGCAGCTCGGCGCCGCCGGCAAGCTGCAGGTGGGCGAGTACGCGATCGAGCCGGGCACGTCTCCACGCGCGTTGCTGGTGGCGATGCGCGAGGGCCGGGTGATCCGCCACCGCTTCACGATCGTCGAAGGCTGGAACATCCGCGAACTGCGCGCGGCGCTGGCCAAGGCCAAGCCGCTCAAGCTGGAAACCGGCAAGCTCGACAATGCCGCGCTGATGAAGGCCGTGGGCGCGCCGGGCCAGCATCCCGAGGGCCGCTTCCTGCCCGAGACCTATCTGTACACGCGTGGCGACAGCGACCTGGACGTGCTCAAGCGCGCGCATGCGGCCATGGACAAGGCGCTCGATGCCGCCTGGCAACAGCGCAGTGCCGACAACGTGCTCAAGACGCCTGACGAAATGCTGGTGCTGGCCTCGATCGTCGAGAAGGAAACCGGCATTGCCTCGGAGCGGCCGCAGATCGCCGGGCTGTTCGCGCGCCGGCTCAAGCTCGGCATGCGCCTGGAAACCGACCCGACGGTGATCTACGGCATCGGCAGCACCTACGACGGCAATATCCGCAAGAGCGATCTGCGCGCGGACAATCCGTACAACACCTACCTGATCGCCGGCCTGCCGCCGACGCCGATCGCAATGCCGGGCATCGGTGCACTCGAGGCGGTCGCCAGACCGGCCGACGGCGATGCGCTGTTCTTCGTGGCCGTCGGTGACGGCAGCGGGCGTCATCTGTTTGCACGCACCTACGCCGAGCACCAGGCTAACGTACGTGCCTACCTCAAGAATTACCGCGCCGCGCAATCCGGGAAAGCGCAATGACTAACCACGGCACGCCCCTGCAGCGCCAGTCGCGTTTCATCACGCTCGAAGGCGGCGAAGGCGCCGGCAAATCGACCGTGCTGGCGGCGCTGCGCGAAGTGCTGGCCGCCACCGGCGAGGAGGTCGTGAGCACGCGCGAGCCCGGTGGTACGCCACTGGCCGAACAGATCCGCGGCCTGCTGCTGGACACGCATCACGAACCGCCGACCACCGATACCGAGTTGTTGCTGGTGTTCGCCGCGCGTGCGCAGCACGTGCGCGAAACCATCATCCCGGCGTTGCAGCGTGGCGCCTGGGTCATCAGCGATCGCTTCACCGATGCCAGCTACGCCTACCAGGGCTCCGCACGCGGCGGCGACGTGCAGTTCATCGCCGAACTCGAGCGGCGCGTCGTTGGCATCGCGCCGGCGCTGACGCTTCTGCTGGATGTGCCGGTGTCGATTGGCCTGCAGCGTGCACGCGGGCGCGGTGCCAGCGATCGCATCGAGGGTGAGCGCGAAGAATTCTTCGAGCGCGTTCGCAGTGGCTATCTCGACCGCGCGTCGGCGCAGCCGGAGCGTTTCCGCGTGATCGACGCCACCCAGCCGGCCGAAGCGGTCGCGGCCGAGGCCGTCGCGCACCTGCGCGCTTTCATCGAGGGTTCGGCATGAGTGCCTTCGCACCGTGGCAGCAGCGCGTGTACGACCAGGCCTTGGCGGCGCAGGCGAGCGGACGACTGGCCCATGGCCTGCTGTTCTGCGGGCCGGCGCAGCTGGGCAAGCGCGCCGTCGCCGAGCGCCTGGCCCAGCGCCTTCTGTGCCAGCAGCCGGCTGCTGCCGGCGAGCCGTGCGGCAACTGTCGCAGTTGCCACCTGCTCGCCGCGGGCACGCACCCCGACTACCAGTTCGTGTCGTTCGTTCCGAACAAGGAAGGCACGCGACTGCGCACCGAGATCGTCATCGAGCAGATCCGCCAGGTGTCGGAGAAGCTGTCGCTGACGCCGCAGTACGGCGGCGCGCAGGTGGTGATCATCGACCCGGCCGAGGCGGTAAACCATGCCGCCTGCAATGCCTTGCTCAAGACCCTGGAAGAGCCCGTACCCGGGCGCTACCTGTGGCTGCTGAGCGCGCACCCGGCACGCCTGCCGGCGACCATCCGCAGCCGCTGCCAGCGCTACGAGTTCCGCCTGCCGCAGGCCGCCGAATCGCTGGCATGGCTGAAGCAGCAGGGACATTCCGACGCCAGCGCGCGTGAAGCGCTGGAGGCCGCCCGCGGCCACCCCGGCCTGGCCAACGAGTGGCTGGGCAACGACGGACTGAAGCTGCGCAGGGAGGTCGCCAGCGACTTGGCCAAGCTCGCCCGCGGCGACGTGGGCGCGGTCGAGACCGCGCAGCGCTGGGTTGGCGATGACGACGCGGCGGTGCGGTTGCGCCATGCCGCGGACCTGGCCGTGGCCGACGCCGCCGGCTTGACCGACCCGGGTCGAACGCGCAGTCTGGCTGCGTGGTTCGATCAGGCGAACCGGACCCGCGATCTGCTGCGCACGACGGTGCGGGCGGACCTGGCGGTCACCGAATTGTTGTTGGCCTGGCACGCCCTCCACGGGCGACGGGCAGAAGGGGGGAGCAGGTAATGAGCGGCATGAATTCAGCAGGTGGCGCGCGCCAGGGCATCCTGTCCTGCGCGATCAAGGACAAGGCGCAGCTGTACAGCGCGTACATGCCGTTCCTCAAGGGCGGCGGTGTCTTCGTGGCCACGCCCAAGCGCTACTTCCTCGGCGACGAGGTGTTCCTGTTGCTGACGCTGCCGGAGTCCAACGAGCGCCTGCCGGTCGCCGGCAAGGTGGTCTGGGTGACGCCGGTCGGTGCGCAGGGCAATCGTCCGGCCGGCATCGGCGTGCAGTTCGCCGAAACGGCCGAGGGCGAGACGGTCAGGGGCAAGATCGAGGCGCTGCTGGCCGGGTCGCTCAGCGCGGAGCGGGCGACGCACACGATGTGACGTCCGTCGTCCCGGCGAACGCCGGGACCCAGGCACACAGCTCATCAGCATTGTCACGTCATCCCCGCGAAGGCGGGGATGCATGGACGTCGCCCTGCGCGTCAATCAGCTACGCAGCGCCCCACTGTCCCAGCCCGGGCGCGGTGCGAACCGATCGCCATACCGCGCATGCAACTGCTGCAGTCGCGTCAGCAGCGCATCGGCGCCGGTTTCGCGGATGTACTGGATCGGGCCGCCGCGGAACGGTGCAAATCCGGTACCGAAGATCACGCCGGCATCGAGCAGGTCGGCATCGCTGACCACGCCGTCGTGCAGGCACGCGACCGCTTCGTTGAGCAGCGGCAGGATCAGGCGGTCCTCCAGGTCCGACGGGGTCTGGTAGTCCTTGGGCAGTGCCGGCTTGATCGCCTTGCCGTTCTCCCACTTGTACAGGCCTTGCCCGTCCTTCTTGCCACGCTTGCCCTGCTGCGGCGGCGTCGCCAGCGAAGAGGGGATCGGCAGGCCGAGGAACGGCGCCAGTTCGCCGCCGACGCCGGAAGCGACGTCGAGGCCGACGGTGTCGATCAGTTCGATCGGACCCATCGGCATGCCGAACTTCACCGCGGCCTTGTCGATCGCCGCACCGGGGATGCCTTCGGCATAGGCGGTCGCGGCCTCGAGCATGTACGGGAACAGCACGCGGTTGACCAGGAAGCCCGGCGTTCCCGCCACCGGTACCGGCAGCTTGTCGATCGCCTTGCAGAACGCCGCCAAGCGCTGCTGCGTCTGCGGTGCGACACGGTCGTGATGGATGATTTCCACCAGCGGCATCAACGCCACCGGGTTGAAGTAGTGCAGGCCGGCGAAGTGCGCGGGGCGACCGATGTGCTCGCGCAGTTCGGTCAGCGGAATCGACGAGGTGTTGGTGGTCAGCAGCGCGTCGAACTTCATGCGCGGCTCGAGTTCGGCGTAGAGCTCACGCTTGGCCTCGGCCTTCTCGATGATCGCCTCGATCACCAGGTCGGCATTGCCGACGCCGTCGCCGGCAAGGTCGCCCTTCAGGCGCGCGGCCACGTCCATGCGCTTGGCTTCGTCCTTGACCTTCTTCTCGAACAGCGTCTGCGCACGCGTCAACGCGCCATCGATGAAGCGCTGCTCGCGATCCTGCAGGGTGACGTTGAATCCCTTGTAGGCCGACCACGCGGCGATGTCGCCTCCCATCACGCCGGCGCCGACGACATGGACATTGCTGATGCCATGTTCCTTGCCGCCCTGGCCCTTGAGTCGCTCCTGCAGGAAGAACACGCGGATCAGGTTGCGTGCGGTCGGTGTCGAAGCCAGCTTGACCACCGATTTGCGTTCGGCCGACAACAGGTTCTGGATGCCGCCGCCGCTGTTGGCCCAGGTGTTGATCAACGCATACGGTGCCGGGTAATGCTCCTTGCGCGCCTTGCGTGCGACCTGCTTGGTCAGCATCGGTGCGAGCAGCTTGCGCGCGGGCAGGGTGTTGGTCGCCCACGCCAGCGCGCGCTGCTTGAACGGGCGCTGGCTGCCGCGCAGTGCATAAGCGGCGGCAACGTCGATCAGGCTGGATGCATCGGTCACCTTGTCGACCAGGCCGTTGGCGCGCGCGGCCGAAGCCGACAGCGTGCGGCCGGTCAGCATCATGTCGAACGCGGCGGGCGCACCGATCAGGCGCGGCAGGCGAACGCTGCCGCCCCAGCCGGGGTAGATGCCCAGCTTCACTTCCGGCAGGCCGATGCGCGTGGAGGGGTCGTTGCTGGCGACGCGGTAGCGGCAGGCCAGGGCGATCTCGGTGCCGCCGCCCATGCAGAAGCCGTGGATCGCAGCGACGGTCGGGCAGGGCAGTTCGGCCAGGCGCTGGAAGGTCTGCTGGCCGCGACGGATCGCATCGCCGACCGTGCCCTTGGCGTCGAAGGTCTGGAATTCCTTGATGTCGGCGCCGGCGATGAAGCCCGAGGCCTTGGCCGAGCGCAGTACCAGGCCCTTGGGCGGATCCAGCGCCAGGCGCTCGATCAGCGTGTCCAGTTCGATCAGGACGTCCTGGCCAAAGGTGTTGACCGGCGCGCCGGCGCGGTCGAACGACAGCACCAGCACACCATCGGCACGCAGCTCGGTCTGCCAGTGCTGGAAGCGAAGACCGTCAAGGCCAGCAATCATTCGGCACCATTCGTTCAGGTATGGAGAGACCGCTATCATCCCGAGGATGTTTCCCCGGCGTCAAATGTCGGCGTCAGCGGGAGTGTCGCCGCTCGTGCGCTTCAATGGCGTGAGGTGACTGTTTGGCGGTGACCGCGGCTTCCGCCAGGCCCCTGACCCATGGCGCTTGCGGCCTGAAGGGCCCGACCCCATTAATGATCGTGATTGAACTTTCCCCCGACAGGGTTGTCCCATTGTTCGGCCATGGCCGAGCCCACAGGAGTGCCGGCGCGGTATGGCCGAATTAGTGTTGCCCAAAGACGTGGAGTTGGACCAGGAGCTGGTCGAGCGTGTCCAGCGCGGCGACAGTGCGGCCTTCGATGCGCTGGTGCGCAAGTACCAGCATCGGATCACCGCACTGATCGGGCGCTACATCCCCGACTGGAGCGAATGCCAGGACGTTGCCCAGGAAACCTTCATACGCGCCTACCGGGCGCTGCCGAACTTCCGCGGTGATGCCCAGTTCTATACGTGGTTGCACCGGATCGCCGTGAACACTGCAAAGAATTACCTGGTTGCACAGAACCGCAGGCCTCCGACCGACGACATCGACGCCGGCGATGCCGAGCAGTTCGACACCGGCACGCGCCTGCGCGACACCGACACACCGGAACATGAACTGTTGCGGCAGGAAATTGAACGCACGCTCATGCGCGTGGTCGAAGCCCTGCCGGAAGAACTGCGGACCGCCATCACCATGCGCGAGATGGACGGCCTGAGCTATGAGGAAATCGCGCAGAAGATGGGCTGTCCCATCGGCACCGTCCGCTCGCGCATCTTCCGTGCGCGCGAAGCGATCGATGCCGAACTTCGGCCACTGCTCGACAACGACTCTGCGGAAGCTTCGAAGCGATGAATACTCCAGGCACTGACGGACGCGGCTCTGACGAACGCGAGAACCTCTGCGCGCTGTTCGACGGCGAACTGCAGGGCGACGCCGCCCGCTTCGCATTGAAGCGGCTGGGCCACGACGCGGAATGGCGCCAGGCCTGCGGCCGCTGGCAGCTTTATGGCGATGTACTGCGTGGCCAGGCCACGGCGATCGCCGGCAGCAGCTTCGCCGATCGGGTTGCCCAGGCAATCGCGCAGGAGCCGACACTGGCTGCGGTGGCCACTACAGCGACGCAGTCGCGAGCCCGTCGCCCGATCGCAAGCCGCCGCGGCTGGATCGGTGGAGCGCTCGCGGCCTCGGTGGCGGTTGCTGCGCTCTTCGTGAGCCGTCCGTTCTCCAACGATGCAGCACCTGCGGTCGGTGACGGCGCGGCGACGCAGGTTGCCGCGGCAACGGCAGCTCCGGCGGGGCCGGTCCCGGTCCCGGAACCGGCCATCCCCTCAGCCCCTGACCATGAGGCCGGCCTGGGTGTTGCTGCGGTGGCGGCGGTGGAAGTGCCGCGTCGCGTGGCCGAGCGTCGTTCCACGCGCAGCCAGAGCCAGCGTGCGGCCCTGCGCACCAGTCGCCAGGCCCGCATGTCGACCCCGGCCACGGCCGTGGCATCGGCGGCTCCGCTTGTCACGCATGCCGCGATCGCCTCGAACGACGGCACTGCGGTCGCGGCGAAACCGTTCCAGCCCGAACACGCCGAAGTCACGGCCCGTCCTTGGCCGCGCGCCGTCCTGCCGCAGTACTCCGGCAACGCCGGACTCACCGCCAGCTATGGCAGCAGCGCATCCTCGCCTTCGTTCTATCCGTTTGAACCGAGCCTGGCGACTCCGGCGACCAACAACCCGGCCGCGGCCGAGGTCGAGTCGACCGCCCCGCAACGCTGAGCCTTCCTCGCGCCGTCTCGACGGCGCGCACACCTGCTGTCGCACAGTCTCGCCGGTGCGATCCACCGCAACCCTCCCGACTGCAATCCGATCTCTCCCGAGGCCGAATTCGATGAACCGCCCGCTCCGTTCCCCTGCGCTTCGTTCCCTCGCGCTGGTTGCCGCCATCGCCGCTTCGCTGCCGGTCGCCTGCACCGCGCAGCCGCCCGCCACGCCGATCGCGCCGCCGCCCGCGGCGACGCCGGCCGCGCCGCTGGTCAGCGGTCTGCCGGACTTCACCAACCTGGTCCAGCGGGTCGGGCCGGCCGTGGTCAACATCCAGGCCGAAGTGGCGCCGCAGCGCAACGTGCGCGGCGCGCCGGACGACGAACAGATCCCAGAGATCTTCCGCCGCTTCTTCGGTGACGACATGCCCTTCCCGGGCGGTCCCGGTGGTCCGCGCGGCCCGCGTGGCGGCGGCACCTCGATGGGCAGCGGCTTCCTGATGTCGGCCGATGGCTACGTGATGACCAACCACCATGTCGTGGAAGGCGCCGACACGGTCACGGTCAAGCTGTCCGACCGTCGCGAGTTCACCGCCAAGGTGATCGGCAGCGACGAGCAGTCCGACGTCGCGCTGCTGAAGATCGACGCCAAGGGCCTGCCGTTCCTGCGCATGGCCAATGCCAACTCGACCAAGGCCGGCCAGTGGGTGATCGCGATCGGTTCGCCGTTCGGCCTGGATCACTCGGTCACCGCCGGCATTGTCAGCGCGGTCGGCCGCAGCAATCCGTACGCCAACCAGCGCTACGTGCCCTTCATCCAGACCGACGTCGCCATCAACCAGGGCAACTCCGGTGGCCCGCTGCTCAACACCAGCGGTGAAGTGGTCGGCATCAATTCGCAGATCTTCAGCAACTCCGGCGGCTACATGGGCGTGAGCTTCGCCATCCCGATCGATGTCGCGATGGGCGCGGCCGAGCAGTTGCGCGCGACCGGCAAGGTCAGCCGCGGCCAGCTCGGCGTGCAGGTGCAGCAGATCACCAGCGAGTCGGCCAAGGGCCTGGGCCTGCCCGACAGTCGCGGCGCCCTGATCGCCGACGTGCTGCCCGGCAGCCCGGCCGAGAAGGCCGGCATCGAGCGTGGCGACGTGATCCGTGCCGTCGATGGCCGCGACATCAACGAATCCAGCGACCTGCCGCCGATCATCGGTTCGATGGCGCCCGGCACCAAGGCCAGGGTCAGCGTGTTCCGCAACGGCCGCAACGTCGACCTGTCGGTCGTGGTCAACGAGCTCGACGCCACCGTGGCCGGCGGCTCCGGTGCGCCGCGGCCGTCAGTTGGCGGCGGCGAGTCGCGCCCGTCGGCGGGCAATACCCTGGGCCTGGTCGGCCAGGACCTGAGCAGCAGCGATCGCCAGCGCCTTGGCCTGCGCGGCAACGAAGGCGTGCTGGTGCGAAACCCCGGCGACGCCGCGGCCGAGGCCGGGCTGCGCCCGGGTGACGTGGTGCTGTCGGTGGGGCGCAATTCGGTCGCCAGTGCCTCGGCGCTGGACCGCGAGCTGGCTTCGGTCAAGCCGGGCCAGACGGTGATGCTGCTGGTGCGCCGCCAGGGCGGTACCCAGTTCATTGCCGTGACCGCCGACGCCGCCGCCAAGGCGGGCTGAGCCGGCCTGACCTGCGCTTGTCCTGCCAGATCCCGCGCGCCTGCCGCCCGGCCGGCGCGTCTGGGGAGGGCAGGACCGGCGCAAGCGGGGCGTATGCGATAATCGCGCGTTGATTTTCCAGGAACCGGCTAGCCTCGCGCGGCCCCGCATGCAGCAGATCAGAAACTTTTCCATCATTGCCCACGTCGACCACGGCAAATCGACCCTGGCCGACCGCATCATCCAGCTCTGTGGCGGCCTCGAAGCCCGCGAGATGGAAGCGCAGGTCCTGGACTCCAATCCGATCGAGCGCGAGCGCGGCATCACGATCAAGGCGCAGTCCGTGTCCCTGCCGTACAAGGCCAAGGACGGGCTGACCTATTTCCTGAACTTCATCGACACCCCCGGCCACGTCGACTTCAGCTATGAAGTCAGCCGCTCGCTGGCCGCCTGCGAAGGCGCGCTGCTGGTGGTCGACGCCGCCCAGGGCGTGGAAGCGCAGTCGGTCGCCAACTGCTACACCGCGGTGGAGCAGGGCCTGGAAGTGGTGCCGGTGCTCAACAAGATCGATCTGCCCACGGCCGACATCGAGCGCGCCAAGGCCGAGATCGAGGCGGTAATCGGCATCGACGCCGAGGACGCCGTGGCGATCAGCGCCAAGACCGGCCTGAACGTCGTCGACGTGCTCGAGGCGATCGTCCACCGCATCCCGCCGCCGAAGCCGCGCGACACCGACAAGCTGCAGGCGCTGATCATCGACTCGTGGTTCGATAACTACCTGGGCGTGGTCTCGCTGGTGCGCGTGATGCAGGGCGAGATCAAGCCCGGCGACAAGCTGCTGGTCATGTCGACCGGCCGCACCCACCAGGTCGACAAGGTCGGCGTGTTCACCCCCAAGCGCAAGGACCTGCCCAAGCTGGGCGCCGGCGAGGTGGGCTGGATCCATGCCGCAATCAAGGACGTGCACGGCGCGCCGGTCGGCGACACGCTGACCTCGGCGGCCGACCCGGCAAGCAAGCCGCTGCCGGGCTTCCAGGAAATGCAGCCGCGCGTGTTCGCGGGTCTGTTCCCGGTCGACGCCGAGGACTACCCGGACCTGCGAGAAGCGCTCGACAAGCTGCGCCTCAACGACGCCGCGCTGCGCTTCGAGCCGGAAAGCTCCGAGGCGATGGGCTTCGGTTTCCGCTGCGGCTTCCTCGGCATGCTGCACATGGAGATCGTGCAGGAGCGCCTGGAGCGCGAGTACAACCTCAACCTCATCAGCACCGCGCCGACGGTGGTCTACGAGGTGCTCAAGACCGACGGCTCGATCGTGTCGATGGACAACCCGGCCAAGCTGCCGCCGGTGAACATGATCGAAGAGGTCCGCGAGCCGATCATCCGCGCCAACATCCTCACGCCGCCGGACTACGTCGGCAACGTGATCACGCTGTGCGAAGAGAAGCGCGGCGTGCAGATCGGCATCCAGTACATGGGCGGCCAGGTGCAGATCAGCTACGAGCTGCCGATGGCCGAAGTCGTGCTCGACTTCTTCGACCGGCTCAAGTCGGTCAGCCGCGGCTACGCCTCGCTGGACTACCACTTCCTGCGTTTCCAGGCCGGCCCGTTCGTGCGCGTGGACACGCTGATCAACGGTGACAAGGTCGACGCGCTGTCGATCATCACCCACCGCAGCCATGCCGACCGCCGCGGTCGCGACCTGTGCGAGCGGATGAAGGAACTGATCCCGCGGCAGATGTTCGACGTCGCCATCCAGGCCGCCGTCGGTTCGCAGATCATCGCCCGCTCGACGGTCAAGGCCATGCGCAAGAACGTCCTGGCCAAGTGCTACGGCGGCGATATCAGCCGCAAGAAGAAGCTCCTCGAGAAACAGAAAGAGGGCAAGAAGCGCATGAAGCAGGTCGGCCGCGTCGAGATCCCGCAGGAGGCCTTCCTCGCCGTGCTGCAGGTCGACAACAAGTAATGCCGCGGCAGTTCGCATCGCAGCAGGGCGTCGCCGCCGCCGGGCAGCTGTACGCAAACGGCCACGCCAGCCGCCTCATGCTGCCCATGACGAACAGCAGATCCCTCGCTATGCTCGGGATGAGAGGTTGCCGGGGGGCGACCCCTCGCCAGTCCATGCTTTTCCGCTCGTCCAATCCCGATTACCCATTTCCGGCTCTCCCGAGGAGCACGCATGCGTTGGTTTGAAATCATCCTGGTCGTCCTGACCCTGTTCACCGGCCTGGTCTGGCTCCTCGACAAGCTTTGGCTGGCCAAGCGCCGTGCCGCGCGCGAGGGCCTGCTCGACGACGGCAAGGAACCGGTCGTCATCGACTACTCCAAGGCGTTCTTCCCGGTGCTGGCGGTGGTGCTGATCCTGCGCAGCTTTGTCGCAGAGCCCTTCCGCATTCCGTCCAACTCGATGATGCCGACCCTGCTGACCGGCGATTTCATCCTGGTCAACAAGTTCACCTACGGCCTGCGGCTGCCGATCAACAACCACAAGTTCATCGCCCTGGGCGAGCCGGTGCGTGGCGACGTGGTCGTGTTCCGCCCGCCGCACCACCCCGACCAGGACTGGATCAAGCGCGTGGTCGGCCTGCCGGGCGACCGCGTCGGCTACCACGACAACCAGGTCACCGTGAACGGGCAGGTGCTGAGCTACGCACCGGTCGGCGTCTACCAGGGCGTCGGCAACGGCACCGAGATGACCGGGGCCGAGGAACTGCGCGAGAACCTGCTCGGCCGCGAGCACAACGTCCTGGAGCGCACCAACCTGCCGTTCCTCGACCAGGGCGAGGGCGACTGGGTCGTTCCGCCGGGTCACTATTTCGTGATGGGCGACAACCGCGACAACAGCGAGGACAGCCGATACTGGGGCTTCCTGCCGGAGCAGAACCTGCGCGGCAAGGCGTTCCTGATCTGGATGAACTTCGACGGCGGCATCGACCGTTCACGCATCGGCAGTCGGATCAAGTAATACTTGTCGCGCAATACTGCGCTGGCAACACCGCCCGGGCCGTCGAAGGGGACTGCGACGACCCGGGGTGACAACACCAAAACCTGGGGATCGTTCAAATGAAGCGTACGCAGAGCGGCATGACCCTGATCGGGTTCGTCATCGTGCTGGCGGTGGCCGGCGTGTTCATCTACATGGGCATGAAGCTCGTTCCGATGTACTCGGAGTACTTCGCCGTGAAGGAAGCACTCAAGGAGCTGTCGAAGGAGGCGGGCATCGCCCAGAAGGACCCGTCCTCGATCAAGGACCTGTTCTTCCGCCGCCTGTACATCAGCTACGCCGAGAACGTGAAGCCGGAAAACGTCAAGATCGCCCGCAAGGACGCCGGTTACACGATGACGGTCGACTACGAAGTGCGTCGCCCGCTGATCGCCAACATCGACGTCGTCGGCCATTTCACGGCCGATCAGCTGCTCAGCCGCACCGCGCTGGATGAATGACCGGATCGGCTACCGCTTCAACACCCAGGGCCTGCTCGACCAGGCCCTGACCCACCGCAGCGCCGGTGCGCCGCATAACGAGCGGCTGGAATTCCTCGGCGATGCGCTGGTCAACCTGATCGTCGCCGAAGCGCTGTACACGCATTGGCCGCGCGCCGACGAAGGCGCGCTGACCCGCGCCCGCGCCGAGCTGGTGCGCGAGTCGGCCCTGGCGCCGATCGCCCGCGAACTGGAACTCGGCGCCCGCCTGACCCTGGGCCCCGGTGAAATGAAGTCCGGCGGCCATCGCCGCGACTCGATCCTGGCCGACGCCCTGGAAGCGGTGATCGGCGCGATCTACCTCGATTCCGACTTCCAGACCTGCCGCGCCGCGGTCCTGCCGTGGTTCGAGGCGGCCATCGCCGCCCTGCCGCCACCGCACAAGGTCGGCAAGGACGCCAAGACGCGCCTGCAGGAATGGCTGCAGGGGCGGCAGAAGCCGTTGCCGGTGTACGCCCTGCTCAGCGAGAGCGGGGAGGACCACGCCAAGTCATTCGTGGTCACCTGCACCCTCGTCCAGCCGCCCTTGACCACCCAGGGTGAGGCCGGATCCCGCCGCGCCGCCGAGCAGATCGCGGCGGAAGTCGCGCTGGAACGCCTGAAGATCGACGACTGAGCGGGTTCGTCGCCGTACCGCAGGCGAAAACCCGGGGGCCACGCGACAGCAATCGTTTGCCCTGAACCCGCCGCAAGCCGACAATCTCCCCAATGAACACCCCCACGCATCGCGCCGGCCACGTCGCCGTCATCGGCCGTCCCAACGTCGGCAAATCCACCCTGGTCAACGCGCTGGTCGGCGCCAAGGTCAGCATCACCTCCAGCCGCCCCCAGACCACCCGCCACCAGCTGCTCGGCATCGCCACCTTCCCGGAAGGCCAGCTGCTGCTGGTCGACACCCCCGGCATCCATCGCGAACAGAAGCGCGCGATGAACCGCTGGATGAACCGCGCCGCGCGCGGCGCCCTCGAAGGCGTCGATACCGCCCTGCTGGTGGTGCGCGCCGGTCAGTGGGAGGACGACGACGCGCTGGCGTACGACGCCCTGAAGAACGCCGGCGTTCCGGTGGTGCTGGTGGTGAACCAGGTCGACCGCCTCAAGGACAAGACCACGCTGTTGCCCTACCTGGCCAAGGTCAACGAAGGCCGCGATTTCGCCGGCGTGCACCCGATCTCGGCACTCAAGCGCAGCGGCCTGGAAGCACTGGTCAAGACCATCCTCGCGCAGCTGCCGGAACAGGAAGCGCCGTACGGCGAGGACGAGATCACCGACAAGAGCCAGCGCTTCCTCGCCGGCGAAATGGTGCGCGAACAGCTGATGCGCCAGCTCGGCGAAGAACTGCCGTATGCGACGACGGTCGAGATCGAGAAGTTCGAGGTCGACGGCAACCTGCTGCGCATCGGCGCGGTGATCTGGGTCGAGCGCGATGGCCAGAAGGCGATCGTGATCGGCAAGGGCGGCGAGCGCCTGCGCGAGATCGGTTCGCGGTCGCGCCAGCAGATGGAGCGTCTGTTCGGCAGCAAGGTGTTCCTGGAAACCTGGGTTCGCGTGCGCGAAGGCTGGTCCGACGACGAAGCGGCGCTGCGGGCGTTCGGCTATCACGATTAGTGCGCCTGAGTAACGAACCCGCGTTCGTCCTGCACGCGCGACCGTGGCGCGAAACCAGCCTGCTGGTCGAAGTGCTCAGCGCCAATCACGGCCGCATGGGCCTGGTGGCGCGTGGCGTGCAGGGCCCCAAGCGGCAGGTGCTGCGCGCGGCGTTGCAGCCGCTGCAGTCGATCCGCTTCGACGCGGTGCAGGTCGGCGAACTGGCGCGCCTGGTTTCGGCAGAGGCCACTGACGTCGCGCCGCGACTGGGCGGCGAGGCGATGCTCGCCGGCTTCTATCTCAACGAACTGACTTTGCGCCTGGCACCGCGCCAGGATCCTGCGCCGGATCTCTACGACGCCTACGCCCTGGCTCGCGCGCGCATCGGCGCGGGCGACGCACTGGGCTGGACGCTACGCCGGTACGAACGCGATCTGCTCGACGCGCTCGGCTTCGGATTCGACTGGCACCACGACGGCGACGGCGCGCCAATCGACCCCGCCGCGCGCTACCGGCTGGATCCGGAGTACGGACCGCGACGGCTGCTCAGCGATCGCGGTCATGGCGATCGCAGCACGGCCGCCACCGGCCGCGCGCTGCTGGCGCTGGCCGACGACAGCGTGCCCGATCCGGAAGACCAGCAGGGCCTGCGACGGGCGATGCGGGGCGTGCTGTCCCATTACCTGGGATCGCGCGGACTGAAGTCCTGGGAGATGCTGGCCGAACTCGGGCGCGTCACTGCAAAGCGCGAATCACCGGATCCGGCAGGCTCGTCGTAGGAGCGAGCTTGCTCGCGAACGGGCTTGATGCTGCGGCATCGCGAGCAAGCTCGCTCCTACACCTGCAACGAGTCCATGGTTTCGCGAGCGGCCTGGACGAAGGCTTCCCGCAATCCGGGCGATGCAGGTTCCCGATGCAGCGCTTCCACCGCCGAGCCAAGGCGCAATGCGCCGACGAATCCGCAACTGGCGCGCAGCCGATGCAGGTCGGCGCGCATGGCATCGCTGTCGCCACGTGCACCAGCCTCGGTGATCGCCTGCAGTGACTTGGGCAGCTCCTGCGCGAACAACCCGCGCAGCGTGTCGACATGGGTGCGGTTGCCGTTGAGGGCGCGCGCGGCCGCCTCGTAATCCCACAGCGGCAATGGGCCACCATCGGCAACCGCATCGGTGCGCGCCGATCCTGCTGGCAAGCCCAGCAACCGACGCACGGCCGCCTGCACCGTTGCCGCCGGCATCGGCTTGACCAGCACTTCGCCGAACCCGGCCGCGAGCAATGCATCGAGAATGGTCGACTCGTGCGCGGCGGTATGCGCCAGCGCCGGCGTGTGCGGGTGCTTGTCGCGCAGTCGTGCCAGCAGTTCGCTGCCACTGCCGTCGGGCAGGCGGGCATCGATCATCCACAGTGCGTAGCCCTGCGAGGACGCCAGTGCCACCGCGGCGGAAACGCTGTCGGCGGCATCGACCTCGGCCGGGACGGCGGCCAGGGCGGCAGCGAGGAAGCTGCGGCTGATCGGATCATCCTCGACCAGCAATACGCGCGGAGGGGCGGCGCGAGGCGGTGCGGTCCGAGGGGGTTGCTGGTGCGGCGTCATCGCCGGTTCGCGTCCTGTAGGTATGCTGCGCGGATGTCGCGAGCGATATTACGCCTGCTGCTGGTTTGCCTGCTGTCCGTGCCCTTGCTGGCCGCGGGCGTGGCGCACGCGCGCACGGCGCAGGCGCGCATCGCCCGGGTGACGCTGGCGGTGGCGACGATGAGCGACGTGCAGGTCCGCCTGGAATGGCCGGCCGGCTCGCCGAAGGGCGCGCTGGAATTGCGGGCGGGACGGGTCGAAGCACCGGATCTTGGCTACAGCTACAGCAACGTCACCTGGCGCTGCCCGTTGTCGCGCGATCGCGACCGCTGGCGTTGCGAAGGCGACGTCCGCAGCGGGAACAGCCGGCCTTTGCGCCTGGCATTGGACCTCGACCCGGCGCGCATCGACGGTCGCCTCAGCCAGGGCGGCGGAACGCTCGCGATGCAGCGCCTTGCCGCCACGCCCGACCTGACCCGGATCGACCTGACCCGCGTGCCCGTGGCCTGGGCGCAGGCGTTGCTGGCACAGGCCTGGCCGCAGGGCCGGCTCAAGGCCGGCACCGCCACGGGCCGGCTCGACGTGCTCGCGCCGGCGAAGGCACCGCTGCGTGTCAGCGGTCCGCTGAACCTGCAGGGCGTTGCCTTCGACACGGCCGACGGCACCGTTGCCGGCGAGAACATCGGCGCCCAGCTCGATATCGACGGCGAGCTCGCCGCGACCACGCGCGTTGGCATCGAAGGCCAGCTGCACGGCGGCGAGATGCTGTTCGGCAATGCCTACCTGGCGCTGCAGCAGCGCCATGTCGACCTGGCGGTGCAGGCCGAACAGCACGAAGGCGGCGGCTGGGAGCTGCCGAGGCTGGCCTGGAATGATCGGGGCGTCCTGCGCATCGATGCCCGCGCGGCACTCGATCCGCAGATGCAATTGCGCACGCTCGACCTGCGTGCGCACAGCGGCAACCTGGCGCCGTTGCGCGACGGCTACCTCACCGGTTTCCTCGGCATGGCCGGACTGGGTGAGCTGCAACTCGGCGGTGCCGCCGACGGTCGCGTGCGGATCGAACGCGGCGAACTGCGCGAGGCCGATTTCAATCTCGAATCAGTGGTCGTCGATGACCCGCGCGGACGCTTCCGCTTCGACGGACTGGAAGGCGATGTGCGCTATTCCTCCAGTGCAACGCGGGAAAGTGAGCTGCATTGGAGCGGAGGCGCGCTGCATGGCCTGGCATTCGGCGCGGCACGCCTGCCGTTGCGCAGCAGCGACGGCGTACTGCAGCTGACCCAGCCGGTGTCGATGCCGTTGCTGGGCGGACGCGCCGGCTTCGATCACTTCCAGATCAAGCCGCCGGCGGCGGACAAGGGCCTGGAAATACGCTTCGGCCTGGAACTGGAGCAGCTCGATGTCGCCCAGCTTTCCACGGCACTGGGCTGGCCGGCCTTTACCGGCCAGCTCACCGGCCACATCCCCGAGGCGCGCTACGCCGACGATCGCCTGGATTTCGAGGGCGGGCTGGCGATGCAATTGTTCGGCGGCACCGTGCAGGTGTCGTCGCTTGCGATGGAGCGTCCATTCGGCGTCGCACCAACGTTGTCGTCGGACATCGCCTTCGAAGACATCGACCTGGAATCGCTGACCGGCGTACTGGGTTTCGGCGAGATCACCGGCAAGCTCGACGGCCGCATCGCCGACCTGCGCCTGGTCGACTGGCAACCCGTGGCATTCACGTCCTACCTGCAAACCGATGCCGCTGCCGCCAAGGCCGCCGGCGTGCGACAGCGCGTCAGCCAGCGCGCCGTGCAGGACCTGTCGAGCGTCAGTGATGCCTCGTTCGTCAGTGGCCTGCAGGCGCAGCTGATCGGGTTCTTCGACGACTTCGGCTATCGCCAGATCGGCATCGCCTGTCGGCTGGTCGACGAGGTCTGCGAAATGGAAGGGCTGGGTTCAGCCGGCCCGGGATTTATTATCGTCGAAGGTTCCGGCCTGCCGCGCCTGAGCGTGGTCGGTTTCAACCGTCGCGTCGATTGGCCGACGTTGCTCGAGCGCCTGGTCGCGGCCAGCAGCGGCGACGTCAAACCGGTCTTCGAGTAAGGTTAGCCCACGCTCAAAAGGAGAAAAGACATGCGCCGTTGGATGGGGGTACCGGTCGCCGCCGTGATGCTGACTGCCTGCGTCACGATCAACGTCTACTTCCCGGCTGCCGAAGCCAAGGAAGCGGCCAAGGAATTCGTCGAGAAGGTCATCGGCGACGAAGCCCAGCAGCCGCAGCCCAAGCCGCAGGACAAGCCCGGCGGGCAGAGCGCATCGCTGGCTCCGCACCGGTCCGATTCGCTGGCGCTGCGCATCGACTGGCTGTCGATCGTCGGCATCGGAACGGCCCAGGCGCAGGACCAGCCGGACATCAACATCAAGACGCCGGCGATCCAGGCGATCCAGTCGCGCATGGCCTCGCGCTTCGACAGCCAGCTGCGCGCGCATTTCGATTCGGGCGCGCTGGGCTTCGCCAATGACGGCACGATCAGTGTCCGTGACGCGTCCAAGATCCCGCTGCCCGAGCGCGTGGGCGTGAACCAGGCGGTCGCCGAGCAGGGCCGTGACGCCAAGGCCGTCTACCGCGAGATCGCGGTGGCCAACAACCATCCCGAATGGGAGCAGCAGATCCGCGCCGTGTTCGCGCGCCAGTGGATGGACAGCGCACGCTCGGGTTGGTGGGTGCAGGACGCGGGCGGCGGCTGGAAGCAGAAGTAAGAAGCAAAAGAAGCAAAAGCGCCCCTCTTCCGCCCTTCGGGCACCTTCTCCCGCAAGGGGAGAGGTAGCCCTCTCCCCTTGTGGGAGAGGGACAGGCTGCGCAGCAGCCAGGGAGAGGGGCAGGGCGGCGCTATCTGCGACAATAGCCGGCCCCCAGTTTCACGCCAGCCGCTGTGGCCCGCATAGATCAGACCCCCTTCGAAGTACAAATCACCGGACTCACCCACGACGGCCGCGGCGTAGCCCGCCGGCCCGATGGCAAGGCCGTGTTCGTCGCCGGTGCGTTGCCGGGCGAGCGCGTCATGGCCTCGCAGACCGGCCGCCACCGCAGTTTCGATGAAGCCCGCACCGTCGACGTGCTGGAGGCCGCCCCCGAGCGCGTCGAACCGCGCTGCCCGCATTTCGGCACCTGCAGCGGCTGCGCCCTGCAGCACTACGCCGAGGACAAGCAGATCCTCGCCAAGCAGAACGTGCTGATGGAGAACTTCGAGCGCATCGGCCACGTCACGCCCGAGCGCATTCTCGCGCCATTGACTGACGCGTCCTGGGGCTACCGCCGCAAGGGCCGGTTCTCGGTGCGCCGCGTCGAGAAGAAGGACAAGACCCTGGTCGGCTTCCGCGAAACCGATCCGCGTTTCGTCGCCGACCTGCGCGAATGCCACACGGTGATCCCGCAGATCGGCGAAAGCATCGGCGCGCTCGCCGCGCTGGTCGACGGCCTGCAGGCACGCCGCGAGATTCCGCAGATCGAGTTCATTGCCGGCGATCCGACGCCGGAGTTCAGCGGCATCGCATTGACGATCCGCCACCTGGTGCCGCTGACTGATACCGACAAGGACGCCCTCGTCGCCTTCGGCAAGGCGCACGGTTTCGCGATCTTCCTGCAACCGGCCGGCGTCGACAGCGTGCATGCACTGTGGCCGGCCGAACCGAAACTCGCCTTCAGCCTGGAACAGTGGAATCTCGAATTCCTGTTCCGACCGCTCGACTTCATCCAGGTCAACGCCGGCCTCAACGGCAAGATGATCCAGCATGCGATCGACCTGCTGCAGCCGCAGCCGGGCGACCGCGTGCTCGACCTGTTCGCCGGCCTGGGCAACTTCACCCTGCCGCTGGCGCGCCAGGTGCGCGAAGTGGTCGGCGTGGAAGGCGAGGCGGGCCTGGTGCGCCGCGCGCGCGAGAACGCCGCGCACAACGGCATCGCCAACGCCGACTTCCATGCCGCCGACCTGGCCAAGGACCTCAGCGGCGAGTCGTGGATGAAGCAGGGCTTCGACAAGCTGCTGCTCGACCCGCCGCGCTCGGGTGCGGACGTGGTGCTGGCGCAGCTTCCGCTGAAACAGTTCGGGCGCATCGTCTACGTCAGCTGCCATCCGGCTTCGCTGGCGCGCGACGCCGGCTACCTGGTCAACGAGCGCGGCTGGAAACTGCGCGCGGCGGGCGTGATGGACATGTTCCCGCACACCGCGCACGTGGAATCGATCGCGATGTTCGAGCCGGGCTGATCAGGACGTACGGAGACTTCCATGGGTATCGAAATCGAACGCAAGTTCCTGGTCACCGGTGACGGCTGGCGTGCGGCCGCGCGCGAAGTCGTGCCGATGGCGCAGGGTTACATCAACGACCAGGCCGCGATGGACAGCGGCGCGATGAAGGCTTCGGTGCGTGTGCGCATCGCCGGCAAAGAGGCCTTCCTCAACCTCAAGTCGCGCGAACTGGGCCACACCCGCCAGGAGTTCGACTACCCAATTCCGGTCGAGGATGCGCGCGGCCTGCTGGCGCTGTGCGTCGGTGGCCTGGTCGACAAGCGTCGCCACTACGTCGAGCACGAAGGCCACCTGTGGGAGGTCGACGAGTTCCTCGGCGAGAACGCCGGGCTGGTGGTGGCAGAGATCGAGCTGTCATCGGCTGACGAGGCGTTTGCCCGGCCGGAATGGATCGGCGCGGAAGTCACCGAAGCGGTGCGCTATTACAACCTCGCTCTCGCCACGCGGCCTTATTCGCAGTGGAACGAGAGCGAGCGTTCCGGCGCGGTTGCATCGACCCACTGAGTCCCCATGTTGGCACCATGAACAACAAACCCCTGCGCATCGATATCTGGTCCGACGTGGTCTGCCCCTGGTGCTGGATCGGCAAGCAACGCCTGCGCACGGCGCTGGCGCAACTGGGCGAAGCCGGGCAGAACGCCGATATCCACTGGCACGCATTCCAGCTCGACCCCGAGTCCGACGAGACCCCGGTCCCGCTGCGTGAAGCCTACGAGCGCAAGTTCGGTGGCGCACAGCGTACCGAGCAGATCCTCGCGCAGACCCAGGCGGCCGGTCGCGCCGAAGGCCTGCCGTTCGACTTCGACCGCGGCCAGGTGCGGGTCAACACGCTCAAGGCGCATCGACTGGCCTGGTTGGCAGGACAGGAGGGCGACGCCGACAAGGTCGGCGAGGCGCTGTTCCGCGCCCATTTCGCCGAAGGCCGCAACCTGGCCGACACGCAGACGCTGGTCGATGCCGGCGCCGCGGGTGGCCTGTCGGAGCAACGCGTGCGCGCGATGCTCGACTCCGACGAGGGCCTGGCCGAAGTGCGTGCCCAGCTGGGCCAGGCACGCGCGCTGGGAATCCAGGCCGTGCCGACGTTCGTCCTCGATGGCCGCCTGGCGGTGCAGGGCGCGCAGACGCCGGACGTGTTCCGCGAGGCCTTTGCCAAGATCGGCATCGTGCCGGCCGTGGCCGCGTCCGACGCGAGCAAGAAGGACGCCGCCTGCGGACCGGACGGCTGCGCCGTCTGATCGCCTGACCGTTCACAGCTGAATCAGCCAGTTCGCGGGGCTGCCGCGGCCGGCCATCTGCGCGACAATGCGGGGCCGCGCCCCTGGCGTGGCCCCCACTGCCTGGAGTTTTCCGCATGCTCGTGATCGGCGTCGCCGGCACCGAACTTACCGCGCAGGAGCGCGACTGGCTGCAGCACGACGCTTGCGCCGGCGTGATCCTGTTTACCCGCAACTTCGCTTCGCGTGACCAGGTCGCCGAGCTGTCGGCGGCGATCCGCGCCGCGGCCACGCGTCCGCAATTGATCTGCGTCGATCAGGAAGGCGGCCGCGTGCAGCGCTTCCGCGAAGGCTACAGCGCACTGCCGCCGTTGCAGGGTTTCGGCAAGCTCTACGCCGAAGACCGCGAGGCGGCACTGAAACTGGCCGAGGAACACGCCTGGTTGATGGCGACCGAAGTGCAGGCCAGCGGTGTCGACCTGAGCTTCGCGCCGGTGGTCGACCTCGGCCGCGGCAACCTGGCGATCGGCAACCGCGCGTTCTCCGAGGATCCGGCCGTGGTCGCCGAATTCACCCGCGCCTACGTGCGCGGCATGCACGCTGCCGGCATGGCCGCCACGCTCAAGCATTTCCCGGGACACGGCTCGGTGCAGGCAGATACCCATTTCGACGATGCGGTCGACCCGCGTCCGCTCGACGAATTGCGCGCCACCGACCTGGTTCCCTTCGTCGCCGGCATCGAGGCCAAGGCCGACGCGGTGATGATGGCGCACGTGAAGTACCCGGCCGTTGCGCCGGAGCCGGCGGGCTATTCGAAGTTCTGGATCAACGATGTCCTGCGCAGCGAGATGGGCTTTCGCGGCGTCGTCTTCAGCGACGACATCGGCATGAAGGCGGCGTTCTCGGTGGGCGGCGTCAAGGCGCGCATCGACGCCCACTACGATGCCGGTTGCGACGTGGTGCTGGTGTGCCACCCGCAACTGGTCGAGGAATCGCTGGAAGCGGTGAAGGGGCGCACGCTCAACACGATGGCGCTGACCGGCCTGATTGGCCGCGGGGCGATGGGCTGGGACGGCCTGTTGGCCGACAGCCGCTACGGTTCCGCGCGCAGCCGCCTGGAGGGCCTGGCCTGATGAGCACGACTGCTGCCAAGAGCAACGACCTGGCCGCCGCACTGGCCAATTCCGACATGCTGATCGATCGGGCCACGCTCGAACAGGCGATCCGGGACATGGCCGCGCCGATCCGCGCCGACTACGGCGACGACGATGTGCCGGTGTACCTGACGATCATGCACGGCGGCCTGCCGTTCGCCGCGCAGCTGGCGATGGAAGTCGGCGCGCTCGGGCTCGACCTGGAGTTCGACTACCTGCATGCCACGCGCTATCGCGGCGCCACCTCCGGCGGCGAGCTGACCTGGAAGCATCGTCCGGCGACGCCGCTGCGGGGCCGCCGCGTGTTGCTGGCCGACGACATCCTCGACGAGGGCCACACGCTGGCCGCGATCCGCGCCTGGTGCCTGGAGCAGGGCGCCAGCGACGTGCGCATCGCCGCGCTGGCGGTGAAGGTGCACGATCGCTGCGTGCCGGGCCTGCATGCCGACTATGTCGGCGTCGAAGTGCCGGACCGTTACGTCTTCGGCTATGGCATGGACTACCACGAGCAGGGCCGCAACCTGCCGGCGATCTACGCATTGAAGGAAAGCTGATGAGTGGGATCGCACTGGCCGTCATCGGCGGCACGGGCCTGTACAAGCTGGCCGCGCTGAAAGATGTGGAAACGCTGCAGCCGTCGACGCGCTTCGGCGCACCGTCCGGGCCGATCCGGCTCGGCACGCTCGACGGACATCGCGTGGCCTTCCTCGCCCGCCATGGCGAAGGCCATTCGCTGCCGCCGCACAAGATCAACTACCGCGCCAATCTCGCCGCGCTGCAGTCGCTCGGCGCGCAGCGGGTGCTCGCGCTCAATACCGTCGGCGGCATCGGCGATCGGTTCGGGCCGTGCGTGCTGGCGTGTCCGGACCAGTTGATCGATTACACCTGGGGACGGGTGTCAACGATTTGTGAAGAAGAAGGCTCCGAGGTCCTGCATGTCGACTTCGGTGAGCCGTACACGCGCGCGCTGCGGCAGGACGTGATCGCCGCGGCGGCCAAGGCGGGCGTCGATCTGGTCGCCGAGGGTTGCTACGGGGCGACCCAGGGGCCGCGCCTGGAAACCCGTGCCGAGATCGCGCGGATGCGCCGGGACGGCTGCGACCTGGTCGGCATGACGGGCATGCCCGAGGCCGGCCTGGCGCGCGAATTGGGCCTGGATTACGCCTGTTTGGCCATTGTCGCCAACTGGGCGGCGGGGGCCGGTCCGGACCCGGACGAGGTCATCACCCTGCAGGACGTGCTCGACAATGTAGCCGTCGCCTCGGCCGGTTTGCCGGCGCTGCTGGCGGCCCTGCTCGATCGTTCTGGGCGGGGGTGATTGTCAAGCCGGCGTTCAGTTTGCATACTCGACCGGCGCGTGGGCCCGGCTGTCGGACCCTGCGCGACAACGCATCCAGCATGAGGTTGATAAGGACATGCAGTACGGCACCGTGAAATGGTTCAACGACGCCAAGGGCTTCGGGTTCATTTCGCCCGAGGACGGCAGCGCAGATGTGTTCGCGCATTTCTCTGCGATCAACGCCAAGGGCTTCCGCAGCCTGCAGGAAGGCCAGCGCGTCAGCTACGAGCTGACGCAGGGTCCGAAGGGCGCGCAAGCGTCGAACATCACGCCGGTGGCGTGATCTGACGCAAGCCCGGCAATATCGGCTTGGAAGGCCCCGCATTGCGGGGCCTTTTTTTATGGGCGTCTGACTGCCGAGGGATGGCGTCCGCCGGGCCGGGGATCATGGGGCCTAGAATCCCCCCATGCCCGCGCCGGAGTCGAAGATGCCCCCGCTGCCGCCGTATGCCACGCATGTTGTCGAGAACCAGCCGCCGGAATTCGGACCGCGCGACCTGTGGCGTGACGACAGCGCGCTGTGCGAGGCGGTGGTGCGCGAGGGCGGCGGCGATTTCACCGATACGCTGGCGACCTACGGCGCTCTGGCCGGCGATGAGTTGTACCGGCTCAGCTTCGATGCCCATCGCGACCGCCCGCGCCTGCGCACGCACGATCGCTTCGGCCAGCGCATCGACCTGGTCGAGTTCCATCCCAACTACCACCGCATCATGCAGGCCGGGATCGAGCACGGTGTCGCCGGGCTGTCGTGGTCGCAACCGCGTCCCGGCGCGCATGTCGCCCGCGCCGCGCTGAGCTACCTGCACCACCAGGTCGAACCGGGCAGCAGTTGCCCGCTGACCATGACCCATGCCGCCATTCCGGTGCTGCGGCATGCGCCGGCATTGCACGAGTGGGCCGGCAAGGCGGCTTCTCCCTACTACGACCCGCGCGATGTCGGCATCGAGCACAAGCTCGGGGTGACGCTGGGCATGGGCATGACCGAGAAGCAGGGCGGCAGCGATGTCCGCGCAAACACCACCAGTGCCACGCCGCTGGCCGCGGAAGGCGAGTACCTGCTGGTCGGGCACAAGTGGTTCTTCTCGGCGCCGATGTCAGACGGTTTCCTCGTGCTGGCGCAGGCGCCGGCCGGGTTGAGTTGTTTCCTGTTGCCGCGATGGCGCCCGGACGGTCGCAAGAACGCATTCCGCCTGATGCGGCTCAAGGACAAGCTCGGCGACTGGTCCAACGCGTCATCTGAAGTGGAGTTCGCCGACGCCTGGGCCTGGCGGATCGGTGACGAGGGGCGCGGCGTGGCGACCATCATCGAGATGGTGATGCTGACGCGCCTGGACTGCATGCTCGGCGCTGCCGCGGAAATGCGCATGGCGCTGGCGCAGGCGATGCATCACACCCACCACCGTCGCACCTTCGGCAAGCGCCTGGTCGAGCATGCGCTGATGCGCAACGTGCTCGCCGACCTGGCCATCGAGGCCGAGGCGGCGATCACGCTGTCGATGCGGGTCGCCCGCGCGGTCGACCGCTCCGCGCACGACCCGAAGGAGGCCGCGTTCGCGCGCATCGCCACCGCTATCGGCAAGTACTGGATCTGCAAGCGCGCGCCGGCTTTCGTCAACGAGGCCCAGGAGTGCCTGGGCGGTGCCGGTTACGTCGAGGAATCGATCATGCCGCGCCTGTACCGGCAGGCACCGCTCAACTCGATCTGGGAAGGCAGCGGCAACATCCAGTGCCTGGACGTGATGCGCGCGCTGCAGCGCGAGCCGCAGACCGGACAGGCCCTGCTGGCCGAGCTCGAGGCGGCCGCGCACCTGGATCCGGACTTCGACGCCGAGTTGAAGGAGCTGCGTCCGGTCCTGGTCGGCGAGGCCGAAGTGCCGGAGGTCGAGGCACGGCGCTGGGTCGAAGCGCTGGCATTGGCCCTGCAGGCCAGCCTGCTGCTGCGCGATGGCAGCCCCATGGCGGAGCCGTTCTGCTGCAGCCGCATCGGCGGTGACCATGGCAATGCACTGGGAACCTTGCCGCGCGATTTCGACTTCGCGCCGCTGATCACGCGTGCCTGGCCGACAGGCTGATACCTAGCGTTCGCCTCGGATGCGTTGCAGCTGCGCACGCAGCAAGTCTGCATGGGCATCGAGCGCGGCGCGGTCGGGCGTTGCCGGCGCCGTCGGGTAGACGCGCAGGAAATCGTCGTCGGGCATGCGCGGATGGATATGGATATGCATGTGCGCGACCTCCTGGAAAGCGGCTTCGCCGATGGAGTGCCACAGGCTCAGTCCCTTGTTAGGGAATGTCTCGCCGACCGCGCGCGTCACCAGTGACACCGTGGCCATCAATGCCGCACCAGTGGCCGGGTCGAGCTCGCGGACATCATTCAGGTGTCGGCGCGGAATCACCAGCGTATGGCCGGCATGGAACTGGCGAAGACCAATGAAGGCCATCGTCAGCTCGTCCTCGAAGACGATGCTGGCCGGTGCCTGGTAGGCGGCGATGGCGCAGAACGGACAGTCGGTCGTCGTCATTCAGTCCCTGGTTTTCGCGCGCGCGAAAGTGCGCTGCAAAACACTACCAAATTCCGATTCGCGGTTCGAAGCTGCGGCTCTTGCTGTTGTGCGTCGCTCGTACGCTGATGCTGCCGGGGACGAAACTCTTGCCCTTGTAGTCGACGTCCATGCTGAGCTGGTCGACGAGGCCGTCGTTGCGCAGGGAAAGCAGGGTTTCGATCACCAGGTCCATCATTTCCGGGATGCCCGGCGGCACGTAGATGAGGTTGTACGCCTCACGCGTACCGCCGAACTCCTCGGGGAACAGGGTGATCTCGAACAGCATCCCCTGCCGGACCAGCGCCCGCGCGATCTCAAGTGAGCTGACGTGCGAATAGTCCGCCGCGGTTCTCGCTGTGCGGCGCGGCATCGCAATGCCCGTGGCAATGCCCTTGACGATGCCGGTCGCCGGTTCGATGGCGTTCGAAGTGAACTTCATGAGCACCTCCGCGCGGTTCGAGACCGAGGTCAGGGTGCATCCGTGCCATCGGGAAACGAATAAGAATCGTCTCAAACGTGACGACGCCAGCGCGTCGTCCGGGCAAAGCGGGGCTCAGTCCAGGAACTGCAGCCTGGCCAGCTCCGCGTACAGGCCGTCCTGTTCCAGCAGCTGCGCGTGCGTGCCTTCGGCGACGATGCGGCCGTGGTCCATCACGACGATGCGATCGGCTTTCAGCACCGTCGCCAGGCGGTGCGCGATGACCAGCGTCGTGCGCCCTTCCATCAGCGTTTCCAGTGCCTTCTGCACCGCACGTTCGCTCTGCGCGTCGAGTGCGCTGGTGGCCTCGTCGAGCAGCAGGATCGGGGCGTCCTTGAGCAGTGCGCGGGCGATGGCGATGCGCTGCTGCTGGCCGCCCGACAGGCGCGCGCCGCGTTCGCCCAGTTCGGTGTTGAGGCCGTTGGGCATGGCGGCGACGAAGTCCGAGGCGTGCGCCGCGGCGACCGCGTGTTCCACCTGCGCGTCGTCGGCATCGAGGCGGCCGTAGCGGATGTTCTCGCGCGCGCTGCTGGCGAAGATCGTCGGCTGCTGCGGCACCAGTGCGATGGCCTCGCGCAGGTCCGGCAAGGCCAGCTGGCGGATGTCGATGCCATCGATGCTGACGCGGCCCGATTGCGGGTCGTGGAAGCGCAGCAGCATCGAGAACACGGTGCTCTTGCCAGCGCCCGAAGGCCCGACCAGGGCCACGGTCTCGCCCGGGCGCACGCGCAGGCTGAAGCCCTCGAGCGCCGCCGTGTTGGGGCGTTGCGGGTAATGGAAAGTGACATCGTCGAAGTCGATGCTGCCTTGCAGCGGCACCGGCAATGCGGTCGGTTGCGACGCCGAGGCGACCGCGGTCTCCTCGACCAGCAGTTCGCTGATGCGGCCCATGCCGCCGGCGGCACGCTGCAGCTCGTTCCACACTTCGGCCAGGGCGCCGACGGAGCCGCCGCAGAGCAGGGCATACAGCACGAACTGTCCGAGCGTACCGGCGCTCATGCGACCGGCCAGCACGTCGTGCGCGCCCGACCAGAGCACCAGCGTGATCGCACCGAACACCAGCATGATTGCGATCGCGGTGACCCAGGCCTGGGCCTGGATGCGGCGCCGGGCGGTGTCGACGGAGGTTTTCACTGCGACACCGAAGCGTCCCTGTTCGTAGGGTTCGCGTGCGTGTGCCTGCACCGTGCGGACCGCGCCGAGGGTTTCGTTGGCCAGCGCATTGGCGTCGGCGATGCGGTCCTGGCTGGTGCGCGAAATCTTCTTCAGGCGACGGCCGCCGACCACGATCGGCAATACGGCCAGCGGGATGCCGACCAGCGCGAACGCCGCCAGGCGCGGGCTGGTGACGAACAGCATGGCGATGCTGCCCAGCACGGTCACCGAGCTACGCAATGCCACCGACATGCTCGAGCCGACGACGCTGCGCAGAAGTTCGGCGTCGGCGGTCAGGCGCGACACCAGTTCGCCGCTGCGGTTGCGGTCGTGGAAGCCGGCATCGAGGCCGATCAGGTGGGCGAACAGTCGCTGGCGCAGGTCGGCGACGACGCGTTCGCCCAGCAGCGACACGAAGTAGAAGCGCGCGGCCGTGGCCAGCGCCAGCGCGACAGCGACGGCGAACAGCAGCAGGAAGGCGCGATCGATGGCGCCGCCGCCCTGGGTGAAGGCCTGGTCGATCATCGTGCCGAAGGCCTTGGGGAAGGTCAGCGTCGCGGTGCTCGATGCCGCCAGTGAGACCAGCCAGGCAACGAACAGGGCGCGGTGCTGGCGCACGAACGGCCACAGCGTGCGCAGGTTGCCGATGGGGGCCTTGCTTTGGGTAGCGTCAACGCGGGCATTCATGGCGATCGGGTCACTCACATGTCAGGGAGTTCGTCGCCGAAGCGCACCCGGTCACGAGTGGCGTCGCGGAGCCTGACTTTCAAGGGCGACAGTTGCTCCGAGGGTAACCGCAGGCGCAGCTGGGCGCCGTTCGCATCGAAGCGCTCGTCGAGCTTTTCCGCGGCGTGGGCGGCGATGGCGGCGTGGACCGCGCCGGTGTCGTCGAAGGAATAGTCGAGTTCGACGACGACATGGACGACCAGGATCCGCCGGGGCGCCAGCCGCAGGCACTCGGCCGCGCTGCCGCCATAGGCGCGGACCAGCCCGCCGGCGCCAAGCTTGATCCCGCCGAACCAGCGCGTGACGACACCCACGACCTGGTCCAGGCCCTGGCCGTCGATGGCGGCCAGGATCGGACGTCCCGCGGTGCCTGCCGGTTCGCCATCGTCGTTGAAGCGATACTCGCTGCCGATCCTGTAGGCCCAGCAGTTGTGCGTGGCGGCGGGATCGCCAACCTGTGCAATGAAGTCGAGCGCGGCCTGCGGCGTCGTGACCGGTGCGGCGTGGACTATGAAGCGGCTGTGCTTGACCTCCAGTTCGAAGGAGGTCGGTGCCGCCAGTGTTGCCGAAGTCATCGCGTCGGTTCGGCGAGCGCGCGCAGGTCGTCGGGCAGGCGCACGCGCGGATACGACTTGCGGAACTGCTGCAGGCTCTGGCGGGCGCCATCGAGGTCGCCGTCGTCGCGGCGGTCGCGGATGCGTTGCAGCCATTGCGCCGGCGCCAGTTCGCGGTCGTCGCGCACCGGCATGTCGGCCATCCTGATGCGGCTGCCGGTGACTTCGATGCGGTCGAGCGTGCTGCCGGATGCCGTGTCTTCCGCCGCCATGGCATCCGCCGGGGCGGCCGCTGCGCGGTCCGCCGCGACAACCGAAGCTGCCTGTGAGCGCAGTTCGCGATTTTCGTCGACCTGCTTGGCTGCCTCGTTTGCCGCGGTCTTGCGCTGCATCGCGGAGGCCGCGGCGCGCTGCCGCTGCTCGCCTTCGAATACCGCGGCGGCGGCGGGCGCAGCCGGCGCCGGCGCCGCGGAGTAGGGCATCGAATCGCCGCGCGCGCCAGACGCCGCGGTCTCCGGCACGGAATGGGTTGCCGGATCGACCGCCTCGTCGAGGAAGTGTTCTGGTGCCTGACCTGGTGCCGGCGCCGCTGTCGCAGCCGGTGCCTCCTTCGCTGCGACGGCTTCCGCGCGCGCCGGCGCGGCCTCCCGCTTGGCCATCGCCGGCGCCTGCAGGGCGCGCGCGGGTGCCGGCGCGTCGGCGGCCGGCGGCGGTGGCGCTGGGGCGGCTGCCGGCTCGGGCCGCTCGATCACTTCAGCGGTAACAAAACCAAAATCGCCAGCTTCATCGCGCGGCGCCCGCGGTGCCGGGGCCGAGGGCCGCAGCTGCCAGACCACGCCGACGGCCAGGGCCAGCACCGCCGCCATGCCGGCACCGGTGACCAGGGTCGCCGGCACGCCGGTCAGCGCCAACCAGCGGCGGTTGCGTCGGGGTGCCACTGCCGCGTGCGCGGCGGCGAGGATCTTCGCATCGAGCGCCGGCGAGGGACCGTCGCGCGGCCCCAGTCGCGCCAGCCGGTCGGCCATGGCGCGCTCTTCAGGGGTCAGCGGTTCGTCGAAAGGATGGCTCATGGGTCAGTCGCTCAGCTCGCCGGCGTCATCGCTCAGTCCGGCGCGCAGCTTGTCCATTGCATAGCGCAGGCGCGATTTGACGGTTTCCCGGCCGACGCCGGTGATCTCGCCGATGTCCTCCAGGCTCAGTTCCTGCTCCAGGCGCAGCAGCACCACCTCGCGTTGCTCCTCGGGCAGCGCCGCGATCGCCAGCTGCAGGCGCCGGCGTTGTTCGAATTCGGACAGTTCCCGCTCCGGGGTGGTCGGGTCGGGCACGCGTGCGGCGCGCTCGTCGCCGTCCTCCGGAGCCGCCGGGCGGTGCTTGAGACCGCGCCAGTGGTCGTTGAGGCGATTGTGGGCGATGCGGAACAGCCAGGTCCTGAACGCGGCGTCGGGCTTCCAGCCCTGTCGGGCGGCGATGACCCGCTGCCAGACGTCCTGGAAGAACTCGTCGGCGAGGGCGCCGTCGCGCAGCTGGCGCAGCAGGAACCGGTACAGCGGGCCGCGGTGGCGGGCATAGAGGGTTTCGAACGCAGCCGTGTCCCCGCCGGTCCAGGCCAGCATCAACAGGTCGTCGCTCGGATCCTCGCCCGCATTCATGCGCGGCAGCGTACGGGCTGGAGGCGCCGGCGGGAAGCGGCAGGGCACAAAAGAAAGTTGCTGGGCCAGGTCCATATCGGATGAACGGATCGCAGTTCGCGACGGGGTTGATCCACGCATGGCCGGCGGCGCGCTATCCTTCGGCGTCCGACCAGGGGCCCCATCCGCAGTGTCCAATCGCAGCAGGCCAAAGGCCGTTCGAATCGTCGATGCCGGCTACGGTCGCGATTCGCTGGCTGACACCCTGCAGGAGGCCCTGCCGCCCGGCGCCGAAGTCGCCGTGCTCTGGCGCGATCCGAACACGGGAATTTCCGCAGGGTCCGCCTCGCCGGGTGCCACCAGCGCACTGGCCAGTCGCGCCGAGGTGCTGCTGCAGCGCAGCCCGGTCGGCCACCACTCGCACCGCATCGAGATTGCCTGGACCACGGCCGAGGGCGTCCGCGTGGCGATTGCCGCGCAGTTGCCCGGGCCGATTGCGGCCGAAGTGCGCGAGATCTGGCTGGGGATGGCCCAGCGCGTGGTCGTCTCGCACCTGGTCGCATTGCGCACGCTGGCTCGCGCCGAGTCGCTGGAGAAGTCCGAACGGCTGCAGCAGGCGCTGTTCGAGATCGCCGACCTGGCCGGTTCCGACCTGGAACTGGCCGACATGCTGCGCCGGATCCACACCGTCGTCGCCGGGCTGATGTACGCGGCCAATCTCTACATCGTGCTGTACGACGATGTCCGCGACAGCCTGCGCTTCCTGTACTTCGCCGACCAGGTCGACACCTACGTCGCCGAACCCGAGCGCGACATCGCCATCGACGACATGCCCAACAGCGTGACCGTGGCGCTGCTGCGCCATGGCGAGCCGCTGCAGGGTCCGTCGGAACTGATCCGCGACCGCCTCGGCGTCGCCCGCGACGCCCGCCACGGCCCCGACAGCGAGGACTGGCTGGGCGTGCCGATGCGCCGCGAAGACCGCATCTGCGGCGCGATCGTGGTGCAGAGCTACGACCGGCCGGACGTCTACGGCGAAGAGGAGCGGGCACTGCTGTCGTTCGTCGCCCAGCACATCCTCACCGCGCTCGACCGCTTCCACGCCCGCGAGGAGCTTGAACGCCGCGTCGAGGAACGCACCCAGGCGCTGCAGCTGAGCAACCGCGACCTGCAGGCCGAGATCATCGAGCGCCAGCGCGCCGAGCGCCTGCAGCGGGCGTTGTTCCGCATCGCCGAACTGTCGATCACCTCCGAAACGCTGGAGCGCTTCTACACCCAGGTCCATGACGTAGTCAGCGACCTGCTGTACGCGCGCAACTTCTACATCGCGCTGGTCTCCGATGACGGCGAGGGTCTCGAGTTCCCGTACTCGATCGACGAACGCGACGCCAACCGCGTGGCGCGCAAGCTCGCCTCCGGCCTGACCGAGTACGTGATTGCCCGGGGCCGCGCGCTGCTGGCCGACCGCAAGCGCATCGCCGCGCTGGAATCGCAGGGGCTGGTGCGCAGCCGCGGCTCGCTCGCGCATTGCTGGCTTGGCGTGCCGCTGTTCCACAATGAGTCGGTGGTGGGCGTGATCACCGTGCAGAGCTACTCGCCGGCGATCAACTTCAGCGTCCGCGACCAGGAACTGCTGACCTTCGTCGCCCACCACATCAGCATCGGCCTGGCCCGCAAGCAGGCGCAGGACCGCCTCGTCTCGGCCCACGCCGAGCTGGAGCAGCGGGTCGATTCGCGCACGCGCGAGCTGGCCCAGGCCAACACCGAGCTGCTGGCGCAGATCGGCGAGCGCCTGCGCGTGGAGCAGCAGCTGACCCACCAGGCGATGCACGACGCGCTGACCGGGCTGCCCAACCGCAGCCAGCTGCTCGACCGTCTGGCCCAGGCCATCGCGCGGGCACGCGGCGAGCAGCAGACCACGTTCGCGGTGCTGTTCCTCGACCTGGACCGTTTCAAGCTGGTCAACGACAGCGTCGGCCATTCCGCCGGCGACGAGCTGCTGGTCGAGGCCGGGCGCCGGATCGTGGAGGCCGTCCGCGAGGACGACACCGTCGCGCGCCTGGGCGGCGACGAGTACGCGATCCTGATCGAGGATATCGACGGCCCCGAAGTCGCCGAGGAACTGGCCCAGCGCGTGCTGCGCGCATTGGGCGAACCGTGCTGGATCGCCGGACGCGAAGTGTTCCCGTCGGCCAGCCTCGGCATCGCCCTGTGGCATCCGCGCTACCGCACCGGCGCCGAGCTGCTGCGCGACGCCGATGCCGCCATGTACCGGGCCAAGGCCGCCGGACGCGACCGCTGCGCGGTGTTCGACGAGGCGATGCGCGAGGAGGCCGTGCGCATCCTCGACCTCGAGGCCGATCTGCGCCGTGCCATCAACGGCGACGGCTTCGTCGCCTTCTACCAGCCGATCGTGCGCCTGGACGACCACCGCGTGATCGGCCACGAAGCGCTGCTGCGCTGGCGCCATGAGCGCCGCGGCCTGCTGACGCCGAGCGAGTTCATCGGCGTGGGCGAGGACAGCGGCCTGATCGAGGAAGTCGACTGGATCCTCTACGGCCAGGTGATGGAAGAGCTCGCCCGTGGCGGCGAGGGCTACATCTCGGTCAACGTGTCGCCGCGCCATTTCCGTTCCGGCGATTTCGCCGACCGCCTGCTGCGGATGATCGACCAGGCCGGCGCCGACCCGCACCGCCTGCGCATCGAGATCACCGAGGTCGCCCTGCTCGACGACGTGCCGCGCGCGCTGCGCATGCTGCGTACCCTGCGCAGCCACGGCGTGCTCGCCCAGCTCGACGACTTCGGCACCGGCTTCTCGGCGCTGTCGTACCTGCACCGGTTCCCGATCGAGTGCCTGAAGATCGACCAGAGCTTCGTTTCCGGGCTGATCGGCGACGCCCAGCCCGAGAGCGTTGCGGTGGTCCGCGCGATCCAGGCGCTGGCCGGCACCCTGGGCATCCACACCATCGGTGAGGGTGTCGAGACCGAAGCCCAACGCGCGGCCCTGCGCGAGCTCGGTTGTACGTACGGCCAGGGCTATCTCTTCGGCTATCCAGCCGAACGCGTCCATACCCAGGCCCTGCTGCGCGCCGTCAGCGGCTGACGACAGCCGCCATTCCCAGCCTGTGACCGCCCCCGACCCATCCCGGTCGGGCAGGGCGGCTTCGCCATGGCCGGCAATTTTCATGCCGCCAAAGAAAGCAAAGACAAACGACGCATTCCATGAATGGGGAGCGTGGCCGCCGATTGTTCCGTTTTGTCAATCGAAAAATGGCGGTTTCGTAAAACTCGCGTGAAAGTTGCATTAAAAATGTGAGGTACGTCACAAAACGCAGAATTAATGAAGGTGAACGCTGCGTTAACCGTTGACCCGGCCATGTGCCTGAAGTCATGGTCGCCAGGCCCTACGGGGCAATTCCATTTGCTGAATTTGGGGGAAATGTGTCTAAACGTTCATCCATGAACCGCAATTTGCGGCGCAGCGCGCTTACCGTGGCGCTCGGCGTGTGCTTCGCCTCTTCCGGCGTCCACGCCCAGTCCACCGCTGGTGCCGTGTTCGGTCAGGCGACGGCTGGGGAGACCGTCGTCGTCGAGAACCCGGCAACGGGCTTCCGTCGCGAGATCACCGTGACAGGCGATGGCACCTATCGCGTGCCGGCTCTGTCGCCGGGCCAGTACCGCATCACCCTGCAGCGTGCCGACGGCACGACCGCCGTCCGCGAAGGCGTCGCAGTCAACGTTGGTACCGGTACCCCGGTCAACTTCGCCTCGGCTGCCGGCGGCTCGGCCACCACCCTCGACAGCGTCGTCGTGGTCGGTGCCCAGGCGGTGAACCCGATCGACGTCTCGTCGGTCGAGTCCACCACCATCCTGACCGCCGCCCAGATCGCCAAGATCCCGGTGCTGCGTGACGCCACCTCGGTCGCCCTGCTGGCTCCGGGTACCGTCCGCGGCGACAACGCCTTCGGCAACCTGGCATCGTTCGGTGGTTCCTCGGTCGCCGAGAACCAGTACTACGTCAACGGCTTCAACGTCACCAACTCGTTCCGCGGCCTGAACTTCTCGAAGATTCCCTTCGAGGCAGTGGCAGAGCAGCAGATCAAGACCGGTGGCTACGGCGCCGAGTTCGGTCGTTCGCTGGGCGGCGTGATCAACCAGGTCACCAAGCGCGGTACCAACGAGTTCGAAGCCGGCGCGAACGTGTTCTGGCTGCCGGAAGGCCTGCGTGAAGACGTCGAGAACACCTACTACTCCAACCCGCTGGTTCCGGGCGACATCGGCAAGCTGCGCCAGGACAACTCCAAGGACAGCGACGGCTCGTACAACACCAGCGTCTGGGCTGGCGGCGCGCTGATCAAGGACAAGCTGTTCGCCTGGGGCCTGCTGTCGTACAGCAACCAGGAACAGGACATCTACAACAGCGTCGTCTCCCGCCAGAACTCGACCGACAAGATCGACGGTCCGACCTGGTTGTTGAAGGTGGACTGGAACATCAACGACAGCAACAAGGTCGAGTTCACCGCGTTCTCGGACGAGCAGGACACCACCAGCGCCCAGTACCTGAACCCGCTGGCTTCGCTTGACCGCGGTGCGCTGATCGGTACGTCGTACCTGGAAACCGGTGGCGAGAACTACATCGCCCGCTACACCGGCTACCTGACCGACTCCTTCACGCTGTCGGCGCTGTATGGCCACAGCGAGTTCTCGCGTTCGCGCCACCTGGTCACGGCCAACGGCACCAACGTGCAGTACGGCGGCGACCTCAATGTGCCCGCCACGGGCTGCCCGGTCATCACCGACGCGCGTCCGGGCTACCGCACCGCCCGCACCGGCGTCTACGCCAGCTCGTGCAACATCACCGGCGGCTCGATCGACCGCGTCGACTCGGGCGACACGCGTGACGCATGGCGTATCGACGGCGACTGGCAGATCGGCGACCACCAGATCGGTTTCGGCTACGACGCGGACGATTACGAGTCCATCGCCGGCCAGTCGATCGAAGGCGGCCGCTTGTGGCGCTATTCGACCAGCGTCGGTCCGGACGGCGTGGCGAACACCGCCGACGACTTCGACATCGTCCGCGAGCAGATCGTGACCCAGGGTTCCACGGTCAAGGTCAAGCAGCACGCGATCTACGTCGAGGACAACTGGAACATCACCGACAACTTCCTCGCCTACATCGGCGCGCGTTGGGATACGTTCGAGAACCTCAACGGCTTCGGCCAGAGCTACGTCAAGATCGAGGACCAGTTCGGTCCGCGCCTGGGCTTCTCCTGGGACGTCAACGGCGACTCCACGCTGAAGCTGTACGGTAACGCCGGCCGCTACGCGCTGCCGCTGACCCCGAGCGTGGCCGTTCGTGGCGCCAGCGCCTCGCTGTTCACCCGTCGCAACTTCAACTTCACCGGCGTGGATCCGGCGACCGGCGCACCGATCGGGCTGACCCCGCGCGGCGCGTTGCAGTACGTCAACGGTGAGTTCGGCGAGCCGAAGAACCCGGCGACGATTGCCGCCACCAACCTCGACCCGATGTACCAGGACGAGTTCATCCTCGGCTTCCAGAAGCAGATCACCGAGCACCAGAGCATCGGCGCGCGCGGTATCTACCGCAAGCTGAAGGCGGCCATCGACGACAACTGCGATTACAACCCGATCGTCGAGCAGGCCATCGCCGATGGCTTCGACCCGGTCCTGCCGAGCAGCGGCTTCCCGTACTGCCGCATGTTCAACCCGGGTGCTGATTCGGTGTTCCTGACCGACCTGGAAGACAACGGCACGCTCACCGAGTACACCGTCCAGGGTGACCTGCTGTCGCCGGAAGCCAAGCGCAGCTACAAGTCGCTGGAACTGTTCTGGGATGGTGGCTGGGAGAAGTTCTTCTTCCAGGCTTCGTACACGCTGGCATGGAACAAGGGCAACACCGAAGGTGGCGTCAAGTCGGACATCGGCCAGGCCGATACCAGCGTGACCCAGGACTTCGACTACAAGGAACTGGCGGTCGACTCCTACGGCTACCTGCCGAACGATCGTCGCCACAGCCTGAAGGTGTTCGGCAACTATCAGTTCAACGATGAGTGGTCGGTCGGTGCCAACGTGCTGGTGCAGTCGGGTCGTCCGATCAACTGCCTCGGCGTGCTGTATCCGTATCACGGCGGTGTCCACCCGTACGGTTCCTCGTTCTTCCGTTGCGGCACCACCGAAGCCGGTGGCGTCAACGGTCCGGCCGAGGCCATGCCGCGCGGTACCGCAGGTCGCCTGCCGTGGACCAACTCGATCGACTTGAACGTGGCCTACTTCCCGAGCTGGGCGACGGGCCTGCAGTTCAAGATGGACATCTTCAACGTGTTCAACAACCAGAAGGTCACCTCGGTGACGGAAGTGGCAGAGGACGCGACCACGGGCGCACCGCTGAACACCTACCTGCTGCCGCGTACCTTCCAGGCACCGCGCCAGTTCCGCTTCATGGTGCAGTACGACTTCTAAGATTCAAGTTCCATTATTTCTCTCTCACGGCCGCCGCAAGGCGGCCGTTTTTTTTGCGGAAAGCCGCATTTTCCGGTCCATGGAGCGTTGTGTGCGCAACGGTTGCCGCTATGCTTGAAGCGTTCTTCCGATGGCGGATCTATGCAGGCTGTTCTTTCAGAAATGTGGGGCCAGGCGCAGCGGCTCGAAGCCGAAGGTGCCTGGGATCGGGCAGGGCGCGTGTACGAGGACATGCTGGCCAGGGAGCCGCACCACGTGCCGGCGCAGTTGCGCATGTCGCGGCTGGCGCAGTTCGGCGACCGCTACTGCGCGGCGCGGGAGCATGCACTGCGCGCAGCCGACGCGGTGCGCCTGAAGGCCAGCACGCGCAATGCAGGTTATGTCACCGGGCGCTTGCTGGAGTTCGCCGAGGAGGCGGAAGTGGCCTCGGTGATTCTGTCGGCCGACTGGTCCGATCCAAACATCCTCCAGCAGTCGGCGGTGCTGGCCCAGCATCTGTGGCTGGCGGGGCGCTATGAGGACGCGCTGCGCTTCCTCGATGCCATCGCTCGTCACGTGCCGGCCCACCCGCTGCTGTCGTTCACGCGTGGCAACGTTCTGCGCTTCCTGGGCGACATGGCCGGTGCCGAGCAGGCGTACGAGGCGGCGCTTGCGCTGTCCCCCGGTTTTGCCGATGCGCACTGGGCGCTCGCCACCCACTCCCGTGCGAGAGTGCCGATGCAGCGTGTCCCGCGCATTCGCCAGGCGCTCTCGCGCAGCCCCGCCGGCGGTATCGAACAGGCCCACCTTCTGTACGCGCTGTTCCACGAACTGGATGCTGCGGGCGAGGTCGACGAGGCCTGGCAGGCACTGGAGCAGGGCGCGGCGGTCATGCGCAAGCGCCTGGCCTATGACGCCTCCGCCGAAGCGGCCTACCTGCAGGCGTTGATGCGCCTGCCAGTGCCGCCGGCCTCCGAGGCGGTGGCGGCGCAGGCACTGGCGTCGAGCGAACGCCCGTTGCCGGTTTTCATCGTCGGCATGCCGCGCAGCGGCACTACGTTGCTCGATCGCATCCTCGGCAACCACGGCTGGGTCGATTCGCTCGGCGAGCGCAACGATTTCCAGATGGCGATGAGCCAGGCATCCGACCACTTCTTCCACCGGACGCCGGCCAGCCTGGAGCGGGTGACGCAGGTGGATGCGCGGGCAGCCGGCCATCTTTTCCAGCAGCGGATGCGATTGCTCGCGCCGGGACGTCCGTGCGTGCTCGACAAGAATCCGCAGAATTTGCTGAACATTCCGTTGATCCTGCGGGCGCTGCCGCATGCGCGCATCCTGTGCCTGCGTCGCGATCCGATGGATGCCTGCTTCTCCAACCTCAAGGAGTTGTTCCAGGGCGACGCCTATGCGTACAGCTACAGCCTGGACGACCTGGCCGAGCACAGCCGCCATGCGCAGCAATGGATGCAACACTGGCAGGATGCGGCTCCGCACGCAGTGCGCGTGGTCGACTACGAAGCACTGGTGGCCGACCCGGAGGCCGTCGCAGCGCAGCTGATCGAGTTCATCGGATTGCCGGCGCAGGCCGGTCTGTCCGACATCACCCGCAACCAGGCGCCCGTCGCGACTGCGAGCAGCAGCCAGGTGCGTGAAGGCATTCACGGCCGCGGGGTCGGTGCGTGGAAGCGCTATGAGCGTCAGCTGCAACCGCTGCGCGAAAGGCTGGGGGGCTGAGATGTCGAATGTTGCACCCTCCGCGCTGCAGGCGCTCATAGCGAAGGCCGAATCGCTGGCCGAGAGCGAAGACCTCGACGGCGCCATCGCCGCGTTCGAGCAGGTGCAGGCGCTGCGGCCCAACGAGCCATACTCGCTGATACAGCTGTCCTACCTGAATTCGCTGCGTGGCCGCTATCGGCGTGCAGAGACCTGTGCGATGGCGGCAGCGGCCAGCGGCACCACCGACCCCAGGCTGCTTGCCGAACTGTTACCGCGACTGCGTACCTTCAACCAGGTGCCGGCGCTGCAGGCCGCGATCGATCGCGCCAAGCCCATGTCGCGCATGCCGATCCCGCTGCTGATCGCCGCGGCCGCGCAACTGAGTTACGTCAATCTTCCCGGTCGCGCGATCGCCTTCCTGGACGAAGCCAAACGTGCCGACCCGGATTATCCGCCAACGCTGCTGGCGCGGGCCCAGGTGCTGACCTACCTGGGCCGCTTCGCCGAGGCCGGGCAGGACATCGAGCGCAGCCAGCGCCGCGCGCCCGAGATCGCCCAGGGCTACTGGCTGGCGGCATGGGTGCGCAAGCAGACGGACGAGAGCAATCACGTTGCGGCCATCGAGCGGGAGCTGCAGCGGCCGGGGCGATCTGCCGAAGACATTGCGCTGCTGTCGTTCGCACTGCACAAGGAGCTCGACGACCTCGGCCGGCACGAAGGGGCCTGGCACGCATTGATGCGCGGATGCGGGGCCAAGCGCTCGCGACTGAACTACGACACCGCGACCACGGCCAGCCTGTTCGATGCGCTGGCGAAGTTCGAGCCTGCGGCTCCGGTCGCGGATCCGGGGCAGGGCGAGAGCGCGCAGCCGATCTTCATCGTCGGCATGCACCGGTCGGGCACTACGCTGCTGGAGCAGCTTCTGGACGGCCATCCCGAGGTGCGCGGCCTTGGGGAGCTTTACGACTTCACCAGCGCGATGCGCCATGCCACCGACCACCACTGCCGTGGCGTGATCGATCGCACGCTGGTCGAGCGCGCATCTTCGGCAGACCTTGCCGCCGCCGGGTCACGCTACCTGGACAGCGTGAAGTGGCGAGCCGAGGGTCGGCGTTGCTTCACGGACAAGCTGCCATCGAACTTCCTCAACATCGGCTTCATCGCCCATGCCCTGCCGCAGGCGAAAATCCTGCACATGGTCCGCGACCCGGTCGAGACCTGTTTCTCGAACCTGCGCGAGCTGTTCTCCGAGGCCAACGCGTACAGCTACGACCCGATCGAGCTGGCCGACTACCACCGCCATTACAAGCGCCTGATGGCACGGTGGCACGAGCGCTTCCCGGGCCGGATCCTCGATGTGCAGTACGCGAAGCTGGTCTCCGACCCGGAGGCCGAGCTGCGGCGTGTTGCCGATTTCTGCGGGCTGGCGTTCGATCCGGCCATGCTCGAGATCGGTTCGCGAAGGCGCGCGGTGGTGACCGCGAGCGCGGTGCAGGTGCGTGACAGCATCCAGGTGCGTGAGCGTCCGAAGTGGGCGCCATACGCGCAATGGCTGCAACCGATGGCCGAGCGTTTGCGCGCCTGATCCGATGTCGTAGGAGCGAGCTTGCTCGCGATCGGGCCTTGCCGCGGTTGATACGCCCGATCGCGAGCAAGCTCGCTCCTACGCGGGGGTTACCGGCCCAGGCCGATGCGGGTCTCCTGGTTCGGGTCGATCTGCGCCTGCGCCAGCTTCATCAGTGCCACCAGTTCGGCGCGTTCGCCATTCGGATCCCGCCCCTTCGCCGCGGTTGCCGACTTGATCATGGCGTCCAGGCTCCAGCCGTCCATGCGGCTGCCGCCGCGCAGCGCATCGGCGAAGCCGGCGACGGCGCTGGCCAGGCGCAATGATTCGCTCGGACTGCCGGTCACTTGCGAGGCCAGTACCGGCGTTTCGATGAGTCGGCTGCGATCCTGGCCCGGCAGCTTGTAGCGCAGGCGCAGGTGGGCGATCTCGCTGCCAAGGTCCGCCTTCGCCGTCTGCTCCGACGCGCCATAGCGCAGCGAGCGCACGCGCTGGGCCGATGAGGAGACCGGCGTGATCTCGTACAGCGCGGTCACCTGGTGGCCGGCACCGATGTCGCCGGCATCGACCTTGTCGTTGTTGAAGTCTTCCCGCTGCAGCACGCGGTTCTCGTAGCCGATCAGGCGGTACTCGGCGACCTGCGCCGGATTGAACTCGATCTGGATCTTGACGTCGCGTGCGATGGTCATCAGCGTCGAGCTCATCTGATCGACCAGCACCTTGCGTGCCTCGCGCAGGCTGTCGATGTAGGCGTGGTTGCCGTCGCCCACATCGGCCAGCTGCTCGGCCATCTCGTCGTTGTAGTTGCCACTGCCGAAGCCGAGCGTGCTCAGCGCGATGCCGTGCTTGCGCTGGTCGCCGACCAGCGTCTCCAGCGCGTTCTGGTCGACCGTGCCGACGTTGAAGTCGCCATCGGTGGCGAGGATGACCCGGTTCACGCCCTTGTCGATGTACGCCTGCCGCGCCATCGCGTAGGCGAGGCGGATGCCGTCGCCACCATTGGTGCTGCCGCCGGCATCGAGGCGGTCCAGGGCCGCCAGGATCTCGCCATGGCGATCGCCCGGCGTGGGCGGGAGTACGAGTCCGGCGCTGCCGGCGTAGACAACGATCGAGACGCGGTCCTGGCTGCGCAGCTGCGGCACCAGCTGCCGAAGTGCGGCCTTGACCAGCGGCAGCTTGTCGGGCGAATCCATGGAGCCGGAGGTATCGATCAGGAACACCAGGTTGGACGGCGCCAGCGTCGCCTTGGGCACGTCATAACCCTTGATGCCGACCATCAGCAGCTGACGCTGCGAATTCCACGGTGCCACCGCCAGTTCGGTGGTTACGCGGAACGGCACTTCGCGCGTTGCCGGGGCAGGGTGGCCGTAGTCGAAGTAGTTGATGAACTCTTCCGCGCGAACTGCGTCCGCCGGCGGCCGTTCGCCTTCGTTGAGCATGCGGCGCACGTTTGCGTAGCTGCCGGTGTCTACGTCGACCGAGAAGGTCGACACCGGATCTTCCGCGGCGCGACGCACGGGATTGTCGGTGATCTCGGCATAGCGTTCGGTGTTCACCGGTTGCTGTTGCGCCGGCATCGCCATGGGCATCGAAGGTGCGTAAGCGATCCTCGAGCCGGTGACCTGGATCGCGTCGAGCGTCGCACCGGGAGCGGGTGCCGGTGGCGGTGCCAATGACTTCATCGCTGCCTGCTGGCGCTGGCGCCTGGCATCGGTCGTGCCAGCGTCCTTGGCCGCGACGGCTTGGGCATTGCCGGCGATGGCGGCGTCGGCTGCCATTTCGGCAGCAACTGCTGCCGGCTCCGCGGCCGCATCGACACGTTCGACCTGCGCCGAATCCCTGGTTGTGTGACAGGCGGACAGCGCCAGCGTGACGGCCATGAGCAGGGTGGGGCGGACGACGGGAGTGCGCTTCATGTTGCTGTCTCCGGTTGGGTTGCAGTGGCCAACGAGCGGAGTGATCGAATGGGGTTAAGCCTTCACGGAATTCTTCCGCGCGCCCCCATGGGCCGGAAGTGACGGTGACCAATGGCGGAGGGGCAACACCTCCCATTCACCCGATGCAGCAATCGCATTTGCCCGCGTTGTGCATAAACGCGCAGACGCAATCGCGCATCCAATCCCACGTATCCCAGAAGTTGGTATGACCTTTCGAACTGGTGGAGACGCGACGGTCACGCGCAGGATTGAAACCGCCGGTTACGTCTCACAGCTCCCTCTCATCAGCTCCCCCCGCGTCTTCGACGCTTTTGCTGGAGGTACCTGCCATGACCCGTTTCATGCCTTCCCCCCTGAAGCACGTCCTGCCCCGTTGCGCGTTGGCAACGGCCGTATTCCTCGCCGCGTCGTCGGCAGCGGTCGCAGGTTCACCACACCTTGTCTATCTGCCGTCCACCGAGGCAGGCGTTGACCACGCAGCCATCGTGCAGGCGTTCGAGGACCAGGGATTCGAAGTCAGCACGTTCGCCTATGCGGGCGAAAAGCGTCTTGCTTATGCGCAACGCATCGCCGACGAAGTACGAGGTCTGATGGCCAAGGGCGTTGCTCCGGAGGAGATCAACGTAGTGGGCGCAGGCACCGGCTCCAAGATTGCCACTCTGACATCCGCGCTCGTCGGCAACCGACACGTCAACTATGCGCTGCTGGGCCAGTGCGATCCGGTGATGAAGGCCAACTACAACTTCCGCATGAGCGGCCGCGTGCTCGGTATCCACGATGCCAACGACAGCACGTCGCTGTCGTGCCGGTCGCTGTGGGGTGACTCGCCCAAGGTCAGCGAGCGCCAGGAACTCGTGCTCAACAGCGGCCATGGTGCGGCGCTGTTCCACGAGCCCAGGACGGAGTGGCTGCAGCCGGTGACCGAGTGGGCCACGGGCGGCGAAGTCAGCATCGGCGAGACCAGCATCGGCAAGGTCGACGAGCCGGCGCCGTCGCCACGCAAGTAGTACCTGGTCAACGGTCTGGCAGGCCTCGACACGCCTTCTCCCTCAGTCGGGAGAAGGTTTGTCGTGCCGGCATGCGCGGTCTTGATCAGCCTGCAGCGTCGCGAATCACCAGCAGGCGTTGCTCGGTCATGTCTTCGATCGCGTAACGAACGCCCTCGCGACCGAGGCCCGAGTGCTTCACGCCACCGTAGGGCATGTTGTCGACGCGAAAGCTCGGCACGTCGCCGACGATGACACCACCGACCTCGAGGCGATCCCAGGCGCGCATGGCATGGTCCAGGCGCCCGGTGAAAACACCGGCCTGCAGGCCGAAGTCGCTGTCGTTGACCTGGTCGATGGCCTGGTCGAAATCGTCGAAGGGTTCCATCAGCGCGACCGGGGCGAAGGCCTCCTTGCGGTACAGGTCGCTGTCATGGGGCACGCCCTCGAGCAGCGTCGCCGGCACCATGTTGCCGCTGCGGTTGCCACCGGCCAGGCGTCTTGCGCCGCCCTTGCGTGCGGCCTCGATCCAGCTGTCGACGCGCTTGGCCGCGGCTTCGTCGATCATCGGGCCGATGAAGGTCTTCTCGTCGCGCGGATCGCCCATCGGCAACTTCGCCACCGCCGCCTTGAGTTTCTTGCGCAGCTTGTCGTAGATGGCCGCGTGCGCGTAGATGCGCTGCACGCTGATGCAGCTCTGGCCGCTCTGGTAGTAGGCACCGAATACCAGGCGTTCGACCACGCGGTCGAGCGGCATGCCCGGGTCGTCGTCGATGATGCAGGCGGCGTTGCCACCCAGTTCCAGCGTGACCTTCTTGCGACCGGCTCGGGCCTTGAGGTCCCAGCCGATCAGGCCGCCGGTGAAACTCAGCAGGGCGATGCGTTCGTCCTCGACCAGCTGCGCTGCATCCTGGGTCGAACAGGCCAGCACGGAAAACGCGCCACGGGGCAGGTCGGTCTCGGCCAGGATCTCGGCAATGATCAGCGCGCCGATCGGTGTCTTCTCCGAGGGCTTGAGTACGAACGGGCAACCGGCAGCCAGCGCCGGTGCGACCTTGTGCGCGACCAGGTTCAGCGGGAAATTGAATGGCGTGATGAAACTGCACACGCCGATCGGCACGCGCTTGACCATGCCGCGGTAACCGCGCGTGCGCTTGGAGATCTGCAGCTCGATCACCTCGCCATCGATGCGCGTCGCCTCGCCGGCGGCGATGCGGAAGGTGTCGATCAGCCGGGTGACCTCGCCGCGCGCGTCGGCGATGGGCTTTCCGGCCTCGATGCACAGCGCCAGGGCGAGTTCGTCGAAGCGCTCCTGGAAACGCATGACGCAATGTTCGAGCACGTCGCGTCGGGCGTCGGGCGGGAAGGCAGCGACCGCCTCGCGTGCCTGGCAGGCCGCCACGATCGCCTTGCGTACCGCCGTCGCGTCGGCCAGGGCAACGCGGGTCGCGCGTTTGCCGCTGAACTTGTCCAGCACGTCCAGGTCGGTATTGGCCGCGACCGGGCGATTGGCGAGGTAATAGGGATAGCTGGCCATCAGGCCGGAGGCGGCGCGCTTGGGCTTGGCCATGTCGTTCTCCGAAGAAGAAAGGGGGGTGACTACTGCAGGGCGGCGCTCAACTTCGGGATCTCTTCGTTGAGCAGGCGGTCGTCGTCGCTGTAGTCGATGGGCACTTCGATCAGGTCGATGCCCGGGGTGTCCAGTGCACGCTGCAGCATCGGTGCGAACTCGTCGGCGGAGGCGGGGCGATGACCGCGCGCGCCGTAGCTTTGCGCATAGTGGACGAAGTCCGGATTTCCAAGGTCCATGCCGAAGCTCGGATAGTGCTCGTGCGCCTGTTTCCACTTGATCATGCCGTAGGCATCGTCACGCAGGACCAGCACGGTGATGTCCAGGCCCAGGCGAACGGCGGTTTCGAGTTCCTGCGAGTTCATCATGAAGCCGCCGTCGCCGCACACCGCGAGCACGCGCCGGTCCGGGCAGACGATGCGCGCGGCGATCGCCGAGGGCAGGCCGGCACCCATGGTCGCCAGGGCGTTGTCGAGCAGCAGCGTGTTCGGTTCGCGGCAACGGTAGCAACGGGCGAACCATAGCTTGTACAGACCATTGTCGAGGCAGACCACGTCGCGCGGACCCATGACCTTGCGGACGTCGGCAACCAGCCGCTGCGGTGCCATCGGGAAGCGGTCGGCATCGCTGCGGTCGACCAGGTTGGCCAGCAGCGCGGCGCGCACCCGGTCGAAGAAGCCGAAGTCCCAGTGCGGCTGCGCCGACAGCACCTCGCCGAGTTGCCAGACGGTGTTGGCGATGTCGCCGACGACTTCGATCTGGGGGAAGTACACCGCGTCGACCTCGGCGGACTCGTAGTTGACGTGGATGACGGTGCGGCGTCCTTCGCGCATGAAGAACGGCGGCTTCTCGATCACGTCATGGCCGATGTTGACGATGCAGTCGGCGGCATCGATCGCGCGGTGGACGAAGTCGTGATCCGACAGCGCGGCATTGCCGAGCCACAGCGGGTGCAGTTCGTCGATCACGCCCTTGCCCATCTGCGTGGTGAAGAACGGGATGCCGAGCTTGTCGATGAACGATCGCAGCTGCCGCGCGGTGGTCTTGCGGTTCGCGCCGGCGCCAATCATCAGCAGCGGATGGCGCGCCTGGCTGATCGCGGCGGCGGCGTGGGCGATGGCCTTGTCGTCGGCGATGGGGCGGCGCGAGAAGGAGCCTGGAATCACGCGCGCACTGGTTTCATCGCCGGCGATGTCCTGCGGCAGCTCCAGGTGGGTGGCGCCAGGACGTTCTTCCTCGGCCCGGCGAAAGGCTTCACGCACGCGCGCCGGGATGGCGTCGGCGGAAACGATCTGGCGCGTGTACTTGGTCAGCGGCCGCATCGTGTCGACCACGTCGACGATCTGGAAGTGGCCCTGGCGGCTGGACTTGATCGGTTTCTGGCCGGTGATCATCAGCATCGGCATCGCGCCGAGCTGGGCGTAGGCCGCCGGCGTGACCAGGTTCGTGGCGCCGGGACCAAGCGTCGACAGGCATACGCCGGCTTTCCCGGTCAGGCGACCGTAGGTGGCGGCCATGAAACCGGCGCCTTGTTCGTGACGGGTCAGCACCAGGCGGATGCGCGAAGTGCGCAGCGATTCGAGCAGGTCGAGGTTCTCTTCGCCCGGAATGCCGAAGACGTACTCCACGCCCTCGGCTTCAAGCGCGGCGACGAACAGATCGGAGGCCTTGGTCATGCAACGCTTCCTCGGGCACGGTCCGCGCATCGTAGCGGGGGCCGTGTGGTGCGATGCGTGATGGTCTCAGTCGTCCTTGGGTTCGACCCGCACCTGCAATTGCCCATCGCTCAGGCGCGCGGCCAGCCGGTCACCCGGCGCCGCATCGAGCACGCTGCGCACGACCCGCCCGTCGGGATGCTGCAGGATCGAGTAGCCACGCGCGACGGTCGCCAGCGGGCTCACCGCTTCGAGTGAGCGGGCCAGGCCGCGCAGGTGCATCGCGTCCTTGGCCAGCCGGCGGACGATGGCGGCCTGCGGACGCGGGCTCAGCACCGCCAGGCGCTCGCGCAGGCGGGCGATGCGGCGTTGCGGGTGGGCGGCACGCAGCACGGCATCGGCATGGCGCAGGCGTGCGCGTTCGCGCTCCAGTTGCTGGCGCCAGGCGGCATTGAGGCGACGGAGGGCTTCGCGTTGGCGGCGGCCGAGCGCCTCCAGGCGCGCCTGCGGGCGCACTGCATTGAGGCGCAGCGAGGCGCGGTCGGCGCGCTGCATCGCCTGGCGCAGGCGTTGCATGTGCAGGTTGCGCAGGCGCGATTCCAGAATGCGCAGGCGATGCAGCAGGTCCTCGCGATTGGGCGCGAGCAGTTCTGCCGCGACCGACGGCGTCGGTGCGCGCACGTCGGCGGCGAAATCGCTGAGGCTGAAGTCGGTCTCGTGGCCGACCGCCGACACGATCGGCACCGGCGAGGCCGCGATCGTGCGCGCCAGGCGCTCGTCGTTGAAGGCCCACAGGTCCTCCAGCGAGCCGCCGCCGCGCGCCAGCACCAGCACGTCGTAGCGTGCCGAGGCGATGGCCCGTTGCAGCATGGCCACTATCTGCGCCGCCGCGCCTTCGCCCTGGACCTGGACCGGAAGCACGTCGGCCTCCACCAGCGGAAAGCGCCGCGCCAGCACGCTGAGCACGTCGCGCACGGCCGCCCCGCTGGGCGAGGTGATCACGCCGATGCGGCGGGCGAAGCGCGGCAGCGCTCGCTTGCGTTCGACATCGAACAGGCCTTCGGCGGCCAGGCGCGCGCGCAGTTCCTCGAACGCACGCCGCAGCGCGCCTTCGCCGGCCTCTTCCAGGTGGTCGAACACCAGCTGGTACTCGCCACGTGCCTCGTACAGCGTGAGGCGGCCGCGGCCGAGCACGCGCAGGCCTTCGCGCGGGACGAACTTCAGCCAGCTGCTCTTGGGGCGGAACATCGCGCAGCGCACCTGCGCGCGCGCGTCCTTCAGGGTGAAGTAAAGGTGGCCCGACGAGGGCTTCGAGACATTGCCCAGCTCGCCCTCGATCCACACCTGCGGGAACGCTCCCTCCAGCAGGTCGCGCGCCAGCGTGTTCAGCTGGCTGGGCGTCAGCACCTGGTCGGCGCGGCCGGCGCCGGAGGTCGGTTCGGTGGGGTAATCGTTCATGGAGAGCGGCAGGGCACGGCCGGCCAAGGTAGCGCAGGGCGGGGTGCAGGTCACGTTACAATGGCGACCATGAATTCACATGCTTCCGCGCCCTGCGCACACCCCGGCTTCGGCCCGCTCCCGCGACGCCTGACGCGCACCGTGCGCATCGGCGGCGTCGAGGTCGGCGGCGGCCAGCCGGTCGTCGTGCAGTCGATGACCAATACCGACACCGCCGACGTGGCCTCGACCACCAGGCAGGTCGCCGAGCTGTGGCGCGCCGGGTCGGAAATGGTGCGGGTGACGGTCAACACCGTCGAAGCGGCCGCCGCCGTGCCGCGCATCGTCGACAAGCTGGCGATGATGGGCGTGGAAGTGCCGATCATCGGCGACTTCCACTACAACGGCCACCAGCTGCTGACCGCCGAGCCGGCCTGCGCCGAGGTGCTGGCCAAGTACCGGATCAACCCCGGCAACGTCGGCTTCGGCAAGAAGAAGGACAGCCAGTTCGCTACCCTCATCGAGCTGGCGATCAAGCACGGCAAGCCGGTCCGCATCGGCGCCAACTGGGGCTCGCTCGACCAGGCGCTGGCCGCGCAGCTGATGGACGAGAACCACAAGCTGGCCGAACCGCGCGAAGCCGCCGAAGTGCTGCGCGAGGCGTTGATCCGCTCGGCGCTGGATTCGGCCGCGCGCGCAGTCGAGCTGGGCCTGTCGGCCGACCGCATCATCCTCAGCGCCAAGGTCAGCGGCGTGCAGGAATTGATCGCCGTGTACCGCGAAATGGCCCGCCGCAGCGATTTCGCCCTGCACCTGGGCCTGACCGAGGCCGGCATCGGCAGCAAGGGCATCGTCGCCTCCAGCGCCGCACTGGCCGTGCTGCTGCAGGAAGGCATCGGCGACACCATCCGCATCTCGCTGACGCCCGAGCCGGGCCAGTCGCGCACCAACGAAGTCATCGTCGCCCAGGAACTGCTGCAGACCATGGGCCTGCGCGCGTTCACACCGATGGTCACCGCCTGCCCGGGTTGCGGCCGCACCACCAGCACCTTCTTCCAGGAACTGGCGCAGAAGGTGCAGGAACACGTGCGCGCGAAGATGCCGGTGTGGAAGATCAGCCACCCCGGCGCGGAGAACCTGACCCTGGCGGTGATGGGCTGCGTGGTCAATGGCCCGGGCGAGTCGCGCCACGCCAACATCGGCATCTCGCTGCCGGGCACGGGCGAGGCACCCTCGGCACCGGTGTTCGAGGACGGCGAGAAGACCGTGACGCTGCGTGGCGAGAACATCGCCCACGAGTTCGTCGAGCTGATCGACCGCTACGTCGAGCGCAAGTACGGCGCGGCAGACGACGCAGCGCGTGCCGGCTGAAGGCGGCGACGCACTAACCCAGGAACTGCGCTACGGCGCAGGCGTGCTGCGCCGTTACGGCGGCCGGTTGCTGCTGGTGTTCATCGGCCTGCTGCTGCCGCTGTGGGGCTTCGCCGAGCTGGCCGACGAGATCCACGAGCAGGAAGTGATCGCGTTCGACGAACCGATCCTGCACTTCGCCCATGACCTGGCCCGCGAGGGCTTCGACCGCTTCTTCGTGCTGATCTCGCGGATCGGTTACCTGTGGGGCGTGGTGCCGGTCGACATTGCGCTGGTATTGGTGCTGACGCTGTTGCGCCGATACCGCGAGGCCACGTTCGCTGCGATCGCGCTGGGCGGTTCGGCATTGCTCAACATCGCGGCCAAGGCGGCGTTCGCGCGCGAGCGGCCATCGTTGTGGGATTCGATCGCGCCGGAGCACAACTTCAGTTTTCCCAGCGGACACGCGATGGGCTCGATGACACTGGCCTGGGTGCTGGTGCTGCTGACGTGGCGCACGCGCTGGCGCTGGCCAATGGTGGCGCTGATGCTGCCGTTCGTGTTGCTGGTGGGATTGTCGCGGGTGTACCTGGGCGTGCACTACCCGTCGGACATCCTCGCCGGGTGGGCCGCGGCGAGCGTGTGGGCGGTGGCGGTTTACCTGGTGGTGTACTGGGGTGGCTTGCGGCCGTGGCGCTGAATCACTCGCCCGGCACCGCCGCCGAACTCGGTGCCGCAGTCGCCGCGCGCCGCATCAGCACCGCTTCGCGATGGGCGATATAGGCATTCGCCGACAGGATGATTGCCGCGCCGGCCCAGGTCCATCCGTCCACGCTCTCTCCAAACCACAACCAGCCAGCCGTGGCCACGAGTGGCAACTGCATGAAGCTGATCGGGGTCAGCGCCGAGACTTCGCCGAGCTTGAGCGCATGGGTCCACAACACCTGGCCACCGGTACCGAAGATGCCAGCGCCGATCACCCACAGCCAGGCGATGCCCTGCGGCCATTCCCACACCCATAGCGCCGGCAGCAGCGACATCGGCACCCAGAACAGATAGGTGTAGAGGACGATGGTGTTGGCCGCGTCCACGCGCGAGAGCTGCTTGATCTGGATCGCGACTACACCGCTGAGCACCGCGGCCAGCAGCGCGATCAGCGTGCCCGTGCTGAAATCCGCCGAGCCCGGTCGCACGATCACCAGCACGCCGATGAAACCGATCGCCACCGCCGCCCAGCGACGGGCGCGTACGTGCTCGCCGAGGAAGATTGCCGCGGCGATCGTCACGAACACCGGCGTGGAGTAGGACAGCGAGATCGCCTGCGCCAGCGGCAAATGCCCGATCGCCCAGAAGCCGGCCAGCATCGAGCCGATGCCGATCGCGCAGCGCACGAAGTAGCGCGGCAGCTGGCGCGTGCGCAGCGATGCGCGGTCGACGCCGGCGATCAGCGGCAGCACCGCCATCAGGCCGAACAGGTTGCGGAAGAACGCGATCTCGAACGTGTGCAGCGTCGCCGATGCCAGGCGGATGGTGATGGCCATCGCGCCGAAGCACAGCGTGCTGGCGAGCATGAAGCCCGCGGCGCGCATCGGAGTTGAAGTTGCCGTTGCGTTCACCAGGTGGCGCCGATGACCCGCGGTTCTGGTTCGATCGCCACCTCGAAGCGCGTGCGCACCGAGTCGGCAATGCGCCGCGCCAGGTCGAGCAGTTGCTGGCCGCTGGCGTGGCCGTGGTTGACCAGCACCAGCGCATGCGTCGCGGCGACGCCGGCATCGCCGTCGCGGTGGCCCTTCCAGCCGCAGGCGTCGATGAACCACGCGGCCGACAGCTTGCGCGTGGCCGCATCGTTGCCACGGAACACCGGCATCGCCGGGTATTGCGCCTGCAGCGCTTCGGCCTGGGCCAGCGCCACGATCGGATTCTTGAAGAAGCTGCCGGCGTTGCCGAGCACGGCGGGGTCGGGCAGTTTGCGGCGGCGGATCGCAATCACCGCATCGGCGACATCGCGCGGCGTCGGCGCGGTGATGCCCATCGCCACGATCTCGTCGCCGATGCCGGCGTAGTCGAGTTTCAGCGACGGCGTGCGCGGCAGCGCGAATTCGACGGCGGTGACGATGTAGCGATCGGGTTCGTGCTTGAACACGCTGTCGCGGTAGGCGAACGCGCAGGCGTCCGCGTCGAGGCGATGGAGCTGGCCTGTGGCCGGCTCGAAGGCCTCGACGGCGTGGATGAAATCACGCACTTCGACGCCATACGCGCCGATGTTCTGGATCGGCGCGGCGCCCACGGTGCCAGGAATCAAGGCGAGGTTCTCGAGCCCCGCCAGGCCCATCTCCAGCGTGCGCATCACGAACCCGTGCCATTGGACGCCTGCATCGGCGCGGACGATGGCGACGGCGTCGTCGTGCAGCACGCGCACGTCCTGGCCGGTCAGCGCCAGCACCGCCGCTTCGGGATCGCCGGCAAACAGCAGGTTGCTGCCGCCGCCGAGCACCAGCGGCGGACGTTCGCGGAATTCCGCGCGGGTGAACAATTCCGGCAGGGCACTCGCATCGCCCAGTTCCGCCAGCCATGGCGCGCGTGCCGCGACGCCGAAGGTGTTGCGATGATCGAGCGGGGCATCGCGCAGGATGCGGACGGCCTCGCTCATACGATCGGGGGCATGTTGCCCCGGCTCGGGGCTTCCTTGCGACGGCGCATGGCTTCGACGCATTCGTGCACCAGGCCCGGGCCACGGTAGACCAGACCGGTGTAGCACTGCACCAGGGTCGCGCCGGCGGCCATCTTGGTGGCGGCGTCGGCACCGGAGAGGATGCCGCCGACACCGATCATCGGGATCGATTCGGGCAGGCGGGTGCGCATCATCCGCAGCACCGCCGTGGCCTGGCCCATCAGCGGACGGCCCGACAGCCCGCCGGTTTCGGACGCGTGCGGCGCGCCTTCGATGCCGATGCGCGAGACGGTGGTGTTGGTGGCGATGACGCCGTCGACATTGAGGTCGCCAAGCACGCGCGCGGCGGCCTGGACATCGTCGTCGCTGAGGTCCGGGGCGATCTTGACCAGCATCGGCACGCGCTTGCCGTGCAAAGCGCCCAGGCGCTCCTGCGCTTCGCGCAGGATCGACACCAGCCGCCGCAACGACTGCTCTTCCTGCAACTCGCGCAGGCCGGCGGTGTTGGGCGAGGAGATGTTGACGGTGACGTAGTCGGCGAGCGGGTAGACGCGCTCGAGGCAGTGCAGGTAGTCGGTTTCCGCCGATTCGTTCGGCGTGTCCTTGTTCTTGCCGATGTTGATGCCGAGCAGGCCGCCGCGACGGCGGGCCTTGCCGACATTGCGCACCAGTTCGTCGACGCCACCGTTGTTGAAGCCCAGGCGATTGATCACCGCCTGCTGTTCCGGCAGGCGGAACATGCGCGGCTTCGGATTGCCTTCCTGCGCACGCGGCGTGACCGTGCCGACTTCGACGAAGCCGAAGCCCAACGCAAGCAGTGCATCGATGTGCGCGCCGTTCTTGTCCAGGCCGGCGGCCAGGCCGACCGGATTTGGGAAGGTCAGGCCGAACGCGCGCGTGGGCAGCGGCGCCGGGCGGCGGCCCAGCAGCGGGCTCAGCCCGCTGCGATACGCCGCTTCCATCGCAGCGAGCGTGGCGCCGTGCGCCGTCTCTGCGTCCAGTCCGAACAGGAAGGGGCGGACGATGGAGTACATGTCAGTGCGCTCTCGGCAGCGTGACTTCGCGCACACCGTCCGAGAAGATCAAGCCGGTCCAGATCAGCAGGAACGTGACGACCGAGACAATCACCAGCAGCGAAGACCACCCCAGCACCAGCCCGATCACGGCCAGTACCTTGCCTTCGCGTTCGGGCGTCCGGCGCAGCTCGGCCTTGGCCAGGTGGCCGGTGACGATCGCCACCATGCTGGCGACGATCGGGAGTGCGGTCCAGCCCAGCACACCGAACACCAGGCTGACGATGGCGAGCGTGCTGTTGTCGCGACGGACGACTGCTTGCATGCGGCGGGGTCCTGGTTCCGGTGGCGGAGCGGTCAGAGGTCGAACTTGATGCCCTGTGCCAGCGGCAGCGCGTCGGAGTAGTTGATGGTATTCGTCTGCCGGCGCATGTAGGCGCGCCATGCATCCGAACCCGACTCGCGACCGCCGCCGGTTTCCTTCTCGCCACCGAACGCACCGCCAATCTCGGCGCCGCTGGTGCCGATGTTGACGTTGGCGATGCCGCAGTCCGAACCCGATGCCGCCAGGAACGCCTCGGCCGCCTTCAGGTTCTGGGTGAAGATCGACGACGACAGGCCCTGCGGCACGTCGTTCTGCAGCTCGATGGCTTCGTCGAGTTGGCCGTACTTCATCACGTACAGGATGGGCGCGAAGGTCTCGGTCTGCACGACTTCGGCGTCGTTGGTCAGGCCGGTGACGATCGTCGGCAGGACGAAGTTGCCCGGGCCGTCGATGGCGGCACCGCCGGTCTCGACCTTGCCGCCGCTGGCCTTGGCCTTCTCGACGGCATCCAGGTAGGCCTGCACCGCGTCACGGCTGTTGAGCGGGCCCATCAGGTTGTTCGGGTCGGTCGGGTCGCCGATCTTCTTCTCGACCTGCTTGTAGGCGGTGATCAGCTTGGCCAGCACGTCATCGTAGATCGACTCCTGCACGAACAGGCGGCGCGTGGTGGTGCAGCGCTGGCCGGCGGTGCCGACGGCGCCGAAGGCAATCGCCGGAATGGCCAGCTTCAGGTCGGCGCTGGGGTCGACGATGATCGCGTTGTTGCCACCCAGTTCCAGCAGCGAACGGCCCATGCGGCGCGCGACGCGCTCGCCGACGATGCGGCCGACCTTGGTCGAACCGGTGAAGCTGATCAGGCCGATGCGCTTGTCGTCGACGAAGCTGGAAGCCAGCTCGGTGCCGGCATCGTTGAACAGGAAGAAGATGTCCGGGAAACCGCCGGCCTTGAGCGCGGCGTTGCAGATCTTCATCGAGGCGACCGCCGACAGCGGCGTCTTCGGCGAGGGCTTCCACAGCGTGATGTTGCCGCAGATGGCAGCGATGAAGCTGTTCCAGGCCCAGACCGCGACCGGGAAGTTGAACGCCGAGATCACGCCGACGATGCCGATCGGGTGCCACTGCTCGTACATGCGGTGGCCGGGGCGCTCGGAATGCATGGTCAGGCCGTAGAGCTGGCGCGACAGACCGACGGCGAAGTCGCCGATGTCGATCATCTCCTGCACTTCGCCGTCGCCTTCGGGCTTGGACTTGCCCATCTCCAGCGCGACCAGCGAGCCCAGCGCGTCCTTGTGCTTGCGCAGCGCATCGGCGCACAGGCGCACGGCTTCGCCGCGGCGCGGGGCCGGAGTGGTGCGCCACACCTTGAAGGCGGCCTGGGCGCGCTCGACGATGGCGTCGTAGTCGGCCTGCGAGGAGGCCTGGACCTTGGCCAGAACCTCGCCGTTGGTCGGGTTGATCGACTCCAGAACGCCGGCGTCACGGGTCGGCGACCATTCGCCGCTGCCGAGGTAGGTGCCGGATTCGGTATCGGTCAGGCCGAGGGCGGTGAGGACGGGGTGGGTCATCGGACGTGCTCCTGGGGGACTTGAGGGCGAGGCGGGATGGCGCTGGAAGCAGGTTCCAGCCGCAACCTCCGGCTCGCCGCAATGGCGGCCCCGACACGATTCGAACGTGCGACCTGTCCCTTAGGAGGGGACCGCTCTATCCAACTGAGCTACGGGGCCAAGCTTCTGGATCAATGGTTTGGGAAACGCAGCGCGGCATTTTCGCATGATTGCGCTGGATTCGGGTTGGTCCGGATTGGCCAGGGGGCCCGCAGGAGCGAGCTTGCTCGCGAACCCACGTCGGACGGCCCGGCTTGCCCGGTCGCGAGCAAGCTCGCTCCTACAAGGGAGACGTTTCGGCCGCGGCCTCGGGCTCGGTCTGGCCCTTGGCCACCACCGCCGTGGCGGTGAGATCGCCGGTCACGTTGCCCAGGGTGGCGAACACGTCCGGGATGGTGTCCAGCGCCAGCAGCAGGCCCAGCGGCTCCACCGGCAGGCCCATCGCCTGGGTCACCGGCATGTTGGTCGCCATGAAGCTGACCTGGCCGGGCAGGCCGACCGAACCCATGCTGATCACCACCGCCAGGGCCGCGCCGGCCGCCATCTGCGTGGCGCTGAGATCGATCCCGTAGGCCCAGGCGACGAAGGACGCCACGCCGATGTACTGCATCGGGCTGGTGATGCGGAACAGCGACACCGCCATCGGCAGCACCAGCGAGGTCACGCTGAGCGGATGGCCCAGGCGAACGCGCGAGCTTTCGATCATCGCCGGCAGCGAGGCCAGCGACGACTGCGTGCTGGCTGCCACGGCCTGCGCAGGCACGATAGCCATGGCGAACCGGCGGACGCGTTCGCCGCCGGCAATCACCGCGATCGGGTACATCAGCGCGGTCGCGCACAGGTACATCGCCGACAGGATCGCGATGTACCAGCCGAACGCGCCGATCATGCCGTGGCCGACCCGCGCGCACACTGCCAGCACCAGCGCGAACACGCCCACCGGCGCCGCCCACAGCACCCAGCGCACGATCACCACCATCACGTCGGCGATCGACTGGACCAGTTCGAGCAGGCGCGCGCGGCGGCCGGTCTCGATGCGTGTCAGGGCGAAGCCGAAGAACAGCGCGAACACCACCAGCGGCATCATCGCGCTCTGCGCGGCTGCTGCTATCGCGTTGCTGGGAATGATGCCGACGAACCAGTCGGCCAGCGAGTTGGGCAGGCTCAGCTGGGCGGTGCCGGCGGTGGCCGCACGCAGGGATTCGGCCAGGCCTTCCTGGCGCGGCACCAGCGAGAACAGCAGCGGCGCCACGATCGCGGCGAACGCGGCGCAGACGCTGAGGATGATCACGAAGGTGATGATCGCCTTGCGCGCGGTGCGCCCGGAGGCGGCGGCGTCGGTGGCGGTGTTGACGCCGATCACCACCAGTGCCGCGACCAGCGGCACCACCGTCATCTGCAGCGCGTTGAGCCAGAGCCGGCCGATCGGCTGGATGAAGTCGGCGACGCGTGTCGCGGCGGACACGTCCCACCAGGCCAGCAGCAGGCCGATGAGGGCGCCAAGAAAGAGTCCGAGCAGTACGCGGGCGGTGGTCGACACGGGAAATCCTGGCAAAAGAAGGGAATGTAGGAGCGACCTTGGTCGCGACCGGCCGCCGGACGCCTGGTCGCGACCAAGGTCGCTCCTACAGTGTGGGCAAATTCCAGGCTTGTTGCAGCCCTGCGTACTCCGCCATCGGCAGCAGCACGAACACCGGCTTGCGCTTCGGGTCCAGCCACGCCAGCAGCTGTTGCATCACCGGCTCGGCCATCGCCGTGCAGCCGGCGGTGGTCTCGCCCGGCGCTTTCCACAGGTGGGCGAAGATGCAGCTGCCGGTGCCGCTGTGGTTGTCGGGGTTGTGCTCGATCACGAAGCCGAGCTTGTAACGCTGGTCGCCGTTGGCATGCAGGTCGCGACGCATCGGTTCAGTCGAGCCGGCGACGGCATCGGCGCCGACCTGGCGCGCGTCGACGATGCGGTTGTACAGCGGCGATGCGTTGACGTCGATGCAGTAGTCCGAGGCCGTCATCGCCTGGTAGGGCCAGGCGCTGGCCGTGCTGTCGGCATAGCCGAACGCGGTGCCGATGCGGAACACGCCCGCCGGCGCACGGCCGTCGCCTTCGACCTTTTGTGGTTCGCTGGACTGGGGCGCGTGCAGGCCGACACCCCAGCCCGAACCGCTGCGACCGACCGTGATCGGCGCCGCGTCTCCGAGCGCACGCCAACCGCTGCCATCGCGCTCGTAGCGCCGCAGCGTGCCGGTGTTGGCGTTCCAGTCCGCGGTCGTCACCACGACCATCTGCCGGGCGTCGTCCCATGCCTGCGAGGGCTGCGTGGGCGGCTTGCCCTTCATGCCTGCGCAGCCGGCAAGCGCCAGGGCGGCGAGGCAGAGCAGGGCACGTGCGGAGTATCGGCGCATCGGATGGGTCATCTCAGCTGTCCAGCAGGTCCTGCATGCGTTCGAAATTGAAATCGAGCTGGCTGCGGCGGTCTTCGCTGCCATCGCACAGCAGGATGAAGATGAGGTCTAGCAGGTGCTGCAGGGCGCACTGGTACAGCAGCGGCTCGATGTGCCGGCGCTCGTCGTGGGCCGATACCAGCAGGGCCGCGTCGGCATGCGCGCGCAGCGGATTGGGCGTGTGCCGGCTGACAGAGATCACCTTGCCGAAACGCTCGCGGAACAGGCGGCTGATCTGGCACAGCGCCGGCTGCCTGCCGTGCTCGGAGAACACCAGCAGCACGTCACCGGGGGTGGCACTCGAGACGCCTGCCTGCATCAGGATCGCATCGACGTAATGGACGGTGAGGATGCCGAGCATCGACAGCCGCGTGGCGAACGCGCGCGCCGGGATGCCGTCCTCGCCCAGGCCGATGATGAATACCTTGCCGGCTTGCTGGATCGCCGCCGCGATGGCGTCGATGCGTTCGGGCGGGTTGATCAGCCGCGTCTCGGCTTCTGCCTGGGCCTTGAGGTGCCACAGGTCTTCGGCCAGCGCGGCGTGCGGGTCGTCCCGACGTACTTCGCTGGCGACGGTTTCGTCGCCGCCGTCGCCACGCGCGACCGCCTGGCCGATCGAGTACTTGAGGTCCGGATAACCCTTGTAGCCCAGCTTCTGGCTGAACTTGACCACGCTCGACTGGCTGATGCCGAGCGCATTGGCCAGCTGCTGCGAGGAGTAGTCGCGCAGCAGGTGGGCGTTGTCGAGCAGGAAATCGGCGATGCGGCGTTCGATGGCGGACATCTGGTCGCGTTCGGAGCGGATCTTCAGCAGGGGCGACATGGCAGGTCCTCGTCAGGCCTCATGATGCCTGTCAGGCCTCGATCGGCACCAGCCCGCGGATCTCGCGGATGCCCAGGCCTGGCGCATCGGTGACCGAGATCTCGGACTCGTTGAAGTTGACGCCGCCGTCGACCGGGTTGAACGCGCACAGCGATGGTCCGTCGAGGTCGACCTTGGTGATCGCGCTCGACTTGGCCACCGCCAGGTGGACCGCGGCGGCGACGCTGATGCTGCTTTCGAGCATGCAGCCGATCATGCATTCCACGCCGTAGAGTTCGGCGATGTCGGCAATGCGGATCGCGTTGGACAAGCCGCCGGTCTTCATCAGCTTGATGTTGATGATGTCGGCCGCACGCATGCGGATCAGGTCGATGACCTCGGTCGGGCCAAACACGCTCTCGTCGGCCATGATCGGCGTGTGGACGCGCTCGGTGACGTACTTCATGCCGTCAAGGTCCTTGGCCTTGACGGGCTGCTCGACCAGCTCCAGCCGCACGCCGGCATCCTCGAGCATGCTGATCGCGTACACCGCCTGCTTGGCGCTCCAGCCCTGGTTGGCGTCCAGGCGCAGCAGGGCGCGGCCCTCGACTGCGGCGTAGATCGCCTTGACCCGTTCGATGTCTACACCTATGTCCTTGCCGACCTTGATCTTCAGTGACTCGAAGCCGCGATCCACCGCGCTGATCGAGTCGGCCACCATCTTGTCGATGTAGTCGACGCTGATGGTGATGTCGGTGGTGATCACCGGGTCGCCGCCGCCGAGCATCTTGTACAGCGGCACGCCATAGAGCTGGCCGAACAGGTCGTAGACCGCGATCTCGACGGCGGCCTTGGCGCTGGTGTTCTTCTCCAGCGCCGACTGGATCAGCGCGGTGATGTGGTTGAGGTTGGCGATTTCCTGGCCGATCACGCGCGGGGCGATGAACTTGCGGATCGCCTCGATGATCGAGCCGTGGGTGTCGCCGGTGATGACCGCGGTCGCCGGTGCCTCGCCGTAGCCGACCTGGCCGGTGTCGGTGTGCACCGAGACGACGATGTCCTCCACCGCCTCGACCGTGCGCAATGCGGTCTTGAAGGGCGTTTTCAACGGGACGCGGAGCATGCCGAAGCGGATGTCGGTGATTTTCATGGGGCTCTTTGTTCGACAGCGGGAATGGGGAATAGGGAAGGGGGAACGACGGGGAGAGGTGGCTGTGGCGATGTCGACTGTGTGATGCGTGTCCGAAGGGTCGCGGAACTCAGGGGCGGGAAACCATCGTTCCCAATTCCCCATTCCCGTTTCTCACTCCCGCCTCATATCAAGGCCTCACCCGCTGCACATTGGTCATGCGGTCGACATAGGTCTGCTTGCCGTTGAACAGCAGCGGCGTCAGCGGCGACACGGTCACGCCGTTGGTCTTGGCGCGGACGGTCTTGCCGTCGGCGCCGGCGAAACTCAGGCCGGTGGTGTCGTGGATCACGTAGGGCTCGCCGTCGAGCTGGCCGATCACCATCATCACGTGGCCGGGGATGTAGACCAGGTCACCAACCTGCAGCTCGTGTGCGATCTGCAACCGGCGCTCACGGCTGTCCTTGTCGCTCAGGGCAATGCGGTTGAGCGCAGGGCTGACCGCCTGGTCGCTGGTGTTGCGCGGCAGCTCCACGCCCATGCTGCGATAGATCTCGGACACGAAGCCGCTGCAGTCGCGGCCGTTGTAGCTGTGGCCCCAGCCGTAGCGTTCACCGAGGAACTTGAATCCCTGTTCGATCAGGTTGCGTCCGCTCAGCGGCAGGTAATGGTCCTGGCTGGGTTCGCGTCGCGGCAGCAGGGCCGGGGCGAAGCGCAGGCTGCCGTCGTCGTTGCGCACCGGCAGTTCGATCACGTACGAGGTGTAGCCATCCTGGCCGTTGACCGGCTTGCCGACCGGCCAGTCCGCCAGCACCGGCACGCGCACGCCCATGTCGAGCTGCAGCTCCGACACGCCCGGCTCTTCCTGGGTGAAGACGGTGGTGGCGCGAGCGCCGGTGACCACGCGATACGGCGACTTGCGACCGTAGCCAAGGACCTGGTCCTGGCTGCCGAGGGCGACGAAGCGCTTCTCGACCCAGGCGGCGTAACGCGGGCTCACCACGAACCACCACTGGCCGTCGCGGCTTTCATTGGCGACCACCACCGGATCGCCCGGAAACAGCGCGCTCTCCTGGAAGCGGTCGATGTCGTGGTCGTCGTCCGACGAGAACACGCGCAGCGAGGTCGGGAAGGTGCGCAGCGCGGCACGATGCACTACCAGGCCATAGCGCGTGTCCTGGCGTTCCGGGACTGCGCCGAGGTTTATCGAGTCGACCACCCCGTCAAGCGTCGCCTTCGCCACCGGCTTGCCGTGTTGTTCGAACAGCGGCTTCGACGGGCGCCGCGACAGCGATTCGATCCAGCCGCTGACCTGCGCGCGATCGAGCGTGCCCTGCAGTGCCGACAGGTCATGGATGCTCTTGTCGAGCTGATGCAGACGCGTGTTCTGCGCGGCGATCGCATTGCTGTCGAGGATGACGCGGTCGGGGTCGGCGAGTTGCCTGACCCAAAAGGCGGGGTCGAGCTGGGCCTCGTCGATGCCGATCACGCCAGTGCTGGCGGGGACGGTCCATGTCCGTTCGCGTGCGGCCAGCGGTTGCAGCGCGGTGCCGGCCAGGCAGAGGGCGAGACTCAGGGCTAGGGCGGGAGTCAGTGTCAGGCGCATCGTTCGGGCTCTTGTGAGTGCCAGCGATCAGCTCGCAATGTTTGCAACGGGGGCGAGGCCGGACAGCAGTCCGGCCATCGCCAATCCAATACCGGTGCCCAGCACCAGGCCGAGCATCGCCAGAAGCACCGCCACCGGCACGAGTGCGCGGGCATAGGTCGCGGCCAATACCGGCGCAGTCGCCATGCCGCCGATCTGGGCGAGCGAGGAAATGCCGCACAGGTGCAGGTCGAAGCGGAACAGCTTTGCGGCCAGCAGCAACAACCCGACATGCAGGATCAGCACCGTGAAGCCGACGACGACGAACAAAGGTGCGGTATCCAGGCCCTGGAAGTTGCTTTGCGATGCCAGTACCGCCACCAGGCAGGCCAGCATGGCACTGGCCAGTGGTGCCGGCACGGGTGAATGGGCGAGGCTGGTGCGCGCCAGCACCAGGCCGATGACGGTGGCGATCAGCACCGTCCACGCGGTGGTGGTCAGGAAGCCGCCGACCGGGAGCAGCGCCGCCACCCAGGACGAGAGGTTGCCAACCAGCAGAGCCAGGCCCAGCCACAGCAGCACACTGCCCGGCCCAGCCTCGCCGGTTGTCCCGGGCTCCAGCTGTGGCAGCGGCGCGCGAGCATCGGCACCGGTCCAATGGTTGAAGGCCGGGGCGAAGCGGTTGATCGAGAACAACACGATCACCCACACCGAGTAGCAGACCGCATCGGCCAGCAGCACCGACGGCAACAGGTTGTCGGGAAGCCCGATCGACTGCTTCACCGCGACCAGGTTGGCCGAGCCGCCGGTCCAGGTCGCGCTCAGCGCCGCCAGCATCTTCCAGCCGTCGGCGGGCAGGGCATTACGGAAGATCAGGTAGGCAATGACTATCGCCGCCAGGATGCTGAGCATCGCGCAGGCGAACACCGCCAGCATGCGCGGCCCCAGTTTGACGATCGCGCGCAGGTCGCAGCCGACCATCAGCAGGAACAGCAGGGCCGGCAGCAACTGGGCGGTGAGCGAGCGTTGCGCCGCGGCGATCTCTGGCGTGGCCCGCCACAGACCGGCCACCGCCAGGGCGGTGACGAACAGATAGGTAAGGACGATCGGCGGCAGCACCGAGAACAGGCGCCAGCCGTACCGCTTCTCGAGGGACGGAAACAGCCCCGCCGAAACCAGCAAAACCGCGGCGTAAGGCCAGACCGTTTCGATCATCTTGATTTGTCCCCTCTGGACCACCGACGGAAGGCGGTGGCCGACTGGGTCAGAATAGATACTTCATTTCTTGTTTTAGTCAAGAATAAATTATTGACCGGGTACTCCACTCATGTTACACAGTCGTGAAACGCCACCCCGGGTCGACTGCACGTGGACAGTCTTTCGCCTTCTTTCGAACTGAAGACCCCTCGGAAGCGCAAGCTGCGCGCGCTGGCTGTCTCCGTCCTGTGGCTTTCGCTGATGGCTACCGCGGCCTTGGCAAGCCGAGCCGGCGACACCGTCGATGAAGTCACCGCGAGCATCGATGCCGGCGATTTCAAGCAGGCCAACGCCTCGATAGACAGCGCGCTGGCGCAACCGGGATTGAGTGCCGACGCCCGCCAGGCCCTGCAATTCCAGCGCGAACGCATGCGCCGCATCCGCCTGGACTTCCCGATCACCGAGCCGGAAGCGAAAGCGAAGCTGCGCGAGCTGATCCCGGACATGACCGACGCCGAGTTCGCAGGCTGGAAGGCCTCGAACCAGCTCGAGCACATGGTGATCGACGGGGTTCCTTATTACTTCAGCCGCTCGGTCTCCAACCTGTTCCGCGTAAGCCCGGAGGCGACGGCCCGGCGGGCAACGCCGGCGACGCGCAACGACGGGCCGATGGAATCGGCCAACGCCTACCACGAGGAAGCCCTGGCGCAGGCCCGGGCGACGGGCAAGAGCAGCGTCGCGCCTCGCCGCGTCCGCGTCACCCAGTCGATCATCGTCAATGCCGATGCGGTTCCGGCCGGGGAAGTCGTGCGCGCCTGGATTCCGTTCCCGCGCGCGATCGCCGGCCAGCAGGAAAACATCAAGCTGATCTCCAGTGCGCCGGCAAAGCACGCCACGGCGCCGGAATCGACGATGCAGCGCACCGTCTACATGGAACAGCCGGCGGTCAAGGCGACGCCGACGAAGTTCTCGGTCACTTATGAGCTGACCATCTTCGGCCAGGTCCACCAGATCGATCCGGCCAAGGTCGTCACTGCAGGCAAGAGCGCGGAACTGGCGCCGTACCTGGAAGAGCGTCCGCCGCACATCGTCTTCAGCGACGACATCCGTGCGTTCTCGAAGAAGGTCGTCGGCGACGAAAAGAACCCGTACCGCATCGCGCAGAAGCTCTTTTCGGCGGTCGACAGCATTCCGTGGGGCGGCGCGCGCGAGTACTCGACGATCACCAACATAAGCCACTACGCCCTGCATTCCGACCACGCCGACTGCGGCCAGCAGACGCTGCTGCTGATGACGCTGCTGCGCCTCAACGGCATCCCGGCGCGCTGGCAGTCGGGCATGGTCTATTCCGACGGCAAGTACGACAACCTGCACGACTGGGGGTTCATGTACCTGGCGCCGTACGGCTGGGTGCCGATGGACGTCACCACCGGCCAGTTCAAGGGCGCCAGCGATCCGGGCGTCGAGTGGTACTACCTCGGCGGGCTGGATGCCTACCGCATCGCATTCAACGACGACTACGGCACCGACCTGGTGCCGCGCAAGCAGCATTTCCGATCGGAAACGGTGGACTCACAACGCGGCGAAGTGGAGTGGAAAGGGGGAAACCTCTACTTCGACCAGTGGGACTACCAGTTCGAGGCGAAGGTTCTGCCACTGGAAACGGCTGCCAGTTAGGTCCAGCAATTCCGAGGCTTCAATTCCAGCTTCAAAACAAGACAAATCCAGTAAGGGGAGAGTGGGATGAACGGCAAGGCACTTCGCAGGGCAACGCTGAGCATGGCGTTGGGAGCATGCATTGCAACGATGGTTCCGATGCTGGCGTCGGCGCAGACGGTCAGCGGCGCGGTGGCGGGCAACGCCACGCAGGGCGACCAGATCACGGTGACCAACACCGAGACCGGCCTTTCGCGCACGACCACGGCCGATGCGAAGGGCAACTACCGTATCGCCCAGCTGCCGGTCGGCAACTACTCGCTGCAGGTGAAGCGCGATGGCCAAGCCGTCGGGCAGGCCGTTGAGGTCACGGTCTCGATGGGCAGTTCCACCAACATCAACCTCGGCGGCGACGGCGCAGTCAACCTGGCCTCGGTGCAGGTCGTCGGCTCGCGCGTCGTGCCGCTGGTCGATGTGACTTCGACAGAATCGGCAATGACGCTGACGGCCGCCGACGTCGACCGCCTGCCGGTCGACCGCGACCTGGCTTCGGTGGCACTGCTGGCCCCGGGCGTGACCAAGGGCGAATCGTCGTTCGGCGGCATCTCCTTCGGCGGTTCCTCGGTTGCAGAGAACTCGTTCTACATCAACGGCCTCAACGTCACCGACTTCTACAACCGCAATGGTTTCTCCGAGGCGCCGTTCGCGTTCTACAAGGAGTTCCAGGTCAAGACCGGCGGCTACTCGGTGGAGTTCGGCCGTACCACCGGTGGCGTCATCAACACCGTCGCCAAGTCCGGTACCAACGAGTTCGAGTCGGGCGCCGAGCTGGTGTTCGAGCCGCGTGCATGGCAGTCGAAGGCCAACGATCGCTACTTCAACGGCGAGCGCTACCTGACGTTCAGCCAGGACGACTATTCCGACACCACGCTCGACCTGTGGGCGTCGGGTCCGCTGATCAAGGATCGGCTGTTCTTCTTCGCGTTGTACGAGCTGCGTGACTACGAGCCGACCAACACCAACGACGAAGGCACCAACCTCACCAAGAACAACTCCAGCAACGGCTTCTGGGGCGGCACGCTCGACTGGTACGTCACCGACAACAACATCCTGAGCCTGATGGCGTTCTCCAACAAGAACGAGAACACCGGCGACGTCTACACCTACGATTACGACAACAACGAGATCGGCAACAAGACGAACGAGATCTACAACGATACCGGTGGCGACAACTGGGCGCTGTCGTGGTCGTCGTACTTCACCTCCAATTTCTCGATGAAACTGATGTACGGCGAGAACCATCGCCAGTCGTTCAATCGCTCGTTGCTGGACCTGGAGTGCAACCGCGTGCAGACGGTCAGCTCGCGGCCGGCACCTCCGGGCGTGCAGCTGGGCTGCAGCACCAACTCGACGGTGTTCAACCGTGACGACGTGCGCGAGCAGACCCGCGCCGATTTCGAGTGGTCACTCGGCGACCACTTGCTGCGCTTCGGCGTCGACCACGAAGTCAACACGTCCGACCACAAGCAGTACTACGCCGGTCCCGGTGCGCTCTTCTACAACGTCAATGCCGGCAGCCCGGGCAGCTCGATCCCGAACCCGCCCGGTGGCGTGATTCCGCCGGGCTACACCGGCTATGTCCGCGCCCGCCGTAACGAGATCGCCGGCAACTTCGAGAGCACCAACACCGCGTTCTACCTCGAGGACAACTGGTCGATCACCGACAACTTCCTGCTGAACCTGGGCATTCGCAACGAGTCCTTCGACAACAAGGACGGCGACGGCAAGTCCTACATCGAGATGGACGAGATGTGGGCGCCGCGCGTGGGCTTCGCCTGGGACATCAACGGCGACTCGACGATGAAGCTGTTCGGCAACGTCGGCCGCTACTTCCTGCCGGTGGCCAACGTCATCAACATCAAGCAGGCCGGCGGCCTGCTCGACCAGCGCACCTATTACGCATTTGACGGCTGGGACGTGCGCAGCCTCAACGGCGTGCAGTACGCCGTGCCGCGCCTCGGGCCGCAGATCGGCACTGTCGATGTCTCGCAGGGTGATGGCACCGTCGGCGACCTGCGTTCGGAGGTCGATCGCGACCTCGACTCGGTCTACCAGGACGAGGCGATCCTTGGCTTCCAGCAGATGCTGGACGAGAAGTGGTCGTGGGGCGTGCGCGGCATCTACCGCAAGCTCACCAACGCGATCGACGACATGGAGATCAGCGCCACCGGCCAGTGCGGCGAAGATGGCTACATCGGTTGGGTGATGGCCAACCCGGGTGAGAAGGTCACCGTCTGGGGCGACACCGATTGCAACGGCAACATGGGCTGGGTCACCGTCGATACCGCGAAGGAAGGCTGGGCGCTTTACGACGAGGACGGCAACTACCAGGGCCAGCGCGGCTGGGTGAAGCCCAAGCGCACCTACAAGGCGTTGGAGTTCCAGCTCGATCGCGCCTGGGACGACAAGTGGGCGTTGAACATGTCCTACACCTGGTCCAAGAGCGAGGGCAACGCCGAAGGTCCGGTCAACTCCGACACGAACTTCTCCGACACCGGCCGTACCGAGAACTTCGATGATCCGTGGGTCAACTACGGCGGCTACGGTCCGCTTGCGAACGACCGTCGCCACCAGCTGAAGGCACGCGGCACCTATGCCTTCAACGACAACTGGCAGGTCGGCGGTACGCTCGATGCCAGCTCCGGCGGCCCGATCACCGGCTTCGGTACCGGCAACCCGTTCGATGCCGCCAAGTACCACAGCTACTACATCTGCGTGGCCCAGTGCGACAGCGCCACGCCGGTGTACGAGCACTCCGCCCGCGGTGCCTACGGCGAGATGCCGTGGACCTGGGAGGTGGGCGCGAGCGTGACCTATCTGCAGTCCTTCGGCGACTCCCGCCTGCGCGTCAAGTTCGCAGTCTTCAACCTGTTCAACCAGCAGAAGACCGTGCGCGTGGACCAGGAACTGCAGCCCAGCGTCGGCATGGCCACGCCGACCGAGCCGGAACTCAACGAGTTCTTCGGCGTCGGCTACGGCTTCCAGGCACCGCGCTACGCCCAGCTGTCGGTCACCGTCGACTTCTGATGGCCCTCAAGGGCGGCCCGCTGCCAGCGGGCCGCCCTTCTTTTTTTTTCAGGAAGCAGCATGCAGGTCATTGCGAAGGCGAAGCGGGTGGAGGGTGTCGTGGGGCAGTCGGGTGCATCGATGGGTATTGGACGTGAGGGTCCCTCGCTGTTCGATGGCGTGGACCTGCATGCCCTTGCCGCGCAGGTATCGACTCCGTGCCACGCCTATTCGGCCAATGCGATCCGCCAGCGCATCGCCGGGCTGCAGTCGGCTTTCCAAGGCCTGGACCACCGCATCTGCTACGCGGTCAAGGCCAATTCCAACGTTGCCATCCTGCAATTGATGGCACACCACGGTGTCGGTGCCGACATCGTTTCGCTGGGCGAGCTCAATCGCGCCCTGCTCGCAGGCATCCCGGCCGAGCACATCGTCTTCTCCGGAGTCGGCAAGACCACCGAGGAGATCGCCTCGGCCTTGGCGGTCGGCGTGTGGCGGTTCAATGTCGAGTCGCTGGACGAACTGCAGCTCCTGCAGGAAGTGGCGCAGCGGCACGGCGTATGTGCGCGCGCTGCCGCCCGCATCAATCCCGACGTCGACGCGCGAACGCACGAGAAGATCTCCACCGGCAAGTCCGAGAACAAGTTCGGCGTCTCCATCGACGAAGCCCGCCGCTGGTTCGCCAACGCCGGCTCGATGAGCAACGTCCTGCTCGACGGCCTGCATGCCCACATCGGTTCGCAGATCCTGAGCCTGGAGCCGTTCCGCGAGGCGCTGACCCGGGTGGAAGCGTTCCGCCGCGAGCTGGTCGACGCGGGCCATCCGATCGCCAGCGTCGACATCGGCGGCGGGCTGGGCGTGTGTTACCGCAAGGGCGTCGACCATCCGATCGCGGCTGCGGAATACGCGGCGCTTGTTCGCGCGGTGTTCGCCGAGTTCCAGGGCACGCTGGTGCTGGAGCCAGGCCGCTATCTGGTCGCCGAGGCGGGTGTGCTGCTGACGCGCGTGATCCGTGTCAAGCCGGGCGTGGACCGCAGCTTCGTGGTGGTAGATGCGGCGATGAACGACCTGCTGCGCCCATCGCTGTACGAGGCCTGGCACGAGATCGTGCCGCTGGTCGGTAGCGACCGCGAGGCGACGCGCTACGACGTGGTCGGGCCGGTCTGCGAGACCGGTGACACCTTCGCCCGCGGCCGCGCCATGGCGCGCTGCGAGGCCGGTGACCTGTTGTCGATAGGCAGCACCGGCGCGTACGGTGCGTCGATGGCCTCTACCTACAACTCGCGTCCGCTAGCGGCCGAAGTCCTGCTCGATGACGGTCGCTATGCGGTGATCCGGCGCCGGCAGACAATGGCGGAAATGATCGCCGGGGAACAATTGCCACAGGTGTGGAATGAGACTTGAGATGATCGTCTTGCGCTGCGGGGTGATGGCACTGCTTCTGGCTGCGACGGCAGGCGCGCAGGCGGAACAGGGTCGCGACGCCAAGGCTGAAGTCGACGCGGTGTTCGACCAGGTGGTCGCCCGCTACCGGCTGCCCGGCCTCGCGCTGGGCATCGTCGAAGATGGCAAGGTCGTTTACTCGCGCACGACAGGCGAGCTGGTCGAAGGCGAAGGCCGGAAGATCGACTCGGCAACCCTGTTCAAGGTCGCCTCCAACACCAAGTCGATGACCACGGCCACGCTGGCGCGGCTGGTCGACGCCGGCAATCTGCGCTGGGACGATCCGGTGACGCGATGGTTGCCGGATTTCCGCATGCACGACCCCTGGGTCGGTCAGCAGATGCAGGTGCGCGACCTGCTGATCCACAACAGCGGCCTGCGCGCCGGTGCCGGCGACCTGATGCTGTGGCCGGAGCCGAACACCTTCACCCGTGCCGACATCATCCACGGCCTGGCTTACCTGAAACCGCAGCGCAGCTTCCGCGCCGGTTACGACTACGACAACCTTCTCTATATCGTCGCCGGCGAAGTCGCTGCCGCGGCGGGCGGCGCACCGTACGAGCAACTGGTGCGGCGCGAAGTGTTCGAACCGCTGGGCATGAAGCGCTGCCAGGTGGGTCAGTGGCGCCGCGACATCGTCGGCAACGTCGCCCAGCCGCACATGCGCCAGGGCGAGCGCAACATTCCGGTGCGCAGCGACGGCGACGTGATAGCCGCCACCACCATGGACCCTGCCGGCGGCGTGCGTTGCAGCCTCGACGACATGCTGGGCTGGATCGGCGCGTGGCTGAAGCCGACCGGCACGACCGCGAACTGGCTCTCGCGCGAGCAGCGCGAAGCGCTGTGGGCGCCGCAGATGCCGATGCCGCTGTCGCGGCGCATGCGCGAGTGGGACAACAGCCATTTCTCCGCGTACGGCTACGGCTGGCGCCTGGCCGATGTCGATGGCACGTTCAAGGTTTCCCACACCGGCACGCTGATGGGGATGTACTCGATGGTGACGCTGCTGCCCGACAAGGGCGTCGGCTTCGTCATCCTGATCAACGGTGAGGGTGAACAGGCCCGCACGGTGCTGGGGCAGGTGCTGGTCAAGCGCTACACGCGCCCCGACCCCAGCCTGACGGTTGCCCATTACGCCGGCCTGCTCGAGCAGGAGGATGCCAAGCGTCCGGCGACAGAAAAGGCACCGGACACGTCGAAGCGGCACAAGGTCACGGCAAAGGAACTGGCATCGCACCTGGGCGTCTATCGCGATCCGTGGTTCGGCGAAGTCTCGCTGTGCCGCGATGGCGACTCGGTGCGCCTGCACGCGAGCAAGTCACCGATGCTGACCGGCGTCGTGCAGCGCACCGGCAAGCGCTGGCTGGTCAACTGGGACGACGACAGCGTCGATGCCGAAGCCTGGCTGGACTTTCCGCAGGCCAGGCAGATGCGGATGGCCAAGGTCGATCCGCAGGCGGACTTCAGCTACGACTATGAAGACCTGGCATTCGCGTGGGAGCGTGGCTGCGAATGAATGCATGTGGGAGCGAGCTTGCTCGCGATCGGGCGTCCACGGGTCGGACGCGTTCGTTCGCGAGCAAGCTCGCTCCTACCATCATGGTGCTGGTGATCGCGCTGGTCGTTGCTGCATGCGCCTCGACGCGACCGATGACGGTCTCAGACGCCACAACGCCCGAGGCCGCCGGCCTGGTCGACATCCGCACGCTGGTCCCGGACATCGACCTGGACATCCGCTACGCCGGCACCGACAACTTCGTCGGAACCCGGATCGATGGCTACGGCGCGGCCCGGTGCTATCTGCTGGCCGATGCAGCCAAGGCGCTGCAGCAGGCCGAGCTTGACCTGCGTCGCGACGGCATGCGTTTTCGCCTTTACGACTGCTATCGTCCGGCGCGCGCGGTGCGGCACTTCGTTGCCTGGGCCGGTGACCTGGATGACCAGCGCACCAGGCCGGAGTACTACCCGCGCCTGGACAAGCGCCAGTTGCTCGGCGACTACATCTCGCCGACCTCCGGTCACAGTCGCGGTGCGACCATGGACCTGACGCTCATGCAGTGCCAGGCAGACGGCACGCGGTGCGAACCGCTGGACATGGGCACGCCGTTCGACTTCTTCGATACGCGCGCCAACACCGATTCAACGCAGGTCGATGCGCGCCAGCGCGAGAACCGCCAGCGCCTGCTGTCGGCGATGGAGCGTGCCGGCTTCCGCAACTACCCGATGGAGTGGTGGCACTTCACCCTCGATCCCGAGCCGGCGCCGAAGGTCTTCTACGACGTCCCCATCGAGTGAGGGTGTCTCAGGGAGCCATCGCCAACCCGGCGATCCGCTTGGCCAGGCCATAAGGTTCCGGATCGTCGCGATTGGTCAGCACGACGACGGTCAGGTGACGCTGCGGGTAGCGCACGATCACGTTGCGAAAACCGATCGTCTCGCCCGAATGCCATAGCGTCTCGCCGGTGATGCGCCAGCCATAGCCATAACGCACGTCGGGATCGTCGGTCGCCGTGGCAGGAGTGAAGGCCTCGGCCAGCAACCTGCCTGGCAGCAGGCGCTGGTCATACAACGCGGCGTCCCACCTGGCCAGGTCGACGATCGAGGAATAGATGCCACCGTCGCCGAGTACCGCGCTGGTGCTGCTCTGGTCGGTCCGCTGCCAGCGTCCCTGCTCGAAACTGTAGCCGTAGGCGCGCCGGGCGACTTCGGAAATGCCGGCCTCGAACGCGACGGTGCCCGTCATCCCGAGCGGCTGGAATATGCGGTCGTGCAGGAAGGTCGCGTAGCGCTTACCCGACGCACGCTCGACGATCAGCGCCAGCAGCGCATAGCCGCTGTTGCTATAGCGATAGTCGCTGCCCGGTGCGAAATAAGTCCGATCCTGTGACGCCAGCAGGCGCAGGACATCGGCATCGTGCACCTGCACCTCGCTGGCCGGGTCCATCACGTCCTCGTAATCGATCATCCCGGAGGTGTGGGTGAGCAGATGGCGGATCGTCACCGCATCGGCGGCAGCCGGCAGGTCCGGCAGCCAGCGCCGTGCGCAATCGTCCAGGCTCAGGCGACCGTCCTGCGCGAGCAACAGGATCGCAGCCGCGGTGAACTGCTTGCTCACCGATGCCAGGCGGTAGTTGCTGTCCGGGCTGGCGGAGATGTTCGATTCGAGGTCGGCCAGCCCGTAACTGCGCTGCACCAGGGCCTGGCCATCGCGCAGCACCAGCACGGACGCTCCGGGCACCTGCCCGTCGTAGTCGCGCATCAATGCGTCGATCCCTTCCTGGAGTGTCGGGTGCTGCGTCATGGTGTGATCCCCGGTCGCGCAGCCCGCGAGAAGGAGGACGGATCCGAGTAGCCAGGCGGGGATGCGCATCGGCAGATGGTAGCGGTACTACGATGCGAATGGATGTTCCTGCGTGCCGTCCATGGCAACGCCGGCCTGCTTGCAGCGCCGATGCCCCGCGACCACAATCGTCTGGTCTTGTCGGGTCTGGATTCGAGGCAATGCTCATGGATGAGCGCAAGGATGGGGCCGCCGTGGGCGGCGAGAACACGTCGTCGTGTCCGTTGCCGGAACAGACACTCGAAAACTTGTTGCGGACCGCCCGCAACGGCGACACGGTCGCCCTGGATCGCGTCTACGCCGCGATCTACGAAGAATTGCGACGACACGCCCGCCGCCAGCTTGCCAGTCGCAACACGACGCTGACACCGACGGCCCTGGTCAACGAGGTCTACCTCAAGCTCAGCAGCGCCAGCATCGACCCGCGCGACCGCAACCACCTGTTCGCGCTCTCGGCCAGGGCGATGCGCCACATCGTCATCGACCACGCCCGTCGTGCCGCCACCGGCAAGCGCGGTGCCCAGTTGATCCAGGTCACGTTGACCGGAGACCTTCCCGACGCCAGGCAGGACGCAGCCAGCGTGCTTGCGCTGGACGACGCGTTGCGCCTGCTCGCCGACGTCGATTCGCGCCTGGCGCAGGTGGTGGAGTTGCGCTACTTCGGCGGCTACAGCGAGGCGCAGATCGCCGGCAACCTCGGCGTCACGGTCCGCACGGTGCAGCGCGACTGGAGGAAGGCGCGTGCCTTCCTGCGGGCGGCGCTCGCCGCCGGCGATGGCGGGAGCCCGTAGCGTGACAACGCCGTCATGAAACTGCAGGTGGAACTTCAGCGACGCGCGCTCGACCTCCTCGACGCGGCGATGGATCTCCCGCCGCCTGCGCGGGCCGCCTACCTCAATCAAGCGTGTGCCGGCGATGACCAGCTGCGCGCCCTGGTCGACCGGCTGCTCGACGGCGACCATGCTTCTGGCGTAACGATCCTCGATCGCCATCCCGAGTCGCTGCTGGCAGGGCTGGGGCCGGCTGACGCGCAGGACGATCGCAGTGCCGATCCCGTCGGCAACCGCATCGGTGCCTGGCTGGTTCGCTCGGTCATTGGGCGCGGTGGCATGGGCGTGGTCTACCACGCTACCCGCGCCGACGGCGCATTCGAACAGGATGCCGCGCTGAAGCTGATCCGCTTCGGCCTGGACACGCCCGCCACGCGCGAGCGCTTCCGTCGCGAGCGGCAGATCCTGGCGCAATTGCGCCATTCCGGAATCGCGGTGGTTCTCGATGGCGGAATGAGCGAGTGCGGCGCGCCGTACTACGTGATGGAGCTGGTCAACGGGCAGCCGATGAGCGCGTGGTGCGATGCGCGCAGGTTGGGACTGCGTCGGCGCGTGGAACTGTTCTGCCAGGCCGTCGATGCGGTCAGTCATGCCCACGGACAACGCGTCGTGCACCGCGACCTCAAGCCGTCGAACCTGATGGTGACCGAGGAAGGCCGGGTCAAGCTGCTTGACTTCGGCATCGCCGAGTTGGTGGTCGATGGCAACACGGGCGAGCAGCCACCGGAATCGCGGGTGATGACGCCGCAGTTCGCCGCGCCGGAACAGCTCGACGGCCATGCCGCCACCGCCGCGACCGACATCTACCAGCTGGGCCTGCTGCTGTACCAGTTGCTGTCGGGCGCGCTGCCGTACCGGCTGTCGGCCGCGGATGCCTGCGCCGCGACGATTCGACAGCATCTCGCTGGGATGCCGACCCTCGCGCAAGCGGGGGCGGCTGCATCGGAGGAAATCGCGGCGCGCCGCGATCACGATCCGCGCTCGCTGGCACAGGCGCTGTCTGGCGACCTCGGCGCGATAGTCGCTGCCTGCCTGCGCTACGAACCCGAAGGCCGCTATGGCTCGGCAGCGGCACTCGCCGAGGACCTTCGCAACTGGCTGGCCGGCCGCCCCGTGAGCGTCCAGCCGTCGACGTCGTGTTACCGCCTCGGCAAGTTCGTGTCGCGCCATTGCTTTGGTACGTTCGCGCTGTCTGCGCTTGTGGTGGTGATGCTGGCCGGCGCCGGTTCGACGCTATGGCATGCCCGGCAGGCTGCCATCGAAGCTGAGCGCGCACGCCGCGAGGCGGTAACGGCCGAGGCCGCGACGCGCTTCCTGGAACGCCTGTTCTCCTCGGCGTTGCCGCTGGACGGCGGCGACGCTGGCATGACCGCGCGGGAGCTGCTGAAACGTGGCGCGCAACGCGCCCGCATCGAGTTCGAAAACGATCCGGAGCTGCGCTTCCGCCTGCTGACGACCATCGGTCAGAACTACGCGACGATGGGCGAGGACAGCACCGCGGTCGAACTGTTCCGCGAGGCGCTGTCGATAGAATCAGCCGAGATCGGCCCGGTGACGCGCGCGACGACCGCTTACCAGCTGGCGACATCATCCTTCCTGCTGGGCAGGATGGACGAGCCGCTGGTCGCGCAAGCGTTGACCGGGGTCGGCGATGATGGCCATCCGCGCGCCCTCGCGCTGCGTTCAAGTCTGCTGCGCTTGCGCGGTGACATCGAGATCATCACCGGTCGCTACTCGCAGGGTTTCCAGGATCACGAGGCGGCCAGATCCCTGGCCGAGCGCATCGCCACCGGAAACGCGCTGCCATTGCTCGACGTCCTGGTCCGCCAGGCCTACGTGCAATGGAAGATCCTGGGCAGGCCGGAGCGTGCGACTGCGACATTCCGTCGCAGCGAAACGGTGGCCATGCGCGTCGATCCGCGTGAGGCCGACCTGCGCCGCCGGTTCCGGATCGAGTTCCTCATCGAGACCGGCGATCTGGCACTGGCGGCCCATCTCATCGAGGGCGCGCTGGCGTTCCGCATGGGTGTCTATGGCGAGCGCAGCATGGGCATGGCGCAGCCACTGATCCATCGCGGGTTGTTGAAGCTGGAGCTTGGCGAGCACGCCAGTGCCGAGCGCGACTTCCTGGAAGTGATCCGGATAGTGGAAGTGTTCGGCCAGTCCGGCAGCAACCTGGCGGTGACCGCACTCGTCGGCCTGAGTCGTGCACGGTGCGCCGACGGGCGCTACCAGCAGTGTCTGGACGGCGCGGTGCGGGCCCGTCTGGCGGTGGTGGCGATCATGGGCGAACGCGGCTTCACGGTGCCGGCGATGGACGCGTTGATCGCGGAGGCGGAAGAGGGCCTGGGACGGCATTTCGAGGCGGCCGAGTTCGCGCGCAAGGCCATCATGGCGCTGGACACGGACCATCGCCCGGCCGGCCATCCGCGCCAGATCCTCGGCATCGCGCTGTACCGGTCCGGGCGCCTGGGCGAAGGCATTGCGACGCTGCGCACCGCTCGCGACGAGCTGATGCGCGAACACGGCCAGTTCCACCCACGGACTGTGGCCGCCACCGTGCACCTGGGGCGCGCCTTGCTCGCGCGCGGCGACGTCGGTGCGGCGCGCACAACCCTGCTGGCCCTCGTCGCGCAGCTGCATGGGCAGGCGCATGCCGCCCGCATGCACGGAATATCGGATGCCTACCTCGCACTGGCGGACGTCGAACGCCGGGCCGGTAACTTCCGCTTGGCCCATGTGTACGCGCGACGTGCCATCAGGCACACGGAGCGTTGAGGCTGCTGTCAATGTCGTGTTTGTCACGCGATTAGCGATTCATCGATGGGGTGCCATTCCGGTACCTCGATCGCGAATGCGGTCCAGGACAAGCGAGGCAGCCATGGAATCAGCATTGCAATGCATTTTGGGTAACGTCGGACCGGGTGCCCGCGAGAACACGGTGCGACCGATGCGGGCATCGGCGGATACGACTGCCGCGACGGAGGGGCCGCAGCCGGATCCAGCGTCGCCATGTTCGTCGCAGACCGGCGCCGAAGGCCTGTCACTGCAGGAAGTCGTGCTGCGCATCAACCGCGACGATCGCGTCACCGGCAGCTCCCGGGTAGAAGTAGTGGTGGACGTCGCTCCCGGCATCGCCACAACCGTCGTGCAGGCACTACTGGCCCAGGCGGCAGCGCGTGTCGACACCTTCGCCGATCGCATCCATGAGCAGATAGAGCGTGGTGCGACCCGGATCGTGGTTCACCCCGATTCGATCTGGGGCGATGTCGGCAGTTCCGGCGCCTCCGCGGAACAGCCGTTCCTCACCGAAGCGCAATGGGTGGCCGTGCTGCAGGCGGTCTTTCCGCAACGCGGCGATCGCCGCAAGTACCGGCCACAGGGTGTCCGCCGCTTCATCGAGTCGGTGCTGTGGGTCGCGTGCGTCGACTGCGTCTGGAGCGACCTGCCGCGTAACCGTGGTTCGTGGCGCAGCGTATACGTCCGGTTCCTGCGCTGGTCCAGCGCAGGGATCTGGCCGCGAGTCGCCGCAGCCATGGGCGATGCAAGCGGGCCGGGACGGCTCCTTCTGGACCGCCACAATCGCTACCTGACGGAAGCGGCCAAAACCAGGCAGCGACGTCGCAAGAGCGAGTGAGGCAACGGCGAGGCCGCGGTCACTGCGCGATGCGAAGCAGTTCCTCGTCCGACCAGCCGCCACCGAGTGCGCGGTAGACGTCGATGTAGGAAGTCAGCCGCGAGAGCCGGGCGCGCGCCAGGCTGAGTTCGGAGCTCAGCAGCTGCCGCTCGGCATCGAGCACCTCCAGGTAACTGCTGACGCCGGCCTTGTAGCGCAGCCGCTGCAGGCGCAGGTTCTCGCGGTTGGCGGTGGTGCTTTCCTCGTTGGCGCTGATGATGCTCGCCGACTTCTCGTAGGCGCTGACGTTGCTGGAGACTTCGACCAGCGCCTGCAGCACGGTCTGCCGGTAGATGTGCGCGGCCTCGTCGGTCTGCGCGCGGGCGAGGTCGACATTGGCGCCGGCGCGGCCGAAGTCGATGATCGGCAGGTCGACGTACGGGCCCCAGGAGTTGACGCCGAGCGAGCGGCTGCTCGAACCCAGGTCGCTCAGGTCGACTGCGGTACGGCCGAACAGCGCGCTCAGGCCGATGGTGGGGAACGGGAAACGGTTGGCGACGGCTACACCGACGCGTGCGGTCGCGGCATGCAGCTGGTTCTCGGCCAGGCGAACATCGGGACGGCGTTCGAGCAGTTCGGTGGGCAGCCCGGTGGGGATGTCGGGCGAGTCGGGCATTCCGCCATTGGCCATCTGGCTGCCGCGGTCGATGGGCTGCGGGTAACGGCCGAGCAGCTGCGCCAGCGCGTTCTCGGTGGCGAGTATCTGCTGCTCGGTGGACGGCAACTGCGCGCGCGTGGTCGCCAGCTGCGCGATGGCCTGCTGCTCCTCGGCGCCGGAGGCAACGCCGCTGCGCAGCTGCGCGCGAATCAGGCGCAGCGACTCTTCCTGGCTGGTGATGGTGCGCTCGATGATCGCGCGCTCCTCGTCCAGCTCACGCAAAGACAGCCAGGTGGCCGCGACCTGCGTCACCAGCGTGGCCAGCACGCCACGCGCCGCATCCTCGGTGGCCAACAGGTTGGCGCGCGAGGCTTCGCTGCCGCGGCGCAGCTTGCCGAACAGATCGATCTCCCAGACCAGCGACAAACCGGCCGAATAGACCGTGTCGTTGTCACCACTGCCGGGCGATGGGCTTGAACTGAGCGTGCCGCGGATGTCGGGTGCCAGCGAACCGCGCGCGAACCTGGCGTTGGCCCGCGCCTGTTCGACGCGCGACAACGCCTGGCGCAGGTCGAGGTTGTTGTCGATCGCCTCGCGGATCAGCGCCGACAGCTGCGGATCGCGGAACAGGTCGAACCAGGCGACATCGGCGATCGATTGCGCCTCGGCCTGGGTCAACGGCGCGCGGTACTGCACCGGCAGCTCCAGGTCGGGCCGCGAGTAGTTCGGGCCGAGCATGCAGCCGGTGAGCGCGATCGACACACCGATGAGCAGGGCGGCAGCACGCATCAGTGCGCTCCTCCCTCCGACGGCGCCTGCGGCGGGTGTGGCGTCGCCGCGCCTTCCTTGAACTTCGGCGGTCCGCCGAAGCGCTCGGCCAGGCTCTGGATCAGCACGTAAAGCGCAGGCACGACCAGCACCGCCAGCAGGGTCGCGGTGAGCATGCCGCCGAACACCACGGTGCCGACCGAGAACTTGGATGCGGCACCGGCGCCGGAGGCGAGCACCAGCGGCACCACGCCGAGGATGAAGGCGAAGGACGTCATAAGGATCGGCCGCAGGCGCAGCTTGGCCGCCTCCATCGCCGCATCGTGGATCGACATGCCGCTCTCGCGGTAGAGCTTGGCGAACTCCACGATCAGGATCGCGTTCTTCGCCGCCAGGCCTATGAGTGTCACCAGGCCGATCTGCCCGTACACGTTGAAGTCCAGTTTCGCCAGCAGGATCGCGATCAGTGCGCCCAGCACGCCGAAGGGCGTTGCCAGCAGCACCGCGAACGGCACCGCCCAGCTTTCATACAGCGCGGCCAGGAACAGGAACACCACCACCACCGACAACGCCATCACCATCGCGGCCGCATTGCCGGCCTCCACTTCCTCCGCGGTCTGGCCCGACCACTCGTAGCCATAACCTGCCGGCAGCGATTCGGCGGCGACCTCGCGCAGCGCCTGCAACGCGTCGCCGGAGCTGTAGCCCGGCGCCTGCGAGCCGGTCATCTCGGCGCTGCGGTACAGGTTGTAGCGCATGGTGAAACGCGGGCCGATGCCGGGCGTGGCGGTGACCACCGTGTCCAGCGGCACCATCTCGCCATTGCCGTTGCGCACGAACAGCGTTGACAGGGTCGAGATGTCGCGGCGGAACTCGGCGTCGGCCTGCACCGACACGCGGTAGTTCTTGCCGAAGCGGGTGAAGTCGTTGACCTGCAGGCTGCCGAGGAAGACCTGCAAGGTGCCGAACACATCCGAGATCGGAATGCCAAGCTTCTTCACCTTCTCCCGGTCGACAGTGATGCGGTAATTGGGCGTCGATGCCGAGTACGTCGTGGTGATGCGGCCGATCTCCGGTCGCTTCTGCGCTGCCTGGACGAACTGCGCCGCCGTTTCGGCCAGTTCCTCCGCGCTCTGGCCATCGCGCGCCTGCAGCATCATCGAAAAGCCCGACACCGAGCCGAAGCCGGGCAGGGCAGGCGGGTTGAACGCGATCGCCACCGACTCCGGCGTCTGCGCGCCGATGCCCATCGCCTTCTGGATCAGCGCGTTGACCTGCTGCTCCTTCTCCTTGCGGTCTTCCCAGGGCTTGAGCTTGACCACCATCATCGCGGCGTTGGGCGCGGCGGTGCCGGAGATGATGTCGTAGCCGGTGATGCCGAGCACCGCATCGACACCGTCGAGTCCGCGCAGCTTCGCGCTGATCTCGTTGACCACGTTGTCGGTGCGCTTGGTCGAGGATGCATCGGGCAGGATCGCCTGCATGAAGAACGCGCCGACGTCCTCGTCCGGGACGAAGCCCGTGGGGGTGATGCGGAACAGCAGGAACAGGGCGACCAGCAGCACCAGCATCATCACCACGATGTGCTTCAGCGCCCCCGTGCCGCGCTTGGCCACGCCGGTGTAATGGAACGTGAGCCGTTCGAAGTAGTGGTTGAAGCGGGCGAAGAACCGTCCCATCAGTCCCTTCGGCGGGCCGGGCTGCTTGGGCTTCAGCAGCAGCGTGCACAGCGCCGGCGTCAGGGTCAGCGCGACCAGGGCCGAGAACAGCGTCGACACGGCCACGGTCAGCGCGAACTGCTTGTACAACTGGCCAGTCACGCCCGGGACGAACGCCATCGGGATGAACACCGCCGACAGCACCAGCGCGATCGCCACCACAGGGCCGGACACTTCGTCCATGGCCTTGCGCGTGGCTTCCTTCGGCGGAAGCTTGTCGTGCTCCATGATGTGCTCGACCGCCTCGACCACCACGATCGCGTCATCCACGACTATGCCGATCGCCAGCACCATGCCGAACAGCGACAACGTGTTGATCGAGAAACCCAGGAACTGGTACGCGATGAACGTGGCGATCAGCGACACCGGCACCGCCAGCATCGGGATCAACGTGGCACGCCAGCTCTGCAGGAACAGGAACACCACGATCAGCACCAGGATCAGTGCCTCGACGAAGGTATGCACGACCTCCTCAATCGACGCCACCACGAACAGCGAGGTGTCATAGGTAACGTCGTAGGCCAGGTCCTGCGGGAAGCTCTCCGCCAGCCGCTTGACCTCGGCATTGATCAGTTCGGCCGTCTCCAGCGCGTTCGCGCCCGGTGCCAGGGCGATGCTCATCGCCGCCGCCGGCTGGCCGTTGAACTTGGCGACCGTGCTGTAGTCCTTGGCGCCAAGCTCGACCCGGGCGATGTCACGCACGCGGATGTACGAGCCGTCCGGCAGGGAGCGCAGGATGATGTCTTCGAACTCGGACTGCTCGACCAGTCGGCCTTGCAAGCGCAGCGAGTACTGGAAACCGCTGGGCGAATCGGCCGGCGGCTGGCCGACCTGGCCGGCCGCGGCCTGCTTGTTCTGTTCCTGGATCGCGTTGACCACGTCGGTGGCGGTCAGGCCGAGGGTGGCCATCTTGTCCGGCCGCAGCCACAGGCGCATGCCGAATTCGGAACCGTAGACCTTGGCCTCGCCGACGCCCCTGACGCGCTTGAGCGTGTCGAGGATGTAGTTGTAGAGGTAGTTGTTGAGGAACAGCTGGTCGTAGCTGCCCTTGGGCGAATAGAACGAAATGAACATCAGCGTGTCGGGCGAGCTCTTGGCCACCGTCACGCCGATGTCGTTGACCTCGCTGGGCAGGCGGGGCTGGATCTGGGCAACGCGGTTCTGGGTTTCCACCGAGGCGATGTCGACATCGCGTTCCAGGTCGAACGTGACTGATATCGACGTCGAGCCGTCGTCACCGGACACCGACTTGATGTACTTCATGTCGGTGACACCGTTGATCTGGGTATCGAGCGGCGCGGTGACCGCATCCTCGACCACGTCCGCACTCGCGCCCGGATAGAGCGTGGTGACCTTGACGTTGGGCAGGGCGATGTCGGGGAACTGCGAGATCGGCAGGCCGATCATCACCAGCGTCCCGGCCAGCACCAGGAACAGCGATATCACGATCGCAAATACCGGGCGGTCGATGAAGAAGCGCGCCATGGTGTGCGCCCCTCAGCCCTTGGTCGCGCCGCCGGGCGGCTGTGCCACGGGGGCAGGCGCCTGGAGTTGCTCGTACGTCACCTTGGTCACCTTCAGCGGCACGCCCGGGCGCGCCTTCTGCACGCCTTCCACCACCACGGTGTCGCCCGGCTTCAGGCCCTTGTCGATGACCCACAAGCCACCGTAACGCGGGCCGGGGACGACCGGCACCTGTTGCGCCTTGCTATCGGCGTCGACCGTGGTGACGAAGTACTTGCCCAGTGTCTGCACCACGGCGCGATCGGGCACGAGCAGGGCGCCCTTGCGCTGGTCGGCGCGCACCTGGATGCGGGCGAACAGGCCGGGGTAGAGCTGGTGCTGGGGATTGGGAAACTCGGCACGCAGCCGGTACGTGCCGGTGCGCGGGTCCAGCGCACGGTCGGCGAAGATGATCATGCCGGGCAGCTTGTACTCGGTGCCATCGCTGAGGGTCATCCTGACCTGCCGGATCGGATCGTCGGCTTTCGGCGTGCCGCCGCGGTAGCGTCGTTCGTAGTCGAGCAGCTTCGATTCGCTGATGCTGAAGTACACCCACACCGGATCGTCTTCAGACACTTCGGCAAGGACCGTGGTGCCTGCGGTGATCAGGTCGCCGGCGAACACCTGGGCGGCACCGATGCGGCCGGTCAGCGGTGCGGTCACGGTGGCGTACTCGACGCCCAGCGACGCCTGGTCGACCACCGCCTGGTTGGCCGATACCTGCGCCTGCGCGGCCTGCATCGCGGCAACGGCGTTGTCGTAGATCTGCTTGGAAATCGCGTTCTCTTTGACCAGTGGCCCGTAGCGGTCGACGTCCTGGCGGGCGCGGGCGAGGTCGGCGCGGGCGGCCGCGAGGCCGGCACGGGCGTTGGCCTGCTCGGCCAACGGCGCGCGCGGATCGATGCTGAAAAGTTTCTGGCCTTCGGTGACCAGCGAGCCGTCATCGAAGTGCTTGCTCATCAGCACGCCGGTAATCTGCGCGCGCAGCGACACCTCGCGCGAACCGGTGACCTCGCCGACGAATTCCTCGAAAAGCGGTGTGTCCTGCTGCAGGACGGTCATGACCTTGACGGGCACTGCAGCCGGCGGCGGAGGCTCCTTCTTTCCGCAGCCTGCCATCACCACAAGGCTTGCCATTGCCAGGGCAAACGCAAGACCTGCCGACCGGATCACCGGGCCATCGACGTCGGATACGTGCAGGGGTACGTCCGCAGCGGCGATGGTCATGATTTCCACCCTGAAGTCGACGTGGCGAAACCGGGTCCCGCTGTGCCCGCAGCCTTGTTCCGCGCCCGTCCGGTACGAGCTGGGCGGGTTCACCCGTGCGCCTGCGGCGATAGCAGCAGAGTCGATGCAATGGTTTTGTGACGACTTCAGGCCGCTTGGGGCTGCCAGAAGCCTACTCAGCCTCGTGATGGCTATCACGGCCAGTTCACGGGCACCGAGGATGATTGCCCCGTCACAGCGCCGTGGTGGTGGCGTGGCTAAGGGAGAAGGACGGCGATGAAACACGTCTTCGAAAGGCACGTCTTCGTAGTGGCACTCACGCTTACGCTCGCAGCCTGCGCCACAGATCCGGGCACTCGCGAAACCCAGAAGCAGTCCGGCTCGGTAGTCGCCGGCGCGGTGGTGGGCGGCCTGGTCGGCAACATGTTCGGCGGCGGCACGGGCAGGGCACTGATGACCGCGGCCGGTGCAGTGGCAGGCGGCTTCCTCGGCGACCATCTGTACAAGAAGCACGCCAAGTCCGAGTACGAGAAGGACGCCGCGCAGCGCGCACTCAACCAGGGCGCCTCGGGCCAGAAGATCACATGGTCCGATCCGCGCACCAACGAGGCTGGCTACTTCGTCGCCCTCAATACCAAGCGGATGACGGACGGACGCGTTTGCCGCGACTTCCGCCGTGGCCTGAGCATCGGCGGCGAATCGGTCGACGAGACGACCGGCACTGCCTGCAAGAAATCCAACGGGCAATGGGATGTGGGCTGACTCCACTCGGGCTAAAGAACAGGGCGGCACCATCATGATGACCAAGCTGATCCTCCTCCTCATTGTTGCGGCTGCCACGCCGGCGTTCGCGCAGGTCAAGGCCGATGCCGCGCCCGCGCGCTTCGACGCGGCCGATGCGAACCATGACGGCAAAGTCGATCGCAACGAATACGGCGGCTTCGTGCAGGAGCTGGTGCTGCTCTACGACGGCAACGGCGATGGCGATGGCAAGTTGTCGCGCGCCGAGCTGGCGTCGGCACCGGACCCGAGCAAGTTAGACAAGATCGACAGCAACAAGGATGGCTTCCTGACCATCGAAGAGATCGATGTCTTCACCGACAACGATTTCGCGGTGATGGACGCCAATTCCGACGGCGCGGTCGATCGCGCCGAGAGCGCGAAGCACAAATAGGGTGGCCGCAACGCCAGGCCTGGTGCCTGGTGACGCGTGATCCTTGCTGACATCCCGAGGGCGCCGCGGCATCGCCGTGGCGCCTTTTGCGTGTCCGGGCGCCCGGCAGCGCCTCCAGGCACGGGGTGCACTGGCCAAAAAGGGTAAAAAGGGTATATTTACCTCAGGCCCATCCCGAGGACCGCCCCATGGCGCTCCCTCTCAAGCTCGATGCAATCGAAGACCTGCCCAGGACGCCCGCCTCGGACGTCAAGAAGCTCGGCTGGCGCGGCGTGATGAAAGCGATCGGCCGCATGGGCAAGGTCGTGGTGACTAACCACAACGAGCCCGAGGCGGTGATCATCCCGGCCGAGGAATACGACGCAATGATCCGCGCCCTGCACGAAGCCGAAGCGAAGAACGATTCCGCCCTCGACGAGCTGCGCCACCGCTTCGATGAACGCCTTGCCTCGCTGCAGGCCGCCGACGCCGGTGACCGCCTGCGTGCGCTGATGCACGGACCGGCCAGGCTGCGCGGGAAGGTCAAGGCCGGGGCGAGTCATTGAGGGTGAGCCATTGAAGCGTCGTCCCGTGCTCTATGTCCTCGCCGGGGTCAACGGCGCGGGCAAGAGTTCGGTCGGCGGCCACCTGCTCGAACGCGCCGGACTGGGCTGGTTCAACCCCGACACCTTCGCGCGCGAACTGATCGCGCAAAGCGGTTGCGAGCAGACACAAGCCAACGCCGCCGCGTGGCAGGAAGGCATGCGACGCCTGGACGAGGCGATCGGACACGGCAGCAACTACGCATTCGAAACCACGCTGGGCGGGCGTACCGTGTCGGCCAGGATCAAGGCGGCGACACGCACGCATGACGTATTGATGTGGTTCTGCGGACTCTCGTCGCCCGAGCAGCACATCGCCCGCGTCAAAGCCCGCGTGGCCACGGGCGGGCACGATATCCCCGAAGCGAAGATCCGCGAGCGCTACCCGGCCGCACTGGAGAACCTGATCGCGCTGATGCCGGATCTGGCGCATCTGCAGGTGTACGACAACAGCGTCGACGTTGCGCGCGGCAAGACGGTTCCCAATCCAGTGCTGGTCGCGGAGATGGAAGCGGGCAGGCTGGTCTGGCCGGATGACGTGGAGTCGCTCGGGCGCACGCCGGAATGGGCGAAGCCGCTGCTGGAAGCGGCGTTGCTGCTGAGCGGTCGATAGCGACCCAAGCCCCGGAACCTTGCGGTCCCGGGGCGTCATGCTTCATGCGGCAGCGAGCTCGGTGTAACCGGCGGCTCCACCGCCGAAGTACGAAGTGGCCGGCGCCTCACGCAGTAGCGCATTCCCGCGCAGGCGTTCCACCAGGTCCGGATTCCCGATGAACGGCTTGCCGAACGAGACCATGTCAGCGTGACCCGATGCCGTCGCCTCGATGGCGCGCTGCCTGTCGTAGCCGTTGTTGGCGATGTACTGACCCTTGAATGCCGCGCGCAACGCCTTGACGTCGAAAGCACCGTTATCGCCGTGCAACTGCCCCTCGACCACATGCAGATAGGCCAGGCCAATTTCACCGAGGCGGCGGATCAGGTACTCATGGGTTTCCATCGGCGTGCTGTCGAGCGCGGTGTCGCCAATCGCCGTGGACAGCGGTGACAGCCGCAGGCCGACTCGATCGGCGCCCCAGATTTCAGCGACGGCCTCGACGACTTCGAGCGTCAGCCTTGCGCGGTTCTCGATGGAGCCGCCGTAGCGATCCTGGCGCTGGTTGGTGCTGTCGCGCAGGAACTGCTCCAGCAGGTAACCGTTGGCGGCGTGAACCTCGACGCCATCGAAGCCTGCTTCCTTGGCCTTGCGCGCGGCATTGCGGTAGTCCTCGATGATGCCGGCGATCTCGTCGGTTTCCAGTGCGCGCGGCAGGGAGGGCGATTCGAAGCCGGCTTCGGTGAACACGTTGCCACCGGCCTGGAGCGCCGAAGGTGCCACCGGCGCAGCGCCGTCAGCCTGCATGCTGACGTGCGACATGCGGCCGACGTGCCACAACTGCACTACGATCTTGCCGCCCGCATCGTGGACCGCCTTGGTCACGGGCGCCCAGGCATCGACGTGCGCATCGGTGTAGATGCCCGGGGTGTAGGCGTAGCCACGACCCTGCTGAGAGATGTTGGTGGCCTCGGTGATGATGAGGCCCGCCGATGCGCGCTGGCGGTAGTACTCGACCGCGAGCGGCGTCTGCACGCCGTCCATGTCGGCGCGCGAGCGGGTGAGTGGCGCCATGGCGATCCGGTTGGCGACGTCGATGGCTCCAATGCGGGTGGGGGAGAAGAGGAGGTCGGTAGACATGGCGTTTTTCCAGTGGATGCACCGTGGTGCGTTGGAAAGAACAATGCGACCTGCCGACTAATTCATCCAATTTATTTGTTGAATTTCAGATATTCAGGAGCATCATGTCTGGATGCGATACGACCTGAACCTGCTGCCGGTCTTCCTGGCCCTGATGGAGGAGCGCAACGTCACGCGCGCCGCCGCCCGCCTGGGCATCACCCAGCCGGCGTTATCGAATGCGCTGGTCCGGCTGCGCGACATGCTCCAGGACCCGCTCTTCATCCGCGAGCGCTACGGCATGCAGCCAACGCAGAAGGCCGAGTCACTGGCGCCCGGCATCGCCGCGGCGGTGGCCAGCCTCGACGAACTGATCCTGGGCCAGCAGGGGTTCGACCCGGCGAAGGCCGAGCGACTGTTCACCATCGCGCCGAACAGCTACGTCGAGTTCGTGCTGGTGCCGGCAATCGTGGCGCGACTGCGCGAACGCGCACCGGGCATCCGCCTGCGCCTCACGCCGTACGGCACCGACCTCGCTGAAACCGGCGCGATCTCGGGCGAAACGGCCATGGTCCTGGGCCGCATCGTCGACCCACCGGACAACCTGGTCGTGCAGCACCTGATGGACGACGGCCTGGCCTGCGTCGTGCGCGCTGATCACCCGCAGGTCAACAAGCGCCTTTCGAGGAAGCAGTACGAACAGCTCAAGCACGTCAACGTGCTGCCGGCCGGCCGACTGCGGGCCGGCCTGTTCCAGGCGCTTGAGCGGCAGGGACTACGACGCGACGTGGCCGTCTCGGTGACGCACTTCCTGGCGATCCCGGAGATGCTCGCGGTGACTGACTACTGCACCACGCTGCCGATGCAGATCTGCCGGCACCTTGCCGGCGACGCACGGCTGAAGGTGCTACCGGCACCGGTCGACCTGGGCACGTTCCCGACGGAGATGGCCTGGCATGTGCGGTATCGACATGACCCGGCGCATCAGTGGTTGCGGGCGTTGATCAGTGAAGTGGCGGGGGAGGTCGCAAAACAAAACAGCGCGTGACGCCGAGGGGCGTAACGCGCTGTTTTGGCTGGATGAAGTGGTGGAGCGGAGGAGGATCGAACTCCCGACCTTCGCATTGCGAATGCGAAAAATACTCCTTTCCGGCCAGTACCTTGCATTTCAAGTCATTGTTTTATAAGAATCATTCATCTCGCGATACTTCGCGATATGATGACTCCTGCTGGCACCATGCTGGCATGGAGAAGAGATGGCAACAAAGCACCGCACTACGCTGACGGCCAGAGAAGTCGAAAGCGCCAAGCCAAAAACAGCGGCCTATCGCCTCCACGACGCCAAGGTGCCAGGCCTGTCTCTTCGAGTGCTGCCCTCTGGAGTGAAGTCCTGGAACGTAACTTGGGCACGAAACCGCGATCTAGCCATCGGCAAGTGGCCAGGGGTCACCGTCGAGGCCGCCCGCACTCGGGCGCGAGCAAAGCTGGCCGAGGCCGATCAGCATGGCGCGCCCTTGGCCGTCATTGAGGCCAAGAAGCCCAAGGCGTTCACGCTGCGGGAATTCGTCGAGCATGAGTTCAGGCCATGGGCGTCTGTCAACCGAAAATGGGGCGAAGGGGCGGCGGATCGCATCCTCTCCGTATTCGGCGACTACGCGGACAGCCCACTTTCAGAGCTAAACGCCCTGACGCTTGAGAAGTGGCGGTCGAGGCGCGTCAAGTCCGGCATCAGTCAGAACACCTGCAACCGCGATTTGGCGACGCTGAAGTCAGCCCTTAAACGCGCGCTGGAATGGGGACTGATCGACGTCGACAGGCTCGGGGCCGTGAAGCAGGCAAAGGTGGACTCCACCCGAGTGCGATACCTGAGTCCCGACGAAGACAAGCGGCTCCGCCAGGCGCTGGCTGACCGCGATGAAGCCGCGCGCCGAGCCCGCGACAGTAACAATGCCTGGCGGGCTGCACGTGGCCGTGAGCCGCTGCCAGCCCTGGGGCGTGAGGACTTTGGCGATCACCTCGCGCCGGCAGTCTTGCTGTCCCTGAATACTGGGCTGCGGCGCGGAGAATTGACCGCGTTGGAATGGTCCGATATCGATCTCCGCGCCAATCTCTTGACCGTACGTGCCGCCGCAGCGAAGTCGGGCTCCATGCGCCGGGTAAACCTCAACGCGGAGGCCGTGGCGGTGCTGCGGCGCTGGCAGCGCCAGGCAGGTGGTGCTGGCCGCCTCTTTCCTGTGCACGACTTCAAGACGGCATGGTCGACCTTGCTGACGGAGGCGGAAATTGAGGGGTTTCGTTGGCACGACCTGCGCCATACGTTCGCGAGCCGGCTTGCACAGGCCAATGTGAGCCTAAACAAGATTCGTGAATTGATGGGGCACGCCGACCTAAAGATGACCTTGCGATATGCGCACCTTGCAACGGAAGATTTGGCTGACGCCGTCGCTCTTATAAGCGGACCGCAGCCCATGAGGGCGAAACCCAAGAAGAATGGGAGGTCGAAGTGATTCCTCCAGTCTCTGTGATCGCGCGAATGGCGCGACAGTCGTGAAAGCACCGATAAGACTTTAGGTGATGCATCGAATGAAAGTGACGAAGAAGTCGCGCTCAAATAAGGGCAGACGGTCTCCTTCAGAGGAGATAAGGGAGGCACTGTCGCCCGTAATGTCATCGCGAGAGGTTGATGACTTCGAGTCCTTCTTTTGGCGCGAGGTCAATCTATTCCTCCTCCTCGATGGCGCGGACAAAAGTGACAAGAGTGGCAAAGAGGACGTTGCCCGCGCTCGGGATTTGAAGAAGCGTGTGCTAAAGCTGCGGGAAAAGTTGGGGAAAATGCCTCGCGGCGTAAAGGTTCATCTTTCAGAAGCGCATGGCGCGAGGACCCGAAAAAGTATCCATGACCTTATCGATCGACTTGACGTAGATCTTGAGGATATTGGCTTTGCACTTGCTGATGTCGAGGCAGTGCTACTGCAGCGTCCAGATAGTGATGAGAGGGGCAGGCCGCGTGAGGTCCGACGAAATCGCCTCCTCAAGTGCGTATCAGAGAAGCTGGTAGCGACTGGTGTCCGCAAGGGCATGGCCGCTGAAGTGGCCGGACAATGCCTTAGGGCTGCCGGCATCAGGGTTACTGACGATCCCAATGATCTGGCAAAGCTGATCAAGAGCGCGGGAGAGTAATCCCGGAATTTGTTTCTTTTTCTCCCTGGTTTGCCTTTCAGGCCAAGTCGACCATTCGCCTACCGTCGCTTAGCGAAGCGACACAACAGAGTAGGCGTTAGGCATGAAAAACGATTCGGAACCACTGAAACTTGGTCTCAAAGCGATCGCTGAAATGACGGCGGAGTCTCTGCCGCTGATCCACGACGCGATCAATGCCGGTCATCTGGATACCTTCCTTGTCGGGCGTCGGCGGTTCGCCAGGCCGGAAGCTGTCCGAGCCTGGGTGGACTTCCTGGAACGGCGCAGCAAGGCTGGCACGCCTGTCACGTATCGGGCCCGGTCCGGAACTGACAAGGGGGCGGCATGAGTCGCCCTGAAATGAATTCAATTGCGCTGGAGTTCACTCTGCCGGATCGGCCCTGGAAGGGGCTGAGGCGGCGCCCCAGCCGGTTTGCGCCGTTTCACTTCCCCCTTCCGCTGCTGCAAACCCTCGAGTTCGAGGTGGCGGTATTCCGGGCATTGATGCTGAAACCGAATCGGCATCTCTTCTACAGTCGGCACCACACGCTGGAGAAGCAGCGGTGGACGGGGGCGGAACGCGTCTCTCGGGCCGCGCTGCGCGACGGGTATCCCTACGAGGCCGTAGTGGCCTTGATCTCCCAGATCACCACAGAGAAGGATGTGCCTGAATTCCGCCTCACCCCCGCGTTTGCGCGGGAGGTGGTCGATCGGGAGCTGATGCTGCTCCGTCGTCAGGGTTGGTCGAAGTGATGACCATTGAAGCGATCCTGGGGCGCCTCGATGCCGTCAAGCGGAGTGGGAATGGATGGCGTGCAAAGTGTCCGTCATGTGGCGGAAGCGGGCACAAGGTGAGCGTGGCGGAAGGCGACGACGGCAAGATCCTGATCCACTGTTTCGGTGGGTGCGATGTGCTCTCGGTTCTGCAATCGCTCGGCTTGGCTGCAGCTGACCTCTTCCCGGAGCGCCTCCGCGACGACACTCCTGACGCCCGTCGTAAGGTTCGGAGGGCGGCAAGGGAGGCTCAATGGGGAGCAGCGCTTGACGTCCTGGACGCGGAAGCGCGCGTCATCGTTATTGCGGGTAGGCAAATCGCGAGTGGAACTCCTCTGTGCACGGGTGACTCAGCACGACTGGCCACGGCCGTGCGAAGGGTGGCGAACGCACGCACTGTGCTCCGTGACCATGTCCACTTTAGGCCTCAGGTGTCGGCATGACTGTTCAAGCTGCCAATGCGGAGGTCAATGCACTCGAGGCTACCGACCACATCGTAGAGCTGAATCGCGAGCATGCAGTGGTGCTGATGGCGGATAAAGCGCTCATTCTCCGCGAAACGAAGAACGAACGCGGGGCACGATATGTGCAATTTCTGGCGACCACGGCGATGAAGACCTTCTTTGCCAACAGAACGGTAGTCGTTGAGACTATCGACGGGTACGGCCGCGTGCGAAGCAAAAAAGTTCCTGTCTTCGACGACTGGATGCGATCGCCTGGCCGTCGCAGCTATGCGGGCGTGACGTTCGCGCCTGGAAACAATGCGCCGGAAGGCTACTACAACCTGTGGGGTGGTTTCTCCGTCGCTCCTTTGGAGTGCGGCTTGTTGAGTGCGGCTCTCAAATGCCGCCGGCTGTTGTCACACCTGAAGACCAACGTGTGCGGAAGGAATCGCGAGCACTTCCGCTATTTGCTGGCATGGACAGCCGACATGATGCAGGCGCCGGACGAGAAAAAAGGCGTGGCCTTGGTGCTGCGGGGCGAGAAAGGTGTCGGGAAGTCGACGTTCTCGGATGTGATTCGCAATCTGCTCGGAGAACATTCGATCAAGGTGTCGCACATGCGCCATCTTACGGGCAATTTCAATCGTCATTTGTCCGACAAGCTGTTGATTGTGGCGGAGGAATCGTTCTGGGCCGGAGATAAGAACGACGAAGGCCCGCTGAAAGACATGATTACAAGCGACACGTTGACGGTTGAGGCAAAAGGGATCGATGCAGTGGAGATCCGCTCGCTGTGTCGCATCATCATGGTGACGAACTCGGAGTGGGCGGTGCCCGCCACGGGCGATGAGCGTCGTTACTTCGTGTTGGACGTCGGGAGTGGCCGCCGCCAGGATCACGCCTATTTCGCAGCTATCCACGGGCAGCTCAACGGAAATGACCGCGAAGGGCTGCGCGCGCTCCTGGCGTTCCTACTGAAGTTCCCCATAGGACGCTACAACTTGCGGCGTGTTCCGGAAACTCTGGCTCTGCGCTCACAGCGGGCGTTGAGCTTGGAACCGCACGCACAGTTCATACTCGATTCGCTGTTGGACCGCCGCATTGCTGGGGTCAACTGGTGCTGGGGCGCGCTTGTCAGCAAGGACGCCGTTTACGAAGCCTATTGCGACATCTCCAAGAAACGCGGCAAGTCCCATCTCATGGCCCCAAGCGTATTTGCAAAGCAGTTCATTGCCGCTACGGGGGCGAAGGCCACACGCCCGCGCGCTGAGGGGGCTCGTGTATGTTCCTGGGAGCTTCCGGCCTGGGGGGACGCCGCCGCCAGCTTCGAGGTTCGATATCGCGTGGACGTCAAGGCACTGGCCGAAACCGAGGTTCAGCTGGACGAAGGCCCATTTTGATTTTGTCCGTGACGCAGCCCGATTGCCATTTCCGCTGACCGCTGGAGTACCGCGTCGTTACTACTCGTGGTCAGGGTGGACGCGGTGGTCGGACTGGTCGCCGCGAAAGGCGGCACTAGGGAAATACACGGGGGTGATATGGAGGCCCCGTGCAAATCATTTCACTGACTTCACTTTCGTCCTTGACCACTCTGACCACCCTGACCAAACCAGGGCGCGGGCTAGGCCGGTCTTGCCACGCCACTTTGGCGCGGGTCCTTCCTTGACCCGGCACCCTTGTGGGGTCGCCGACACCGCTCAGACCGCTGTGTGGGTGCCTTCCAAAACTCGATTTGTTGTTCGTGTCGCTGCGAGCTGCTAACCCCTGCTAGGAGGCCTGTAGGGGCCACCTCTACCCCCGGCCGCAGCTGGAGTACGATGGTCCTGGATGGAATCTGGTAGATTTCAGCGCCCCCGCCCGTGCCGAGATAAGCTGATGACCGAAGAGGTCTTCACAATCAAGGAAGTAGCCGCGCTGCTGAAGCTTGCGGAGAAGACCGTGTACTCGATGGCGAACACCGGAGAGTTGCCGGCCTTTAAAGTCCGCGGTCAATGGCGGATCCGTGGCGCGCAGCTTGAGCGTTGGATGGAGGAGCAGCCCAGGGGGGGCGGGGATGGACGGACGTGAAAGCGGCGCTGCCCGCACAAACTTTGCTTGCCTCGAAGTACACGACGAGCAACTCGTTCGCTTGGGAATGCTGGCTGAGCGCTACTTTGCTGGGGATCCGAATACCACCCTGCTGAAGCTAAGGCAGCTTGCCGAGTTGCTTGCTCAGCTTGTCGCCACCAAGGTCGGACTCTATACCTCTCAAGACGAAGCTCAGTACGAGCTCCTCCGTCGATTGCAGGATCAGGGCATCCTCCCTCGCGAGATCGCGCAACTCTTCGGAGAGGTTCGACGCGCTGGTAATGCCGCGAATCATGCAATCACTGGCGACCATCGCACAGCGCTTGCAGTCCTCAAGATCACCTGGCAACTTGGGGTCTGGTTCCATCGCACTTTTGCCAACCCTGCTTTTCGATCAGGGCCTTTCGTTCCGCCAATCGCGCCGAAAGACGAAAGTGAAGAACTCCGGGCCGAACTCGTAGCACTTAATCGAGCGCTCGCCGACCATCAGGCCGCCCATCACATGGCGGCAGAACGCCTGGCGTCGGCAGAAGCCAAGTTGCGCGAGGCAAAGGACGAGCAGAGCTTCTGGGAGCAGATGGCCGCCGAGGCCGAGCAAGCCAAAGCCGCACTCGAGCAGAAGCTCTCGGCGGAACAGGTGCACGGCTCGGCACAACCCAAAGGGGCGGTGGCGGCGCTCGTTACGGCCGCTACAACCGCAGCAAGTGCGGTCGAGCTTGACGAAGCCGATACACGCAAGCTGATCGACCAGCAGCTCCGCGAGGTAGGGTGGACTGTCGACTCCGCTCGACTGACTTTCGGCAAGGGAACGCGTCCGGAGAAAGGGAAGAATCTCGCGATTAGCGAGTGGCCAACGTCGAGCGGTCCCGTCGACTACGTCCTCTTCGTAGGCTTAACGCCTGTGGCAGCCGTCGAAGCGAAGCGGAAGAACATTGACGTCTCGGGTTCTCTCCAGCAGGCGAAGCGCTACAGCCGGAGCTTCAGGCCCAGCGATGGACTCGCATCGGCAGGCGGACCTTGGCGCGAATTCCAGATTCCGTTCGTGTTCTCTTCCAACGGTCGACCCTACTTGCGTCAGCTTGCCACCCGCAGCGGAACCTGGTTCTGCGACGTGCGTAACCCCGAGAATCTCGGGCATGCGCTCGATGGTTGGTACACGCCCGATGGCCTTCTCTCCCTGCTTAAACGCGACGAGGAGCGGTCTCACGAGCAGCTTAGAAATGAACCATTTAACTATGGCTTCCCTCTTCGCCACTATCAGCAGGCCGCCATCCAGGCTGCCGAAGCCACAATCGGCAAAGGCCAGCGCGAAATGCTCCTCGCGATGGCGACGGGCACCGGCAAGACAAAGACCTGTATCGCCCTCATTTACCGCCTGTTGAAGGCGCAGCGCTTCCGTCGGGTGCTGTTCCTCGTCGATCGCTCAGCCCTGGGGGAGCAAGCAGCGAACGCATTTAAAGACACGCGAATGGAGAGTCTTCAGACGTTCGCTGACGTCTTCGGTATCAAAGAGTTGGACGACCAGCGACCCGACACCGATACCGCGGTACACGTCGCCACGGTGCAGGGGCTCGTGCAGCGTGTGCTATACCCCGCTGAAGGGGCGCCGCCGCCGTCGGTCGATCAGTACGATTGCATCGTTGTCGACGAGTGCCATCGCGGCTATCTGCTGGACCGAGAGCTCTCTGATGTCGAGCTCGAGTTTCGCAGCTTCGACGACTACATCTCAAAGTACCGTCGCGTGCTCGATTATTTCGACGCGGTGAAGATCGGTCTCACGGCTACGCCTGCGCTACACACAACCCAGATCTTTGGCGTGCCGATCTTCAACTATGGCTACCGCGAGGCTGTCATCGATGGGTACCTAGTTGATCATGAGCCTCCTGTGCAGATCAGTACGCAACTTTCGAGCGGCGGCATCGTATGGAGTCCAGGTGAGGAGGTGACGGTCTACAACCCGAGCCAAAATCACGTCGAACTGTTCACCACGCCCGACGAGATCCGCATTGACGTCGATGGCTTCAACAGGAAGGTCATCACCGAATCGTTCAATCGCGTCGTCTGTGAGTATCTCGCTGGGGAGCTTGATCCATCGTCACGCCAGAAGACCCTCATCTTTTGCGTGAATGATGCTCACGCAGACATGGTCGTCGACCTACTCAAAAAGGCCTTTGCGAAGCAGTACGGAGGCGTGGAGGACGATGCGGTGCTCAAGGTCACCGGGGCTGCAGATAAGCCGCTGCAACTCATCCGCCGCTTCAAGAATGAACGCTCTCCAAACGTGGCGGTGACGGTTGACCTGCTCACAACGGGCATTGACGTGCCAGAAATCTGCAACCTTGTGTTCATGCGAAGAGTTAATAGCCGCATCCTTTTCGACCAGATGCTTGGCCGCGCTACCCGGTTATGCGACGAGATTGGAAAGGAGACCTTCCAAGTCTTTGACGCTGTAAAGATCTACGAGGCGCTACAGAACGTAACGGCGATGCAACCGGTTGTGGTAAACCCGTCCATCACCTTTAAGCAGCTCAGCGCCGAGCTTGGCAGCGTGTCGACGGATGAGGGCCGTAGTGTCGTACGCGATCAATTTATCGCCAAGTTGCAGCGAAAGAAGCGCCACCTTGACGACTCACAGGTGCGTGACTTCGAAGTCTGTGCCGGCATGCCGCCCGACGACTTCATCCGACGGCTCCGTACGTTGGCATTCCCTGATATCGCTGCTTGGTTCACTCAGAATCCTGACCTTGGAGAAATTCTCGATCGCAAGGCGTCCGGTCAGAGGCAACCAACCTACGTCTCAGCGCATGAGGACGCGCTGATCGGCGCAGAGCACGGCTACGGTAATGCGAAGAAGCCAGAAGACTACCTCGAGGAATTTACTGACTTCATTAAGAGCCGGAGCAACGCTATTCCTGCCCTTGTCACGGTGCTCACGCGTCCTCGGGAGCTCACGCGCAAGCAGCTACGGGAGCTGGCGCTTGAGTTGGACCGAGCCGGGTTCACGGAGGCAAACCTATCCACGGCCTGGCGGGAGATGACGAACCAGGACGTTGCCGCGCGCATCATCGGCTACATCCGCAAGGTGGCCATTGGCGACGCCCTGGTGCCCTACGAGCAGCGCGTCGACCATGCGCTCCAGTCCATCCTCTCTTCAAAGAGCTGGACCACGCCGCAGCGACAGTGGCTCCAGAGGATCGCCTCGCAGACGAAGGCGAATCTGATCGTTGACCGCGCCGCGCTCGACGACCCTGACCTCGTATTCAAACGCGAAGGTGGCGGTTTCGCGCGACTGGATCGCATATTTTCGGGTGAGCTCACGAACGTGCTCGACAGCTTCAACGATTCAATTTGGCCGCCTGCGGCCTGACCGATAGGAATACATGAGTACCGTAACTAACGACATAGTCCAGAAGCTCTGGAACCTCTGCAACGTCCTCAAGGATGATGGGGTCACGTATCACCAGTATGTAACCGAGCTCACGTATCTCCTCTTCCTCAAGATGGCGAAAGAAACGGGTGCTGAGGACCAGATACCCGCTGGATACCGCTGGGATGATCTAGAGAAGAAGCCCGCCCCAGACAGACTCGAGCATTACAAGATTGCTTTGGTTCACCTGGGCACTCATGGGTCAACCTTGGTGAAGGAAATATTTGGAAACGCCAGTTCCTTCATCAAAAAGCCCGCGACACTGTCTACGCTGGTTGCCGAGATCGACAAGCTCGATTGGTACAGCGCGCGTCAAGAAGGCCTCGGCGATCTCTACGAGGGGCTGTTGGAGAAGAACGCGAACGAGAAGAAATCGGGAGCAGGTCAGTATTTCACGCCGCGGCAGTTGATCGACTCGATGGTGGCCTTGATGCAGCCCACCCTTGAGGACTTAATCCAGGACCCTGCAGCGGGTACTGGCGGCTTCCTTATCGCTGCGAACCACTATATTCGCGAGCACGGCGATCCGGATAGCTGGACAGAAGGCCAACAGCGGAAGTACCGCCGGGGCACGTTCTATGGCATGGAGCACGTGCAGGATACGCATAGGCTCGCGTTGATGAATTTGATGCTCCATGGCCTCGATTCGGACCCTCTGGCGGCTGGTATTCGCTACGGAGACACGCTCTCGCCCGAAGGGCAGGCGCTACCCAAAGCGACACTGATGCTTACAAATCCACCGTTCGGTACAAAAAAGGGTGGTGGATTGCCGACGCGCACGGATTTCACTTTCCCCACGAGCAACAAGCAGCTCTGTTTCCTTCAGCATATCTATCGGGGGCTGAGTCCTGGCGGGCGCGCAGCTGTAGTGTTGCCGGACAACGTGCTCTTCGAGGGAAATGTCGCTAAGCAGATCCGCACGGATCTCATGGACAAATGCAACCTGCACACGATCCTGCGCCTGCCGACCGGAATCTTCTACGCGCAGGGCGTGACGACAAACGTCTTGTTCTTTACGCGTGGAGAGAAGGACAAGGGCAACACGAAGGAGGTTTGGGTTTACGACTTGCGGACCAATATGCCGCAATACGGCAAGCGTACCCTCCTGCCGCGCGAACATTTCGCAGAGTTCGAGGCAGCTTTCGGCACTGATGCGCTTGGAAAGCCAAAAAGCCTCGAGAAGCGGAAAGATACGGGGGAAGAGGGTCGCTTCCGAAAGTTCACCAGGGAGTGGATCGCTGAGCGTGGCGAGAGCCTGGACATCACCTGGCTTAAGGACGCGAGCGACAGCGCAAATGGCGACCTGCCCGAACCGGCGGTGCTGGCGAGGGAGGCGATTGCTGAGCTAGAGGGGGCATTCGAGGAGCTGCGCGGAATCCTGGCCGAGTTTGATGATGAGCTTGACGAGGTGGATGCGTGAGTGAGCTTCCTCCCGGATGGGAAACCGCATCACTTGGCGACGTTAGCGACGTCATTCGCGGAATCACGTTTCCAGCAGCCGCAAAAGAGCGAGAGAAGACGGGCGAAAACGTCTGCTGCCTTAGGACTACGAATATCCAACGGGAAGTCGACTGGCAGGATGTCTACTTTGTTCCCAAGGAGTATGTGAAGCGTGAGGATCAGCTCGTCCAAGTCGGTGACATCCTCATGTCAATGGCAAATAGCTACGAGCTAGTCGGCAAGGTCGCTGTCGCGCGGGCAGTTCCCCACGAAACGGCTTTTGGCGCATTTCTTAGTGCGGTCCGACCAAGAGGTGCGCTCGTCGGTCAATACTTGTTCCACTTTTTGCGGACGGAATACGCGCAAAGAACCCTCCGTGAGGGCTCAAGTCAGACGACGAATATCGCTAATATCTCTGTTGGTACTCTCGGCAGTATCTCGGTTCCTGTCGCGCCATTCCGCGAGCAGCAACGTATTGCCGATAGGCTAGATGCTCTTCTCGCGCGAGTGGACGCCAGCAGAGAGCGGCTCGAACGCGTCCCCGCCATCCTCAAGCGCCTACGCCAGTCCGTTCTTGCGTCTGCTACCAGTGGGGAGCTCACTCGGGAGTGGCGAGAGGAGCAGGGACGGAATTTCGAATGGGAAACAGCAAAGCTGGGGGATGTTGGCCACGTCACTGGTGGGATCACGAAGAACGCTCGCCGTGCGAACGCGCCACTAATGCGAAAGTACCTGCGTGTCGCAAACGTCTACGCGAATCGCTTCGAACTCGATGACATCGCGGAGATAGGAACGAATCCGGATGAATTTGCAAGAACTCGGCTATGCGCTGGGGATGTCCTTATCGTAGAGGGCAATGGGAGCGTCGAACAGATCGGTCGAGCGGCGCTTTGGCGTGGCGAGATTGACGAGTGTGCCCATCAGAATCACCTCATTCGCTGGCGCGCCAAAGGCGCAGTCATTCCCGAATTTGCCCTCTACTGGCTACTGTCGCCTTCAGGTCGCGCTTCGCTGGTCGAATTCGCAAAGTCCAGTGCAGGTCTGCACACCCTGAGCCTCTCCAAGGTGTCGGCTGTGCCGCTCTTAGTGCCACCTTTGGATGAACAAGGTGAAGTCGTCAGGCGCGTTGCGGAGCTGTTTGAGTTCATAAGCAGGCTTGAGGGTCGCGTTTCTATTGCGAGCAAACAGGTAGAGCGTTTGATCCCGAGCATTCTCGCGAAGGCCTTCCGCGGCGAGCTTGTCCCGCAGGATCCTAACGATGAACCCGCGTCGGAGCTGCTAGCAACGCTGAAGGCGCAGCGGGAAGTGTCAACTGTAGAGACAACACGAACACGGCAGAAAGTACTCCGGAAGCGATCACCTATGAGCAGCGCGAACAGAGAAACGGTCAAGGCGGTCATCATGAAAATGACAACCGACGCTTTTACTTTTGAGGATCTATGGGCCCAATTCGGTGGTGACTACGAGTCACTAAAGGACGCGCTCTTGGAGCTTCTTCAGGAACCTGCCCCGGTCGCGCGTCAGGTATTCAATAAGAAGACCCAGGTCATGCAGCTTGTGAGAGCGGGGTCGTGAAACTTACGCGTGTACACATCGTCAAGGCGGCTACTTGCGGCGGCCTTCTAGACGGACTCGATGTTGGCTTGAGGGGGGCGCCGACGGGTTTCGAGTCGTTTGATCCCCTTTGTCTTGTGGGGCCCAATGGCGCCGGGAAGTCGCAGTTTCTGCAGGTCGTCGCCGAGGCGTTCCAGGCGGTCTTCCACGCGTGCGTGGAAGATGAGGAGCGTGCGAAGGGAAACGAGGAACTCCAGTTTGAGCTTGAGTACGCCATCCGTCCCGACGCAACTGACGATTACGTGATGGTTCGTCTGTCGCGCCTTGCGGAGGGAAAGCGACGACCCGTGCTCAAGGTCCATCGAAAGGTCGGCCTCGACTGGGTTGAGTGTTCAATCGCTGAGCCTGCTACTCGGGAGCTACTGCCGTCTCGCGTCATCGGATACACATCCGGCGACAATGAAACATTGAGCCTCCCATTCTTGGTGAGCCGGACGGGCTACGCTGACGCTGTCGGCAAGCAGGCCCTTGAGATGGTCCCGGACGCAAAGGAGAAGTCTGTCCCAGACACACGTCTCATGCTCGTTGACTACGGGACGCACCTCGAAGTTCTCGTGGCGAATCTACTCTTGGGGTCAGGTTTGGAACGTGCTGCGCTGTTACGAGATGCCAGGCTCAAGGAGGTTCACTCGTTTCGGTGCGTCATCCAGTTGAATCACGGCGCGGCTCCCAAGTTTTCAGCGCGCGGGGCGCCAAGCAGGAAGCGCAAGGGAGTGCAGCTTACGGATGAACTCGAGCGCTACATCGACCAGATGAAGAGATGCTCGACGTGTCACTCATACGATGAGAAGACTGAGACATACATATTCGATTTCTTAGTGGACGAGCAAACTCGAGAAGCCTTTGGTTTCTTTTGGAAGACCACAATTGATTTGTACTCAACGCTTCACAAACTCTCGATGTTGAATGATCTGACGATTCCGAAGGTGGCCCGAGAGCGCCTACTTCGAGACATCAAGACGCGGAGGTTTGCTTCTCGTTTGCCGGAGCCTCAGGACGAAGACCGTGTATTCCGTTTCGAGCAGGTGCGGTTTGTTCCGCAAATGGGCCAGGGTGTCGTTGACTACGTTTCACTATCTGATGGAGAGCACCAGCTCGCGCAGATCCTGGGAACCATGTGCATGGCATCGTCCGCCAATGCTCTTTTCCTGTTGGACGAGCCCGAATCCCATTTCAATCCGCAGTGGCGCGTCAAGTTCATTTCGCGCTTGATGGATCTCCCAACGGCTAACGGTAAGCGCAGTAGCGTGGACGACAAGGTCAGTCAGCAAGACTGTCTACTAACGACACACTCTCCGTTCGTTCCTTCAGATATGTCGCGGGAAAAGGTGCTGATTTTCAAAAAAACGGCGGAGAAGGGTGTCGAAGTCCGTCGGCCGCAGATTGAAACTTTCGGAACTACTTTCGACACGATACTTGAGGAGTGCTTCGGAATTTATCCGCCGATGTCTGATGTGCCAAGGCGAGAAATTGAAGAGTTGATGAAGAGTAACAATGCTGAAGAGATACGAACGGGAATCGCGCGCCTTGGTGATTCCGTGGAAAAGGTGTTCTTGATGGATCACCTTCGAAATCTCCCGGAACAGGAGGGCGCGTAAAAGTGCTCTTCGGGTATCCTGCGTCAGCCACTGAAGATAATTGGTTGCATGAGTGCTTGTGTGATGCGGTAAGGGAGATCCACCGGGTCATCGAGGACGGTGACGACTACCCTAGTTGGCCGGCTGTCATACCAAAACCGCATCGCGCCGTTTTGAAGAGGCGGCATGGTCTCCGCGATCGGCTCGAGGCGTATCACACTGCAGTGCTCGGATTGTCAGCGGAAGAGCGCAGCGAACTGCTTGATGCGCTGGAGAGTCAGAACGATATTGCCGGCTTGCTTTGCGGTGCGTGTCAGACGAAAACCTTAGATGAGCTTCCCGAGGCAGCCCGTGATCCCGTGCTGGAGCTGTTTCGTTTTGCGTTCACGCTCCTCACAGATCTTGGAGTGCGGGATAAACAGTACGAAAAGATCTATTTTGGTGCAGTTGAGCACCTTTGCCCGTTCTGTGGAACCGAGTATTTCGACGCTCCTGGTGCGGTTCGCGAAGCGCTAGATCACTATTTGGCGGAAAGCCGATACGGTTTCGCCGCCACGAATCTACGCAATCTCGTGCCCATGGGGCACAAGTGCAACTCCGGTTATAAGCTCGCGTCTGATCTGTTGCGTCGGGCGGATGGTTCTCGGCGAGTCGCGTTCAATCCGTATGATCACGCGAGCATCAGTGTTTCGCTCGATGCTAGCGATCCTTTTGACGGCGATCTGCCGCACACACCGCGATGGGATATCCAGTTCACGCCGGACTCGCCAGAAGTGTCGACCTGGGACGAGGTTTTCTCGGTGCGCGAGCGATATGCACGTGATCACTTGAACCCGTCATTCCGGAGCTGGTTGAGTCTGTTCGCGAAGACCGCGCGACGGGATGGCGTCCAGGCAGACTCAAACGAGGCAGTGATCTCCGTGCTCGGCCGTCTTGAGAACGGGTTTCTAGACGCCGGAATGCAGGATCGAGCCTTCCTGAAGAGTGCGGTGTTTCGAATGCTGCGCCTCCATTGTGAGGCCGATCACACTCGCTTATTGAGTTTGCTCGGGGACCTAATTTCGCCCCCTGCGGAAGTCTGACCCTGCCTCTTCAGCAGCGAAGTATGGTCCTCAGCTGCTGGCACATTGCTGGCACGAAAAAGCCGGCACTAGGCCGGCTTCTCGTAAGTCTTTGATTTCGTGGTGGAGCGGAGGAGGATCGAACTCCCGACCTTCGCATTGCGAACGCGACGCTCTCCCAGCTGAGCTACCGCCCCATGAGCCGGATTCTAGCGGCAGGAAAGGGCGGCTGCCAAGGCGGGGCGTCTGAGATGGGAAACGTAAGCCTGGCCTGGGTTCGAGCGGCTCCAAGCCTTCGATGCGGATGATCCTCACCCGAACACGGTTTTCGGTCCCGTCCTAACGTGGCACTTACAGCCACTTACGGGACCACGCCCCAATGAGAACCGCCCTCACTAAGCGCATCGTCGCAGCCGCCCAGCCCCAGACGCGACCCTACGAGCTCCGTGACACCCTAGTGCGGGGTCTGATCCTTCGCGTCCAGCCGTCGGGATATAAAGCCTGGATCATCGAATGGACGCGGGGTAAGCGTCGAACCCTTGGGGCGTTCGGGCATCTGACCCTCGATCAAGCCCGGGCCCATGCCCAGCAGACAGCAGCTGAGTACATCCAGCAGGGGCTGCCCAGCATCGCCAAGACCAAGCCCATCAGCTGCACGCTGGACGCGTTCCTGACTGATCGCTACGCCCCCTGGGCCCGGGTCGAGTTGAAACGCGGCCAGTGCTACGTCGAGCGCATCCAAGTCGTGTTTGCTGGGATGCTCGAAACGCCCCTCACAGACTTCAACGCCGCCCTGATCGACAGCTGGTGGCGGGATCGACTGACCACGAAGACTGCCAAGACCTCATTGCCCCCGACCAAGGCAACTGCAGCGCGCGATCTGGCATGCCTGCGATCCGCTCTGACTAAGGCCGTGGACTGGGGATTGCTGGAGCGGAACCCGCTGCTTGGGCTGCGTCAGAAGTCGGTTCAGTCCCGGAAGGTCATTCGCTACCTCTCGCCCGACGAGGAAACTCGACTGCGGGCAGCCCTGCAGCGTCGGGACGGTTACATGGTCGCCGCCCGCGCTTCGGGCAATCACTGGCGGGCTATCCGCGGCGAGACGCTGTATCCGGATCTGTCCGCCGGCAGCTATGGCGACCACCTGACTCCGGTAGTGCTGCTGGCAATGAACACCGGGTTGCGCAGGGGCGAACTGCTGTCGTTGGCCTGGGCAGACGTCGACCTGGAAGCGCGCATGCTCACCATCCGCGCTGAGAACGCGAAGAGCGGTCGCCAGCGTCACGTCCCGTTGAATACCGAGGCGCAAGCTGTACTTGCGCAGTGGGGCGCACAGACGGGCAGGGCGGGGCGGGTGTTCGACGTGGCAGACGTCAAGACTGCGTGGGGCGGACTGCTAGAGGCAGCATGCATCACAGCGTTCCGCTTCCATGACCTACGACATCACTTCGCAAGCAAGCTAGTGCGCGCTGGCGTCGATCTGAACACCGTGCGTGAACTACTAGGTCACGCAGACATCGCTATGACACTGCGGTATTCGCACCTGGCTCCCGATGGGTTGGCTGCGGCAGTGGCGAAGCTCGCTGCATGAGGTGACAGTCGCCGCGATGGGTATAGCTGCACCGAGCCAGCAACACGCCTGTCTGTGTGGTTGGGCATTGATGTTACTGATCGACTCGACGCTTGCCCTGGCGCGAAAGGTTGCGTGCTGTTAGGTTCTGCAGCGCGCGTCGTGGACAGGGTGACGAGTAAGCGCTGCGGGTCGCATTGCGAAGCGGCATAGGGTGCTCGCAGAAGTCGGGATTGCTCGCGCCCGCTAGTGCGGGCGGTGTTCATCATGGTGGGGTCGGGCGCGGACGCCTCGCGGCGCTCCACGTCTGGTGGAGCTAATGCGTGACCCGAGGGAACAATGGTTTCCAGGCGGCGGCGCCAGCCCGTGACGGACTATGGAGCATGGGAAGCGTGTTGTTCGGACAGTTTGTGGGAAACACAACCATCAGCCCCATTCCGCCGTAACCGAGCGGGCTCTGCTTGTAGATGCGCTTCCCTATGTCGACGCAAAGCGACTTTGCGCGATCAAAGTCATCCACCGAGGCCCACCCGCGGCGATCTTCGGAAAACGCGTAACTGTCCTCAGAAAGCACCTCACAAGGGCGGAAATCAATGTTGTCATGCCGCAACTTCTGAAGGCCATCGAGCACGTACTTCTGGCCTGATCGAGTGGCAACTAGTGAGATAATCCGCACCGGAGTTTGCAGGCTTACACTGCCCTGGTTCTCGGCCAAGAACTTCTCGGTGTTCGCGAGAAGTGATTTTCCCGTCCCGACCAGATCATCGACAATTACAATTACATCCGCAGCCCCACCGCCTGACATATGGCGTTTCATTCGCCTATCAAACTCGCCCGGCGGGAAGATGCATTCGCCCGAGATCATGTTCGCCTCTGCGAATATTGATGCGCAACTTGGTCCGCTCTTACCTTCGCCGTCAACATAAGTCACGATTACGTTCTGGCGACGGTCCGACCGCTTCCTGATCACAAACTCCGGCAAGGGCTGCAGAAAGCTAAACGCCTGTTCCAGCATCTCGCGCATCCGGCTATCCGTGAAAAGGCGAACCCGCTTGATTAGTTCGAATAGTAGGCGCTGATCCTTCAAGCTACTCACCTGCTGAAGCCAGGCCTTTACTTCTTCGCTCCCCACGTGACGGCCGCGGTAGGTGGGCCAGGATTGCACGAGGCGAGCGATCTCCTCAGAGCGAACCGATGCTTCCATCTCCTCGCGCACTGCCATGCTGGCAAGCTCCGCAGTGAGCGAATTCGCTGCAAGTTGATTCGCTCCGACGTCGACAAGCCATTGCTCGAAGATTGGTAACCTGAAGAGAAAGAGCCCTCCACTCTCTGAGAGCACATCTCGCCTAACGAAGTCGCGGAGCACCGTCGCTGTGTCCGACTCCGAAAGATCGCTGGAGCTCCGGCTTTCGAAGATGTTTGAAAGCGTGGTCGGTAATCCCAGTTGGGTGCATCTGGCGAGAGCTACTAGACCCCTAATTCTGAGGAGAATGTCGGGTTCTCTCTCGGCCATTGGCTTTGGAATCCCGTCCTGCCAAAGATGGGCAAACGAGTTGGCGCCAAGCGTCGAAATATGCGTCTGTGCTACACGTTCGATCTCGCGCGCCGTAACATCAGTGTCGCGCGTGTGGACGGCGGCCTCTAATGTCTGCGAGCAGACGATCTTAGCGAAGTAGGGATTGCCGTTGGAGATGTTGAAAATTGCACCAATGGAGTCCTCATGCCAGCTAAGGACGTCTCCAGTCGGTGCTTCTACCATCAGTCGGAAATCAACCCACTCCCTTTCTCGGTCGTAGTAACTCAAATTTATCCGTGAAAAGTTGTTGAGCTTTTGGCCCTGTCGCTCCATCACAAACGGCATGTTTTCGCCGCCTACGAGTACGATGCTAACGTTCTTACAGCGTGATAGCGCCCGCAAGTTTGCAAAGAATGTTTCGGCCAGGTTGCCTTGGAGATACAGCTCTTGGTGAATCTCATCAAACTCATCGACCACGATGACAAATCGGCGTGCTGAGTCGATTTGGTGAGCGGTATCGAAGAGCTTAGATAGGCCAGATAGGGAGCCTGTCAATTCAATGCGCGGGCCATCGCGCAGCAATGGGATCGAAGACCTCACCAATTCCTCGATCTCACGTCCAAGCGCCTCCAGGGAGCTTCGCGGATCCTCATGCGCGAAACTTCCCCATAGGTTATAGGAGGACACAATCGTGAGGCCAGGTGAGTGACTTTTGGCGAATTCAATGCATGCGAGCGCAAGTGAAGTCTTGCCTACGCGTTTCTGGCCCGTGATGTAGAAGGACTCCATCGGAAAGCGGAGGAGCTTGGCGGCTAGAGACCTAACCTTCTCGTGACGACCTACAAAATTCTCCCCCTCCACCGGGTCGCTGCTGTAGGGCTGCCAATACTCCTTCGAGGCCCAATCAACATCTGAGGCTTGCCCCAATATTTCAGCCTCAAAAGCGATTGAGCGCTCCGCTGATTCGCCTATCTCACCCCACTCCAACAGCATTGTTAGGCAAACCGATGTCGCTGGTTTGACCATGCGGAGATCGATTGCCACCGCGAACTCCCCCGGAGGAATATTTCCGAGGTGGATCACCTTGTTCGACACGTCGACAACGTCCGCGTCCGAAGCTGTCGTAACCCTCACGGAGGTCGCCAATCCCGGCCCAAGATTGGAAAACGGAACCAGGATCTGAAGATCTCGAGATGATTCGTGAAGCGGATACTTCTTCTGCAATGCGGAGTTAAATCCTGCACGCAATGCCGTAGTGAATCGCCCCTTACTCGCCTGCACAAAACAGTCGAGGGCCGCCGTGACCGAGCTCAGGAATGGCCCAAGGTAGTCTAGAGCAAGGAACGTTCCATTCTCCTTTGCGGCCTTCCAACCACGATCTATGGCCGCCTTGCACGCCTCAATGTCATTGAGCAACGACGGGCCTGTTGCCTGGACATTCTTCAAATTGAAGAAGACTTCCTCGACGGTCGCCTTGACCATCTGGGCGTCAAATGCTGCACAGTAGGTGCGGACGACGCTGTGATTGAGGGCGCCAAGTATGGGCTTCTTACTGTTGAGCCCAGCGTCGATATCGGAGAACGCAGTCCGCAACGGCGCGAGGATCTTGCAAACTGCACCGTGGGTCACCGCACGTAGGCCGGAAGCAGCGAGCGCCCGCAAGGGCTCCTGGCGCGATCTGAAGCCCTGCTTGTGGTTATCTCTGTGTCGGTGAACTCATGGAGGGTAGGCGCCTGGGCCTGTAGTCAGCACTCACTGCCCCAGGCGCCCTGCTGTTGGGTGCGTAGCGGTAAGTCGGACGCGACTTAGAAAACGAACCTGACCCCTGTTTTCCGAGAAGGAAGAGCAAACAATAGATACGCACGAGGTTAAGGTCTATAACGACAGCGGAAAGATATGCTCGATGGAGCTGAGCCGCGAAGCGAGGTCTGAGTGATGAAGGGATCTAAGCTTGGTTGGAAGATTCTGGGGCTGATTTTGTTTGGTTGTTCGTTGATTCTCCTGATTCCACAAGAGGTGTCGGATATAAATGATCCGCCCGACGCTGTTCGGCCAAAGGTAATTGCAGCGGTGGTGTTCGGAATGAGTAGGGCAGTGAATGCTTGGTCCAAGACGACTCCGGTTGTTCAATCGCTTGTGGAGTTCCTGCTGTTTGCACTGTTTGTGTCAGTGCTGGTGATTCAGGGGCCCTAGATGAGGGGGCGAGGGGTCGAGGGGAGAAATTTACCCGTTGATTTTGGCCGGCCCCTGGGCTCTTCCGGTGTGTGTTGGGTCAGTGCTTCAGGAAGCGCTCGCTGCCCCAGCGCGCTGCTGATGTGTGCAGGTGGGTGTCATGTGTTGCGAACGTCATCCCGGAAGGCCTGCCACTTACGAAAACACCCGCACATGGCGGGTGTTTGAGGATGTCCTTTGCCCGAGAGGCGACTTCGCTTCGATCAAGCAGCCCCGAAGAGGCATTGCGAAGGCGAGGGCCGGCTACCAAGTAAGGTCCAAGGTTTCGGATCGAGCCGCGCGGCGATCGTGTCGTCCCGGCAGGCATGCCACTTACGAAAACACCCGCGCGTGGCGGGTGTTTCAGAATGTCCTTGTTCCGATAGGCGAATTCGCTTCGATCAATCTGTCCAAAAGAGGCATTGCGAACGCGACGCTCTCCCAGCTGAGCTACCGCCCCACGTACGTCCGAAGTCTAGCGAGGGATTGTGCTCGTGCCAACCGGGTCCCGGGTGTCCCCATTTGGCGCCCAGGCCTCAGTCCTGCCCCGCTAGCAGCGGCCCAATCCCCGCCTCCAGCGCCTCACGGCGCCAGCCCGACAGCGCATCCGGCCACTCACCGCGATCCAGCAGCGCCTCCAGCCACCGCCGCGAGGCGAGCACGCCATCCGGCAATCCAAGCTCGGCACTGCGTGCGGCCACCGCATCCTGCAACTTGCGCAACCGCTGCTTGTCGCGGTTGTCGCCCTGGTTGGCGTCGGGTGCGTCGGCTTCATCCGGCAGCGGCGTATTCAAGGCAGCCCACACCGCATCGCCCAGCTTGCGCGGTGCCTTCGGGTGCGCGTCGAGATCGCGCTGCAAGCCGGCGCGGTCCATCGGCGGGTTGCGGGCAAGGTTGACGGCCAGTTCGTTGTCGAGGATCCAGGTGCGCGGGCGGTCGTTGTCGCGCGCGTAGGTGTCGCGCCAGCGCAGCAGGCGCAACAGGCGCAGCTGTGCGTCGCGCTCGAGGAACTGGGCGCTGCGCATGGTCGCGTGAGGCCAGCGTTCCGGACCTTCGTTCTCGGCGTTGATCACCGTGCGTGCGGCGTCTTCGGCCAGCCATTCGCTGCGACCCAGCTCCTGCAGACGATGCTGTAGCTGGTCGTGCATCTCGAACAGGTGACGCACGTCGTCGGCGGCGTACTCGAGCTGGGCCGGCGACAGTGGGCGGCGCAACCAGTCCGAGCGTGTCTCGCCCTTGGCCAGGGTGACGCCGGTCAACTGTTCCACCAGTTTCTGGTAACCCAGGCCGGCGCCGATGCCGGCCAGCGCGGCCGCCAGCTGCGTGTCGAACAGCGGCTTGGGCACCACGCCGCAGGAATGACGGAAGGCCACCAGGTCTTCGCTGGGGCTGTGCATCACCTTGACGATGGATTCGTCGGCGAGGATCGGCGTCAGCGCGGCGAGGATGCCGGGCGCGAGCGGGTCCACCAGCAGGATCTCGGGCTCGTCGTCGCCGCGCTCGATCGAGATCTGCACCAGCGCCAGTTGCGGCCAGAAGGTGCGTTCGCGGATGAACTCGGTGTCCAGTCCGATCCGCGCCGGCGGCGTAGCAAAGTGGGCGCGCAGGGCGGCGGGGTCGGTGATCCAGGCGGCAGGCATGTGGGGATGGTAAGCGGGGAAGGGGGTGGCGAGGTTGCCGGGGCGGGCGACAATAGCCTACTTTCGACGCACCCAAGTGTCCCGGCATGAGGCGAGGAGGACGATTGCGCGCACCGTTGTTGGCTTTCGCCGCCATGCTGGCTGTGATGTCGGGCTGTTCGCGCGAGCCGTCCGGCTCGTCCCGCGAAGCCGCCGGCGCACGCGCGCCGATCGTGACCATCAGTGCCGACCAGGCGGTGTCGCCGGTGCCGCCGTGGCGCGCGCCGGCGGTCGAGGTCAATGAAACCAACTTCAAGGAGCTCAAGGCCGACGCCGCCGAGGCCCTGAAGGAAGAGCGCCTGTTCGGCAGCGCCGCCGATGCGATCCCGCTGTACCTCGCCCTGGGCCGGTTTGCGCCGGACGATGCCGCGGTACAGGCGGGGATGCGCCGCGCCATGACCAGTCTGCTCGGCAAGGGCAACGAAGCGCTCGCGGCGATCGACCGCGATCCGCTGTCGCTGCGCCGCGCGCACGAGGTTGCCGCGGTCGCGCGTGCCGTCGCGCCGGACGATGCCAAGGTGGTTGCCTACCTGGCGCGCCTGGACAAGTCCGACCAGGCGCAGGAAGCCAATCGCCTCGGCGAGGAAGCGCTCAATGCCGGTCGCCTCGGCGTCGATGGTGGCGACGACACGGCGCTGGCGTATTTCCACGAGGCGCTGGAATTGCGCCCGGGCGACCAGCGCGCCAACCAGGGCATCGCCGCGGTCGAGAGCGCGTTGATTCGACGCGCCGAGGTCGCCGCCGACCATGACGACTACGAAGGCGCCCAGCGCGAACTCGACATCGCGGCGAAGGTGCGCCCCGGCTTTTCCAGCGTCGACGATGCCCGCGCTCGCGTGGCGATGCAGCGCATCGTCCGCGTCAACGCGTTGCGCGATGCCGGCATCACCGTGCTGACCCGCAATGCCAGCGTCGATGAAGCGCGGCGACTGCTGGCCGTGATGCTGCGGATCGCCCCGGCCGGCGACCCGGCCGCGCGCGAGCTGCGCGAACGAATCGACCTGGCCACGCATTACGGCCTGTTCCGCCCCGGGCAGACCTTCACCGACGCGATGCAGGGCGGTGGCCGCGGGCCGCAACTGGTGGTGATCCCGCACGGCGCCTTCCGCATGGGCGCGCCGGAGGGCGAGATCGATTCCAGCGATGCCGAACGGCCTCTGCGCAACATCCGTTTCGAGCGTGGCCTTGCCATGTCGCGCACGGAGATTACCGTTGGCGAGTTCCGCCGTTTCATGGCCGCGAGCAAGCACCGTGCGCGCGCCACCCGGCGCGGCTATTCCAACGCCTACGACGAGCGCAGCGGCAACTTCGTGCGCCGCGGCAACGTCGACTGGCAGTCCGACTACGCCGGCAATCCGGCCCGCGACGACCTGCCGGTGGTCCACATCAGCGCCAAGGATGCGATCGCCTACGCCGAGTGGTTGTCGGCGCAGACCGGGCAGCGTTACCGGCTGCCGAGCGAGGCCGAGTTCGAATACGCGGTGCGCGCCGGCAACGCCCGGCGCTATCCGTGGGGCGATGGCACGCCGCCGGTGCGCACGGGCAACTTCACCGGCGCCCTGGACGTGTCGCCGAGCGGTCGCCGCTGGAACAACGCGTTCGCCGGCTACGGCGATGGCGCCTGGGGGCCGGCGCCCGTAGGCAGCTACCGCGCCAATGCATTCGGTGTGCAGGACCTGGGCGGTAACGTCAGCGAGTGGGTCGCCGACTGCTGGCACGACACCTACCGGCGCGCACCGCGCGACGGCGCGGCCTGGCTCAACCCCGGATGCCGTTCAAGAGTGGTGCGCGGCGGTTCCTGGGCGAGTTCGCCGGCGCAGACGCGTTCGGCATGGCGGCAGGGCAACGACGGCAATGTGACAAGCGGGCGCGTCGGATTCCGGGTGGTGCGCGAAATCTGAACGGGGACCTCACGTCTGTCGACTTAAAATGCACGGATCCAGGACGGACCAGGAGGCAGCGATGAGGATAGATCCCATGGGTGGTGCGCGACAGCAGGGCCGCCCGCGGCGCGGCTTCGGCGGCATGCGCTGGTGGATCCTGATCCTGTTTGCGGGTTACGCCGCCTGGCAGTGGTTCGGCAGCGCCAAGGTCGACCCCTACACCGGCGAGACCGCGCACTACGGCACCACCGCCGAAGAAGAAGTGCAGCTAGGTGCGCAGGCCTTCCAGCAAGTGCTGGGCGATGCCAATGCGCAGGGCGCACTGTTGCCCGCCAATGCCCAGGTCAGTCAGCAGATCCGCGAGATCGCGCAGCGGCTGATCGCGCGCGTGCCGCAGGTGACCGCGGCACTGGCCGCGCAGAACAAGCAGGAAGTGCCGGTCGACCACCAGGCCTTCCAGTGGGACGTCGCGGTGATCCAGTCCGACCAGGTCAACGCGTTTTGCCTGCCGGGCGGCAAGATGGCGGTCTACACCGGCTTGCTGCCGGTGGCGAAGAACGCCGACGCGATGGCGGTGGTGATGGGCCACGAGATCGCCCACGCGCTGTTGCGCCACGGCTCGCAGCGCATGGCGCAGCAGAAGCTGGTGCAGATGGGGCAGATGGCCGCCGGCATGGCGATGGGCGGAATGGACCCGGGCCAGCAGCAGGCGATCATGGCGGCGCTGGGCGCCGGCGCGCAGTACGGCCTGATCCTGCCCTACGGTCGTAATCACGAGACCCAGGCCGACAAGGTCGGGCTGATGCTGGCGGCGGCGGCCTGCTACAACCCGCAGGAAGCGATCCCGCTGTGGCAGCGCATGTCCGAGCTGGAGGGTGGCGCGCGTCCGCCGGAGTTCGCCTCGACGCATCCGGACCCGGCCAATCGTATCCAGGTGTTGCAGTCGCTGATGCCGCAGGCGGAGCAGTTCCGCGCGCAATACTGCAAGTAGGAGCGAGCTTGCTCGCGAAAGCTCTGCCCGGAAACGCATCCGGCGGGCTTCTCGCGAGCAAGCTCGCTCCTACAACGGCAAAGGCATCAGCGCTTGGTGTCGGCCTTGGGCTTGCTGCTGCTGTTGGCAGCGCCCGGCGGATTCGGAGTCTGGCCAACCGTGCTCGACAGGTTGCGCTGGAACTCGTTCCACATCGCCAGGTTGCGCTCGGTGAGCTGGTTCATCAGCGCCCACGGCGTCTGGCCGAGGATGCCGCCCATCTGGTTGCGGAACTGCTGCTGCTGGTCGAGGAAGACCTGCATAGAGCGTTCCAGGTAGCTGCCCATGAACCCCTGCAGCGAGTCCCCATAGAAGCGGATGATCTGGCTCAGCAGCTGCGTCGACAGGACCGGTTCGCCGTCCTGCTCGTGCTCGGCAATGATCTGCAGCAGCACCTGGCGGGTGAGGTCGTCGCCGCTGCGAGCGTCGCGCACCTCGAACTCCTCGCCGTCGACGATGAGCTGGCGCACGTCCTCAATGGTGATGTAACTGGAAATCTCGGTGTCGTAGAGCCGGCGGTTCGGATACTTCTTGATGACGCGCATCGATGCCATGGAGCATTGGCTCTAAATCGTGGTGCTTCGCAGCATGGCGCACGCCGGCAGGGCTTGCAACAGGTGTCATGCGGTCAGCGGCATGAATGGGGGGCGTCGTGGTAGGAGCGAGCTTGCTCGCGATCGCCGGTCTGCGCGCGGCAACCGGACCGGGCGGTCGCGAGCAAGCTCGCTCCTACAAGGGGGCCGGGGCGTCACCAGCCCATGTGGTGGCCGCCGTTGATGTCGAGGTTGGAGCCGGTGATCCAGGCCGCCTCTTCGGCGACCAGGAACGACACCGCGTAGGCGATCTCGTTCGGCGTGCCCAGGCGCCCGGTCGGGATCTCGGCGACGATCTTGGCGCGAACTTCTTCCGGCACCGACATCACCATGTCGGTCGCCACGTAACCCGGCGACACCGTGTTGACGGTGATGCCGAAGCGGGCGTTCTCGCGCGCCAGCGAAATGGTGAAGCCGTGCATGCCGGCCTTGGCCGCGGCGTAGTTGGCCTGGCCGTACTGGCCCTTGAGGCCGTTGATCGAGCTGATCTGCACGATCCGGCCCCATTTGCGCTCGCGCATGCCTTCGATCACCGGACGGGTGACGTTGAAGCAGGAGTTGAGGTTGGTGCCAATCACCTCGTTCCATTGCATCGGCGTCATGCGGTGGAAGGTCGAGTCGCGGGTGATGCCGGCGTTGTTGACCAGCACCTCGATCGGGCCGAGGTCGCGTTCGATCTGTTCGATCAGGGCCTGTGCCTGCTCGGGCGAGGACACGTCGCCGGGGGCGAGCGCGACCTCGACGCCGGCGGCGCGCATCTTCTCCTGCCAGGCGCGCGCGCGCTCTTCGTCACGGTAGTTGGTGGCGACCCGATGACCCGTCTGCGCCAGGCGCTGGATGATCGAACTGCCGATGCCACCGGTACCGCCGGTGACCAGGGCTACGCGTGACTGCATGGGGTCGTCTCCTTGGGTTGCCGGCGCCGGGGTGCGGCCGGTCGATTGGATTCTAGGGGTTTGATTGCGACGGCAATGTGCGCTCGCGAATCGGGCGATATCCAGGTCAATCGCCGTTCTCCGCGTCCAGTCCGGCCATGGTGACCGAGGCAAATGACAACTCGCGCGCATCGACCGTCTGTGCCGGGATCGCGGCGGGCACGAAGGCGGCGACCGAGCGCGCGAGCAGGTCGGGGAGGTGGTCGCAATCGGCGAGCACGGACGGATCCTGGCCCAGCCGCTGCCAGGCCGCGCGAAGGCCCGCCAGCGGGCGCTCGCGATCCACCGGCTGGGAAGCGTCGGATTTGGACAGCTTGCGTCCGTCCGGCCCGAGCACCAGTGGCAGGTGCGCGTACCGCGGCGTCGACAGGCCGAGCGCTTTTTGCAGCAGGATCTGCCGCGGGGTCGAGTCGAGCAGGTCGGCGCCGCGGACGATGTCGGTGATGCCCTGGTCGGCATCGTCGACCACCACGGCCAGCTGGTAGGCCCAGTAGCCGTCGGCGCGACGCAGCACGAAGTCGCCGACGCTGCGCGCCACGTCCTGGCGGTAGTGGCCAACGACGAGGTCGTCGAAGGCCACGACACTGCCGTCGGGGACGCGCAGGCGAACTGCCGGGTCGGGGCGCGGCGGCCGCGCCACGCAGGCGCGGTGCACGCCCGCGGCGACGGCCAGGTCGGTGCGGCTGCAATGGCAGTGGAAGGCACGATCGCGCTCGAGCAGGCGGCTGAGTGCGGCCTGGTAGAGAGAGCCACGCCGGCTTTGCCAGACCACGTCCTCGTCGGCGTGCAGACCGAATGCGGACAGCGTCTCGAGTTGCCGCCGGGCGGCCCCGGCCACCTCGCGCGGCGGGTCCAGGTCCTCGACCCGGACCAGCCAGCGACCACCGGCCTGGCGTGCCAGCAGCCAGCTGCCAAATGCCGCCAGCAGCGAGCCGAAATGCAGGTCGCCGGTGGGCGAGGGTGCAAAGCGGCCGCGGTAGGGGGCAGGCGTCGGGGACACTGCGGGCTCGTCTGGCAAAGCGGGCGTACGTGGTTTCACTTGAATTCAACGCCAGCGTGCCACATTTTCCATTGGTAACGCGCATGGTGCGCGAAAGGTTCCTGTCATGTTCAAACGCATCGCCCTGTTCCTCGCCACCAACCTGGCGGTCCTGGCCCTGCTCAGCATCGTCATGGCGGTGTTGCAGAACTACTTCGGCGTCACCCTCGGCAACACCGGCGGCCTGCTGGTGATGGCCACCGTGTTCGGCTTCGGCGGATCGTTTATCTCGCTGATGACCTCCAAGTGGATGGCCAAGCGCTCCACCGGCGCGCATGTGATCGATCAGCCGCGCAACGAGTCCGAACAGTGGCTGGTCAACACGGTTCGCCGCCAGGCCGAGGCCGCCGGCATCAAGATGCCGGAAGTGGCCATCTACGACGGCCCGGAAATCAACGCCTTCGCCACCGGTCCGAGCCGCAACAACTCGCTGGTCGCGGTTTCCACCGGTCTGCTTCGCGCAATGAACCGCGACGAGGCGGAGGCCGTACTGGGCCATGAGGTCAGCCACGTTGCCAACGGCGACATGGTGACCATGGCGCTGATCCAGGGCGTGCTCAACACGTTCGTGATCGTGCTGTCGCGCGTGGTTGGCCGCGTCATCGACAGCTTCATCAGCGGCAACCGCGAGGGCGGTGTGGGCATCGGCTACTTCGTGATCGTGTTCATCCTCGACATGATCTTCGGCCTGTTCGCCAGCATGATCGCGATGTGGTTCTCGCGTCACCGCGAGTTCCGCGCCGACGCCGGCGGCGCCCGCCTGGCCGGCCGCGACAAGATGATCGCCGCGCTGCAGCGCCTGTCGCAGACCTACGGCGAGAGCACGCTGCCCAAGACCGTCCAGGCGTTCGGCATCAGCGGTGCCGTCGGCCATGGCCTGCGTCGCTTGCTGATGAGCCACCCGCCGCTGGAAGAGCGCATCCAGACGCTGCGCAACGCGCCGCTCGAGCAGGTGCGCGGAACCGTGGTGAGCTGACCAAGGCTCAACGGGCTGCAACGAAAAAGCCCGCCGTATGGCGGGCTTTTTCTTGACCGTGGAGCGGGCGGCTAGAACTCGTAATCCATCACCGGTCCCGGCGGCGCCAGGAAGTTGCCCTGCGCGTAGTCGATGCCCGCGCCGAACAGGATGCTCATGCTGCCCGCGTCCTGGACGAACTCGGCGATGGTGATCTTGCCCAGCTCGCGCGCCTTGTCGGCGATCTCGCGCACTCGCTGCTGGTGGTCGGGATTGCCGGTCAGCTCTTCCATGTAACTGCGGTCGATCTTCAGCAGTGCCGCGTCGAAGTGGGTCAACAGCTGGAACGAGTTGAGGCCCACGCCGAACTGCTCCAGCCCAACGCGCACCCCGAACCTGGCCACCGTGGCCTGGAACTCCTGGGCCGCACGCAGGTGCGTGAACACCTTCGACTCCGGCAGCTGCAGCACCAGCAACTTGCCGTCGGCGCCGTGGTGGGCCAGCTGTTCCTGGATGAACTGCTGCAAGGTGGTGTCCTGCAGCGACGCCTGGGTGATCTTGACCAGCATCGTGGTCTGCTTGCCGGCGCGCATCCGCTCGCCGATCACCGAGATCGCCTTGCCCACGACCCAGCGGTCGATCTCCCAAAGCAGCCCGTGTTCCTCGGCGATCTGCAGGAAGGTCAGCGGCGGAACCAGCTCGCCATGCTCGCCGCGCAGGCGCAGGTACGCCTCGTACATCTCGATCGGCTCGCCATGCAGGCCGATCAGCGGCTGGTAGTCCATGACGAAGCGGTCGGCGTCGAGCGCATCGCGGATGCGCGTGACCCACGCCTCCACGCGCTCTTCCTCGGCGCGGTCGGCTGCGCCCGGGTCGAACAGGTCGGTGCGGTTGCCGCCGACGCCACTGGCCGACTGCACGCACTGGCTGGCCTTGCCGAGCACGGCGGTGACGCTGGCGATCTTCTCGCCGATGAGCACGCCACCGATGCTGACGGTGGTGCTGAGCGAACGGTCGGCCGTCTCCAGCACGTGGTCGGCGAACGCGGTGCGCAGGCTTTCGGCCAGGCCCATGCTGCGCTTGTGGTCGCTGTTGTTGGTGAGCACGGCGAACTGGTGCTCGCCGAAGCGCGCCGCGATGTCGTCCGGGCCCAGGGCCGCGCGCAGGCGCTCGGCCATCGCCGCGACCAGCGAGTCGGCCGCGTCCAGGCCGATGTCCTGGAGCAGGCGGTTGAAGTGGTCCGGCTCGATCAGCAGCAGGCCATGATGCGTGGCGTTCTGCGCGGCATCGGCGACGGCGTCCTCGAGCGAACGCAGGAACGTGGCGCGATTGAGCAGGCCGGTGACCTGGTCGCGCTGGCGCAGTGCCTCGACCTCGCGGGCAAGCTCGGGGTCGATTTCCTGCCGGCGCAGGATCACCTGCAGGCAGGCCTCGCCTTCGTAGCTGGCCTGGGTGAATTCCATCACCGCCGGGAAATTGCTGCCGTCGAGCGCACGCGCCTCGGTCTCGTGCCGGGGCGGGGCGTCGCCCTTGCCGATCTGCTTGAGCAGCTGCTTGAACCCGTCGACCCGCGACGGCGCGATCAGGTCCAGCAGCGACATGCCTTCGATGTCCTCGAAGGTCTCGAAGCCGAAGATTTCCAGGTACGCCGGGTTGGCGCGGATGTGCATGCCTTCGTGGATGTAGGCGATCGGCTCGCGCGAGGAGTCGATCAGCGCATCGCAGCGGCGCTCGGTCTCGCGCACCTGGGCTTCCAGCCTTCGCAGCGCACGGCGTGCCTCCAGGTCGGCCCATTCGCGACGGACCCGGCTCTGCACGTGGTCGGCGTGGCCGCGCAGGATCACGCCGCGGGCGCCGAGGGTGAACATCTCGAGCAGGCGCGTGTCGTCGATGCTGTCGATCAGCATCAACACGGGCAGGTCCTTGCCGCTGGCGTCGACCGCCTGCATCACCTTGGTGATGGGCACGGCACGCGCTTCGCGGGCGGCCAGCACGAGGTCCGGCAGCGGGTGCTGGGCGATCATGCCGGCCAGTTCGGCCTCGTTTTCCGGTCGTGACGGGCGCACCGCGATTCCGCTGTTGCGCAGCCCGCTGACGATGGCCTCGGCTGCCTCGACACTGTCGTCGACGATCAGCAGGCGCAGCGCCGTATCTTTGCCAAATTGCATTGCGTCACCTCCCCAAGCCGGTTTTATGACACGAACCGGGAGATGAGTCCACGCGGTCGGGGCGGAATCGGGATTGGCAACGGGGTTTTGCTGGCGGGGTCATCAGTCGGGCTGGTCCGGGGGCGTTCTGACGGGGCATTTCGAACAGAGCACGCAGCAACGTCCGAGGGCTCGATCCGTTGACGTCACCGGCACATTGGCGCCGGCAGCACCGGGCAGCTTGCGACCGGAGCACGACCGGCAAGTTACAGCGGGCGCTTGCCCGGGTCGCCGGCGACTTCGCGCACCAGCCGTGGCACCAGGTAGCCCGAGACGCGTGCCGCCAGTTCGCGGTGCAGGCGCAGCGCGGTCTCGTCGCTGACCTCGAAGTGGGCCGAGCCCTGCACGCGGTCGAGCTGGTGCAGGTAGTAGGGCAGGACACCGGCGGCGAGGCCGCGTTCGCTCAGCGCCGCCAGGTCATCGACGGAATCGTTCACGCCCCGCAGCAGGACGGCCTGGTTGAGCAGGGTCGCGCCGGCGCCGCGCAGTCGCGCCAGGGCTTCGTCGACGTGGGCATCGAATTCATTGGCGTGGTTGGCGTGCAGCACCACCGTGACCGGCCAGGGCAGGGCGCGCAGCCAGGCCAGCAACGGCTCGTCGACCCGTTCGGGCAGCACCACGGGCAGGCGGGTGTGCACACGCAGCCGCTTGAGGTGGGGAATGCCGGCGAGGGCGTCGGTCAGCTCGGCCAGCTTCGGCGTGGCCAGCGACCAGGGGTCGCCGCCGGAGAGGATGACCTCGTCGATGCCGCTGTCGGCCGCGATCAGCGCGACCGCTTCGCGCCAGCCGGCCGCGGCCGCGGTTTCCTCGGCGTAGGGGAAATGGCGGCGGAAGCAGTAACGGCAGTGGATCGCGCAGCTGCCGGTGGTGACCAGCAGGGCGCGGCCACGGTATTTGCGGATGACGCCATGCCCGGCCTTGGCCGCGGCGTCGCCGACCGCGTCCAGGCTGAATCCCGGCATCGGCTGCATTTCCGCATCCAGCGGCAGGACCTGGCGGAGCAGCGGATCGTTCGGGTCGCCGTGGCGCATGCGGGCGATGAACCCGCGCGGGACCCGCAGCGGAAACTGGGCGGCGGCCTCGTCGGAGATGCCCAGTCCGGCGTCCTCCAGGCCCAGCATCGCCAGCAGCTCGCGCGGATCACGCACGGCCTCGCGCCAAAGCTGTTGCCAGCGTTGTGCGGCGGGTGTGTGCGGTAGGGCGGCAGGCTGCAATGGGATGGGGGCTGCGGGTATCATGGCGGACCGGTTTTCCTTGCGCCGTGGCTTCGGGCCGGGCGCAACAACCCGCCATTCTAGCCTCCGCCGCGATTGCGACGGGCCGGCGCCAAGACACTTATTCATCTAGCAGGAGTTGCACCCATGGCCACCTTGGGCATGAACGACGTCAAGAACGGCCAGAAGATCCTGGTCAACAACGACCCGTGCATCATCACCGACACCGAGTACGTCAAGCCGGGCAAGGGCCAGGCCTTCACCCGCGTGAAGTACCGCAGCATCAAGTCGGGCCGCGTGGTCGAAATGACCATGAAGGCGACCGACAACGTGGAGCAGGCCGACGTCGTCGACACCGACATGCAGTACCTGTACTCCGACGGCGAGTACTGGCACTTCATGAACCAGGAGTCGTTCGAGCAGGTCCAGGCCGACAAGGCCGGCATGGGCGGCGCCGAGAAGTACCTCAAGGGCGAGGAAGACTGCGTGGTGACGCTGTGGAACGGCACCCCGATCGCAGTGCAGCCGCCGAATTTCGTCGAGCTGAAGATCGTCGAGACCGATCCGGGCGTCCGCGGCGACACCTCGGGCGGCGGCGGCAAGCCGGCGACGCTGGAAACCGGCGCCGTGGTCCGCGTGCCGCTGTTCGTCGGCCAGGACGAGATCATCAAGGTCGACACCCGCTCGGGCGAGTACGTCAGCCGGGTCAAGTGACCCATTGGCCCGCCCGCGCCGCGGGCGGGCAGTGGATCGTCATCCCCGCGAAGGCGGGGACCCAGTGACTTAGCCTTGCTGTCACGAAGCACGAAGACACTGGGTTCCCGCCTTCGCGGGAATGACGAAGTGCGAAGACTCCGGATTCCCGCCAATGCGGGATGAAGGACAAAAGGACCCCCATGCATCCCGATACCCGCCCCGAAGCCTGCGACCTGTTGATCGAAGCCGGATGGGTGGTGCCGGTCGAACCGCACGGGGTGGTCCTGGAAGACCATGCGGTCGCCGTCCGCGATGGTGCCATCGTCGCGCTGTTGCCGACCCGCGAAGCGCGCACGCGCTTCATCGCCGCCGAGACCGTGTCGCGGCCGGACGCTGCATTGATCCCGGGCCTGATCAACGCCCACACCCACAACCCGATGACGCTGCTGCGCGGCATCGCCGACGACCTGCCGCTGATGGAATGGCTGCAAGGCCACATCTGGCCGGTCGAGGGCGCGGTGATCGGGCCGGAGTTCGTTGCCGACGGCATCGCCCTGGCCATCGCCGAGATGCTCCGCGGCGGCACCACCTGCGCCAACGAAAACTACTTCTTCCCCGACGTGCAGGCCGCGGTCTACAAGCGCCATGGATTCCGCGCCCGCGTCGGATTGCCGGTGATCGACTTCCCGACCGCCTGGGCCAAGTCGTCCGACGAATATTTCGACCGCGCCGGCGAAGTGCACGACCAATGGCGCGACGACGCGCTGGTCAGCACCACCTTCGCACCGCACGCGCCGTACACCGTGTCGGACGCGAACTTCGAACGCATCCGCATGCTGTCCGATCAGCTCGACGTACCGGTGCACCTGCACACGCACGAGACCGCCCACGAAGTGGCCGAGTCGCACGAGAAGCACGGCCAGCGCCCGCTGGCGCGACTCGATCGCCTGGGCCTGGTCAACGATCGCCTGATCGCGGTGCACATGACCCAGCTCACCGACGCCGAGATCGAGCTGTGCGCACAGCGCGGTGTCAGCGTCGCCCATTGCCCCGAGTCCAACCTCAAGCTGGCGTCCGGGTTCTGCCCGGTCGGCAAGCTGCAGAAGGCTGGCGTCAACATTGCCATCGGCACCGACGGCTGCGCCAGCAACAACGACCTGGACATGTTCGGCGAGACCCGCACCGCCGCGCTGCTGGCCAAGGCGGTTGCCTCCGACGCCTCGGCGCTCGATGCGGCCAGCGCGCTGCACGCGGCGACGCTGGGCAGCGCACGCGCGCTGGGTTACGAGACAAAGGTCGGTTCGATCGAGGTCGGCAAGCAGGCCGACCTGGTCTGCGTCGACCTGGACCAGATCGAGACCCAGCCGCTGCACCATGTGATCTCGCAGCTGATCTACGCGACCGGCCGCCAGCAGGTGAGCGATGTATGGATCGCCGGGCAGGCCAGACTGCGCGGGCGCGTGCTGGTCGACATGGACGAGCGGGCGCTGGTGGCCAATGCCAAGCAGTGGCGCACGCGGATCGCGGCGATCAGACTGTCGTGACGATCGGATAGAGATTTCGCATGAATACGCCCGCTCCCAACGACAGCAACTTCAGCCAGGCCGAGCTCGACAAGTTCGGCGCGCTCGCGCAGCGCTGGTGGGACCCGCAGGGTCCGCAGAAGGCGCTGCACGCGCTCAATCCGGCCCGCCTGGGCTACGTCGCCCAGCGCACCACGCTGCAGGGCGCGCGCGTGCTCGACGTCGGCTGCGGCGCCGGCCTGCTCAGCGAGGCGATGGCGGGCGAGGGCGCACAGGTCACCGCACTCGATCTGGCCCCGGAGCTGGTCAAGGTCGCGCGCCTGCATGGGCTTGAGACCGGCGTGAAGGTCGATTACCGGCTGCAGTCGGTGGAGTCGCTGGCCGAGGAAATGCCGGGCCAGTTCGATGCGATCACCTGCATGGAAATGCTCGAGCACGTGCCTGATCCGGGTTCGATCATCCGCGCCTGCACGACGTTGCTGCGTCCGGGCGGACGCCTGTTCCTGTCCACGCTCAACCGCACGCCGGCGGCCTTCGCCCTGGCCATCGTCGGTGCCGAGTACGTCGCCCGCGTGCTGCCGCGTGGCACCCACCAGTACCGCGACTTCATCAAGCCGTCGGAGCTGGGAGCGTGGCTGCGCGCGGCCGGCATGCAGCTGGAAGACGTCAGCGGCCTGATGTACGAGCCGTGGCGCAACAGCGCACGCGTGATCGGGCGCACCGACGTCAATTACCTCGCCTGCGCGCGCAAGCCGGACGCCTGACCATGCCGGCATCACCTGTTTTTCCCCGCGCCGTCCTGTTCGATCTCGACGGCACGCTGCTCGACAGCGCGCCGGACATGGTCGCGGCGATCGATGCCATGCGCGCCGCGCGCGGCCAGCCGCCGATGCCGCTCGACGAGCTGCGCCCGCATGTGTCCAAGGGCGCGCGGGCGATGGTCGCGGCGGCATTCCCGGAAGTAGACGAGCCGCAGCGCGAAAGCTGGATCCCGGAGTTCCTCGGCCACTACGAGCGCGAGCTTGGTCGCCACGGCCGTCTGTTCGACGGTGTCGAGGCAATGCTGGAAGCGCTGGAAGCGGCCGGCAGCACCTGGGGCATCGTCACCAACAAACCCGAATACCTGGCCCGCCAGCTGATGCCCGTACTGGGCTGGGAACAGCGTTGCGCGGTGCTGATCGGTGGCGACACGCTGGCGCGGCGCAAGCCCGACCCGTTGCCGCTGACCGTCGCTGCCGAACGCATCGGCATCGAACCGTCGCAGTGCATCTATGTTGGCGACGACGAACGCGACATCCAGGCGGCACGCGCCGCCGGCATGCCGTCGGTGGTGGCGCTGTGGGGCTATCGCCTCGATGGCGACGATCCGGTGACATGGCAGGGCGATGTCATGATCGAAACCGCGGCCGAGCTGATCGACGCGGCGACCTGGCCGGCAGCGCGATGAGCGAGCCGGTGCAAAGTGGCGGCGCTGGCGACAGCAACGAAGCGCTCGCCAGTTTCCTCGACAAGTTCCGCGCGCGCTGGCCCGAGTGGGCCGTGGTGCAGGTGTTCGTGCCGCAGGAACAGCGCGAAGTCGCGCTGGCCTGGGCAACGCTGCTGCAGGAACTGACCGACGCAGCCTGGGGTGGCAGCGATCCGCGTCCCGGCGAGGCCAAGCTGGCGTGGTGGGCCGAGGAACTGCGCGGCTGGACATTGGGCGCGCGGCGCCATCCGCTCGGCATTGCCCTGCAAAAATTGCCGGCGCCGTGGCTGACTCTGGCCACCGCGCTGCCGTATCTGCGCGAAAGCCGTGAGCGCCCGCGCGATCGCGACGACGCCTACTCTTCGCTGAAACCGTTCGCGCACGCCGTCGCCGTCATCGAGTCGGCGTTGTTTGCCGGCGCGGAGCAGGGCGTGGAAGGCCAGGCCGAACCGATCATCTCCGCAGGTCTGTTGTACTCACGCCTCGCGCACGTTGGCGAGACTGCCGCACCGCTGACAACGCTGGCCCGTGCCGGCAGCCAGCCGGTGGCCAGTGCGTGGGCGGCCGAACTTCTGGAAGGCTGGCCCGCGGCGGGAACCGCCACGCGGCCGCGCCGGGTGTGGTCGGCACTTGCCCGCCAGCGCCTGCGCCGGGGCGACGCGGCATTGCCGTTGCCGCCGTGGAGCGCCCTGATGGGTGCCTGGCGCGGCGCCCGCAGCTGAGGCCGGCTGCGCGGCCATCCCAGAGGTGGCCTCGCAACTGACTGTTGCAGGCGACGCCGCAGGGCGGTCACGGCCGGCCGCTACAATGGCCCGGCTTGCGCTCCCCCGCGCCAACCCCCATACCCTTTGCCGTGACCACGACCTCGCAAACCCCGCGCCGTCTCCCTGATGTCGCCTTCGACGCCGCTGCCGCGGCGCGGACGCTCGACTGGGTCGGCATGTCCAACATCGCCCTGCCGCTGCGCGTGGCATCGGCTGACGGCGAGACCATGACGGTCGCCGCATCGGTCGATGTGTCCGTCGACCTCAAGGACGCCAACGCCCGCGGCATCCACATGTCGCGCATGTACCTGCAGCTGCAGAACGCCTTCGCCAGCGAGACGGTGACCCCGGCCGGCCTGCGCCGCGTGCTGCAGACGCTGATCGACAATCAGGGCGGCATCTCCAGCGCCGCGCGCCTGGTCGTCCGCTACGACCAGCTGCTGTTGCGCAAGGCCCTGGCCAGCGACAACGCCGGCTGGAAGCGCTACCCGGTCGAGATCGACGCCAGCCTGCGCGAGGGCCACCTGCACCTGGCGTTGCGCTTCGCGGTCGAGTACTCCAGCACGTGCCCGGCCTCGGCGGCCCTGTCGCGCCAGCTCAATGCCGAACGTTTCGCCGAGGACTTCGCCGGTGCGCGACCGCTGTCGAACGCGGTCGTCGGCGAGTGGCTGGCATCGGAGCGTGGCCTGGCCGCGACTCCGCATGCGCAGCGCAGCCGCGCCGACGTGCGCGTGGAGCTGCGCCCGGCCTTCGACGAGCTGCCGCTGGCGGCGCTGATCGACGCCCTGGAGCAGGCCCTCGGCACCCCGGTGCAGACCGCGGTCAAGCGTGAAGACGAGCAGGCCTTCGCCCGCCTCAACGCCGAGAACCTGATGTTCTGCGAGGACGCCGCCCGCCGTGTCGCCGCCGCCCTGTCGGCCGATCCGCGGATCGAGCGCTTCGACGCCGAAGTGGCCCATTTCGAGAGCCTGCACGCGCACGACGCCGTGGCCCGCGTCAGCGGGCAGGGCGCCCAGGCCTGATTTCCCGCCGTCGAGGGCCGGTCACGGCCCTCGCACTGCACCCCTCCGGCAGCCCGTTACTCGACAGTAGGCACGCCCGCTCCGCCGGGCGGTTTCGCGACGCCCGTCTCACTTGGGATATGCTCAAGGCGTAATCAGGGGGCCGGTCCGGATCATGGGGAAACCCGCGCGTCGGTGGTGGCAGGCAGCAGTTGCCGCGTTTGGAATGCTGGTGGCGACCTCGGTGTCGGCGCAGCTTTTCAACGTGGCCCGCCTCGACGGCGATCCGCTCCCGGTGCAGGTGCTGGCCGGCGAGCTTGACGGTGAGTTCGCCCAGGTCGACGGCCAGTCGGTATTCGAGACCTCGTCGCAGCCGCGCTGGTGGCGGCTGACCGCCCGCGAAGCAGTGGCGCCGGCCGATGCGCCCAACCTGGTCCTGCGCTTCCCGCACCTCAACCAGGTAGAGGTCTGGCGTCCCGGCGAAGCCATGCCGGTACGCCGGGGCCTGATAGGCGACGTCGCAGACCGCTCGGTGTCGACGCGGGCGCTGGTGATACCCCTGCCGCAGGGGCTGGCCACCGGCGAGCAGATCTACCTGCGCTTGCACATGCTCAGCCCGTCACCGATGCCGGTGGCGGTCGAGTCGATGGAGGAAGTGCATCGCCACGACCTGCGCCATGTCGCCCTGCGCACGCTGGTGCTGGGCACGTTGCTGGTGCTGGCGATGCTCGCCTTCGGTTTCTGGATCGGCATCGGCGAGCGCAGCTACGTCTATCTGTTCATGGCGATGCTCGCCCAGGCGCTGTACCAGGCCTCGATCGGCGGCGAACTTCGCCTGCTGCCGTGGCTGGCAGACCTGATTGGCTACGACCCGCGCGTGGGCCGCATGTTCGGCATGCTGACGGTACTGGCCAGCAACAGCTTCCTGGCCTTCTACCTGAGCCTGCCGGAACGGCAGCCGCGTCTCATGAAGGTCCTGCACGGCTGCAATGCAGTGCTGCTGTTGCTGATGCTGGCGACCGTCGCCAGTGCCGCCAGCGCGATCGCGCTGACCGGAAATCTGGTCCTGCTGGTGTCGGCGGCGATCATGTTCGTGGCCAGCGTCGTCGGCAGCTTCCAGCGCCAGCGCGAAGCCTATTTCATGCTGCTGTCGTGGTCGCCGATGGTGGTGCTGGTGATCCTGCGCATGGGCGAGCTGCTCGGCGGCTGGCGCAATCCGGAGTGGCTGGAGTACGCGTTGCCGATTGGTTTTGCACTGGGCGGACTGGTGCTGACCATCGGCCTGACCGACCACATGCACCAGCTGCGTCGCGACCGCGACCATGCCAGCCGCCTGGCCACATACGACGTGCTGACCGGCGCGCTGACGCGCTCGGCTATCGAGGAACGGCTCGAGGCGCTGGTCGAGTCGGCGCAGCGCGGCCGTCGCCCGCTGTCGGTGGTGTTCTTCGACGTTGACCATTTCAAGAAGATCAACGACGAGCACGGCCACCGCATCGGCGACCAGACCCTGCGCATCATCTCGTTGCGCACGCGCAACCGCCTGCGCACCTACGACATGGTCGGCCGCTTCGGCGGCGACGAGATCCTGGTGGTGCTGCCCGATACGCAGCTGCGCGAGGCGCTTGGCGTGGCCGAGAACCTTCGTGTTTCGGTCAATTGCCGGCCGCTGTCGATCGACGGCCGCCTGTTCCCGGCCACGCTCAGCCTCGGCGTCGCCGAGCTGCATCACGGCGAGAGCGTGGAGAAACTGCTCGAGCGCGCCGACGCGGCGCTTTATGCGAGCAAGGAAACCGGTCGCGATCGCGTCACCGGCTACACCGCCTCGCGGCTGCGCGCGACCGCCGCCACAGTCTGACGAGGTATGCAGGAGCGAGCTTGCTCGCGATGCCCTGTCCGCACAGTTACTTCGACGCGGCGGTCGAGCCGTTGCCGTGCTCGAGCACCAGCAGCGGATCCATGCGCACGTCGAACCAGTTCATGCCCCAGTGCAGATGCGGCCCGGTGGCGCGGCCGGTGGCACCGACCTTGCCGATCACCTGGCCCTGCTGCACGCGATCGCCGACCTTCACGTCGATCCGCGACAGGTGCAGGAAGTTCGAGCTGACGCCGTGGCCGTGGTCGATCAGCAGCGTGCCACCGGTGAGGTACAGGTCCGGCGCGGCGAACGTCACCACGCCCGCGGCGGGTGCCTTGATCGGCGTGCCGGTCGGCGCGGCGATGTCCATGCCCGAGTGCGGTGACTTGGGCGTGCCGTTGTAGACGCGCTGGTTGCCGAAGCGACCGCTGATGCGGCCCTGCAAGGGCCAGATGAATGTTTGAGCGTAGTCGTCGCGGTCGTCGTCGCGCACGCGCGCGGCGGTGACCCGCGCCTGTTCGCGCTCGATGCGCGCGGCGATTTCCGGCGGCGGATCGACCGTTTTTGGCGGTACGCCGTTGATGTTTTCCACCGGCCAGTCGCGCGCGGAAACCGCGATGGTGTTCATCACGGTGTCGCCGCTGGCATCGGTGATCTTCACCGAGAGCGGGCCCTTTGCGTCGCGGCCAACGCCGAACGCGAAGGTGCCGTCGGGCGAAACACGCAATCGCCGGCCGTCGTACTCGACGATGGCGTCGGGCGCGGCGAGGCCGATCACCAGCGAGCCCTGCGGCACGCTGGTGGGGAGGAACGCGGCGTGGAACTTCTGCGACTGCTGCGCCGTCGCGGCGCCGGACAAGGCCAGCACCGCCATCACCACCGCAACTCGCAATCTCATCGATCGAAGGCCAGGCGCTGGCCCTGCGGCGTGCCGATCAGGCGCCGGCCGTCCCAGACCAGCTCGCCGTTGACCCAGGTCGAAGCGATGCGCGAACGGAAGGTGGTGCCCTCGAACGGCGACCAGCCGCACTTGGACAGCACGTCCTCGCGCTGCACGGTGAACGGCGTGTCGTCGATCAGCACCAGGTCGGCGGCGTAGCCCTCGCGCAGGAAGCCGCGGCCCTGGACGTCGAACAGCTGCGCCGGCGCGTGGGCGAACTTCTGCACGACCTGGGCGGTGCTCAGGCGGCCTTCGTGGACAAGCTCCAGCGCGGCATTGAGCGCGTACTGCACCAGCGGCAGGCCGCTCGGCGCGGAGGCGTACGGACGCGCCTTCTCCTCCAGAGTGTGCGGTGCGTGGTCGGTGGCGAGCACGTCGATGACATCGTCGGCCAGCGCCTGGATGATCGCCTCGCGGTCGCTGGCATCCTTGATCGCAGGGTTGCACTTGATCAGGTTGCCAAGGCGCTCGTAGTCGGCGCGGTCGAAGCGGGTGAAATGGATGCAGGTCTCGGCGGTGATGCGCTTGCGGGTGCCGTCGCCGCGCAGCAGCGGGCCGCGTTCGAACAGCGCCAGCTCGTCGGCGGTGCTGATGTGCAGCACGTGCAGGCGCGAGTTGTGCTTCTTCGCCAGCGACAGCGCCAGCCGGGTCGACTTGATGCACGCTTCGCGCGAGCGGATGTCGGGGTGGCAGGCGGCCGGGATGTCGTCGCCGTACTTGGCCTTGTAGCGGGCCATCTCGGCGTCGATCATCGGCGTGTCTTCGCAGTGCGTGATGATCGGCGTCGGCGCGTCGCGGAAGATGCCGTCGAGGATGTCGGGATTGTCGACCAGCATGTTGCCGGTGGAGGCGCCCATGAACACCTTGATGCCCGGTGCGGTGCGCGGGTCGAGCGACTGGATCGCGGCGAGGTTGTCGTTGCTGGCGCCCATGTAGAAGCCGAAGTTGCCCCAGGCGCGGCCAGTGGCGCGCTGGTACTTGTTCTCCAATGCCGCCGCGTCGAGCGTGGGCGGGTTGGTGTTGGGCATGTCCATGAAGGTGGTCAGGCCACCGGCCACGGCCGCGGCCGACTCGGTCGCGATGTCGGCCTTGTACTCCATTCCCGGTTCGCGGAAATGCACCTGGTCATCGATCATGCCAGGCAGCAGGCGGCGCCCGCCGGCGTCGACCACCGTTTCGCCGTCGCGGGCGGACAGTCCGCTGCCAATCTGGGCGATGCGGCCGGCTTCGACGCGCAGGTCGCCGTCGAATTCGCGGCCTTCATTGACCAGGCGGGCGTTGACGATCAGTGTCGACATGTGTGCTTTCCATGGAGGGGCTCTGGCACCGGATCGTGCCCGCCGGGGTGCAGGGGATGGCAGCGCAGGATCCGCCGGACGGCCAGCCAGCTGCCCTTGAGGGCACCAAAACGGGCGACCGCCTGCATGGCGTATTCCGAGCAGGTGGGATGAAAACGACAGCGCGGCCCAAGCAGTGGACTGATCCAGCGCTTGTAGCCGCGGAGCATGGCAATGAGAAGGCGGTCGATCACGATTCCTTAATGCGGTCAAGCACTTGAATGTGCGGTTGCCGCAGGTGCCGGGGCAGGGTATAACAGCGCGCTTTCCCGTCACAAGGCTTCAGGTTCGGACGATCCAGACCGGCTCGCTTGAACCGTGCGGAACCGGCACGATGTATGGCTCCGCACCGGCATTCCGGCACTTGTACGCCGTGATGCAAAGTCGGGCATGCTGTGGCCTATGCACGCTGGCCTTAATTCAGCCTTCGAACCCCGGTTCGGAGGTCCTCAGGGGAACAGAAGGACAAGTCGCTCGTGGCAGTGAAAAAAACCGCGAAGAAGGCCGCCAAGGCCGTCAAGAAGACCGTAAAGCCGGCCGCGAAGAAGGCCGTGTCCAGTAAACCCGCAGCGAAGAAGGCGGTCGCCAAGAAGCCGGCCGCCAAGAAGGTCGCCAGCAAGAAGCCGGTCGCCAAGAAGGCGGCTCCGGTCAAAAAGCCTGCCGCCAAGAAGGCCGCGGTCGCCAAGAAGGCGCCGGTCAAGAAGGCGGCCGTCGCCAAGAAACCCGTCGCCAAAAAGGCGGTACCGGCCAAGAAGCCGGTCGCCAAAAAGGCGGCGCCCGTGAAGCCGGCTGCCAAGCCGGCAGCCGTCAAGCCGGCAGTAGCAAAGCAAGCTCCCGCGAAGCAGGCCGCACCGGCCAAGCCCGCGCCGAGCAAGGCCCTCCCCCGTAACGAGGTCAAGCCCGCCGCCAAGCCGGAGAGCAAGCCCGTCGTCGTCAAGAAACCCGCACCGCGTCCGGTCACCAAGTCTGCATCGGTGGAACCGGCCGTAAGCAAGCCTCAAGTTGCCAAGAATCCAGTGACGCAATCCGCATCCAACAAGGCGCCTGCGAAAGCGGCGGCCGCCAGTATCCCAGCGACCAAAACCGCTCCACGTCCGACCGGCAAGGTTGCCGTCGCCGTCGTCGCCAAGCCGCAGGCCCCTGCGCCGAAAGGCAAGGTCAAGGTCGTGCCGTACTCCACCGATGAATCCAGCGGACGCCCCATCGTCCCGGCGGGCTATCGCCCGGCGACCGACGAGGAGTACATGAATCCGCTCCAGCTCGAATATTTCCGTCAGCGCCTGCTGCGTTGGCGCACGGATCTGGTCGAGGAATCCAAGCAGACCATCGAGAACCTCAAGGACGAAGTCCGCGATGTCGGTGACGAAGCAGAGCGCGCCACCCGCGAGACCGAGAACTCGCTGGAGCTGCGTACCCGCGATCGTTACCGAAAGCTGATCAGCAAAATCGACAGCACGCTCAAGCGTGTTGATTCGGGCGACTACGGTTACTGCGTCGACACCGGCGAGGAAATCGGCCTGGAGCGCCTCGAAGCGCGCCTCACCGCCGAGCGCACGATCGATGCGCAGGAGCGCTGGGAGCACATGCAGAAGCAGATGGGCGACTGAGCCTGGCGCTTCCAGCAGACGAAAAAGCCCGGCCTTTGCCGGGCTTTTTTCGTTCTTGGAACCCGTCATTCCCGCGAAGGCGGGAACCCATGGACGTTGCTTCGGCTCAGTGAAGATCGCGCAGATCAAGCCGACGCAGCTTCGGCGCCAGCTTCGCCGTCGCGCCGACCACGGCCAGCGTCATGCAGCCGCCGAAGATCACCGAAGGCACCAGCCCGAGCAGGCGCGCGGCCACGCCGGATTCGAATGCGCCCAGTTCGTTCGACGAGCCGATGAAGATGCCGTTGATCGACGACACCCGTCCGCGCATGTGGTCGGGCGTGGACAACTGCAGGATGGTCGAGCGCACCACCACCGACACGCCGTCGCACATGCCCGACAACATCAGCATCAACGCCGACAACCACAGGTGGCGCGACAGCGCGAAACCGATGATGCACAGGCCGAAACCGGCCACCGCCATCAGCAGCACGCGACCGGCATGGCGCTGCAGCGGCCGGCGCGCGAGAACGATGCCTACCAGCACCGCGCCAACGGCCGGTGACGCGCGCAGCAGGCCAAGCGCTTCCGGCCCGTAATGGAGGATCTCGTTGATGAACGCAGGCAGCAGCGCCACCGCGCCGCCAAACAGCACCGAGAACATGTCCAGCGCCTGCGCACCGAGCACGACCTGGGTCTTGAAGACGAACTGCAGGCCCTCGCCGATGCTCTTGAACACCGGCGCCCGTTCGGCCGGCATCGGCGGCTCCGTCACGCGTACGGCGATCACCGCGATCGCCGCGGCAAGCGCAAAGCCGGCGGCGACCAGGTAGGCGGAGGTCTTGCCGCCCCAGGCCACCAGCAGGCCACCCATCGCCGGGCCCATCACCAGGCCCGTCTGCATCACCACGCTGCTGACACCGGCGCCGCGTGCGAACTGCTCGCGCTTGAGCACACGCGCGAACAGCGACATGTAGACCGGTGCCAGGAACGCGCGAACCACGCCGTTGACGGCGATGGCCACGTAGATCGTGAGCGTGCCAAAACCGGAGATGCCGGCCGGCAGAACGCCGGCGGCGACGGCGGCCAGCGTCAACGTCGTGACCAGCAACCCCAGGCAGGCGGCCATGCCCAGCTTGCGCCGCGGCAGGTGGTCGACCGCGTAACCGGCGAACAGGGCGAAGCAGAAATACGGGATCACCTCGGCCAGGCCGATCAGGCCCAGGGCAAAGGCATCACGGGTGAGTTCGTAGACGTGCCAGCCGACCGTCACCGCGACGATCTGGTAGGACAGCATCGCCAGCAGGCGATAGGTGAGCAGGCCGGTGAAGCCGCGGTTGCGCAGCAGTTCCGAGACGCCCGCGGCGGGCAGGGCGTCGGCGTCAGAAGACATCGCGGATCAACCGTGTGTCAGCAGGTCCCTCGCGGCGCTCGGGACGACAGGCGATCACAGCCGCGACCGTGCCTGGTCGCGGATGAAGCCGAGCAGCGCGGTCAGGCCGTTGCTGCGCGTGGGCGAAAGGTGCTTGGCAAGTCCGATGTCGGCGATGTAGTCGGCATCGGTGGCGGCGATCTGCGCAGCGCTGCGGCCGGAGTACACGCGCAGCGCCAGGTAGATCAGGCCCGAGACGATCGCCGAATCGCTGATGGCATGGAAGTCGAGGCGGTCGGCGTCGCCCTCGGCGACGATCCACACCATCGACTGGCAACCGTGCAGGCGATGGGCTTCGGTTTTCCATTCGCCCGGCAGATCGGGCAGCTTGCGGCCGAGGTCGATCAGGTACTGGTAGCGCTCGGACCAGTCGCCGAAGAAGGCGAACTCTTCGCGGATCGCTTCCTGCGCCTCGCTCGGCGAGGCTTCAATCGGGAAGGGACTGGCGGGGGCGGCAATGGTGTTCATTACGGGGAATTTTACGCTCTTGCTGGCGCGGGCCGTGCGAACTGGGAATCGTCATTCCCGCGAAGGCGGGAACCCAGTGTCTTGCAGTCCTCTTCGGCGAAGCCTCGAAGGCGCTGGGTCCCCGCCTTCGCGGGGATGACGGGAAGGAGATGACCTGACTGGACTAGGCCCGCTTCCAGCGCACGCCCTGCGCGGTGTCCTCGAGCAGGATGCCTTCGCCCGCGAGCTGGTCGCGGATGGCGTCGGCGCGGGCGAAATCGCGGGCCTTCTTGGCCGCGATGCGCTCGTCGATCAACGCCTGGATGCGGTCGTCATCCTCATTGCCAGCACCGCGCGAGAACCACTGCGCCGGATCCTGCTGCAGCAGTCCCAGGGCGAAACCGGCGCCGAGCAGCTCGCCCTTGAGGCGCGCGCGCTCGTCTGCCGACTCGGCCTTGCGCGCATCACCGGCGATACGGGCGATCTCGGCCAGCACCTGCGGCGTGTTGAGGTCGTCGTCGAGCGCCGATTCGATGCCGGCCGGGATCGCCAGCGGCGTGGCCACCGTGCAATCGGCCAGATCACGCAAAGTCCCGTAGAGCCGGTCGAGCGTGCGCACGCTCTGGTCGATCAATGCATCCGACCATTCCAGCGGCTGCCGGTAGTGGGCCGAGAGCAGCGCCAACCGCAGGGCCTCGGGTGGGTATTCGCGGACCAGGTCATGCACGCGCTGGATGTTGCCCACCGACTTGGCCATCTTGGCGCCGCCGAAGTTGAGCATGCCGTTGTGCAGCCAGTGCCGGGCGAAGATCCTGCCGCCGTGCGCGCACTCGCTCTGGGCGATCTCGTTCTCGTGGTGCGGGAACTGCAGGTCGACGCCGCCGGCGTGGATGTCGATGGTCTCGCCCAGATGGGCGGCGGCCATCGCCGAGCACTCGATGTGCCAGCCCGGGCGGCCACGGCCCCAGGGCGACTCCCAGCCGGGGAGGTCGTCGGTGGACGGCTTCCACAATACGAAGTCGCCCGGGTCGCGCTTGTAAGGAGCCACGTCGACGCGGGCGCCGGCGAGCATTTCCTCGGGGTCGCGGCGCGAAAGCTTGCCGTAGTCGGGGTAGCTGGCGACCGAGAACAGCGCGTGGCCTTCGGCCGCGTAGGCGTGGCCGACCTCGATCAGGCGCTCGATCATGGCGATGATCTGGCCGATATGGGCGGTGGCTTCCGGCTCCAGGTCCGGCGCCTTCACGCCCAGCGCCGCCATGTCCTCGCGGTAGGCGGTGGCGAAGCGGCTGGTGATCGCCGAGATCGGCACGCCCTGTTCGCGGGCGGCATTGTTGATCTTGTCGTCGACGTCGGTGATGTTGCGGGCGTAGGCCAGCGCGCCGAACCGGCGGCGCAGCAACTCGGCCAGCACCCCGAACACGACCGGGCCGCGGGCATTGCCGATGTGAACGAAGTTGTAGACCGTGGGCCCGCACACGTACATGGTCGGGCGGGCGGGGTCGAGGGGCACGAACGGCTCGACCCGTCGCGTCAGGCTGTTGAAAAGGTGCAGGCTCATGGGGGGTACCGCCGGAGTTGCGGCCATTCTAGCGGCTGATCGAGTCGGCCTGCGCCGTGCCGGTCGTCCGGACTTCGACTGCAAGGCGGGTCCGCCTGGCGGCTTGGGCCGGTAGTCTAAAGGCGGGGTTCAGACCTCGCCCCCGGTCTGCGCTTACAATTTCTAAACAATTATGACTCCGCGAGCGTGATGGACCGTCCAGTTCCGCTTCCTGCTGCCGTGACCTGGTCTGTCCTGCTCGGACTGGTGCTGGCTGCCTGGCCGGCGGTCGAGGCGAGGGCGCAGAACACGGTCATCCAGGCCGAGAACGTCCGCTTCGACTACGCCCAGGTGCTGCGGGTGACACCGGTCTACCAGACCCTCAAGGCCAACTCGATCGAGCAGAAGTGCGAAGGCGACTCGCGCCTGTCGCGGGTGGTCGGTGCGGTCAAGGACGCGCTGACCCGCGAAGAGAAGGAACAGCAGGACAAGTGCAAGCCGGTGACAGTCGAGCGCGAGTACCGCCGTCCGATCGCCTACGACGTCGACTACACCTACAAGGGCGCCAAGTTCCGCTCGCGCCTGGCCGAGGATCCGGGCAATCGCCTGCGCATCCGGGTGTCGGTGACGCCGGTCGTGGCGCCGGCCGGCGACCGCTGAGCGCCGATCCGGTCACACTCCGACCCCAAAGCTTGCACCCGCCGCGGGTGCATGCGAGCATGCGCGCCTCAATGAACGCCCACTACGCCGACGCCGACGTCCTGACCTCCGCCTACATGGCGGCGGGGATGACCTCGCGCGCTCGCCGACCGCATACCTGCCATCCAGCTGGGTAACGGTCACTAGCGCGTCTTGAAACAGACGAAGTGACACACGAAAAGCCCAGCCTACGCGCTGGGCTTTTTTGCTTTCAGGGTTTGCTCCAGGACCCGCTCCCCACCTTCCTCCCCATTCGATCACCGGAACCGCACTCGATGACCGCTCTTGGCAACAGGCACTTCCTCAACACCCAGGACTGGTCGCGCGCCGACCTTGACGCGCTGCTGGCGCAGGCCGCCGCGTTCAAGCGCAGCAAGGCCGGCGAGCAGCTCAAGGGCAAGTCGATCGCCCTGGTGTTCTTCAATCCGTCGATGCGCACGCGCACGAGCTTCGAGCTGGGCGCGTTCCAGCTTGGCGGCCATGCGGTGGTGCTGCAGCCGGGCAAGGATGCGTGGCCGATCGAGTTCAACCTCGGCACGGTCATGGACGGCGACACCGAGGAGCACATCGCCGAAGTGGCCAGGGTGCTGGGCCGCTACGTCGACCTGATCGGCGTGCGCGCGTTCCCGAAGTTCGTCGACTGGCAGTACGACCGCGAGGACATCGTCCTCAAGAGCTTCGCCAGGTATTCGCCGGTGCCGGTGATCAACATGGAGACGATCACCCATCCGTGCCAGGAGCTGGCGCACATCCTCGCGCTGCAGGAGCACTTCGGCACCACCGACCTGCGCGGCAAGAAGTACGTGCTGACCTGGACCTACCACCCCAAGCCGCTCAACACGGCGGTGGCCAATTCCGCGCTGACGATCGCCACGCGCATGGGCATGGACGTGACCCTGCTGTGCCCGACGCCGGATTACATCCTCGACCAGCGCTACATGGACTGGGCCGCGCAGAACGTCGCCGAGAGCGGCGGTTCGCTGGCTGTCAGCCATGACATCGAAAGTGCCTACACCGGTGCCGACGTGGTCTACGCCAAGAGCTGGGGCGCGTTGCCGTTCTTCGGCAACTGGGGCCCCGAAAAGCCGATCCGCGACCAGTACAAGCACTTCATCGTCGACGAGGCGAAGATGGCGCTGACCAACAACGGCGTCTTCAGCCACTGCCTGCCCCTGCGCCGGAACGTGAAGGCCACCGATGCGGTGATGGACTCGCCGCAGTGCATCGCCATCGACGAAGCCGAGAACCGCCTGCACGTGCAGAAGGCCATCATGGCCGCGCTGGTCGGCAAGTAAGAAACAACATAAGAGAGAGACTGAAATGAGCAAAGACATCGTCCTCGCCTTCTCCGGCGGCCTCGACACCAGCTTCTGCGTGCCCTACCTGAAGGAGCGCGGCTGGAACGTGCACACCGTGTTCGCCGACACCGGCGGCGTCGATGCCGAGGAGCGCGCCTTCATCGAGGAACGCGCCGCCGAACTGGGCGTCGCCTCGCATGTCACCGTCGACGGCGGCCCGGCGATCTGGGAAGGCTTCGTCAAGCCGTTCGTCTGGGCCGGCGAGGGCTACCAGGGCCAGTACCCGCTGCTGGTTTCCGACCGTTACCTCATTGTCGAAGCCGCGCTCAAGCGCTGTGAAGAGCTGGGCACCAAGGCGATCGCGCACGGCTGCACCGGCATGGGCAACGACCAGGTGCGTTTCGACCTGGCGGTGAAGGCGCTGGGCGACTACGAGATCGTGGCGCCGATCCGCGAGATCCAGAAGGAACACACCGAGGTCCGCGCCTACGAGCAGAAGTACCTGGAGGAGCGCGGCTTCGGCGTGCGCGCCAAGCAGAAGGCCTACACGATCAATGAGAACCTGCTCGGCCTGACCATGTCCGGCGGCGAGATCGATCGCTGGCAGGCGCCGGGCGAAGGCGCGGTGGGCTGGTGCAAGCCGCGCAGCGAGTGGCCGGCGCAGCCGCTGCGGGTGAAGGTCAGCTTCGTCAACGGCGAAGCGGTCGCGCTCGACGGCGAGAAGATGGACGGCCACAAGATGCTGGCCAAGCTCAACGGCCTGTTCGCGCAGTACGGCGTCGGCCGCGGCCTGTACACAGGCGACACCACGATCGGGCTGAAGGGCCGCATCATTTTCGAGGCGCCGGGCCTGACTGCGCTGCTGACCGCGCACCGCGCGCTGGAAGAAGCGGTGCTGAGCAAGCAGCAGAACCGCTTCAAGCCGGACGTGGCGCGCAAGTGGGTGGAGCTGGTGTACGAGGGCTTCTTCCACGATCCGCTCAAGACCGACCTGGAGGCGTTCCTGCAGTCGAGCCAGTCGACCGTCAACGGCGACGTGGTGATCGAAACGCAGGGCGGGCTGGTCAGCGCGGTGGCGATCGAGTCCAGGCACATCCTCAATGCCAAGGGCGCGACCTATGCGCAGGCAGCGGACTGGGGCGTGGCCGAGGCCGAAGGCTTCATCAAGCTGTTCGGCATGAGCAGCACGCTGTGGGCCGAGATCAACCGCAAGTAATTGGCTGCAGGAAACATGCTCGCTAAAACCCTCAAGCACCTCGAAGCCCTGGTGTCGTATGACACCCGCAATCCACCGCGGGACATCGGCACCGGGGGCATCTTCGATTACCTGCGTTCGCAGCTGACCGGTTTCCGCATCGAGGTCACCGACCACGGTGACGGTGCGGTGTCGATGCTGGCCGTGCGCGGCAATCCCAAGCGATTGTTCAACGTGCACCTGGACACGGTGCCGTCGTCGGAAGCGTGGAGCGCCGACCCGCACAAGCTGCGCGTCACCGCCGACCGCGCGATCGGACTGGGCGCCTGCGACATCAAGGGCGCCGCGGCCGGACTGGTCACTGCTGCGTCGGTGACGCAGGGCGACGCCGCGTTCCTGTTCTCCACCGACGAGGAGGCCAACGACGCGCGCTGCATCGCAGCCTTCCTGGGCGGCATGCACGGCTTCAACGAGGTGATCGTTGCCGAGCCGACGCAGTGTGAGGCCGTGCTGGCCCATCGCGGCATCAGCTCGGTGCTGTTGCGCTTCCGCGGCGTTGCCGGGCACGCCTCCGGTGCCAACGCGATGCAGGCCAGCGCGCTGCACCAGGCGATCCGCTGGGGCGGGCATGCGCTGGACTACGTCGAGAGCCAGGCGCACCAGCGCTTCGGCGGCCTGACCGGTTTGCGCTTCAACATCGGCCGCGTCGAAGGCGGGATCAAGGCCAACATGATCGCGCCGAGCGCGGAGCTGCGCTTCGGCTTCCGTCCGCTGCCGTCGATGTCGATCGACGGGCTGCACGAGCGCTTCGGCACGCTGGTCGAGGCCGGTGCGATCGAGCGCTATGAGGAAACCTTCCGAGGTCCGTCATTGCCGTCGGGCGACGTCGCCGATGCCGAGCAGCAGCGTCTGGAAGCGCGCGACCTGGCCGACGCGCTGCAGCTGCCGATCGGCAACGCAGTCGACTTCTGGACCGAGGCCTCGCTGTTCTCCGCCGCGGGCATGACCGCGCTTGTCTATGGCCCGGGCGACATCGCCCAGGCCCATACCGCCGACGAATGGGTGGCGCTGGAGCAACTGCAGCGCTACACCGATTCGATCATTCGGATACTGAATTGAACGTCATCGCAATGAACGACACCCGCGACATCCAGACCCGCCAGACCATCGTGCGCCTGCTCTCGAGCATGGCCAGCGCGAAGGAGATCTCGCAGTACCTCAAGCGTTTCTCCCAGCTCGATGCCAAGCGCTTCGCCGTGGTCAAGGTGGGCGGCGCCGTCCTGCGCGACGACCTGGAAGCGCTGACGTCCTCGCTCGCCTTCCTGCAGGACGTCGGCCTGACGCCGATCGTGATCCACGGCGCCGGCCCGCAGCTCGACGACGAGATGGCCGCGGCCGGCATCACCAAGCAGACTGTCAACGGCCTGCGCGTGACCTCGCCGGAAGCCCTTGCGATCGTGCGCCGCGTGTTCCAGTCGCAGAACCTCAAGCTGGTCGAGGCGCTGCAGGCGTTCGACGCGCGGGCGACGTCGATTGTTTCGGGCGTGTTCGAGTCCGAGTACCTGGACCGCGACACCTACGGCCTGGTCGGCGAGGTCAAGCGCGTCAACCTGGCGCCGATCGAGGCCAGCCTGCGTGCCGGTTCCATTCCGGTGATCGCCAGCCTCGGCGAGACCGCCGGCGGACAGATCCTCAACGTCAATGCCGACTTCGCCGCCAACGAGCTGGTGCAGAAGCTGCAGCCGTACAAGATCGTGTTCCTGACCGGCACCGGTGGCCTGCTCGATGACACCGGCCGGGTCATCGACTCGATCAACCTGTCGACCGAGTACGAGCACCTGATGTCGCAGCCGTGGATCAACGGCGGCATGCGGGTCAAGATCGAACAGATCAAGGCTCTGCTCGACAAGCTGCCGCTGACCTCGTCGGTCTCGATCACCAAGCCGGCCGAGCTGGCGAAGGAACTGTTCACCCACAAGGGCTCGGGCACGCTGGTGCGCCGAGGTGAGCGCGTGCTGCAGGTCAGCCGCTGGGACGAGCTCGACCTGGAGCGCCTGCGCGGCCTGATCGAATCGGCGTTCGGCCGTCGCCTGATGCCGGACTACTTCGAGCGAACCACGCTGCACCGAGCCTACGTCAGCGAGAACTACCGCGCCGCCGTGATCCTCACCCAGGAAGATGCCGGCATCTACCTCGACAAGTTTGCCGTGCTCGACGAAGCGCAGGGCGAAGGCCTTGGCCGTGCGGTGTGGCATGTGATGCGCGAGCAGAACCCGCGCCTGTTCTGGCGTTCGCGCCACGGCAATCCGGTCAACCCGTTCTACTACGCTGAATCCGACGGCTGCATCAAGCAGGAGAAGTGGAAGGTGTTCTGGTACGGCATCGACGGGTTCGACGAGATCGAGCGCTGCGTCGAGCACTGCTCGGGGCGGACGGCGACGCTGAAGGACTGACATGTCAGTAACCACCGACCACTGGAGCGTCGCCCCGACCCTGCGCGGCCAGCACGTCACGCTGGAGCCGCTGCAGTCGGGGCACTGCGACGGCCTGCGCGCGGCGCTTGGCGCGGGCGAGTTGTCGCGCCTGTGGTACACCAACGTGCCGGCGCCGGAGCAGGTCGAGTCCTACATCTCGGCGGCGCTGGACATGCAGGCGCAGGGCAAGGCGATGCCGTTCGCGGTGCGCGACGCCGGCGGCGACATCGTCGGCTGTACGCGCTACTACGACCTGGATGCAACGGTTCCACGCGTGCAGATCGGCTACACCTGGTACGCCCCGAGCGTGCAGCGCACCGGCCTCAACACCGAGGCCAAGCTGCTGTTGCTCGGCCATGCCTTCGAGGCCATGGGCAGCATCTGCGTCGGCTTCGAGACCAGCTGGTTCAACCTGGCCTCACGCAACGCCATCGCCCGCCTCGGCGCGAAACAGGACGGCATCCTGCGCAGCCACCGGCGCCATGCCGACGGCAGCGTGCGCGACACCGTGGCCTTTTCGATCATCGAATCGGAGTGGCCGGCGGTTAAGCGCAATCTGAATCATAGATTGGAGCAGCACAAGTTGCAGAACCATGGAGCATCCGGACGTGACTAAGTCCGTTGGCATCGTCGGCGCGCGCGGTTACGTCGGCGCCGAACTCATCCGCCTGATCGCAGCGCACCCGGATTTCGAGCTGGCGTTCGTGTCCTCGCGCGAGCTGGTCGGGCAGCGCGTCGCGGACCACATCGCCGAGTACCAGGGCGAGCTTCGCTACAACTCTCCCTCGCACGAGGAGCTACCGGCGCTTGGCGCCGATGCCGTCGTGCTGGCGCTGCCGAACGGCAAGGCCGCCGCCTGCGTGGCCGCCTTCGATGCCGTGGGCGCCGACCCGGTCATCGTCGATCTCTCTGCCGATTACCGCTTCGACGACGGCTGGTACTACGGCCTGCCGGAGTTGACCCGCGCGCAGTACAGCGGCCAGCGCCGCATCAGCAATCCGGGCTGCTACGCCACGGCGATGCAGCTGGCGGTCGCGCCGATGCTCGACGCGCTGGCCGGTCCGGTGCAGTGCTTCGGCGTTTCGGGCTATTCCGGGGCTGGCACGTCGCCTTCGGACAAGAACGACCCCGAGAAGCTGCGCGACAACCTGATGCCGTACGCACTGACCAACCACGTGCACGAGCGCGAAGTCACGCGGCAACTCGGCCACGAGGTGCAGTTCCTGCCGCACGTTGCGCCGCACTTCCGCGGCCTGACCATCACCGCCAACCTGCCGCTGTCCAGGGCCTTCGCGCGCGATGAAGTGGTGTCGCGGTATGTTGACCGCTATGCCGGCGAACCACTGGTCGATGTCGGTGACGAAGCCCCGTGGGTCAGTGCGATCGCGGGACGCCATCACGTCGAACTCGGCGGTTTCACCCTGACACCCGATGGCAGGCGGCTGGTGGTGGTGGCCACCGAGGACAACCTGCTCAAGGGCGCGGCGACGCAGGCGCTGCAGAATCTCAACCTGGCGTTTGGCCTGGACGAGATGGCCGGCATTCCGCGCTGAATCATCCAAAGGAATTCGACGATGTCCGATCTGTTGTGGCAAAAACCCGGCGTCAAGGTCGACGCGCGCATCCAGCAGTTCCTCGCCGGCGAGGACGTGATCCTGGATCGCGAGTTCTTCCTGTTCGACATCCAAGCCAGTCGTGCGCACGCCGAAGGCCTGCAGCAGATCGGCATCCTCGATGGCGACGAACTGGCCGGACTGAAGCGCGAACTGGAAGTTCTGGCCGAGGACTTCCGTGCCGGCCGCTTCATCCTCGACGAGCGCTTCGAGGACTGCCATTCGGCGATCGAATCGCGCCTGGTCGAACGCCTCGGCGATCCCGGCAAGAAGATCCACACCGGCCGCAGCCGCAACGACCAGATCCTGGTGGCCACGCGCCTGTGGCTGAAAGACCGCCTGGCACGCGTGGCGGCCACGTGCCGTGAAAGCGCGGAAGTCGCGCTCGCCCGTGCCGAGGCAGAGCAGGGCGTGCCGCTGCCGGGCTACACCCACCTGCAGCGCGCCATGGTGTCCTCGCTGGGCATGTGGTGGGCGGCCTGGGCCGAAGGCTTCATCGACAACGCGCAGCGTGCCGTGCAGACCTTGCACTGGGTCGATGCCAATCCGCTCGGCAGTGCGGCGGGCTACGGCGTCAACCTGCCGCTGGCGCGCGATCACACCACGACGGCACTGGGCTTCGGCCGCATGCAGGTCGCGGCGACCTACGCGCAGATCTCGCGCGGCAAGTTCGAGATGGCCGCGATCGAGGCGCTGTCCTCGGCGCTGCTCGACCTGCGCCGCCTGGCCTGGGACCTGAGCCTGTTCACCAGCGCCGAGTTCGGCTTCGTCGCGTTGCCGTCGCAGTACACCACCGGCAGCTCGATCATGCCCAACAAGCGCAACCCCGACGTCATCGAACTGATGCGCGCGAGCTACTCGGCCGCTGCCGCCGCGCGCACGGAGATCGAACAGCTGCTGTCGCTGCCGTCGGGCTACCACCGCGACCTGCAGTTCTCCAAGGGCGCCATCTTCCACGCGTTCGGCCGCGGCTTGGGCGCGTTGGAGCTGCTGCCGGACCTGCTGCGCAACCTTGAGTGGAAGACCGACCGCATGCGCGAGGCGCTCGATCCTTCCATGTACGCCACTGACCTGGCGGTCGATCTGGCGCGACAGGGCCTGCCGTTCCGCGAGGCCTACAAGCAGGCCGCCGATCCGGCGCGCTGGGAGCAGGGCGATCCCGAGGCGAGCCTGGCAGCACGGGTGTCACCCGGTGCGGGCTCGCAACTGCGGCTGGACGAGCTGCGAAGCCGACTGGAAACACTGCGATGAACACGCCTGGAAGTGCCGCCGACACCGCCGTCCGGGACTTCCAGGCACAACCGCTGCCACGCTGGCAGCGCGCCGTACTGAAGGTTGGCAGCAGCCTGCTGGCCGGCTTCTCCGATCAACCCGACGGACTCGATCCGCGTTACGCCGCTGGCCTGGCGCGATTTATTGCGCAGGCCCGCGCGCAGCAGCGCGAAGTGGTCCTGGTATCGTCCGGCGCGGTCGCTGCCGGGCGCGGACGCATCGATACCGGTGGCGACAGCCTGGTGCTTCGGCAGGCGCTGGCCTCGCTCGGCCAGGCATCGCTGATGGGCTTCTGGCAGCAGTTGTCGGACCGGCCCGTCGCCCAGGTCCTGCTGACCCACGACGACCTGCGCAACCGCCGCCGTTACCTCAATGCGCGAGCCACGCTGCGCGAGCTGTTGAAGCTTGGCGCGCTGCCGATCATCAACGAGAACGATGCCGTCGCCGTCGATGAACTCAAGCTCGGCGACAACGACAACCTTGCCGCGGCCGTGGCATCGCTGGTCGATGCCGACCTGTTGCTGATCGCCACCGACATCGGCGGGCTCTACAGCGCCCATCCGCAGCGCGACCCCACTGCGCGCGCAATCGACCGTGTCGAACGGATCACGCCCGAACTGCTGCTGGCCGCCAGCGGTGGCGCCGGCAAGCTCGGTACCGGTGGCATGCGCACCAAGCTGGAGGCCGCCGCGAAGGCGACCGCCGCCGGGATTCCCACGGCCCTGTTCTGCGGTCGCAACGATGCGGTGGTGCGCGCGCTCGGCGAGGGGCAGCTGCACGGCACGCTGGTGCTCGCACAGGGCGACCGCCTGCGCGCACGCAAGCAATGGCTGCGACATGCACCCTCGTCGGGACGGCTGCTGGTCGACGACGGCGCGGTCGCGGCGCTGCATCGCCAGGGCGCCTCGCTGCTGCCCGGTGGCGTGGCCGGTGTCGAAGGCGACTTCCGCCGCGGCGACGTGATCGAGATCGTGGCCACCACGGCCGGCGCCGAACCGTTCGCGCGCGGCCTGGCACAGTACAGCGCAATGGAAATCGGCCGGATCGCGCGCAGGCACAGCAACGACATCGAAGCCGTGCTCGGCTTCCGCTATGGCGAATCGGTGATCCACCGCGACGATCTGGTGCTGCTGGTCAACGCTCACGACGAGACTCCCGAGGTGAAGGCATGAGCGGTTACGTACGCAATCTTGCCGAGCGCGCGCGTGAAGCATCGCTGGTGCTGGCGACGCTGGATGGCGACGAGCGCCGGCGACTGATCGAGCGCATGGCGCGTTTGCTGGAGCATCACGGCGCCGCGGTGCTGGCGGCCAATGCCGAGGACATGGAGCGCGGCCGTGCCGCCGGCCTCGGCGCGGCGCTGCTCGACAGGCTGAAGCTGGATGAGGCCCGCGTCGCGGCGATGGCTGCAGGCGTGCGGGAAGTGGCCGCGCAGGCTGATCCTCTAGGGCACGTGACACGCAGCGACGTGCGCCCCAACGGGATCGTGATCGAGCGCCAGCGCGTACCGCTGGGCCTGATCGCCATGATCTACGAAGCCCGCCCCAACGTCACCGCCGATGCCGCGGCGCTGTGCCTGAAGGCCGGCAACGCGGTGCTGCTGCGCGGTGGCTCGGAGGCGCGCGCGAGCAATGCCGCCATCGCTGCGTGCCTGCACCAGGCATTGCGCGAGGAAGGGCTGCCGGAGGCGGCCGTGTCGCTGGTGGCCGATCCTGCGCGCGAGCATGTACTGGAACTGCTGCAGCTGTCGGACCTGATCGACCTGGCGATCCCGCGCGGCGGCGAGAGCCTGATCCGCTTCGTCGCCGAGCACGCGCGCGTGCCGGTGATCAAGCACTACAAGGGCGTGTGCCATCTGTACGTCGACCGTGCCGCCGATGTCGGCAAGGCTCTGGATCTGATGGTCGACGGCAAGGCCTCGCGACCCGGCGTGTGCAATGCGCTGGAGACATTGCTGGTCCATCGCGACATCGCCGCGGCATTCCTGCCCGCGGCGCTCGAGCGGCTGGCGGCGCGCGAGGTCGAAGTGCGCGGCTGTGAGCGCACGCGCGCGTACTCCGACCAGGTGGGGCAGGTCGAAGACGCCGACTATGCCGCCGAGTACCTGGACCTGATCCTGGCGGTACGCGTCGTCGACGGCATCGGGGACGCACTGGCGCACATCGCCCGCTACGGCTCGGACCACACCGAAGTCATCGCGACCGAAGATGCCGCGGCGGCCGAAGCGTTCGTGCGCGGCACGCGCAGCTCGGCGGTGATGGTGAACGCCTCATCGCGCTTCAACGACGGTGGCCAGCTCGGGCTGGGCGCCGAGATCGGCATATCGACCACGCGCCTGCATGCCTATGGGCCGATGGGCGCGGAATCACTGACCATCGAGCGCTTCGTCGTGCGCGGGGAAGGGCAGGTGCGGCACGAGGAATCGCGCAACCACTGACCTCCGCACGCAGGAGCGAGCTTGCTCGCGACAGGCTTGCCGGAAGGCGTTCGCGAGCAAGCTCGCTCCTACGCCTGCAGGCGTTGTGCTCCGCTCCATTCCGCTCCCGGTGCCAGCGTCACCGGCTCAGCAATCGTGCCCGACTCGACGCAGACGAAGTGCCGGTGCTCACCGGCGCCAAGGTCGGCCATCTTCGCCGCCAGTTCCGCCCCGGGATTCCACACGACAGTATCGCGGAAGCCATCTGCGCTGATGCGCATCGCTTCGTCGCCCTGCGCAAGCAGCAGGTCATGGGCGCAATCGGGATAGAGACGGTCGACCTCGGTATGGAAACGCACCGGTTCGCCTTCGGCCGCGCTGGTCTGGCCATCGCGCGAATCCTCGAAGCCGGCCGCTTCCAGGCCCTGCACCGTCGTCGCGTCCAGATCGTCCACGCGCAGGTACGTATGCAGTGCCGCGGTGAAGCTGAAGGGCGCCGCGCCCTGGTTGCGGACCGCGAGCCGCACCGTCAGCGCGGCTGGGGCCAGCGCCACGTGGACCCGCGCGCGAAAACTCGTCGGCCACTGGCGGCGGGTGTCCTCGTTGTCTACCAGCTCCAGAACCACTGCCGGCGCTCCGGACTCGACCTCGATGCCCACGTAGCGCCAGTCGAGCAGTCGCGCGAAGCCATGCTTGAGCATCGATCCACGCCCGCCGAACTGCGGAAAGATCACCGGAATGCCGCCACGGATGGCTGCGCCCTCGGCAAAACTCGCGCGCGGGCTCATATAGAGGCGCTCGCGGCCCGGCGAGGGCTGCCAGGACAGCACGTGGGCGCCATGCAGGCTGATCTCGGCGACGGCGCCGTCAGCGGCGTTCAGGCGCAGGCAGGCGCTGCCATCGCGCTGGAAAGGTGTGCAGGTGAGATCCATCGGGCCATCAATGCGAAAGCGACCCGGCATCATCGCGGCGCGGCTCGGCAGATCGCAACCTGGTCCAGTTCGCTGCCTGCGGCACAAACGAAAAACGCCGGCAGGGCCGGCGTTCGTCATTTCAGCGTGGCTCCACATCATGATGCACACATGCATCATGCGGAGTTGGTCGGGGAGACAGGATTTGAACCTGCGACTTCTACGTCCCGAACGTAGCGCTCTACCAGGCTGAGCTACACCCCGACTGCTGAGCCGCAAATTCTAGTCAGTCGGGCGGGGTCGAGGCAAGGGGTTGGATGCAAATTCCTTCAATCCAATGGCAATCCGGGTGCAATCCGTGGGCGGCCGTTGGGGGAAAAGCGGTCGCAACAGCTAAACTGTCGTCGATTTCCCCCTCTACACCGCGAATCCACCGTGTGCCCGCCAAGCCTGTACGGCATCGGGCCGCGATCGCGGCCTGTCGTCACTGGAGCCTTGCTTGATCAAGCCGCGCACCCCGCCCGGGGTCATGGAGCTGCTGCCCCCTGACCAGATCGCCTTCCAGCGCATGCTGGACACGATCCGCCGCAATTTCGAACGATTCGGCTTCCTGCCGGTGGAAACGCCGGTCATGGAACTGTCGGAGGTGTTGCTGACCAAGTCCGGCGGCGAAACCGAGCGGCAGGTGTATTTCGTTCAGTCCACGGGTGCGCTGGGCAAGGCGTCCGAAGGCGCGGCCGGCGAGGGCATGCCCGAGGTGGCGCTGCGCTTCGACCTGACCGTTCCGCTGGCGCGTTACGTCGCCGAGCACGAACACGAGCTGGCGTTCCCCTTCCGCCGCTACCAGATGCAGCGCGTCTATCGCGGCGAGCGTGCCCAGCGCGGTCGCTTCCGCGAGTTCTACCAGTGCGACATCGACGTCATCGGCAAGGACGCGCTCAGCGTGCGTTTCGACGCCGAGCTGCCGGCGGTGATCCACGCCGTGTTCTCCGAGCTCGACATCGGCGCCTTCACCATCCAGCTCAACAACCGCAAGCTGATGCGCGGCTTCTTCGAGGCCCAGGGCATCGCCGACGGCGAACTGCAGGCGCTGGTGCTGCGCGAGGTCGACAAGCTCGACAAGCGCGGCGAGGACCACGTCCGCGAGACCCTGACCGGCGAAGGTTTCAACCTGTCCGCCGATGCAGTCGCGCGCATCCTCGAGTTCGTCAAGGTGCGCTCGACCTCGCACGTCGACGCGCTGGCCAAGCTCGACGCGCTGGGCGAGGGCAACGATGCCCTGCGCGAGGGCGTAACCGAACTGCGCGAAGTACTTGAACTCGTGCGCGCCCTGGGCGTGCCGGAAAGCGCCTATGCGCTGAACTTCTCGATCGCGCGCGGCCTCGATTACTACACCGGCACGGTCTACGAGACCACGCTCAACGACTACCCGCAGATCGGCTCGATCTGCTCTGGCGGCCGCTACGAGAATCTCGCCAGCCACTACACCAAGTCGAAGCTGCCCGGCGTGGGCATCTCGATTGGCCTGACCCGCCTGTTCTGGCAGCTGCGCGAGGCCGGCCTGCTCGGCAATGCCTCCGGCAGCACCGTGCAGGCGATGGTCGCGCTGATGGATGGCCAGTCGCTGACCGATGCACTGGAGATCGCCCGTCGCCTGCGCGCGGCCGGCATCAACACCGAAGTGCAGATGGAAGCGCGCAAGATCGGCAAACAGTTCCAGTACGCCTCGCGCGCCGGCATCCGTTTCGTTGCGCTGGCCGGTGACGACGAGAAGGCGCGCGGCGTGGTTGCGGTCAAGGACCTGCTGCGCGAGGAGCAGTTCGAAGTGCCGCTGGAGGAACTGGCGAGCACGCTGCGCGTGGAGCTGGAACAGTACCGCGCACTCGCCGGCCGCTAGGGCCAGGAAATCGCAGGCAGGGTGGACGACCTCGTCCGCCCATGCCGTTCAGGACAGGGGACGCCGGCGCGCGCAAACGCGAGGCCGGCGCAGATGGCAGTCAGCTGCAAGGTGAAACGATGAAACCGATCCGACTCGATGGCCGCTCGCTGACCCGCGCGCAGCTGGTGGACGTGGCCTACGGCGCGCACGTGCAGCTGGCCCCGGAGCAACTGCCGGCGGTGGCGCGCGCGGCCGAGTTCCTGGCCGAACAGGTCCGCCGCGAGGAACCCATCTACGGCGTGTCGACCGGCTTCGGCAGCAACGCCGACCGCCTGCTCGGCAACCACCACCTGCGTGACGAGTTGCCGGGCGCAGCGCGCTCCGACATCACCCTGCACGAAGAGCTGCAGCGCAACCTCATCGTCACCCACGCCGTCTGCGTCGGTGAAGCCTTCGCGCCGGAGATCGTCCGCGCGATGCTGTGCATCCGCATCAACACGCTGATGCGCGGCCATTCCGGCATCCGCGTCGAGACCCTGCAGGCACTGACCGCGATGCTCAACGCCGGCATCGTGCCGGTGGTGCCGCAGCTGGGTTCGGTCGGCGCCAGCGGCGACCTCGCACCGCTGTCGCACCTGGCCATCGTGCTGCTCGGCGGTGGCGAAGCCTTCTTCGGAGGCGAGCGCATCCCGGGCGGCGAAGCGCTCAAGCGCGCCGGCCTGTCGCCGGTGACGCTGTCGTACAAGGAAGGCCTGGCGCTGAACAATGGCACCGCGCAGATGCTCGCCTGCGGCGTGCTCGCGCTGGCGCAGCTGGAAGACCTGCTCGACACCGCCGACCTCGCCGCCGCGATGACCATCGATGCCTTCGCCGGCCGCCTGGGCGCGTTCGCCGAAGAAGTGCACGCGCTGCGCCCGCATCCGGGCCAGGTGCACAGCGCCGCCCACCTGCGCGACCTGCTCGGCGGCTCGACGCTGGCCGACATCCCGTACCACCTGGTGCCCAAGTTCCGTGCCTGGCAGCCGCGCAGCTGGGACACGCCGGAATCGCAGGCACTGCGTTTCGACATCGGCTGGGACTGGGTGCCTTTCAGCCAGCGCCACGGTCGCGAGAAGTTCTACCTGCGTTTCCGTCCGTTCCGCGGCGGCAAGAAGCACCAGCCGCAGGACAGCTATTCGCTGCGCTGCATCCCGCAGGTGCATGGCGCCGTGCGCGATGCCGTGGCCCAGGCCGCGCGCGTGCTCGAGGTCGAGCTCAATGCGCTGACCGACAACCCGATCGTGTTCCCCGATGCCAAGGCCGAGTTCGTCGAGCAGCAGGTGATTTCCGCCGGCCATTTCCACGGCATGCCGCTGGCGCTGGCGATGAGTTACGTCAAGGCCGCCATCCCGGTGCTCGCGAGCATTTCCGAGCGCCGCCTCAACAAGCTGGTCGATCCGGCGACGAACGACGGCCTGCCGGGTTTCCTCATCGGCAATGAGGACTCGACCGAGTCCGGCCACATGATCGTGCAGTACACCGCCGCGGCCATCGTCAACGACCTGGCCAGCCGCGCACATCCGGCGTCGGTCTATTCGATCCCGACCAGCGCCAACGCCGAAGACCACGTCTCGATGGGCGCCAACGAGGCGCGCCACGTGCTGGCGATGGCCGATGACCTGGGCAAGGTGCTGGCGCTGGAGCTCTATACCGCCGCGCAGGCACTGGACCTGCGCCGCGACATGATCAACGCCGCTCGCGACCTGGCCGATCGTGCCGACGCGCGCGCACTGGCGGCGAAGGTGCAGGGCGCACCGGCGGCCGACAGCCCCGAGTACGAAGCCTTCCTGGCCGAAGTCGAGGGCTTGCGCGTCGAACTGGCCGAGGCCGAAGAGTTCCACCCCGGACGCGCGGTCGCTGCGGCACACGCGGCGATCCGCGAGGCGATTCCGTTCCTGGATCGCGACCGCGCGATGGACGGCGAAGTGGCCACCGCGGTGCGGCTGGTGAAGGAAGGCACCGTTCTGGCGGCTGCACGCGCCTGACGCCCTGTACCAAGCCACTGGGTCCCCGCCTTCGCGGGGATGACGGTCCTGTTGCCGAAGCTAGACCGTTTCCACCTGCGACGTCCGCACGCAGTCGCGCCCGTCGGCCTTGGCCCGGTACAGCGCCTGGTCGGCCAGCTGCAGCAGCGGGTCGATGCCGCCGAAGGAGACCGTCTCGATCGCATGCACGCCGATGCTGGCGGTGACTGTGATCTGGCTGTCCTCGCTGCGGAACGGCTGGTCGCGCAGATGCTGGCGCAGGTCCTCGGCGACCTGCCTTGCGGCCGACAGGTTCAGGCCCGGCAGCACGACCACGAACTCCTCGCCGCCGAATCGCGCCAGCAGCGCATCGTGATGCGGCCGCAGCCCGTGGCCTAGCGTCCGCGCCGCCCAGCGCAGGCAATCGTCGCCGATCAGGTGCCCATGCTGATCGTTGATCAGCTTGAAGTTGTCCAGGTCGATCATCAACAGCGACAGCGGTCGCCGGTGCTCGCGCGTTTGCCGAAGCAGTGCCTCGAAACGGTCGCGGAAATGGGTACGGTTGTGCAGACCGGTCAGTGCGTCGCGCTGGCTGGTTTCGCGCAACCGCGCGTGCGCGTCCTCGAGTTGCCCCAGCGCGCTGCGCAGCTCGACGGTGCGCTGCTCGACCTTGTGTTCGAGCTGGTCCTTGGCCTCGCGGACAATGCGCTCGTTCTCGTTGCGCAACGCCGCGTAGCGGTGCCCCAGCGCGATCGACAGCAGCAGCATCTCCAGCGCCGAACCAATCTGCACGCCATACTCGGTGATGAAGGTCTTGGGCATCATGCCGAACGCGATGGCGACGAACAGGCCGGTGCCGAGCAGGAACATCGCCCACGCCAGCAGGAACAACTGCGCCGGCGCATAGCCGCGACGCACGATCGCGATCGACACCACCGCGATCCAGGCAATGCTGACCAGCACCGCCGCCGACGCGATCGGCGTGGAGATGTGATACGGCAACCACGTCGACGCAATGCCGAGCAGAGCAAAGAAGCTGATCAGGCCCAGGCCGATCCTGTCACCGAGCCGCCAGCGCTCACGCAGGCCGAGGAAGATGCGCGCGAACTGCTGCATGCCGATCTGTGCCAGGCAGATCGACAGCGGCACCATCCGGTCGCTGAGCCATGACGATTGCGGCCACAGGTACTCGAAGCCAAAGCCGTTGAGCGTGAACAGCACCAGCCCGAACGCCGACAGATGGAACAGGTACCAGAAGTAGCTGGCATCGCGCAGGCTCAGCCATAGCGCCAGGTTGTAGAAGAACAACGCCAGCAGGATGCCGTAGTACAGACCGATCACCAGCTGCGAATCGCGCGAGAGCTCGGCGAAGGCGACCGTGGTGTAGATGTCCAGCGGCACCTGCATCGAGCTTTCGCTCTGCACGCGCACGAAGACGTCCACGGGCTGGCCGGGCGGCAGGTTCAGCCAGAAGTTCGGATGCCGGTAGCGAACGCTGCGCTCGCTGAAGGGCAGGTGGTCGCCGCCGGCCTGGAACGTGGTCCGGCCGTCGGGATAACGCGCGTACACGTCGATGCTGTCGCTGAGCGCGTAACTCTGCACCAGCAACCAGCGTTGTTCCGGATTGCCGTTGTTGACGATGCGAGCGTGGAACCAGAAGGCGCCGGGGCGGAAGCCAAATGCACTGCGACCGCCCGGCAGCGGCGCGAACTTGCCCTGGGCCAGGTGCGTTGCGGCGGCGTCGACGTCGTCGCGTGCGCCGACGTCGTGGTAGTAGCCCAGATAGGGCGACAGCGATGCCTGTTCGGTGTCGGCACCCAGTCGCAGGGTCGTACCGGCGGCGGTCGTGGCCTGTGCCGGCGCAGCCAGCAGCAGGCAAAGGCCTGCCAGCCATAGCCAACACATGAACCTCGAGCCACGTCCCATGTATCCCCCTTGCCCGGTCGCCGGCCCCGTCGCGAAGGCGGCGGGGTGGCGTGCGCGCAGCTTATGCGCGCTGCAATCGATTGCGCCATCCGCCCCCTGGGGTCCGGCTGACTCCTATATCCGTATCGCAAGTCAAACGGCGTGAACGCCGTGAACAGGCCTTCGCCAAGGTCCGTGCCCCGGTCAAGGCCTGGTTGACGGCGGTCCGAGCGACGGATTAATGTATTAGCACGTTAATACATTAGTACGCACCCATGAAGCGACGCCCCCCTGAGCTGGAACGCGGTGACGACGACCTAGCCGGGCTCGCCGCGGCGCTGCTGGCGCTGCGCAGCCCACAGGAGGTCCGCGCCTTCCTCGAGGACCTGTGCACCCCGGCCGAGCTTGAGGCGATGACCGACCGCTGGCGGGTGGTGCCGCTGCTGATCGACAACGTCCCCTATCGCGAGATCCACGACCGCACCCAGGTCAGCGTGACCACCATCGGGCGCGTCGCCCGCAGCCTCGAACGCGGCGCCGGCGGTTACGCAATCGCCTACCAGCGCCAGGTCGGCGAAGCCGACAACAAACCTTCCGGGACCGGCGAGACCGGCTCGGCGTCCGCCCGCAACAGCGACTAGTCGAGTTCCAGTCCATGAGTCCCCCAGCCAACACCCCGGTGCGCGACCGCCTGCGCATCGCCATCCAGAAATCCGGCCGCCTGGCCGAGCCGGCGCGCGCGCTGCTGGCCTCGTGCGGCCTGAGCTGGCGCGAGAGCCGCGATCGCCTGTTCTGCTATGGCGAAAGCCTGCCGATCGACCTGTTGCTGGTTCGCGACGACGACATTCCCGGACTGATCGCCGACGGTGTCTGCGACCTGGGTATCGTCGGCCGCAACGTCCTGCTCGAGCAGGATGGCGGCCGTTCCGGCAATGGCCGGCCGTCGGTGTACCGCGAGTGGCGGGCACTGGGGTTTGGCGGTTGCCGTTTGGCGCTGGCCGTGCCCGATGCCTGGGATTGGCAGGGGCCGGAACAGTTGGCAGGCAAGCGCATCGCCACCAGCTACCCGGCGTTGCTGTCGCGCTGGCTGGAAGAGCAGGGCATCGCCGCCGATGTCGTGCTGCTGTCGGGTTCGGTGGAGATCGCCCCGCGCCTGGGGCAGGCCGAAGCGATCTGCGACCTCGTCTCCAGCGGCGCGACGCTCACTGCCAACCAGCTCAAGCCGGTGATGACGTTGCTGGAGAGCGAGGCGGTGCTCGCAGGCCCGTCCGCGGAATTCGATCCGGTGCGCGGCGAACTCGCCGACCTGCTGCTGCGGCGCCTCGATGGTGCGCTGCGAATCCGCCACAGCAAGCTGCTGATGTTCCAGGCGCCGCGAAACCTGCTGCCCAGCCTGTTGCCGCTGCTCCCGGATGCCGAGGCGCCAACCGTGATGCGCCTGGACGATGGCGACGACCTCGCGCTGCAGGCGCTCTGCCACGGCGCCGTCACCTGGCAGCGGCTGGAGGAACTCAAGCGCGCCGGCGCACGCGGACTGATGGTGCTGCCGGTGGAGGGCATGCTGGCATGAGCGCGATCGCCACTTCGCCGCTGATGCGCCGCGCCGACTGGAACCGGCTCGACGCAGCCGAGCGTACGCAGCTGCTCCGGCGCCCCTCGCAACGCACGTCGGCCGTGACGACGACCGCCGTCGCCGCGATCATCGACGAAGTCCGCGACAACGGCGATGCCGCACTGCGTGCCTTCGCGCTCCGCTTCGACGGTGTCGCTCTGGACGACCTGCGCGTCGGTGCCGACGAACTGCGCGCAGCTGGCGACAGCTTGCCCCCAGCCTTGCGCCAGGCCATCGACGAAGCGGCCGCGCGCATCGCCCTGTTCCACGAGGCGGGCATGAGCAGTGCCTACGCCATCGATACCGCGCCGGGCGTGCGTTGCGAGCGCGTGCTGCGGCCGATCCGCCGCGTCGGCCTGTACGTGCCGGCCGGCTCGGCGCCGCTGCCATCTACTGCGTTGATGCTGGGCGTGCCGGCGCACCTGGCCGGTTGCCCCGAGGTGGTGCTGTGCACGCCGCCTCGCCGCGACGGCACGGCTGACCCGGCAGTGCTGTATGCGGCGCAGCGTTGCGGCATCGATCGCATCTTCAAGATTGGTGGCGCGCAGGCGATCGCCGCGATGGCCTTCGGAACCGATAGCGTGCCGCGTTGCGACAAGCTCTTCGGCCCGGGCAATGCCTACGTCACCGAGGCCAAGCGCCAGGTCGCGATGAGCCAGGACGGCCCGGCCATCGACATGCCGGCCGGCCCCTCTGAAGTGCTGGTGATCGCCGATGGCGGCGCCAACGCGGCCTTCGTCGCCGCCGACCTGTTGTCGCAGGCCGAGCACGGTCCGGATTCGCAGGTGGTGCTGCTCAGCGACGACGATGCACTGCTCGATGCGGTTGCCGTCGAACTGTCGCGGCAGGTCGAAACTTTGCCCCGCGCCGCCATCGCCCTCCAGGCGCTGGAGGCCTCGTGCGCGATCCGGGTCGAGTCCATCGAGCAGGCGCTGCAGGTCAGCAACGACTACGCACCCGAGCACCTGATCCTGGCCGTGCGCGAAGCGCGACGCTGGCTGCCGCAGGTGCAGGCGGCCGGATCGGTGTTCCTCGGCGACTGGGCACCGGAAGCGCTGGGCGATTACTGCAGCGGCACCAATCACGTGTTGCCGACCAATGGTGCGGCGCGCTTCAGCGGCGGCCTCAATGTCGCCAGCTTCCAGATCGCCATCACCGTGCAGGAAGTGCAGCCGCAGGGGATCGAGGCGATCGGTCCGTGCGCGGTCGAGCTGGCGCGCGCCGAAGGCCTCGACGCGCACCTCCAGGCCGTCGCCCTGCGTCTGCAGGCGGTGGCGGCATGAGCGCGGCCGCCGATGCGTTGACCATCGCCAGCAGCCCGTTGTTGCTGGTGCGCGAGGACCTGCGCGACTTCGCCGGTTACCAGTCGGCGCGCAGCCAGCGGCTGCAGGGCAGCGTCTGGCTCAACGCCAACGAATCGCCGTGGCGCAACGACGCCGATGGCGACGGATCGCTGCGCCGATATCCGGATCCGCAGCCGCAGGCACTGCGCGAAGCGCTGGCCGGGTTGTACGGCTGCGTTCCCGGGCAACTGCTGGCGGGGCGCGGCAGTGACGAAGGCATCGACCTGCTGGTGCGGGCGGTGTGCCGGCCGGGCGGAGATGCGGTGCTGGTCACCACCCCCACCTTCGGCATGTACGCGGTAAGTGCGCGCCTGCACGGTACGCGCGTGGTCGACGTGCCGCTGCTGGAGGATCCACAAGGATGGGGGTGTGACTTCGCCGCGGTCGCGGCCGCGGTGCGGCGTGACGGGGTCAAACTCGTATTCCTGTGTTCCCCCGGCAATCCGACCGGGGCCTTGCTGCCGCTCCAAGACATTTCGCGACTGGCGCGCGAGCTTGATGGCCAGGCGCTGGTCGTCGTCGACGAGGCCTACCTCGAGTTCGCCGATGCCGCGTCCGCGATCACGTTGCTTCCGGCGCAGCGCAACGTCGTCGTGCTGCGGACCTTGTCGAAGGCGCACGCATTGGCCGCGGCGCGCATCGGCAGCGTGATCGCCGATGCCGACCTGATCGACGTGCTGCGGCGCTGCCAGGCGCCCTATCCATTGCCGGCCGCCTGCACCGCGCAGGCACTGCAGGCACTGTCACCGCAGGTGCGATCGGTCACCGCCGAACATGTCGCCGCCGTGCGCGAGGAGCGCGAGCAACTGCGCTCGGCGTTGGCCGCATTGCCTGGCGTGCGCCGCGTCCACGACTCGCGTGCCAACTTCGTGCTCGCACGCTTCGACGATGCACAGGCGGCGTTCGACGCCCTGCTTGCGGCCGGCGTCGTGGTCCGCGACATGCGATCGGCCCCCGGACTCGGCGACGCGCTGCGCATCAGTCTCGGGACGCCCGAACAGAACCGGAGGGTGCTGAAGGTGCTGAAGGAGGTCCTGCGATGAGTACCACGCCGATCCTGTTCGTGGACCGCGACGGCACGCTGATCGAGGAGCCGTCCGACTTCCAGATCGATCGCTTCGACAAGCTCCGCTTCGTCGCTGGCGTGATCCCGGCGATGCTGCGCCTGCGCGATGCCGGCTACCAGTTCGTGATGGTCACCAACCAGGATGGCCTCGGCAGCGCATCGTTCCCGCGTGCGGACTTCGATGGCCCGCACGGCCTGATGATGCAGGTGTTCGAGAGCCAGGGAATCGCCTTCCGCGACGTGCTGATCGACACCAGCCTGCCGGCCGACAACGCACCCACGCGCAAGCCCGGGATCGGCCTGGCGCTGCCGTTCTTGCAGGACCGCGGCATCGACTGGACGCGCTCGGCGATGGTCGGCGACCGCGAGACCGACAACGCCTTTGCCCGCAACCTCGGCATCCGCGCGTTCCAGCTGCGCACCGCGCAGTTCGGCGGCGAGTGGGACTGGAGCGGCATCGCCCACGCCCTCGCGGACGCGCCGCGGACCGCGCGCGTCAACCGCACGACCCGCGAGACCCGGATCGAAGTCGGCCTCGACCTGGATCGTGGCGCCGAGCCGGTGGTCGCCACCGGCCTGGGCTTCTTCGATCACATGCTGGAGCAGATCGGCAAGCACGGTGGCTTTGCCCTGGAGCTGCGCTGCGAGGGTGACCTGCACATCGACGAGCACCACACGGTCGAGGACAGTGCGCTGGCGCTGGGCCAGGCCCTGCGCGAGGCGCTCGGCGACAAGCGCGGCATCGGGCGTTACGGCTTCACGCTGCCCATGGACGAAAGCCTGGCCAGCGCCGCGCTGGATTTCTCCGGGCGGCCGTACTTCGTCTTTGACGGTACCTTCAGCCGCGAGCGCGTCGGTGGCCTGCCGACGGAGCTTGTGCCGCACTTCTTCCGCTCCCTGTGCGAGGGCGCCGGGATGAACCTCAATCTGCGCGTGCAGGGCGACAACGACCACCACAAGGTCGAAGCCTGCTTCAAGGCGGTGGCGCGTTCGCTGCGCCAGGCGATCCGCCGTGAAGGCAATGAGCTGCCGAGCACAAAGGGCAGCCTATGACGCAGGTCGTGCTGATCGACTGGGGTGGGGGGAACATCGGCTCGGTGCGTTACGCGCTTGAGAGGTTGGGAGTGCGCGCGGTACTCAGTGCCGATGCCGACACCATCACTGCCGCGCAACGCGTGATCCTGCCCGGGGTCGGCGCGGCGCCGCCGGCGATGGCGCGGCTGCGCGAACTCGGGCTGGTCGAGCCGATCCGTCGGCTGCGGCAGCCGCTGCTGGGGATCTGCCTGGGCATGCAACTGCTGTACGAGTCCTCGGAGGAGGGCGACGTCGAATGCCTTGGCTTGCTGCCCGGCCGCATCGTCCGCATGACATCAGCACCGGGAGTACGTGTGCCGCACATGGGTTGGAACCAGTTGCAGCCGTCGCAGGCGACGGCACTTCTCGATGGCATCGATGCCGGCGCGCACGCCTACTTCGTGCACGGCTATGCCGCGCCGCCGAGCGGTGACACGCTGGCCAGCTGCGATCACGGCACTGCATTCACGGCGGTGGCCGGACGCAGCAACTGCTTTGGCGCGCAGTTCCACCCGGAGCGTTCGGCGGCCGTGGGCCAGCGATTGCTGGCGAACTTCCTGGCGATGGAGGCGGCATGAGCGCCGAACCATTGCTGTCACCGGTACCGGCCATGGAATTCGATCTGTACCCCGCGATCGACGTGCGCGAAGGCCACATGGTGCGGCTGCACCAGGGCGATTACGACCGCGAGACCCGCTACGAGGAACCGCCGCTCGAGATGGCGATGCGCCACGCGCGGCAAGGTGCTCGCTGGCTGCACCTGGTCGACCTGGATGCTGCCCGCAATGGCGGCTACACCCTGCTGCCGCTATTGCGCGTGCTGGCCCGCACGAGCTGGCTGCGCGTGCAGACCGGCGGTGGCGTGCGCGGCGAAGAGGACGTGGCGAGGATCCTCGAAGCCGGCGCCGACCGCGTGGTGATCGGCTCGCTCTCCGTGCGTGAGCCGGAGCGGGTGCTGGGCTGGGTCGAACGCTTCGGCGCCGAGCGCATCACCATTGCCCTGGACGCGCGCCAGGACGACAGCGGCGAGTGGCAGTTGCCGGTATCGGGCTGGACCCAAAGCAGTTCGGCCAGTCTGCAGACGCTGGTGCGGCGCTTCGCCGATGGCGGCGTGCGCCACCTGCTGTGCACCGACATCTCCCGTGATGGCACGCTGGGCGGGCCCAACCTCGACTTGTACCGGCTGATCGTCAAGCTCGCGCCGGAGCTGTACGTGCAGGCGTCGGGCGGCATCCGCGACATCGCCGACATCCTTGCCGCACGTGCCGCCGGTTGCAGCGGCGCGGTGCTCGGCAAGGCGCTGATCGAGGGTCGCTTCGCCCTGGACGAAGCGCTCGACAAGGTGCGCCAATGCTGAGCCGGCGCATCGTTCCGTGCCTGGACGTCCGCGATGGCCGCGTCGTCAAGGGCGTGCGCTTCCGCGACCACGTCGACATGGGCGACATCGTCGCGCTGGCGCTGCGCTACCGTGACGAAGGCGCCGACGAACTGGTCTTCTACGACATCACCGCCAGCCCCGAGGGTCGCAGCGTCGACCGCGCCTGGGTCGAGCGCGTGGCGCGCGAGATCGACATCCCGTTCTGCGTCGCCGGCGGCATCCGTTCGGTCGAGGATGCACGCACGGTGCTCCACGCCGGCGCCGACAAGGTGTCGATCAATACCCCGGCGCTCGAGCGTCCGCAGCTGATCGGCGAGATCGCCGACGCCTTCGGCCAGCAATGCGTGGTGGTGGGCATCGACAGCCTGCGCGATGCGGACGGGCAGTGGCGGGTGCGCCAGTACAGCGGTGACCCGTCGCGCACGCGGGCACTGCCGCAGCGCACGCTCGACTGGGTCGACGAAGCGCAGCAGCGCGGCGCCGGCGAGATCGTGCTCAATTGCATGGGCAGCGACGGCGTGCGCGAGGGGTACGACATCGAGCAGTTGCAGGCGGTGCGCCAGCACTGCCAGGTGCCGCTGGTGGCCTCGGGCGGTGCCGGCGCGATCGCCCATTTCGCCGATGTGTTCCGCCAGGCCGACGTCGATGCGGCGCTGGCGGCCAGCGTGTTCCATTCCGGCGCGGTTCCCATCCCCGAACTCAAACGGCACCTGCGCGGGCAGGGCATCGAGGTGCGCGATGTCGCCTGAAGCCATCACGCTGACGGCCCCCTTCGACGAGCTGGCCTGGGACAAGCAGGGCGGCCTGCTGCCGGCGATAGTGCAGGATGCCGACACGCTGGCCGTGCTGATGCTCGGCTACATGGACCGCGACGCCTTGAAGGCCACCGTCGACAGCGGCCGCGTTACGTTCTTCAGCCGCAGTCGCCAGCGTCAGTGGACCAAGGGCGAAAGCTCCGGCCATTTCCTCGAGCTGGTGGCGCTGGAGGCCGACTGCGACGCCGACACCTTGCTCGTGCTGGCGCGCCCGCAGGGCCCGACCTGTCATCTCGGCCGGACCAGTTGCTTCGCGCAGGCGCCGGCGCATGCCTCATTCCTGGGCGAACTCGATGCGCTGATCGCCACACGTGAGCGCGAGCGTCCGGCCGGCAGCTATACCACCTCGCTGTTCGAGGACGGAATGCGCCGCATAGCCCAGAAGGTCGGCGAGGAGGGCGTGGAAACGGCGCTGGCCGCAGTGGCACAGCCGGACGAGGAGCTGATCGGCGAAGCGGCCGACCTGATGTACCACCTGCTGGTGTTGCTGCGCGCGCGGGGCCTCGGGCTGGGCGACGTGGAGACTTTGCTGAAAACGAGACATCGCGCCTGATCGTGCCGGCGTGGGGCAGGGTGCCGGCGCTTGCGGCAAAATGGCCCCCTCAGCCAAGGCTCCCCGGTACCGACACATGCCGCGATTCCATCTGCTCATTGCCCTGTGCCTGGTCTTCAGCTCCGCGGCGCATGCACAGGCGCAACCGGCATCGATCACCGGCACGGTCTACCAGGACAGCAACGGCAACCAGCGACGCGATGCCTCCGAGCGCGGGATCGCCGGCATCAAGGTGTCCAACGGCCGCGACCTGGCAATCACCGATGCACAGGGCCGCTATCGGCTGCCCGCACTCGATGGCAGCACGGTGTTCGTGATCAAGCCTGCCGGTTACGCCACTGCCACGGGCGCTAACGGATTGCCGCTGTTCTGGCATCACGTCTTCCCTGCCGGTTCGCCGCAGCTTCGCTACGGCGGCATCGCCGCCACCGGCGCGGGCGAGCTGGACTTTGCCTTGCGCAAGCAGCCCCGAACCGGCGGCGACCTGAAGATGCTCGTGTTCGGTGATCCGCAGCCCAAGAGCCTCACCGACGTCGGCTACTACGAACGCGACATCGTCGCTCCGCTGGTCGGCAAGCACGACGTGCGGCTGGGCCTGAGCCTGGGCGACATCGTCAACGACGACCTCAGCCTGTACCCGGCGATGAACCGCGTCACTTCGCAGTTTGGCGTGCCGTGGATGCACGTGCCCGGCAACCACGACCTCGATTTCGATGCTGCCCGCGACGAGGACGCGCTGCTTTCGTTCCGCAACGTGTTCGGCCCTGACAGCTATGCCTGGGAAGAGCCGCAGGCGAGCTTCATCGTGCTTGACGACGTGGTCTACCTGCCGGGCAGGAACCCCGCCTACGTCGGCGGACTGCGCGAGGACCAGTTCGCGTTCCTGCAGGCGTACCTGGCAACCTTGCCGAAGGACCGGCGCGTGGTGATCTCCGTGCACATCCCGTTCTTCGAGCCGTATCCGGGCGTGGAGAGTTTCCGGCGCGTCGACCGCGATCGCCTGTTCGCGATGCTCGAGGACCACAGCCAGGTACTTCTGCTGAGCGCCCACACGCACAACCAGCGCCACTACCGTCACGATGCTGCGACCGGCTGGCACGGCGCGCGGCCGCTGCACGAGTACAACGTCGGCGCGACCTGCGGCGCGTTCTGGTCCGGCGTCAAGGATGCGCAGGGCATTCCCGACACGACCATGAGCGACGGCACGCCAAACGGCTACGCCTGGCTGACCTTCAAGCCGGACGGCGAGTACTCGCTGCGCTACCAGGTCGCGCGTGCACCGGCCGACCGCGCGATGGCGCTCTACGCGCCGAAGGTACTGCGACTGGGCGCATGGGCGGCCAACGGCATCTACGCCAACGTGTTCATGGGCGACGCCGACAGCCGCGTTGAGTACCGGATCGACGAGGGCCAGTGGAAGCCGATGCGGCGCGTGTCGCAGCCGGACCCGACCCTGGTCGCGGAGAACCTCGCCGACGACAAGGCCGGGCAGCTGCGTGGCTACGACCGTTCGCCGGAAGCCGTTCCTTCGACCCATCTGTGGCGTGGCGTGCTGCCGACCGATGTCGGCGCCGGCGAGCATCGCATCCAGGTGCGGGTCTTTGATCGCTGGCGCGGCGAACTGGTCGACCAGACCAGTTACCGCCTCGACCAGGCCAGGGAGTGAGGCGATGGTGGTGACACTGCCCAGCGACCTGCCGATCCAGCTGTTTGCCAATCCCGCCGCCTGGGAGAAGTGGCTGTCGGCCCACGGCAGTGCTCCCGGGCTGTGGCTGAAGATCGCCAAGAAGGACAAGGGCGTGGTCTCGGTGACCTATGCCGAGGCGCTCGATGTGGCGCTGTGCCACGGTTGGATCGACGGCCTCAAGCGTGCGTGCGATGACCAGTACTTCCTGCAGCGCTTCACGCCGCGTCGCCCGAAGAGCCTGTGGTCGAAGATCAACGTCGCCAAGGTCGAGCGGCTGATTGCCGAAGGGCGCATGCAGGCCGGTGGACTGCGCGAGGTCGAGGCGGCGCGCGCCGACGGGCGCTGGCAGGCGGCCTATCACGCGGCCAGCGGCATGGAAGTTCCGCCGGAGCTGGCAGCGGCGCTGGCGAAGAACGCGAAGGCGCGGCGGTTCTTCGAACAACTCGACGGCACCAACCGTTACGCCTTCTGCTGGCGCGTGCATACGGCAAAGAAGCCGGAAACGCGTAATGCGCGTGCTGCGAAGTTCGTGGAGATGCTCGCCAGGGGCGAGAAGATCCACGCCTAGATCGCCACGTCGTCCCGGCGAAAGCCGGGACCCATTTTGCTCTGCAGCTTTTGGGGAAGCTGAAAGTCAACCTGGATCCTGGCATTCGCCGGGATGACGGTGACAAGGCTGGTGGAATTCAGGTCAGTTCGATCTGGTCGAAGCGTTCGACTCGCCGATGACCATGCGCCGCGTCGCCCTGGCGAGGCTTCGGGTAATCCTCGAGTCGATCGATCAGCACGGTCTGCAGGCCAGCGTCGCGTGCGGCATCGAGCTCCTCGACCACGTCGGACAGGAACACGATCTCGCTGGCCGGGATGCGGATCGACTCGACGATGTTGCGGTAGCTCTGCGCATCGCGCTTGCCGCCCATCTCGGTATCGAACCAGCCCGAGAACAACGCCGTTAGGTCACCTGCGTCGCTATGGCCGAAGAACAGTCGCTGCGCCGGCACGCTGCCCGAGGAGTACACGAACAGCGGCAGCCCGGCGGCATGCCAGCTGCGCAGCGCCGGTGCGGCATCCGGGTAGATGTGCGCGGTGAAGTCGGCGCTCTTGTAGCCGTCGGCCCAGATCATGCCCTGCAGGGCCTTGAGCGCGGTGTGCTTGCGGTCTTCGTCGATCCAGCCCTGCAGCACTTCGACGATCATGGCGTCATCGCACATGCCGCCGTTCTCGGTGGCGACGGCATCGAGCCATTTGCGCACCGCCGGTTCCTTGCCGCGCGCGGCGACGAAGCGGGGCAGGGCGCGGCGGGCGTACGGGAACAGCACGTCCTTGACGAAGGAGATGCTGCTGGTGGTGCCTTCGATGTCGGTGAGGATGGCGCGGATCGTCATCCCGCCTGCCCCTTCTCGTAGCGCGGAAAGCGCTGGGCGATGTCGGTGCCGGTGAAGTGGCCGACCCAGCCGTCGGGCTCGGTGAAGAAGCGGATCGCGATGAAGCTCGGCTCCGGGCCCATGTCGAACCAGTGTCGGGTGCTGTCGGGCACGGCGATCAGATCGCCCTGCTCGCACTTGATCTCGTAGACCTGTTCGCCGACATGCAGGGTGAACAGCCCGGACCCGGCGACGAAGAAACGCACCTCGTCTTCCTTGTGGAAGTGCTCGTCGAGGAACTTCGCGCGCATGGTTTCACGCTGCGGGTTGTCCGGGGCAATGCTGACCACGTCGACGGTCTTGAAGCCGCGCTCGCTGACGAGGCGATCGATGTCGGCGCGATAGGCCTCCATGATCTTTTCCGGCGGATCGCCCGGGGCGACCGGCGCGCTGGCCTGCCACTGCTCGAAGGCAACGCCAATGCGCTGCAGTTCGCGTGCGATCTCGGCCTGGTCGCTGGTCGCCAGGCTCGGCGAGGTGGTGTCGGTTTCACTGAAAATGCGCAGGCGGCTCATCGCTGCAGTCTCCTGATTTCAAGCTCGCAGCCGAGCAGGAATTCGAATGCTTCCAGGTGGCGCCGGGCTTCCGGCATGTCCTTGCCCCAGGCGTACAGTCCGTGGCCGTCGATCAGGTAGCCCCACATCGCCTTGCGGTCGAGCAGGCAGTCGACCTGCGCGGCCAGCGTGTGCATGTCCTGGCTGTTGGGCAGCACCGGCAGCTCGACGCTCATCTCGTGAGTGGTGTTGCCGCTGAAGGCTTTCAAGAGCTCGTAGCCCTCCAGGTGCACGTGACCCTGGCCGGAGTACAGGCGCGACGCCACCGTCTGCACCTTGGAGTGCGTGTGCAGGACGCAGCCGATCTCTGGGAAGCGCTTGTACAGCTGGGTGTGCAGCAGGGTTTCGGCCGAGGACTTGTTGCTGGTCGCGACCGGATTGCCGTCGAGGTCGACGACCATGATGTCGGTCTCGGTCAGGCGGCCCTTGTCGCGTCCGGAGACGGTAATGGCGATGTGCTGGTCGTCCATGCGGCGCGAGAAGTTGCTGCTGGTCGCCGGCGTCCAGCCCAGCTCCGACAGCTCGCGCACGTTGACGATGATCTCCCCGGCGCAATGCGCCAGGCGCTGGGGGTCGTAGGGCAGTGGGGTGCTCATGGCGCAAAGTGTAGCGAACCCGGGGGCTTTGCCGCGATTTCCATGGGCGTGCGGGCCGGGGTCGACGGACGGAAGGCCGATCCAGGGGGCACGGGCGCATGGCGGGAATCACAGGAGGTTGGCCATCCTGGCCGCTCGGGCCGCAACCGGCCGGCCAATGCCCTGGCCTGCAGCCGGCAGCTGTGAAGCATCCGTTATCCAAGCCTGAACGCTGCGGCCGCACTCGGCGCCGTCCTCACGCAGCACATCACCACCACGGGACAGAATCGGGCAAGTCCACACGTTCGCGCCCACTGCGCTGCATGCCCTCGATCAATGTCCTGACCGTCAATGTGCACATGGGTTTCAACCTGCTGAACCGTCGCTTCGTGCTGCCGGAGCTGCGCGAGGCGATCCGCGAAGTGTCGGCCGACATGGTGTTCCTGCAGGAAGTTCTCGGCGAGCACGCCCGCCATGCGCAGCGCCATGCCAACTGGCCACAGGGGCCGCAGTACGAATTCCTCGCCGACAGCCTGTGGACCCAGTTCGCGTACGGCCGCAATGCCGTCTACCCGCATGGCCACCACGGCAACGCGCTGCTGTCCCGGTTCCCGATCGTCTCGCATATCAACCGCGACGTCTCGGTCCATGGCCACGAGCAGCGCGGTCTGCTGCACGCGGTGGTAAAGGTGCCAGAGCTTGCGCAACCGCTGCACACGATCTGCGTTCACCTTGGGCTGCGCGAATCGCACCGCCAGCGCCAGATCGGGTTGCTGTGCGCGATCATCGCCGAAGTGATCCCCGCCGATGCGCCGCTCGTGGTTGCCGGTGATTTCAACGACTGGCGCCATCGCGGCCATGCAGTGCTCAAGCGCTGCGGGCTGAGGGAGGTGTTCGAGCAGGCGCACGGAAGACTCAGGCGGACCTTCCCGTCGCACTGGCCGCTGCTGGCGGTGGATCGCATTTATGTCCGCAACGTCCGCGCCAGCGTGCCGGCGGTGTTGTCCTCGCAGCCCTGGTCAAAGCTCTCCGACCACGCGCCGCTGCTGGCGAGGATCGAACTGTGAGGTGGTCGCGTGCCAGCGCGGCGAGCGCCTGGCGCAGCGGCAATCGCGTGCGCCTGCTGGAAAACGGCGAGGAGTATTTCGCCGGGGTGTTCGAGGCGATCGACGGCGCCCGCAGCGAGATCCTGCTGGAGACGTTCATCCTGTTCGAGGACAAGGTTGGCCAGGAATTGCAGCGGCGCCTGGTTGCCGCGGCCCAGCGCGGCGTCAACGTGCAGATGCTGATCGACGGCTACGGGTCCCCGGATCTGTCGAAGGAGTTCCAGGAGGGCCTCAGCAGCGCTGGCGCCAAGCTGCGAATATTCGACCAGAAGCCGACCGTGCTGGGTGTGCGGCTGAACGTGTTCCGGCGGCTCCACCGCAAGCTGGTGGTGATCGATGACGACATCGCGTTCGTAGGCGGCATCAACTTTTCCGCCGACCACCTGGCCGACTTCGGCCCGACGGCAAAGCAGGACTATGCGGTCGAGATCGAAGGGCCGGCGGTGGCCGACATCGCCGGATTCATGCGCACGGCGATCGCCACCCGCGGCACCGGCGACCGCTGGAAACCACCGGCCAGTGCCGGGGGAGACGGCGCCGGAAGCGCCGAAGTGGTTTTCGTTTCTCGCGACAACACCCGCAACACCCGCAGCATCGAGCGCGAATACCGGCAGGCCTTGCGCGCCGCGCAGCATGAAGTCGTGATTGCCAACGCCTATTTCTTCCCCGGCTACGGATTGCTGCGCGACCTGCGCGACGCCGCAAGACGCGGGGTCAAGGTGCACCTGATCTTCCAGGGCGAGCCGGACACGCAACTGGCGCTGGTCGCTGCACGTTCCCTCTACCGCTATCTGGTCGATGCCGGCGTCTGCATCCACGAGTACTGCGCGCGGCCTTTCCACGGCAAGGTCGCGGTGATTGACGGGGAATGGAGCACGGTCGGCTCGAGCAATCTCGATCCGCTCAGCCTTTCGCTCAATTTCGAGGCGAATGTGTTCGTTCGCGATCGCGAGTTCGCCGCTGACCTGCGTGGCCGGCTGGATCGGTTGCTGGAGCACGACTGCCAGTCCGTCGATCCGGCCAGCGTGCCGCGCGGCCGCTTCTGGCAACCGTTCACGCGCCCTGTGCTGTTCCATGTGCTGCGACGGTTTCCGGCCTGGGCGGGATGGCTCCCGGCGCATACGCCGCGTACTTCGCTGGTTCGGCCGCCCACGGAAACGGCGCAATGACGACATCCGGGCGTGAGCGCTGGCGGCGTGCCCGGAGGGTCGGATTCTTCGTATTCCTTGCGATCGTGGCGTGGCTGCTGATCCGCTACGCATCGTCCGTGGACTGGGCGCAAGTCGTGCACGCGCTGGAGAATTACCGTGCTTCCACTATTGCCGCAGCGCTGGCGCTGACCGCGGCCAGCTACCTGCTCTACTGCGGATTCGAACTGGCAGCGCGACGCTACAGCCGTCACGGGCTGCCGGTTGCGCGGGTAATGGCCATTGCCGGCGTGGTCTATGCCTTCAGCCTCAATGTCGGCGCGCTGGTGGGCGGTGCCGGGCTGCGTCTGCGGCTGTACTCGCACGCCGGACTGGCGCTGGGCACCATCGGCCGCATAGCCGGGTTCGCCATCGCGACCAACTGGCTCGGTTACCTGCTGCTGACCGGCGCGTTGTTCGCTGCGGGACAGGTGTCGATGCCGCCCACCTGGGGCTGGAGCGGCATCGCGTTGCGATGGTTGGGCCTGGCGATGCTGGCGGCCGTGGCTGCTTACCTGGTTGCCTGCCTGTTCGCGCACGATCGCGTGTTCCGGCTGCGTGGCCACCAGGTGCGCCTGCCATCGCTGCCCCTGGCGCTGCTGCAGTTGTTGCTCGCCGCCGGCAACTGGGCACTGATGGGTTGGCTGCTTCACCTGCTGATGCCGCCGACGCTGGGTTATCCGGCCGTGCTGGGTGCGTTGCTGCTGGCCGCGGTCGCGACTGCGATCGCGCACATTCCTGCAGGCTTCGGTGTGATCGAGGCGGTGTTCCTGGCGTTGTTCGCGCGGACGGTGCCGTCGCCGCAGTTGCTGGCCGCGTTGCTTGCCTATCGTGCCTGCTATTACCTGGCTCCACTGATGCTGGCCGTAGTCGGCTACGTCGCACTGGAGTCGGCGGCGAGTCGGCGAGAGCCAGCCTGACGCCTCAGCCGAGAATGTTTCCAAGTTTAAGAAATTTCTTATGGAGCCCGTGGGCCGCAGCGGCTCCACTGGAGGCTCCAGTCGTTCGGTGAGGATCGGCCCGTTGCGCCGCATTCTTGCGCTTCGGTCGCATTGTTCAACCTGCATGAGTGAGGTTCGTCCGTCGACTGCGTGCCAGTCAGCGCACGGTCTGAACCGCCGGACCTGGACCCTCCCTGGAGCAACGCTCCGTGACCAGAGGTCCACATGCAAATCACGAAAGTCAATTCCGGGCTCGCTGGCTGCCTGCTCGTTCTGTCAGCCTTGTTGCTGCTTGCCGGCTGCGAGTGGCGCAGCGTCGACATCGACCAGGCACCGGCAATCAGCGCGGAAACAGCATCGCCAGCGCCGGGGATTTCACGAATGGGCGGCGAATGGGTCGTCATCACCACCGGCAACGGCCGCAACGGCGAGAAGGTCGCCAGCTCGTGGTACCTGTTGCGGTTCCGCGACGACAGCACGGCCAAGCTGCTATGGGTCACGCCCGGTCACTACGCCCGCGAACGGGTCGGATATTCGCAGGTCGGTGATGTCGTCACGCTTCGCGGTGCGCTTGAAGCACCTCAGGTCAACGGCGTGCCATTCCGGCTCGGCGCGGACGGGCGGCTGGTTGCCAGCTTTCCGGGCAAGGGCGGCGGCGACAACCTGTCCTTCACCCACCGCAGCATCAGTTGGCCGTATGTCCACTGGCTGCTGATCTTCGCCGGCCTCGCCGCTGCCTTCATGATGTGGCGCCAGTGGAAGTGGTTCACGCCGATCGTGTGCGGCCTGGGTATCGTGGTGATGAGCTTCTACTGGATCAACGAATCCGGCGTCACCGCCGTGTTCCGCTGGGTCAAGCTCTACACGCTGGTGGTGTCGATCTGGTTCTTCTGGTTCGTGCGCTATACGCCGCTGCACAAGTACAAGTGGATGCGCTTCCTGGTGGCCGCGATCCTGGCGTTGAACATCATCGAAGCGGTCGAAGTGGACTTCAAGTCCGGTTACATGCCCAACCTGCTCAACGGCGCGGCCGGCATCCTCAACATCCTGGCGATGACGCGCTGGAACGCCATCGGCCCCAACCGAACCGACGTCCGCGACCTGGTGTGGCCCGGCCAGGCAGTGCTGTGGATCATCGCCTACGACATCTGGAACGTGACGTTCTCGTATCTCAACTTCAACGAGTACACGTCCAACAGCATGGCGCTGAACCTGGTTCCGACGCTGATCGCGCTGTGGATCCCGGGCGTCTGGGTCGCGGCCCGCGGTACCACGCTCGGGTTCTTCTACATCTACCTGTTCACCTTCAGCGTGTTCGTGATGGAGAAGGGCTTCGTGCCGATTCCGATCAACGATACGTCGGCGCTGCTGGTCGCCAGCGCGAGCTTCGGGATCAACCTGGTGCTGTGCGCTCTGGTTTGGAACTGGAAGTTGTTCCAGCGCGGGCCGGCGTGGCTGAACTTCGGTCAGTACCGCCACGCCGAACGCATCGGCACGATGTACGACTCGATCCACGTCGACCTGGACAAGATCCCGGCGATGGCGGACTACCCGCCCGCCAAGCCACAGGCGGAGAAGATCAGCGTGCATGCATCCGCCATCAGTTGACGAACGCTGCGGATCGTAGTCCGGGAGTCTGGCCGCCGATGTGCGGCCAGACTTCAGTTTGGGCGAGGCTCGACGTCGCGATCAACGCCGTGGTGCGTTGCCGCCCATCATCGAGCCGGCCAGCCCGATCAGATCGGAGAAGTCGGTATCGCCATCACCATCGCGATCGAGGACGGCGCCGAGCAGGCCGCCACCGATGCCGCCCTGCTGGGTGATCGTCTGCTGTTCCTGGCCCAGGGCCTGCTCCAGCGATTGCGGTGATGCCGGCAACTGGCTCGCCAGCGTGTTGCCACCGCTGGAGAACACCTGCTTGGCGAGATAGGCCATCACGATCGGCGCGAGCACCTGCAGCAGCGTGCCAGCCTGGTTGCTGCCCAGACCGGTCGCGGCACCCAGGCCCTGGGCAGCGCCTTGCTGGCGGGCGCCGAAGATGTGGCCGAGGATCTGGCCACCCGCGCCGCCGCCGCCGCCGCCCATCACCGAACCGAGCACGCTGCCGATATCGAGGCTGGCGTGATCGCGTTCCAGCGCACCGTACAGCGCCTGCGCACCCTGAGGTTGCGTGGCATTGCGGCCGAGCGCACCCAGCAGCAGCGGCAGAGCCGCGGACACGGCTCCGCTGGCCTGCGACGGTGAGAGGCCGAGTTGTTGTCCGATCTGCGCCAGCGGCTGTCCCTGCAGCTGGTTGAGAAGATCATCGGTCAACGAAGTGGTCATTGCAGTCAGTCCTTTGGGTGGGGACTGTGATGCTAGCGCTGCGCCGTTCAGTGGCCGTGACGGTGTCCGTCATCCCGGCGAACACAGTGCCCGTCATCCCGGCGAACGCCGGGATCCATTTGCCTTGCCTTCGAACAACGTCCATGGATTCCCGCCTTCGCGGGAATGACATGAGGGCTGATTGCGCTTCTAACCCGCTTCGATGGGCTCATTGCTGCGCTGCGAAGCAACCGCCGCTTCCAGCCCCAGCGCCTTCGCCACGCCGGCGCCGTATGCCGGGTCGGCCTTGGTGCAGTTACCTATGTGGCGCAGCTTGATGAACTCCGGTGCATCGCCCATGGCGCGCGCGGTGTTCTCGAACAACACCTGCTGCTGTTCCCGTGACATCAGTCGGAACAGGTCGCCGGGCTGCTTGTAGTAGTCGGCATCGTCCTCGCGGAAATTCCAGAAGTCGGCGTTGCCATTGATCTTCAGCGGTGGCTCGCGATATTCGGGCTGCTCCTGCCACTGCTGGTAGCTGTTGGGCTCGTAGTGCAGCGTGCCGCCGTAGTTGCCGTCAACGCGCATCGCGCCGTCGCGGTGGTTGCTGTGCACCGGGCAGCGTGCGGCGTTGACCGGTATCTGGTGGTGGTTGACGCCGAGGCGGTAACGCTGCGCATCGGAATAGGCGAACAGGCGTGCCTGCAGCATCTTGTCCGGCGAGACGCTGATGCCGGGCACCAGGTTGTTCGGAGCGAATGCGCTCTGCTCGACGTCGGCGAAGAAGTTCTCCGGATTGCGGTTGAGCTCCATCACGCCCACTTCGATCAGCGGGTAGTCCTTCTTCGGCCAGACCTTGGTCAGGTCGAAGGGGTGGTAGGGCACCTTTTCGGCGTCTGCTTCCGGCATGACCTGGATATACATCGTCCATTTCGGGAATTCGCCACGTTCGATCGCATCGAACAGGTCGCGCTGGTGGCTCTCGCGGTCGCCGCCGACGAGTTGGGCGGCCTCGGCGTCGGTCAGGTTCTTGATGCCCTGCTGGGTCTTGATGTGGAACTTGACCCAGTAACGCTCGTTGGCGGCATTGATGAAGCTGTAGGTGTGCGAGCCGAAGCCGTGCATGTGGCGGTAGCTGGCCGGGATGCCGCGGTCGCTCATGACGATGGTGACCTGGTGCAGCGCCTCGGGCAGGCTGGTCCAGAAATCCCAGTTGTTGCGCGCGCTGCGCAGGTTGGTCTTCGGGTCGCGCTTGACCGCCTTGTTGAGGTCGGGGAACTTGCGCGGATCGCGCAGGAAGAACACCGGCGTGTTGTTGCCGACCAGGTCCCAGTTGCCTTCCTCGGTGTAGAACTTCAGGGCGAAACCGCGGATGTCGCGCTCGGCGTCGGCGGCGCCACGTTCGCCGGCGACGGTGGTGAAGCGGGCGAACATCTCGGTCTTCTTGCCCACGGCGCTGAAGATCTTCGCGCGCGTGTACTTGCTGATGTCATTGGTGACGGTGAAGGTGCCGAAGGCGCCGGAGCCCTTGGCGTGCATGCGGCGCTCGGGAATGATCTCGCGGTTGAGGTTGGCGAGCTTCTCGATCAGCCATACGTCCTGCATCAGCACCGGGCCGCGCGGGCCGGCGGTCATGCTGTTCTGGTTGTCGACTACCGGTGCGCCAAAGGCGGTGGTCAGCGGGGTCTTCTCGGGCTTGTCGTTGGGGTTGCTCATGGCGCGTTCCTTCGTGGCTGTGTGGCTACAAGGTAGGCAGGACTAACGATCAATGAAAATCGTTTCTGGCGAATGACGCGATAGGGGGCGGCTATCGACGCGCAGCGCATGACGCGCAGACGTCCGCGTCGCGGTCCGCTACGGGCAGTTTTAAACGTTCAGGCGTTCACGCCGCGTCTACACGACGCGGCCGCATGGCGCGGTCAGGACAGCGACTTGAGCCTGTACAGCGCTTCCAGTGCCTGCTTCGGCGTCAGCTCGTCGGGTTCCAGCGATGCCAGTGCATCGAGTGCGGCCGACGACGGCGAGAACAGGCCGAACTGCTGCGGCGCATCCAGTGCGGCAGGTGCCAGCGACGGAACCGGTGCATCGCGACTTTGCTGTTCAAGTTCGGCAAGTCGTCCACGCGCCTGTTGTACGACTGCCTTCGGCAATCCCGCCAGCGCCGCTACCTGCAGGCCGAAACTGCGATCGGCCGGGCCGTCCTTGACCGCATGCATGAACACCAGCTGGTCGCCATGCTCGACCGCATCGAGATGGACATTGGCGATGCCGCTGCCGGGCTCGGCCAGCGTGGTCAGTTCGAAGTAGTGCGTGGCGAACAGCGTGTAGGCACGATTGTGGTGGGCCAGGTGGCGCGCACAGGCTTCCGCCAACGCCAGGCCGTCGTAGGTCGACGTGCCGCGGCCGATCTCGTCCATCAGCACCAGTGACTGCGAAGTGGCGTGATGCAGGATGTAGCTGGTCTCGCTCATCTCGACCATGAAGGTCGACTGCCCGCGCGCCAGGTCATCGCCAGCCCCTATACGGGTGAGGATGCGGTCGATCGGGCCGATGGTCGCGCGTGAGGCCGGCACGAAGCTGCCGGTGTGGGCGAGCAGCACGATCAGCGCGTTCTGCCGCATGTAGGTCGATTTACCGCCCATGTTCGGGCCGGTGATGACCAGCATGCGGCGGTCTTCACCCAGGACCAGGTCGTTGGGCTCGAACGGATCGCTGCGCACGGCCTCCACCACGGGATGGCGGCCGCGTTCGATGTGCAGCCCGGGTTCGTCGCCCAGGGTCGGTGCGACCCAGTCCAGCGACTGCGCGCGTTCGGCGAAGCAGCACAGCACGTCGAGCTCGGCCAGCGCGCCGGCGCAGCGCTTGAGCGGCTCCAGGCGTTCGTTGAGCACATCGAGCATTTGTTCGTAGAGCAGGCGCTCGCGGCTGAGCGAACGCTCCCGCGCCGACAACACCTTGTCCTCGAATTGCTTGAGCTCCTCGGTGATGTAACGCTCGGCGCCGGTCAGCGTCTGGCGGCGGGTGTAGTGGGTCGGCGCCTTGTCGGCCTGGCCCTTGCTGATCTCGATGTAGTAGCCGTGGACGCGGTTGTAGCCGACCTTGAGCGTGGCGATGCCGCTGCTGGCGCGCTCGCGTGCTTCCAGGTCGATCAGGAACTGGTCGGCGTGCGTCGACAGCGTGCGCAGTTCGTCGAGCTCGGCGTCGTAGCCTTCGGCGAAGACGCCGCCGTCGCGCGCGAGCACCGGCGGCTGCGTGACGATCGCCGACTGCAGCAGGTGCGCGTGCTCGTCGTGCTCGCCCAGTTCCGCCGCCAGCGCGGCCAGGTGCGGCGAATCCAGCGGGGCCAGTCCGGAGCGCACGTCCGGCAGCATCCCCAGGCCGTCGCGCAGCGTCGACAGGTCGCGCGGACGGGCGCTGCGCAGGGCGATGCGCGAGAGGATGCGCTCGAGGTCGCCCAGCGCACGGAAGCGCTCGCGAAGTGCATCAGCGGCACGCGAATCGAGCAGCGTTGCCACCGCCTGCTGGCGCAGGCGCAGCGGCGTGCGCTCGCGCAGTGGGCGATGCAGCCAGCGGCGCAGGAGGCGGCCACCCATCGGGGTGATGGTCGAATCGAGCACGCCGAGCAGGGTGTGGCGGTGGTCGCCGTCGAGGCGGCTGTCGATTTCCAGGTGGCGCCGGGTCGCGGCATTCATCGCGATCGCCCCGTCGCCGGACTCGACCGCGATCGAGGTCAGGTGCGGCAGGCGCTGCTTCTGGGTTTCTTCGACGTAGCCGAGCAGGGCCGCGGCGGCGGCGATCGACAGCGGCTTGTCTTCCAGGCCGAAGCCGGACAGGTCGTGCAGGTTGAAGAAGCGCAGCAGCTGGCGACGGCCGCTGTCGGCGTCGAACAGCCACGGCGCGCGCCGGCGCAGTCCGGTGCGTTCGGCCACGAACGGCGCCCAGCCGTCCTCGTCGGCGATCAGGGTCTCGGCCGGCTCCAGCCGGGCCAGCTCGGCTTCAAGCGCATCCTCATTGGCGACTTCGTTGACCAGGAAGCGGCCGCCGGCGAGGTCGGCCCAGGCCAGGCCGTAGCCGCTCTTGCCGCGGGCGATGGTCAGCAGCAGGGTGTCGCGGCGCTCGTTGAGCAGCGCTTCGTCGGTGACCGTGCCCGGGGTGACGATCCGCACCACCTTGCGCTCGACGATGCCCTTGGCCAGGGCCGGGTCGCCGATCTGCTCGCAGATCGCCACCGATTCGCCCAGGGCCACCAGCCGTGCCAGATAGCCCTCGGCCGAGTGGTGCGGCACGCCGGCCATCGGGATCGGCTGGCCGCCGGACTGGCCGCGCTGGGTCAGGGTGATGTCGAGCAGGCGCGCGGCCTTGCGCGCGTCGTCGAAGAACAGCTCGTAGAAGTCGCCCATGCGGAAAAACATCAGCACGTCCGGATGCTCCGCCTTGGCGGCGAAAAACTGCTTCATCAGGGGCGTGTGCTCGGGCGGCCGTTCGGCTGAACTCATGGATCGTGGATCTTCGTATGCGTGCGGGAGGTCCGGCGCAGGGGCCGGCGAGGGAGGTCGCTAGGCTATCAGCCGGGGGCGGATTACGGACCCCGTTGCCCGAGGGGCGAATCCGTGCTCGGTGGCGGGCCGCGCTCGTGGCCGGGCCACCTCCCTGCTGCACTGCCACATTGCCAGTCCAGCGGACATGTTACGTTTCCGTTGCCGTTCGCTGCCGTATGCCCATCGGGACACGTGTCGAGTTTGGATGGGGGTGTCGCCGGTCGCGCCAAAAGGGGGCGCGTGCATTGGTTGTGGGTCGGACGCCGTACATCCAATAACTCGAGGGGAGGGGACGCGATGGTTTCGTGCAAGCCAGTGATTTCAGTGGGCACCACAACGAACGTGACCAGGAAGCTGCTTGCGCTCGCGATCGCGACGACGCTCGCGACGCCAGTCTGGTCGGTCCAGGCACAGGAGGCCGCAGCGGCCCCGGTACTGCAGAGCGGCCAGCTGAAGAAGGACGAGTCGAAGAATGACGACGAACCGACGACGCTGGCCGCCATGACGGTCACCGCGCAGAAGCGCGAGGAAGCGCTGCAGGACGTGCCGATTTCGATCACCGCCTTGCCCGAGCAGTTGCTGCAGGACACCGGCGTACGTGACGTCAAGGATTTGCAGGTGCTGGTGCCCGGCCTGACCGTGACCAGCACCCAGAGCGAGGCCCAGACCACTGCGCGCATCCGCGGCATCGGCACGGTCGGCGACAACGCCGGCCTGGAATCGTCGGTCGGCGTGGTCATCGACGGCGTGTACCGGCCCCGCAACGGCGTGGGCTTCGGCGACCTCGGCGAGATCGAGCGCATCGAAGTGCTGAAGGGCCCGCAGGGCACCGTGTTCGGCAAGAACACGTCCGCCGGCGTGATCAACGTGATCACCAAGCGCCCGCATTACCTGACCCAGGTCGAAGGCGAGCTGACGGTCGGCAACTACAACGCGGTCGGCCTGGCCGGCTCGCTCAACGTGCCGCTCAACGACATGTCGGCGTTCCGCGTCTACGCCGCCAAGCGCAAGCGCGACGGCTTCACCGACGTGCACACCGGCGCCGGCCCGCGCGTGGAGACCGAAGACGGCGACCAGAACTTCCACACCCTGCGCGGCCAGCTGTTGCTGGAGCCTACCGACAACCTCGACATCAATTTCATCACCGACTTCACCAGTCGCGAGGAGAACTGCTGCGTAGGCGTGACCACGGTGCGCGGTGCCACGGGCGACATCGTCAACGCCCTGTCGCCGGATGAGGGTGTTGCGCCGGTGGCCGATCCGTTCGCACGCGTCGCCTGGAGCAACCGCAGCACCAAGCAGGACATCAAGGACAAGGGTGTTGCCGCGGAAGTCAACTGGATCACGCCGTGGTTCAGCGGCGCGACCCTGACCTCGATCACGGCCTGGCGCGAGTGGGATTCGATCAACGGCCTGGACTTCGACTTCAGCAGCGCCGACATCCTTTACCGCAATGGCGAAGAAGACGAATCGCTGACCGGCTTCGAGACCTTCACCCAGGAGTTCCGCCTGACCGGCGCCAGCGACAGCATCGACTGGATGGTCGGCCTGTTCTATTCCGACGAAGACCTCGATCGCAACGAGACCTACCGCATCGGCAATGCCTACGAGCCGTACCTGTCGGTGGCACTGCTGTCGATGATCAACCCGGCGCTGGGCCGCAGCCCGACCGCGCCGCTGTTCCTGTCGCAGGCCAGTGGCCGTCCCTTCGGCACGGCGTTCGCGGGCTTCGGTGCCGATGACGTCTACAAGCAGAACGCCAAGAGCGCGGCCATCTTCACCAACAACACCTGGCACGCGACCGATGCGCTCGACCTGACCCTGGGCCTGCGCTACACCCGCGAGGAGAAGGAACTCGACTCGGCCTACAGCAATCCCAATGGCAGCCCAGGCTGCTCTGCGATGCTCGGACCTGGCGGGCAGCAACGAGTGGCGGCGGCGCTGCTCGCGCGCGGCGTGCCGCAGGCGGCGCTGCCGACGGTGATTCCGCAGGTGATCGGCTTCTCCTGCCTGCCCTGGGCCAATCCGCTGCACAACGGCCGCGTGACGCACCAGGAGAGCGAAGAGAAGGAGTGGTCCGGCACGCTCAAGGCCGCTTACCGTTGGAATGAGCACTGGATGGGCTACGCCTCGGCGGCGCGCGGCTACAAGGCCGGCGGCTTCAACCTCGACCGCGTGCAGTCCAATACCGGTCTGTCCAGCGGTGGCTCGGGCATCCTGCCGGTGAACGACACATCGTTCCCGGGCGAGTTCGTCGACAGCTACGAGCTCGGTGCCAAGACGACCTGGGACGAAGGCAACCTGCTGCTCAACGCCACGCTGTTCCACCAGACCTACGAGGACTTCCAGCTCAACAGCTTCCTCGGCACCAGCTTCGTGGTGCGCTCGATCCCCGAGGTCGTGTCCAAGGGTATCGACACCGAGGTGCTGTGGCAGGCCACGCGCGGGCTGATGGTGCAGGGCGGCGTGACCTACGCCGATACCCGTTACGGCGACAGCATTCCCGGCGGCGATTTCGTCGCACCCACCGGCGCGCTGTACAAGCTGCCGGGCAGCCGGGTGAGCTTCGCGCCGTACTGGTCGACGTCGGCCTCGGTGACCTACGACTATCCGTTCGCCGGTGACCTGCTGGCGCGCTTCAACCTCGGCGCCAAGTACATGTCGGAGTACAACACCGGCTCGGACCTGGACGTGGAGAAGGTCCAGGAAGGCTTCACCGTGGTCAATGCGCGCATCGGCATCGGCAAGCAGAACCGCAACTGGATGGTCGAGCTGTGGGCGCTGAACCTCACCGACGAGGACTACGTCCAGGTCGGCTTCGACGCGCCGTTGCAGAACGTGTCGCCGGCGCCGAACAATCCGTTCAACTCGTTCAACGGATTCCTCGGCGCGCCGCGCACGTACGGCATGACGTTGCGGATCCTGTACTGATACGCGGCACTTCAATGCCCCTCTCCCGCAGGCGGGGGAGGGGCTGAGGTGAGGCCCGCTGCGCTTGCGGCTATCATGCCGGCATGAAGAACGACGTCTCCGATGCCGCCCTGCATCGCCTCGCCGAAGTGGTCGGCGAAGCGGCCCGCAACCACCGCCAGACCCTGGTGACCGCCGAAAGCTGCACCGGCGGCTGGATCGCCAAGATGCTCACCGACATTCCCGGCTCCTCGACCTGGTTCGAGGCGGGCATGGCGGCGTACAGCTACGAGGCCAAGCAGGCGCTGCTTGGCGTGCGTCCGCAGACACTGGAACAGCATGGCGCGGTCAGCCGCGACACCGTCATCGAGATGGTGTCCGGCGCGCTGGTGCATTCGGGCGCGACGCTGGCCGTCGCCGTGACCGGCATCGCCGGACCTGGTGGCGGCACCGAGGACAAGCCGGTCGGCACGGTCTGGATCGCCTGGAAGCGGCGCGGCGGTTACCCGACCGCGGTGACCTTCCATTTCGACGGCGACCGCGATGACGTCCGCCGGCAGACCGTGGCCGCCGCCCTGCACGGGCTGGCCGAGCTGATGGCGTAGGAGCGAGCTTGCTCGCGATCCACCCATAACCCTGGCGTTGATCGCGAGCAAGCTCGCGGTGTGGCAGGGCTTGACGGCAGCAATGTGCCGTTAGTAGTATTGCTACTAATGGATATCACCGACACCCAGCGCGCCATCCTCGCCCTGATCGCCGAGCGGATCGAAGCCGAGGGCGTGCCGCCCTCGCAGACCGAGATCGCCCGCGCCATGGGTTTCAGCAGCGTTCGTGCGGCCCAGTACCACCTCGAGGCGCTCGAGCAGGCAGGCGCCATCCAGCGCGTGCCGGGCCGGGCCCGCGGCATCCGCCTGGTGGCGCCGCCGGGGGACGTGGCAGACACCGTCGCTGTCCAGGCAGCCGATGCAGCTGCCGACGCCATCTCCGACGATGCCCTGCGCCTGCCGGTGCTGGGGCAGGTCGCTGCCGGCCGGCCGATCGGCGCGGACATCGGTTCGGACGATTTCGTCCTGCTCGATCGCGTGTTCTTCTCGCCGACGCCCGACTACCTGCTCAAGGTCAAGGGCGACTCGATGCGCGACGAGGGCATCTTCAACGGCGACCTGATCGGCGTGCACCGCACCCGCGACGCCCGCTCGGGCCAGATCGTGGTCGCGCGCATCGACGACGAGATCACCGTCAAGCTGCTCAAGATCGGCAAGGACCGCATCCGCCTGCTGCCGCGCAATCCCGATTACGCGCCGATCGAGGTCGAGCCCGACCAGGATTTCGCCATCGAAGGGCTTTACTGCGGCCTGGTGAGGCCGAATCGATGAGCGCCTCCAAGGCCTTTCCCCACCATCCCCCTCGGAGTGCGCCAATGGCCACCGCTTCCCTGATCAGACAAATTTGCGTTGCACGCACGGGAGTCTCAGTCCGTGCGACCTGCCAAGCCTAAATTGCCCCCGACACGAATGCCGTCATCACGGCAATACGACCAACACGACCTCAAGGACTCCACGATGGACGAGAACAAGAAGCGCGCCCTTTCGGCCGCCCTGGGCCAGATCGAGAAGCAGTTCGGCAAGGGCTCGGTGATGCGCATGGGTGACCGCGTGGCGGAGCCGGCCGAGGTCATCGGCACCGGTTCGCTGATGCTCGACATCGCTCTCGGCATCGGCGGCCTGCCCAAGGGGCGCGTCGTCGAGATCTACGGTCCGGAGTCCTCTGGCAAGACCACGCTGACCCTGCAGACGATTGCCGAATGCCAGAAGCTGGGCGGCACCGCGGCCTTCGTCGACGCCGAGCATGCGCTCGACCCGACCTACGCCTCCAAGCTCGGCGTCAACGTCGACGACCTGCTGGTCAGCCAGCCCGACACCGGCGAGCAGGCCCTGGAAATCGCCGACATGCTGGTGCGTTCGGGCGCGGTCGACATGGTCGTGGTCGACTCGGTCGCCGCGCTGACCCCGCGCGCCGAAATCGAAGGCGAGATGGGCGACCAGCTGCCGGGCCTGCAGGCCCGCCTGATGAGCCAGGCGCTGCGCAAGCTGACCGGCAACATCAAGCGCTCCAACTGCATGGTGATCTTCATCAACCAGCTGCGCATGAAGATCGGCGTGATGATGCCGGGCCAGAGTCCGGAAACCACCACCGGCGGCAATGCGCTGAAGTTCTACGCCTCCGTGCGCCTGGACATCCGCCGCATCGGCGCGATCAAGAAGGGCGACGAGATCATCGGCAACCAGACCCGCATCAAGGTGGTCAAGAACAAGCTGGCGCCGCCGTTCAAGCAGGTCGTCACCGAGATCCTGTACGGCGAGGGCATCTCGCGCGAAGGCGAGCTGATCGACATGGGCGTGGACGCCAAGCTGGTCGAGAAGTCCGGCGCCTGGTACAGCGCGTACGACGAGCGCATCGGCCAGGGCAAGGAAAACGCCCGCCAGTACCTCAAGGACAACCCCGAGGTCGCCAAGCGCCTGGAAGCGGCGCTGCGCGAGAAGTTCGTGGCCACCGATGCCAAGCGTGACGAAGACGGCGACGATGCCGTCGCCGACGACTGAGCGGACGGCGAGGGAAGGGTAGGCGGCGATGCATGGCGACTTGCTGGATGAGGGCGCGCCAGAGGAAGGCATGCCAGACGAGAACCCGCCGGGCAGCGGTTCCGGAAGCGACGACCGCGGCGGTGCTGGTGCTGGTGCCCGCCCGGCCCGGCGTCGTGGACGCCCGGAGCAGACACCGTTGCAGCGAGCGCTGGGCCTGCTGGCCCGGCGCGAGCATTCCCGCAAGGAACTGAGCCGAAAACTGACCTTGCGCGGCCTGGATGCCGGCGACGTGGAGGCGGCCGTGGGCCGCCTGGCGGGCGAGGGCTGGCAGGACGACAAGCGTTTCGCCGAAAGCCTGGTCCGCAGCCGTGCCGGCAGTGGCTACGGGCCGGTCCGGATCCGCGCCGAGCTGGCCACCCATGGGCTCGACCGCGAGGCCGTCGCCCGGGCGATGGAGACCTACGAAGGCGACTGGGCCGAGAACGCCCGCGAGCTGGTCCAGCGCCGGTTTGGACCCGGGGTCACCGAAGAGTTGAACCTGCGGCGCAAGGCCGCGGATTTCCTGATGCGGCGGGGTTTCGACGGCGCCAGCGTGCGCGCCGCCACCCGCTACGACCCGGACGACTGACGTTGGAGCGAGCTTGCTCGCGATCCTGGGGCACACTGGCGAGCTATCGCGAGCAAGCTCGCTCCTACGGGGCCGGGGGCGGCGCTGGCCTTCGCGCAGAGCTGGCGCGGTCCTGTTAACCTAACCGGCTTTCGGGTCCTGGGTTGCCTGCTCCTGTCGACGTCCCCATCGTGAGGGGCATGGGCCGGTCCGCCCAGTCCGGTCCCGTCACAGACTCCGCGCCCAGGCATGAAGAACCCGCATCACATCAGCACCAGCGAAATCCGCAGCGATTTCCTCGAATTCTTCCGTGGCAAGGGCCACACGATCGTGCCGTCGGCGCCGCTGGTGCCGGCCAACGATCCGACGTTGCTGTTCACGAACTCGGGCATGGTCCAGTTCAAGAACGTCTTCCTCGGCAGCGAGAAGCCCGGCTACGTGCGCGCGGCCGACGTGCAGCGCTGCCTGCGCGCCGGCGGCAAGCACAACGATCTCGACCAGGTCGGCTACACCGCGCGTCACCACACCTTCTTCGAGATGCTGGGCAACTGGTCGTTCGGCGACTACTTCAAGGAAGACGCGATCGCGTGGGCCTGGGAGCTGCTGACCAAGGTCTGGAAGCTGCCGGCCGAGCGCCTGCTGGTCACGGTCTACCACACCGATGACGAGGCCTATGCCATCTGGAACCAGAAGATGGGCATCCCGGCCGAGCGCATCGTCCGCATCGGCGACAACAAGGGCGCGCCGTACGCTTCGGACAATTTCTGGCAGATGGCCGACACCGGCCCCTGCGGTCCGTGCACGGAGATCTTCTTCGACCATGGCGACCACATCGCCGGTGGCCCGCCGGGTTCGCCGGACGAGGACGGTGACCGTTTCATCGAAATCTGGAACCTGGTGTTCATGCAGTTCGACCGCCAGCCCGACGGCACCCTGGTGCCGTTGCCGGCACCGTGCGTCGACACCGGCATGGGCCTGGAGCGCCTGGCCGCCGTGTTGCAGGGCGTGCATGGCAACTACGAGATCGACCTGTTCCGCCACCTGATCGCCAAGGCCGGCGAGTTCACCTCGACCGCCGACCTGGACAACAAGTCGCTGCGCGTGATCGCCGATCACATCCGCGCGTGTTCGTTCCTGATCGTCGACGGCGTGCTGCCGAGCAATGAAGGCCGTGGCTACGTCCTGCGCCGGATCATTCGTCGCGCCCTGCGCCACGGCTGGATGCTGGGCCAGAAGGGTCCGTTCTTCAGCCGCATGGTCGCGCCGCTGGTCGAGGTGATGGGCGACGCCTATCCGGAACTGACCGCCAAGCGCGAGTTCGTCGAGCGCGCGTTGCTGGCCGAGGAAGAGCGCTTCGCTGAAACGCTCGACTCGGGCATGCGCATTTTTGATGACGTGGCTTCGCGCTCGACTGGTGTGATTCCGGGTGCCGACGCGTTCCGCCTCTATGACACCTACGGTTTCCCGGTCGACCTGACCGCCGACATCGCGCGCGAGCGCGGCCTGTCGGTCGACATGGCCGGCTTCGACCAGTCGATGGAAGAGCAGCGCCGCAAGGCGCGCGAGGCCGGAAAGTTCGGCAACGCCACCACGATGCCGGCCGAGCTGGCTGCGCAGCTGTCGCCGACCCGCTTCCTGGGTTACGACGAACTGCGTGCGGACGACCTGCAAGTGCTGGCGCTGCTCAAGGATGGTCGCCCGGTCGACCAGATCGACGCCGGCGACGATGCGGTGGTGATCCTCGATCGCACGCCGTTCTACGCCGAAAGCGGCGGCCAGGTCGGCGACACCGGCGACCTTGAAGCCGGCGCGGCACGCTTTGCCGTCCGCGATACGCAGAAGTTCGCCGGCCAGTTCCATGGCCACGTTGGCAACCTTGCCAGTGGCTCGCTCAAGCGCGGTGATCGCGTGCGTGCCAGCGTCGATGACGTGCGTCGCGCTGCTACCGTGCTCAACCATTCGGCGACGCACCTGCTGCATTCGGCACTGCGCAGCGTGCTGGGCGACCATGTCACCCAGAAGGGTTCGCTGGTGGCACCCGATCGCCTGCGTTTCGACTTCGCCCACTTCGCACCGGTCAGTGCCGGCGACCTGGCCGAGATCGAGCGTCGCGTGAATGCAGAAGTGCGCCGCAACCATGCTGCCGAAGTGCACCACATGGGCATGCAGGAAGCGCTGGATTTCGGCGCGATGGCGCTGTTCGGCGAAAAGTACGGCGATGAAGTTCGCGTGCTGCGCATGGGCGATACCTCCACCGAGCTGTGCGGTGGCACGCACGTGTCACGCACCGGTGACATCGGGTTGTTCAAGATCGTTTCCGAGGGCGGTGTGTCCGCCGGTGTGCGCCGCATCGAGGCACTGACCGGGCAGGGCGCGCTGGACTTCGTCGCCGAGGAAGAGCGTCGCCTCGACGAAGCGGCCAGCCTGCTGGGCGGCAACGCGGCGGATGTCGCCGACAAGCTGCGCAGCCTGCTCGAGCGGCAGAAGAAGCTCGAGCGCGAGCTCGAGTCGATCAAGGCCAAGGCCGCGTCCGGCGCGACCTCCGACCTGGGCGCTTCGGCGGCGCAGGTCGGCGCGATCAAGGTCGTGGCCACGCGGTTGGAGGGCTTCGACGCCAAGGCACTGCGCGATGCGGTCGATCGCCTCAAGCAGCAGCTCGGCGACAGCGTGATCGTGCTGGCCGGCACAAACGACGGCAAGGCGGCCCTGGTCGCCGGCGTCAACGGTGCCGCGGCCGGCAAGGTCAAGGCCGGGGAACTACTGGCGCATGTGGCCAGTCAGATCAACGGCAAGGGCGGTGGTCGTGCCGACATGGCCCAGGGCGGCGGCGATGATGGCCCGGCGCTGGTCCAGGCGCTGGCAGGCGTTGCAGGTTGGGTCGAAGGCAAGCTTAGCTGAACGAGAATAGTGACCTTCTGCGGTTGCGGTCACGTTTGACCGGCCGCTAAGATGGTTCACGTTTGTGTACAGAACTGGAGGCGCTCCCGGGAGCGCCCATTTGCCGGCGGTGGATCTGCCGGTCATAGGAGATGTTAGATGCTGATCCTGACGCGTCGCGTCGGTGAGACCCTGATGATCGGCGACTCGGTGACTGTCACCGTGCTCGGCGTCAAGGGCAACCAGGTGCGTATCGGAATTACTGCACCGAAAGATGTCGCTGTGCACCGCGAAGAGATCTACCAGCGAATCCAGCGCGGCGAAGAGCCCGCTGACGATGCGGGCAAGAATACCGACGCCTGACCGACGGCTGACACAAATTGTTTGCCGTGCGCGGGGCGAGCCGTTATGCTTTGCGCCCGCGCCGAACCGAGCTGTATCGGATCGGAGTTTTTCGCGGAGACTTGCCCGAGAGGCCGAAGGGGCTCCCCTGCTAAGGGAGTATGGGGTCAAAAGCTCCATCGAGGGTTCGAATCCCTCAGTCTCCGCCAGTTCCACCGGCGAGACCCGGGTTCCGCAGGACGTGCAATGCACCCCTGAGAACGCGTCGACATGGTTGCTTCCATGCGATGCGCGGAGCCGCGGATTTCGCCAGCCGCAAGACACCTTCGGGGGTTTTGCGGAACCTGAAGATCTTCGCCATTACGGCGAATGAATCGACAGGGAAATGTTCGAAAAATGTTTGACGAATCGAAAACGAGCCGTCATAATTTTTCAACTCAGCGCCCGTAGCTCAGCTGGATAGAGCACCAGGCTACGAACTTGGTGGTCGGGAGTTCGAATCTCTCCGGGCGCGCCACACAAGAAAGCGAAGGGCCGATGGGAAACCATCGGCCCTTTTGCTTTGGGTCAGATGCGGCCGATGGGAAACCATCGGCCCTTTTGCTTTGGGTCATTCGCGATCAACAGCGAATGGATCCCGGCGTTCGCCGGGATGACGGTGACTGTGCTGATGCGGTGCGGGCCTGGATCCCGGCGTTCGCCGGGATGACGGTTAGGGCGGTTACGCGTACTGCCTTGCCGGCACTGCTGCGCCGAGGTGGTAGTAGTCGCGATACCAGCGCACGAAATTCTCCACGCCTTCCTCGACGGTGAACTGCGGGCTGTAGCCCATGTCGTGGGCGAGGTCGCTGCAGTCCGCTTCGGTCGACGGCACGTCGCCTGCCTGCAGCGGAAGCATCTGCAGTGTTGCCTTGCGGCCCAGGCATTGCTCCAGTACTTCGATGTAGCGCAGCAGCTCCACACTTTCGCGGCTGCCGATGTTGTACAGCCGATATGGGGCGACGCCGCTGCTGGCCGGGTCCGGCGATTCACCGCGCCAGGCATCATCTCTTGTCGGGACCCGATCGAGTGCACGCACCACGCCGGCGACGATGTCGTCGATGTAGGTGAAGCTGCGCTTGTGCCGGCCATGGTTGAACACCGGCACCGGCTCGCCGGCGAGGATGGCCTTGGTAAACAGGAACAGCGCCATGTCCGGACGACCCCACGGGCCGTAAACGGTGAAGAAGCGCAGGCCCGTGCTCGGGATTCCGTACAGGTGCGCGTAGCTGTGCGCCATCTGCTCGTTGGCTTTCTTCGTCGCCGCGTACAGCGTCAGCGGATGCTCGCTGGGCTGGTGCTCGGAAAACGGCATCGCCGTGTTTGCGCCGTACACGGAACTGGTCGAGGCGAACACCAGGTGCTCGCTGCCATGGCGACGACAGCCCTCCAGCACGTGCAGGAAACCGGTGACGTTGCTGCTGACGTAGACGTGCGGGTTCTCCGCGGCATAACGCACGCCGGCCTGCGCGGCCAGGTGCACCACGCGCTGCGGGCGGTGGCGCTCGAACGCGGCCTCGACGGCGTCGCGATCGGCCAGGTCGGCGTGCAGGTGCGTGTAGCGGGGATGGCTGAGGAAGCGCCCCAGTCGCGCCTTCTTCAGGCCGACGTCGTAGTAGTTGTTGAGGTTGTCGAACCCCACCACTTCGTCACCGCGCCGCAGCAGTTCCAATGCGACATGCGAGCCGATGAATCCAGCCGTGCCGGTAACGAGGACCTTCATCGCAGTGGATCTCCGAAAGGGAAATGATCAAAGGTGGAAAGCGAAATCACAGCCGGCCGTCGACGGCGTCGCGCGGCAGCACGTACTTGACGTCGTAGAGCACCGATACCGGCTTGCCGAGCGCCCTTACACCCTGCGCGCCGAGTTCGGCGAACTGGCGATGGGCGACGGCGACGATCACCGCGTCGTACTCGCCGTTCGCGGGAGCTTCGATCGGAGTGATGCCGTACTCGGCATTGGCTTCGCCGGCTTCGACCCAGGGGTCGTGCACGTCGACGTTGGCGTTGTAGCCGCGCAGCGCGTGGACGATGTCGACCACGCGGGTGTTGCGCAGGTCCGGGCAGTTCTCCTTGAACGCCAGGCCCAGGATCAGGATCCGCGCCTGCACCGGATTGATGCCCTTGCGCACCATCAGCCGCACGACTTCGCTGGCGATGTAGGCGCCCATGCCGTCGTTGGTGCGGCGACCGGCGAGGATCACGTCCGGGTGGTGGCCGATCTCCTGCGCCTTGTGGGTCAGGTAGTAGGGATCCACGCCGATGCAGTGGCCACCGACCAGGCCCGGCCGGAACGGCAGGAAGTTCCACTTGGTGCCGGCCGCCTGCAGCACTTCAAGCGTGTCGATGCCGAGCTTGTTGAACAGGATCGCCAGGTCGTTGATGAGCGCGATGTTGAGATCGCGCTGGGTGTTCTCGATCACCTTGGCCGCTTCGGCGACCTTCAGCGAACTCGCCTTGTGCGTGCCGGCCTCGATGATCGAGCCGTAGAGCTGGTCGACGAAGTCGGCGACCTGCGGCGTCGAACCGGAGGTGATCTTGAGGATCGAGGTCAGGCGATGGTCCTTGTCGCCTGGGTTGATCCGCTCCGGGCTGTAGCCGACGAAGAAATCGCGGTTGAACACCAGACCCGACGATCGCTCCAAAATCGGCACGCACACTTCTTCGGTGCACCCGGGATAGACAGTGGATTCGTAGACGACCACGTCGCCGTGCTTGAGCACCTTGCCGAGGGTTTCGCTGGCGCGCGCGAGCGGGCCAAGATTCGGGCGCTTGGCGGCGTCGATGGGTGTAGGCACGGTGACGATGTAGACATTGCACTCGCGAAGCTCCGACAGGTCGCAGCTGCAACGCAGGCGGGGCGCGCCGGCCAGCTCGGCCGGATCGACTTCCAGCGTGCTGTCCTTGCCCTGGCGCAGTTCCTCGACGCGGTCGGCGTTGATGTCGAAGCCGACCGTGTCGAAATACTTCGCGAACGCGACCGCCAGCGGCAAACCGACATAGCCAAGGCCAACCACGCCGACCTTGACGGTCTGCAGCGACGTCGGCGCCGATGTCGCCGGAGAAGATGCCGCGCTCGCGCCGTGCGCGGCCGCGCGGCCATCGGCGCCGCGTCCTTCACGGCGCGCTCCGAGAACCTGCGCACCCTCGAATTCGGTGGTGTCCATATCGATGACGTCCCGGGTGCTCAGGCGTCGCCGCGGCACGCGCCGCGCGATGGCATGGACGGATGGGTGTGCTGGCGTTCGCGCATGTTGGCCCCTGGGGGAGGCGACATCACGGTGGTGATATCCGGCCTCGCAGCAGATAACGCGCGGCGGGGCCCAAACAGGACGCGGAAGGGACACGCGGGGACCCCGGACTGCCCGTTCTCGGCGCCATGGCCTGAGCGCGTGCGCTCCCGCGTTGAGGGTAGTCGTAGCGACAAGCAGCTGGCGCAAGGCCGGGCAGGGGGAAGTGATGGCAGGGGTTGCTGGAATGACAGGGGCCGTCAGATGACGCGGGCTTTCAAATGACACTCATCGTCCCCGTACGTCCGCTCGGCGTGCCTGGTGCCATGCCCGAAGCGCCGGACTTGCGGCCCTCGCGGGCGCGCTCGTGCGTGGTTGCGTTCGCCGAACTCGAGGCTTGGCAGTCATGGCTGGACGAAGCCTGGTACCTGCTCGACCCGGCTGAGCGCACGCGCGTGCTGCATCGGCGCGTGCCCGCCGACCGCGAGGCATTGACCATCGCCTACGCCCTGCACCGGATGGTGCTGTCGGGCGTGCTTGGAATTCCTGCGGCCGACGTGCCGCTGTCGCGCGACGAGCGCGGAGGCCCGTGCCTGCCCGGAATGGCATTGCACACCAGCCTCAGCCACGCCGACGGCGTGGCGGCCTTCGCCGTCTGCGCGATGGGGCCGGTGGGCATCGACATCGAACCGTCGCTGCGCGCGGGCGAACTGCCGCAGGTATCGACCAGCGTCTGCCACGCCGTCGAGGCGAGCCAGCTCGCCGGACTGCGCGAGCCGCTCTACAGCCGTGAGCTGTTGGCGTTGTGGGTGCGCAAGGAAGCGTTGCTCAAGGCCGAAGGCATCGGCCTGGAACGGGAAATGACTGCTTTTGTCGCGGCCGACGGCGCGGTCCTGCCGTTGACCGCGTCGACCGCCGACAACGCCGGTCCGGTGCGCCTGTCGATGTTGGAGATCGGTGCGCGCTGGACCGCCGCCGTGGCGGCGCCGGTGGATGCGGTGATCGAAGGCGTCTGGTTGCGACCGGTCGGTGGCCGGGTGGTCGCCGAGCCGGCGTTGTACGTGTCGTGAGTTCGTCGTTGGGGGGATAGGCAACGACTGGCGGCTCGATGGCAATCGCCGTCCCGCGGCATCGGCCCACACCCCCGACGCAATGCACGGTTCCCTCGGCACCCGATGCCCTGGAGCCCCCACGCAGCGTGTGCGTCAACCGCATGCAGCCCGCAATGATCGGGTCTTGCATGCCCCCCGCGGGAGTGCGGTTTCATGGTCTTCGGCAAGGCAAGTCTCAAGAACCGGGCGCTGACGCTCATCTGGGTGCTGGAACTGTTGCTGGTGATGGCGGCGGTGGCTGGCGCGGCGTGGCTGCGTTTCATGAACGATCCGGAAGGCCACGAAATATTTTCCCAGAACCTCGCCGTCAGGGCCTTCATGGTGGCGTTGTTCGTGACCACCTCGATGGCGGCGCTGGGCCTGTACGAAGTGCACGTGCGCCTGAACCGTTTCGAGTTCGCGTTGCGGATGCTTGTCTCGTTCGCCATCGGTGGCATCGGGCTGATGGTGCTGTATTACCTGGTGCCTGCGGCGTACATCGGTCGCGGCGTGATCGTGATCGCCCTGGTCCTGGCATTGGCAGGGATGTCGCTGTTGCGCCTGGGCGTGCTGCAGGTGTTTGCCGGCGACCTGTTCCGGCGCCGCGTGCTGGTGCTTGGTGCCGGCCATAACGCCAACCTGATCAACAACCGGCTGCGCCGCAACAGTGACCGCCGTGCCTTCACCCTGGTCGGTTATGTGCCGATTCCGGGTCAGGAAGCCGCGGTACCCGCCAACCTGCTGGTGTCCCCTGTCGACGGACTGGCCGAACTGACGCATCGCCTGCAGATCAGCGAGGTGGTGGTGGCTCCGGACGAGCGACGCGGCGGCCTGCCGATGGACGAGATGCTGTCCTGCGTGCAACGCGGCGTGACCATGACCGACCTGTCGACGTTCTTCGAACGCGAAGCCGGCATCGTCACCACCAACCTCGTCGATCCGTCCTGGCTGGTGTTTTCCGGCGGCTTCGACCATTCGACGTCGCGCTGCATGAACAAGCGCTTCTTCGATGTGCTCGCTGCCAGCGCGCTGCTGATGGTCACCTGGCCGCTGATGGCGCTGGTGGCGCTGTGCATCCGCCTGGAGTCGCCCGGCCCGATCCTGTACCAGCAGACGCGGATCGGCGAAGGTGGCCGGCCGTTCGAACTGATCAAGTTCCGCAGCATGCGCGTGGATGCCGAGACCGACGGGGTCGCGCGCTGGGCGCAGACCGGCGATGACCGCACCACGCGTGTCGGACGTTTCATCCGGCTGGTACGGCTCGATGAGCTGCCGCAGCTGTTCAACATCCTGCGCGGCGAGATGAGCATCGTCGGCCCCAGGCCCGAGCGTCCGCAGTTCGTCGACATGCTCAGCCGCGAGATCCGCTACTACGCCGTGCGCCACTGCGTGAAACCGGGCCTGACCGGCTGGGCGCAGCTGCGCTACCCCTATGGGGCGTCGGTGCGCGACGCCGAAGAGAAGCTCAAGTTCGACCTGTTCTACGTCAAGAACCACGGCCTGGCATTCGACCTGATCATCCTGCTGCAGACGGTCGAGGTGGTGTTGTTCCAGCGCGGAGCCCGCTGACGGCGGCAGACGGCCAGCGGGCCTATTCTTCGGCTTCCTCGCGCGCCGGCCTGGGCGTCAGCGTCATCAGCCGGTTCGGCGGCACGCTGCTCCAGTCCACCAGGTGCCCTTCCTCGAAGCGCACCCAGGACGAGCCGTAATTCCACACGTTGTCCTGGACCAGCACCGGCGCGCCCTGGATGGAGATGACCGCGGCCTCTTCCATCCCCAGTTCGAGGGTTGGTTGGTCGGTGCCGGCGGTGCGCACGGTCTGCTGCTGGGCCTGGAGGTCTTCTTCGGCCTTCTTGGCCACCTGGGTCTCCGACCAGTGCAGGGCGACCATGATCACGATCAGCGCCAGCACCGTGATCGTCGCCAGCGCCGGTGTGTTGCGGTTTTGCGACACGTGGACGGCAGGGCTTGCGGTTCGTGGGCCGACGGCAGGCGCAGCAGCTTCGTAGCCGCGTGCGGCATGGACCGTGACCTTGGGCGCGGCGCCGGGCAGGCGTCCGTGGATGCGATGGAAGCGGATGGCCTTGGAGTAGAGGGCGGTGAGCTCGGTCAGCGCCAGGTGCGCGTCGCTCGATGCTGGCTTGTCCAGGTGCCGGTCGGGATGAAGTTCGCCGACACGCACGCGGTAGGCGCGCTTGAGGTCTTCGAGACTGCAGCCCGGCTCCAGGCCGAGCTGGTAGTACAAGAGCGCGAAGTCCTGACTCATGGAAGCCCCCCGGGTCAGGCTAATCCTAGCCTGTGTTTTCTTCCCTTGCATCGTCGCCGGTTGCATGGCCGCTGAAAGCGGCGCGAACCGTTGGTACAGATGATTGGGGCGGAAGGACCGGTGGGTGTCTGCGTTTCCACCAGAACGCGTCTTGCGGGACAGGGAGCCGGAGCGGGTGTCGTCCGGGGGCGGAGTTACGCGCCGATGCGCCAGCCGTGGCAGTAAACCGCCCACGATGCGTGGCCTCGGCCCTTCCTCCCACCAGCTGATCCGAATCGATATGGCGCAGGTGCGGATGACGCAAGCAAGCCGTCGGCCGCTCGTGCTGGATTTTTCCGTGATGGCTATCGGCGGCGCAGGAAGCGTTCGTTGCTTGACGAAACTTGGGAGCGAAGTTGCATGAGCACGCAGGCTGGAACGATTGTCGCGTCGCAGGTTCGCACGGGCGGTTTCCCCGATGCCTTCGACTCATCGCTTCTGGATGTGCTGCCGCAATCGGTGGCCAGCCTGGCCGGGCAGCAACAGGGCACGCTGGAGTTTGCCGTCGACGCGTCGCTGGCGCAGGCACTGCGCAACGCGCAGGTCGCGGACGCGGCAGACACGCCGTGCCGGCTCGCGGCGGCACTGGCGCTGGTCGAGTCGCGCTTGAGCGGCGCTGAAGAGGTAACGGTGCGCGTGGTCGGCGCTGATGGCGCACGCCAGGCGCGCATCGGCGTTGCCGGCCCACTGTCGTCACTGAGCTCGCGCATCGGGCAGGCCGGTCTCGTCGACGGACAGGCCGCGCCGGTAGTGTGGGCCAGTGTCGCCGAAGGGCAGGCGCATGACGGCGCCGCTTCGACCTGGTGCCTGCGGCCGGGTTCCGAACCCATCCTCGAAGTCGTGTTCCAGTCTCCGCTCTCGCTCGCCGCGGCGACGCTGCTGGCCGGTTGCGTACTGCGGGCGCTGGAGGCCGTCGTGGCCTCTCCCGAGCTGTCCTGCGACGCCGTCGAAGTGGTCGATCCCGACGAGCGCGAGCGACAGCTGCGCGTGTGGAGTACCGCCCCGGCTGCACGGACCCGGGACGGTACCGTCCACGACCGCTTCTCCGAGGTCCGCGCGCAGACGCCGGATGCGATGGCGGTCGTCGACTCGCGTTCGTCGTTGACCTACGCAGAACTCGATCGTCGCGCCGGCTCGCTGGCGAGCCGGTTGCGCAGCGCCGGCATCACGACCGGGCAGGTCGTGGGCATGGCCGTGCCGCGTTCGGTCGATTCGATCGTTGCCCTGCTCGGCGTGCTCAAGTGCGGTGCCGCCTACCTTCCGCTGGAGCTGTCGCTGCCGGCCGAGCGCGTGGCGTTCATGCTGGCCGATGCCAGGGTCGATGCCGTCGTCGTTGCCGACAGCACCGCGTTGCCGCTGCCTGACGGCGTGGCCCGCGTGCCCGTGGACGGTGATGAGCCGGCATGGGACGGCGACTGCGGCACCGATGCCGATTCGCTGGCGTACGTGCTGTTCACCTCCGGCTCGACCGGCACGCCCAAGGGAGTCGAGGTTCGCCACCGCTCGCTGCTGCGACGCGCCCACGGCGTCGATTACATGGCACTGGATGCACAGACGCGGCTGCTGCATGCGGCGCCGCTGGGCTTCGACATCTCCGGCCTGGAAATCTGGGGCGCACTGCTCAACGGCGGTGTCGTCGTCGTCAACGAGGAAGCGGTGCCGAGCATTGCCGGCCTGGCCCGCATAATCAGCCAGCACGCGCCCAACGCAGGCGTGATGGCCGTGGCGTTGTTCAACGCGGTCGTCGACGAGTCACCGGAACTGTTCGTCGGCTTCCGCGACCTGCTCATCGGCGGGGAATCGCTGTCCGCCGACCACGTGCGGCGCATGCAGCCGCTGGCACCGTCGCTTCGCATCGGCAACGGCTATGGGCCGACCGAGTGCACCATCCTGTGCACGCAGTATCCCATTCCGGCGTTGACGGCGGAGGTGTCTTCGATCCCGATCGGCCGCCCGGTCGAGGACACCAGCGTCTACGTGCTCAATCCGCGCCGGCAGCTGGTGCCTGTCGGCGTGATCGGCGAGCTGTGCGTCGGCGGAGCCGGTGTGGCCCGTGGCTACCTCAACCGCCCCGAGCTCAATGCCGAGCGTTTCGTGCCCGATCCCTTCGGCGCTGCGGGCGAGGTGCTGTACCGCACCGGTGACCATGTCCGCTATCGCGCCGATGGCCTGCTCGAGTTCGTCGGTCGCACCGATGCACAGGTGAAGATCCGCGGCTACCGGATCGAGCTGACGGAAATCGAGGCCGTGCTGGCGCGTCACCCGTCGGTGGCGTCCTGCGTGGTCGAGGCGCGTGCCGATTTTCCCGGCGAGAAGCGCCTGGTGGCCTATTTCGTCGCCGCCCCGACCGGCGATGGCGCGACGCCGCAGCAACTACGTGCGCACCTGGCCGCAAGCTTGCCGCACTTCATGGTGCCGACCCGCTACGTCTGCCTCGACGAACTTCCGCTGACCGCCAACGCCAAGGTCGACCGGCGCGCGCTGCCGGCACCGGACCGTCGCCGCCCGGAACTGACCTGCGACTACGCGCCACCTGCGACGCCGCTGGAGACACGGATCTGCGAGGCGTACGGCGCCCTGCTCGACATCGAGGGCGTCGGCCGGCTCGACAACTTCTTCGAACTCGGCGGCAGCTCGCTGCTGGCGGTACGCCTGGCCGAACAGATCCGCAACGAGGGCTGGCAGGACGCCGCATCGGCCGCCATCACCCGCGTTGCCGCGACCACGATCTTCCAGCATCCAACCGTCGCGGCACTCGCCGCTGCCATCGATGGCAGCGCAGGTGCGCGGCGCCAGCCGGCCGTGAAAGCGCGCGCCCTGGACCGCAGCGCCCTAGAAAGAAGCGAACCGATCGCCGTGATCGCGATGGCCGGGCGCTTCCCCGGCGCCGACGACGTCGAGGGCTTCTGGGACAACCTGCTGCAAGGCCGCGATTCGATCACCAAGTTCCGCATCGACGAACTCGATCCGGCGGTCAGCGTCGCCGAACGCAGCGATCCGGCTTACGTCGCCGCGCGCGGCGTGATCGACGGCGTGGAGATGTTCGACGCCGCGTTCTTCGGGATCGGCCCGCGTGAAGCCGAACTGATGGATCCGCAGCAGCGCATCTTCCTGGAGTTGTGCTGGGAATGCCTGGAGCGCGGCGGTCATGCGCCCGACGCGACGACCGTGCCGGTCGGCGTGTTCGCCGGCATGAACAACGCGACCTACTTCCAGCGCCACGCGTCCTCCCATCCGGAGCTGATCAACCGCGTGGGTGCCTTGCAGGTGATGCTCGGCAACGAGAAGGACTACATCGCGACCCGGGTCGCCCACAAGCTCAACCTCAACGGCCCGGCGATCAGCCTCAATACGGCGTGCTCGACCTCGCTCGTTGCGATCTGCCAGGCGGTCGACAGCCTGCAGTCCGGCCTGTGCGACATGGCCCTGGCCGGCGGCATCGCGGTGACCTGTCCGCCGCGCAGTGGTTACCTTTATCAGGAAGGTTCGATGCTGTCCCCGGACGGGCACACGCGCACCTTCGACGCCAATGCCAAGGGCACCGTGTTCGGTGACGGCGCCGCGGTGGTGCTGCTCAAGCGGTTGTCGGACGCGATCGCCGACGGCAACCACGTGTTCGCGGTGATTCGCGGCGCCGCGCTCAACAACGACGGCAGCAACCGGGCCAGCTTCACTGCACCCAGCAGCGAGGGCCAGGCAGCGGTGATCGCGATGGCGCACGATCGCGCCGGGATCGATCCGCGCAGCATCAGCTATGTCGAAGCGCATGGCACGGCGACACCGCTGGGGGACCCGATCGAAATCGAAGGCCTGACCCGGGCGTTCCGTCGGGGGACCGCCGATACCGGCTTCTGCCGGATCGGCTCGCTCAAGAGCAACGTCGGCCATCTGGTGACTGCCGCCGGCGCGGCCGGCGTGATCAAGACCGCGCTGGCGTTGGACGGGAAGCGCATCCCGGCCAGTATCCATTTCGACTCCGCCAACCCGACCATCGACTTCGCCGCGACGCCGTTCGTGGTCAATGCGCAGTTGAGCCCGTGGCACAGCGAGAGCGGCCCGCGCCGCGCCGGTGTCAGTTCGTTCGGGCTGGGCGGTACCAATGCGCATGTGGTGATGGAGGAGGCGCCGGCGCAGGAGCCGTCGTCAGCAGCGCGGGGCCCGCAGTTGCTGGTGCTGTCGGCGCGCACTCCGGCCGCACTCGGCGCGGCGGCGACGCGCCTGGCCGATCACCTGCAGGCCAATGCGTACGAGAACCTGGCCGATGTCGCCTGGACGCTGGCGGTGGGCAGGAAGTCGTTCTCCCATCGCATCGCCGTGGTCGCCGACGACATCGAAGGTGCGATCCGCGCCCTGCGCGATCCGGACACGCAGGCCGAGGCGGCGCGCAGCCGCCCGGCGCGGGCGAGCGAAGTCGTCTTCATGTTCCCGGGGCAGGGTGCGACCTACCCGGGCATGGGCCGCAGCCTGTACGAGCATGAACCGGCATTCCGTGATGCGCTCGACGAGTGCGCCGTGACTGCGCGCGATGCATTGGGCTTCGACCTGCGCGAGGCGATGTTCGATGCAGATGCGCAGCGCCTGTTGCCGACCTCGGTCATGCAGCCGGCCACGTTTGCAATCGAGTATTCGCTGGCGCGGATGTGGATGAGCCAGGGTGTGATGCCCTCGGCGATGATCGGCCACAGTGTCGGCGAGTTCGTCGCTGCGACGCTTGCCGGCGTGTTCACCCTGTCCGATGCGCTGCAACTGGTCGCCAGGCGCGGTGCACTGATGCAGGCGCAGCCGCAAGGCGCGATGCTGTCGGTGCGGCTGCCGGCCGATTCGCTGCGCGCGCGCCTCCCCGAGGGGGTCTCGCTGGCGGCGGAGAACTCGCCGTTGGCCAGTGTGGTTGCCGGCCCAGGCGAAGCCGTCGCCCGGTTCCAGGCCCAGCTCGAAGCCGAAGGTGTCGCCTGCCGCGCGTTGCGGACATCGCACGCGTTCCATTCGGCGATGATGGAAGCCGTGGTGGCGCCGTTCCGCGAAGCCGTCGCGGCGGTGCCGATGAATGCGCCTTCGCTGCCGGTGGTGTCGACCGTTACCGGCGCCTGGCTCGATGCCGGCACGGCAACCTCGCCCGACTACTGGGCCCGTCACCTGCGCGAGCCCGTCAGTTTTTCTCCCGCGCTGCAGACCCTGCTGGACGTTCCGACGCGGGTGCTGCTGGAGGTCGGGCCGCGGGCCACGCTCAACGCCCTGGCCCGGCAGCAGCCGGCGGTGCAGAAGCAGCGCATGGCCACGGTTTCCACCCTCTCGGACAGTCCCGACAACGAGCTGCGCGACCTGCGCGCGGCCAGCGGACGCCTGTGGAGCCAGGGCGTGGCGATCGATCCGGCCAGCTTCGACCGGCGCGAGCGTCGACTTCGTCTGCGACTGCCGACCTATCCGTTCGAGCGGCAACGTTATTGGGTGGAGGCGGTCACTCACGCCACATCCAACGTCATCCCCCATCCCGCTATTGCGACAACCCCGAAACTGGAGCCCGTCATGCCGCAGTCCGCCTTGCCAGCCGCCCCCGCGCCCGCACAGCCCGAGGCAGGCTCCGCTCGCCGCGACCGTCTGATCGGCCAGCTGCGCGGTCTGTTCGAGAACGTCGCCGGCTTCGACATGGCCGATGCCGACACGGATACCAACTTCATCGAGCTGGGCCTGGACAGCCTGATGCTGACCCAGGTGGCGTTGCAGCTGCAGAAGACGTTCCCCGTGGCGATTGGCTTCCGCCAGCTGATGGGTGATTGCTCCAGCCTGGACCGGCTGGCCAGCGCGATCGACGCCCAGCTGCCGCCGGACGAAGTGGCAGCGCCCGTGGCGCCGCCCCAGGCACCCGTGCAGGCCGCGGCGCCGGTGATGCAGGGACCTGCGGTCGCTGCCGCCGTGCCAGTGGCGATGCCGGCCCTCGACGGTGGCAACGACTTCACCCGCCAGGTGATTGCCCAGCAGATGCAGCTGATGTCCCAGCAGCTGGCGCTGCTGTCGGGTGGAGCGGTGGCTGCTCCCGTGGCCGTTCCGGCGCAGGCGCAGGCGACGTCGCCGGCACCGGTCGTGGCAGCACCCGTGGCCGCCACCCCGGCCGCCACCCCGGCCGCCACCCCGGCCGCCGCCGCCCGGCCCGCCGCCGCCACCGATGCGGCCGACGAGGACGTGGCCGCGCCGCAGATCAAGTACGACATCAAGAAGGCCTTCGGCGCGATCGCCCGCATCGACAACAACGCCCAGTTCGAGCTCAACCCGCAGCAGCGGCGCAAGCTCGATGCCTTCATCGAGCGCTACATCGCCCGCACCCGCAAGTCCAAGGACTACACCCAGGCGCATCGCGGCCACCTGGCCGACCCGCGCGTGGTCAACGGGTTCCGCCCGCTGGTCAAGGAAATCGTCTACCAGATCGTGGTCGAGCGCTCAAAGGGTTCGCACGTGCAGGACCTGGACGGAAACGATTATGTCGATGCGCTCAACGGCTTCGGCATGAGCCTGTTCGGCTGGCAGCCGGACTTCGTGCTTGATGCAGTGCGCAGGCAGCTCGACCAGGGCTATGAGATCGGTCCGCAGCATCCGGTCGCAGGCGAAGTCGCGCAGCTGATCTGCGAGGTCACCGGGCACGAGCGCGCCGCGCTGTGCAACACCGGTTCGGAAGCCGTGCTGGGCGCGCTGCGCATCGCCCGTACCGTCACCGCCCGCAGCACCGTGGTGCTTTTCACCGGTTCCTACCACGGCATCGTCGATGAAGTGATCGTGCGCGGCACCAAGTCGCTGCGTGCGGTGCCGGCCGCGCCCGGGATCCTGCGCAACACGTCCGAAAACGTCCTGGTGCTCGACTACGGCACGCCGGAGTCGCTGGAGATCATCCGTTCGCGCGCCAACGAAATCGCGGCGATCCTGATCGAGCCGGTGCAGAGCCGCCGCCTGGACTTCCGTCCGGTCGAGTTCCTCAAGGACCTGCGCCAGATCACCCGCGACAATGGCGCGCTGCTGATCTTCGACGAGGTCGTCACCGGCTTCCGCGCCAACCCCGGTGGCGTGCAGTCGATATTCGGCATCAAGGCCGACCTGGCGACCTACGGCAAGGTCATCGGCGGCGGCTTCCCGATCGGCGTGATCGCCGGCAAGCGCGAGTACATGGATGCGCTCGATGGCGGCCACTGGCAGTACGGCGACGACTCGGTGCCAACCGTTGGCGTGACGTACTTCGCCGGCACGTTCGTCCGTCATCCGCTGGCGCTGGTGGCGGCCAAGGCGGTGCTGGAGCACTTCAAGCGCGAGGGCGGGGCGTTGCAGCAGGACCTCAATGCCCGCACCGAGGCCATGGTCGCCGACATCAATGCGTTCTGCGCCGATGCCGGTGCGCCAGTGTCGGTCAAGCAGTTCGCTTCGGTCTGGAAGACCCACTTCCACGAGAACCATCCGTTGCAGGACCTGCTGTTCGCGCTGATGCGCAGCCGGGGCATCCACATCCTCGACAACTTCCCGTGCTTCCTGACCACCGCCCACAGCGACGAGGACATCGCGAAGATCGCCACCGCCTTCAAGGAATCAGTGGCCGAGATGCAGGACATGGAGTTCCTGCCGCGCAACAGCGCAACTCCGCGCACGGTGATGGATGCGAGCAAGCCGGTCGTGCCGGGTGCGCGCATCGGCCGTGAGCCCGATGGCACGCCAGCGTGGTTCGTTCCCAATCCCGAGCAGCCCGGGAAGTACATGAAGGTGAGTGCATGAATGCGGCAGGGATTGATTACGGCAGTCTGGACAGGACGAGTCCGGCCGACGCAGGCGTCGACTACGACCCGTTTGCCGAAGGTGGACTGGCCCGCGTTGCTCCGACCACCGAGCCGCAGCGCGAGGTCTGGCTGGCCGACCGCCTTGGCCGCGATGCATCGCTGGCCTACAACGAATCGATCTCGCTGCACTTCCACGGCCGCCTGGATGCGGACGCGATTCGGACCGCTTTGCGCCAACTGGTCGCCCGCCATGACGTGCTGCGCTCGAACTTCGGCCCGGATGGCAAGACGCTGTGCGTGGCCGAGAGCGTGGACTTCGACCTTGTGTCGATCGATCTGTCCGGGCTGACGCCCGACCAGCGCGAAGCGCGCGTTGCCGGGCACGCGCGTGAAGTCGTCGAAACGCCGTTCGTGCTCGACCACGGGCTGCTGCTGCGCGCCGAACTGCTCAAGCTGTCGGACGAAGAGCACCTGCTGGTGCTGACCGCCCATCACCTGGTCTGCGACGGCTGGTCGTGGTGGGTGATCGTGCGCGAGCTTGGCACGCTGTACACCCAGGCCTTGGGGCATGCCACGGAGCCGCTGCCAGCGGCGGAGTCGTTCGCCGACTATGCGCTGGCTGAGGCCGAGCATCCCTCGTGCAGCCTTTACCGCGACGATGAGGCCTACTGGTGCCAGCGCTTCGCCGATGGCGGCCCGATACTGGACCTGCCGACCGATCGGCCGCGTCCGCCGCGCCGGACGTTCGCCTCGATCCGCGAGGATCATGTCCTCGACGACGAACTCGTCGTTGCCATCCGCCGCCTCGGTGCCCGTCACGGTGCCAGCCTGTTCGCGACCCTGCTGGCTGGATTCGCCGGGCTGCTGACGCGACTGACGGCGCAGTCGGATGTGGTCGTCGGTATCCCCGCGGCGGCGCAGTCGCTCGATGGCCACGATCACCTGGTCGGCCATTGCGTCAACCTGCTGCCACTGCGCTTCGAACTGGACCTGTCCCAGCCCTTCGAGCAGGCCCTGGCGCAGGCGCAGGAGACGTTGCTCGATTCCATCGAGCACCAGCGCTATACCTTCGGCACACTGCTGCGCAAGCTGCCGTTGCAGCGCGATCCGGCGCGCCTGCCGCTGGTCAGCGTGATGTTCAACATCGACCAGGCGCTCGACCAGGAGCACACGGGCTTCCATGGCCTGTCGATGCAGCTGATCACCAACCGGCGCAGTTACGATAACTTCGAGTTGTTCGTCAATGCGGTGCAGGTGCGCGGCGGCATGCGCCTGGAGTGCCAGTACAACACCGACCTGTTCGACAACGAGACGGTGCGGCGTTGGCTGCGCGCCTATGAGACCCTGCTGCGGTCGGCGGTGGCGCGACCGGACGTGGCCTACGGCAAGCTTCCGCTGGTGTCGGAGAGCGCGCGCGAGGAACTGCTGGCCTTGCAGCCTGCGGCCACGCCATTCGACCGCGAATGCCGCATGCACGAGTTCTTCGAACGGCAGTGCGCGCGCACGCCTGATCGCGTCGCCGTGCGCTTCAACGGCGAGGCGGTCAGCTACGCCGGACTGGAGGCGCGCGCCAACCGCATCGCCCATCTGCTGCGCGCGCGCGGTGTGCATCGTGGTGCCCTGGTCGGCCTGGTGCTCGACCGCGGCGTCGACATGCTTGCCGGGCTGCTCGGCGTGCTCAAGTGCGGCGCTGGCTACGTGCCGCTGGACCCGAACTTCCCGGCCGAGCGACTGGCCTACATGGCCGGCGATGCCGGCCTCGCCGCGTTGCTGACCACCCAGTCGCACGCGGGCAACTTCGACCTTCGCGGCCGTCCGGTGCTGGCGCTCGACCGCCTGCACGCCGAGCTGGACGCGATGCCGGCCACGCCCATTGGCCGTGACGACGCCGCGGCACAGGCCGAATCGATCGCGTACGTGATCTACACCTCCGGCTCGACCGGGCGTCCCAAGGGCGTGCAGGTGCCGCATCGCGCGGTCAGCAACTTCCTCACCAGCATGCGCGAGGAACCCGGCCTGGGCATCGATGACCGACTGGTCGCCGTGACCACGCTGTCGTTCGACATCGCCGTGCTGGAGTTGCTGCTGCCGCTGAGCGTCGGTGCCGAGGTGATCCTCGCCGATCGCGTCACCGCTGCCGACGGCGTTGCCCTTGCTGCGCTGCTGAAGCAGAGCGGGGCCACGGTGATGCAGGCCACGCCTGCATCGTGGCGACTGCTGCTCGACGCCGAATGGAAGGGCGATGCCTCGTTCAAGATCCTGTGCGGTGGTGAAGCCCTGCCGGTCGATCTGGCGGCGCAGCTGCTGCAGCGCTGCGGATCGCTCTGGAATGTCTATGGACCGACCGAGACCACCGTGTGGTCGACCTGCGCGCGCATCGTCGCGCCCGCGCCGGGGCAGTCGCTCGCTGGTCAGTCGATCGACATCCACATCGGTCGGCCGATTGCCAACACCCAGGTCTGGATCCTCGATCCTCGCGGCGAGCTGTGCCCGCTGGGCGTGCCAGGCGAAATCTGGATCGGTGGCGATGGCGTCACCCAGGGCTATCTCAATCGCCCCGAGCTGACCGGCGAACGATTCGTTGCCGATCCCTTCGCCCCTGCGACGGCGACTGTGCCGTCGCCGCTGCTCTATCGCACGGGCGACCGTGGCCGCTGGCGCGCCGACGGTGTGCTTGAGCACATGGGTCGACTCGACTTCCAGGTCAAGGTGCGCGGTTACCGGATCGAACTGGGCGAGATCGAAGCGCTGCTCGCCGCGCATCCACAGGTCGCGCGCACGGTCGTGGTCGCGCGCGAGGACCGGCCGGGCGACGTCCGCCTGGTGGCGTACGCGGTGGTGCAGCCAGGCGCGGCGCTGGCGGACGCGGAACTGGCGTCGTACCTGAAGTCCTCGCTGCCGGACTACATGATCCCGCAGCACATCATGTTCCTCGAATCGATCCCGCTGCTGCCCAACGGCAAGATCGACCGCAGTTCGCTGCCGGTGCCGGACATGGCCGTCAAGCTGGCCGGCGAGCGCGTGGCTCCACGCAACGCGCTGGAGCGGTCCATCGCCCAGGCCATGGCGCAGGTCCTTGGCGTCGCCGAAGTGGGTGTGGACGACGACTTCTTCTCGCTCGGCGGACACTCGCTGCTGGCGGCGCAGCTGACGTCGCGCATCAACAAGGAGCTGGGCATCTCGCTGTCGCTGCGCGCTCTGTTCGACGGTCCGACCGTGGCGCGCCTGGCGCGCCTGGTCAGCGAGCACGACGGTGAAGCGGCGCCTCCGCGCGAACCGATCGTCGCCCTGGCCGACCAGTCGCACGGGCCGATGTCGGTGATGCAGGAGCGTCTGTACCTGCTGGAGCAGTTCAATCCCGGCCAGATCACCTACAACACGCCGTCCGCCCACCGCCTGCGCGGACCGCTGGACGTGGCTGCCTTCCAGCGCGCCGTCAACGCGATGATCCGGCGCCAGAGCGCGCTGCGCACGACCATCGGCATCGTCGACGGTGAGCCGGTGCAGGTCATCCACGACCGCGTCGAGCTGGACATCACCGACGTCGAGGACGTCGGCAGCGTCGCCGCCGAGCAGCGTGACAAGGAAGTGTCGCGGCGCATGGACGTGCTGATCCAGACACCGTTCGAGCTCGACCGCTCGCCGCTGATCCGTTCGCGCCTGTTCCGCCTCGGTCCGGACGAACATGTGTGGTTCTTCATGACCCACCACCTGATCTGGGACGGCTGGTCGTTCGACCTGATGTACACCGACATGGCCGAGCTCTATGCCGCCCAGCTGGAGCAGCGCGAGCCGTCGCTGCCGGAACTGCCGGTGTCGTACCTGGACTTCTCCGTCTGGCACCGGCAGTGGCTGCAGGGACCGGAATACGCCCGGCAACTGGCATTCTGGCGCGAGCGCCTGGGGAATGCCGGGCAAGGCGCCGCCGGACCGGGCATGGCCGCGCTGCCCACCGACCTGCCGCGTCGCCCGGGCATGTCCGGGCGTGGCGTCACCCATCGCATCGTCGTGTCGGAAGCGACCACGCAGAAGCTGCATGACACCGCTCTCAAGGTCGATGCGACGCTCTACATGGTGCTGCTGACGGCGTACTTCACGCTCATCAGCCGCACCTCGGGCCTGCGCGAGCTGATCGTCGGCACGCCCGTGCGGGGCCGCAACACGGCCGAGGTGGAGAACCTCATGGGCTACTTCACCAGCCTGCTGCCGCTGCGCATGGAGATGGACCACGACCTGACGTTTGCCCAGGCGGTGAAGCAGGTCAAGGATGTGGTGCTCGACAGCTTTGCTCATCCCGACATCCGCCTGGAGGACCTGGTCCGCGAGTTGAGCGTGCGCAGTCGCGAGGGCGGGGCGGTGCTCTATCACGCGCTGTTCTCGTTCCAGGACATCCGCCAGCGCATGTGCGATTGGGGTCCCCTGCGGCATGAGCGCTATCCCGTGTTCCAGACCGCATCGACCCAGGACCTGGGCCTGTGGTTCGTCGAACAGGACACCGGCTTGTCGGGTGGCTTCATCTACAACGCCGACATATTCCTCGACGACACCACGGCGTTGCTGCGCGACCGCTACGTCGCGGTGCTCGAAGCGCTTGGCAACGATCCGACCAGGACGTTGGCGGAGCTGACCGCCTTCGACGACGGCCAGCCGCTGCTGTTCGGCAAGGCGCCGGTGGAGACCACGCCCGCGGTCGACGCCGCCGGGACGGGCGGCGAAGTGCCCGAAGCCGCAGTCGCGGTCGAGCTCGATCCGCTCGGCCAGCAGCTGCTTGCCATCTGGCGCGACCTGCTGAGGAATCCGAGGATCACGCCCGACGATGATTTCTTCGCGCTCGGCGGCCATTCGCTGCAGGCCGTGCAGATGTTCCACCGCTTCAATCGCGAAACCGACATCAACCTGCCGCTGGCGACGCTGCTGACGGCACGCACCGTGCGTGCGCTCGCCGAGGAGTATCGGCGCGCCGGCGCGCACCGGGCCGATGCGACGGCGTCGACGTCGGGCCACGACCCGTGGTCGCCGCTGGTTCCGATCCGTCCGCAGGGCGACCAGCTGCCGTTGTTCCTGATCCATGCGGTGGGTGGCAACGTGCTCAACTATCGTTCGCTGGCCGACGCGATGCCGCAGGGCATTCCGGTCTACGGCCTGCAGGCGCTGGGACTGGATGGCAAGACGTCGCCGCTGACCAGCGTGGAGAAGATGGCCGAGCGCTACGTCCGCGAGATCCGCAGCGTGCAGCCACAGGGGCCGTATCACCTGGCCGGTGGTTCGATGGGCGGCATCATCGCCTACGAGATCGCGCAGCAACTGGTTGCTGCCGGTGAGCGTGTCGGCCTGCTGGGACTGATCGATACCTCCGCCGAGTTCGGCCTGGGTTATCGCGAGCAGGCCCGGAGCGGGCTTGGTGCACGCGTACAGCGTCTGCAGCAGCGCCTGCAGGGGCAAACGTTCGGCCAGCGCCTGGCGACCATCAGCGGCATGGTCAACGGCCGCATCCAGGCGCGGCAGTTGCGGCAGCAGGCGCAGCAGGCGCGAGCGAGCGGTGCCGAGCTTCCGCACAACGTGCGCTATGCCGAGATCGAAGCCACCCACATGCGGGCGTACATCGATTATGTCGTTCGCCCGTACCCGGCTGCGATGGTGCTGTTCCGCGCCAGTGAGCAGCCGCCGCAACTGCACGACAAGCCCGCGCTGGGCTGGGAGGCCCTGGTCGGCGCGGTCGAGGTGATTGCCATTCCGGGCGACCATCGCGGGATGATCGAGGCGCCGGTGCTGGTGCAGACACTCAGCCAGGTGATTCGCCGCGCCCAGCACGGACAGGACGAGCAGATCGACTCCGCGATCGTGCCGGTCCAGCCGGTTGCGACCGCTGCCGGCGACGTCGTGTGCGTCGGCCGCGACGACGCGCGCGCCGCCTACCTGCGCACTCTGTGGAAAGAGCTGCTCGGCGTGGAGGTGGGCGACGGCGACAACTTCTTCGACCTCGGTGGCAATTCGATGCTCGCCGTGCAGATGTCCAGTCGCGTGGCCAAGGATACCGGCGTGCGCATCCAGCTGATGCGCCTGGCGACGCAGAGCCTGGCGCAGATCGCCGCCGAACTGCCGGCGTCGTTCGCCAGCGAGGGCAACGACGGCGTCGGCGCGAAGATGGCGCGAAAGATGAAGCGGCTGTTGCGTGCCGCCGGGACGGTCGAGTCATGAACCGCGGAGGCACGAACCGGGCGCCGCTGCACGAACCGTTGTTCTTCGGCGCTCGCGAGCGGAGGCTGTTCGGGCTGCTGCATTCGCAACCCGGGCCGCAGCGTCGCGCGATGGTGCTGTGCGCGCCGCTGCTGCAGGAAGGGATCCGCAGCCATCGTGCCTTGTGGGTGCTGGCCGAGTCGGCGGCCGACAGCGGCGTCGCCAGCCTGTGCTTCGACTGGTACGGGACCGGCGACTCGGCAGGCGAGGACACCGCACTGAGCCTGGCCGGCATGCTCGCCGACCTGGACCAGGCACGGCAGACGCTGGCGTTGCGCGCCGGCACGGACCGCATCGAGTGGCTGGCGCTGCGCAGTGCAGCCCTGCCGTTGCTGGTGCACCTGGCGGCGAAATCGCAGCCGGTCGAAGTGGTGCTGTGGGACCCGCAACTGTCGGGGACGGCGCTGGTCGAGTCATGGTACGAGCAGCATCGCGCGCAGATCTACGGCAACGGCCGTTACCCGCACGCGCGCCACGAGCCGGAACCCGATGAACTGCTTGGCTTCGCCGTCGATGCCTCCCTGCTCGGCGCGCTGCGCGCGCTGGATGCCACCCGGTTGCAACTGCCGCGCGGCAGCCATGTGCGCCTGCTGCTGTGGCAGGCAGACGACGACATCGTGCGTTTCAGTCATTCCCAGCGCATGCACGGGGTGACCGTGGAGACGGTCCTCCTCGAGGACCTGGACCGTCCCGGCTGGGAGGAACCCACCCAGTTCGGCAGCCAGGCTTATCCGCGACGCAGCGTCGCCCGGATTTCGCAGCAATGGGAGTCTGCGCGATGAATCTGCAGGTCGACTACCTCCGCAAGCAGGAAAGCGCCCAGACCGTTGCGGCGGACACCGCGATGCCCTTGCCGGGTGCAGAAGACGGCGTCGACGAGACCGCACATCGTTTCGGCGATGGCCTGGTCGGTGTGATCAGTCATGGCCACGCGGACACTCCCGCAGGGCGCAACCCGTCCCGTGTCGGCGTTGTGTTGCTCAACGCCGGCCTGACCCGACACATCGGCCCCTATCGCGCCTATGCCGAACTGGCACGAAGGTTGGCGCGCGAGGGCTATCCGGTAATGCGCTTCGACCAGTCGGGCCTGGGCGACAGCGCGCTGTCGGACCAGGCTGCCGCAAACCATCGCAGCCGCGAGATCGACGCGGCCATGTCGCTGCTGGCTGAGCATGCCGGCGCCGAACGTTTCGTACTGTGCGGCCTGTGCTCGGGCGCGGACGACGCATTCCACGTCGCGGCGGCCGATCACCGGGTTGCCGGCGCGATCCTGCTCGACGGTCTGGCGTACCCGACCCAGGGCTTCTGGTTGCGCCACGCGCTGCCGCGGCTCCTCAATCCGTCCAAGGTCATCGCCTACCTGCGTTCACGCCGAAATGCCGGTCCCTCGCTCGCCGACTTCCGCGACTTCCCGGCCAAAGCCGACGCAGCAAGGATGCTGTCCGACATGGTCGCGCGCGATACCCGACTGCTGTTCGTCTTCACCGGCGGCGCCTACACCTACTTCAACCATCGTTCGCAGCTGGCGGCCTGCCTCGGCCGCGCCGCCCGCTCACCGCAGGTGAGCCTGGAATACTGGCGCGAGTACGACCACACCTTCTACCTGCGCAAGCATCGGGAGATGCTGTTTGCCCGGATCAGCCACTGGATGGCGTCGATCTCGGGGCAACCGGCCTGCACGCCAAACGAGATTGCATCGACATGAGCAATGGATCGCCTGGTTCGGCTGGCATTGGCACGCATTACCTGCGCTATTCGACCGCCAACATCCTGGTGATCATGGCCGGGCTGGTCTCGTTCCCGGTGCTGACGCGCCTGCTGGACAACACCCAGTTCGGCATCCTCGGTTACTACGACACGTGGGTGCTGATGGCGGTCGCCGTCGCCAAGCTGGGCGCGCAGCATTCGATCCAGCGCTTCTATCCGCACAACGGCGACGGCGCCAGCCAGCGCGCCTTCTCGACCAACCTGTTCTACCTGCCGCTGGCAGGTTCGTTGCTGTTGTGGGTGATCGTTGCGTTGGGCGTCATCGGCTACGGAAAAGCCAACGGCATCGGCCACTCGCCGGTGTTCTGGATGGCGCTGGTGATGACGCCGATGCTGGTCTACGGCAGCCTGGTGGAGACGGTGCTGCGGGTGACCGAGCGGTCGCGCATCGTCATGCTCACCCGGGTCGGCTGGCGCTGGCTGCAGTTGCTGCTGATGCTGGTGGCGGTGCTCGCCGTGCAGCAGAGCGCGACCGCGGCCTACGGCGGCAAGCTGCTGGCGGTGGCCATCGGCAGCGTGTTCTACATCGCCTGGGCGTACCGCAACCTGGGCTTCTCGCGCGATGCCGTGGACACCGCATCGGTCAAGCAGTCGATGGGCTACGGCATGCCGCTGGTGGCCACCGAGATCCTGGCGGTGGCTCTGGTCTCGATCGACCGGTTGATGTTGAAGGGCTTGTCCGGCGATTTCGCCGTGGTCGGCATCTACAGCGTCGGCGCGTCGCTGGCGATGCAGGTGCACATGTTCATGAACCTGACGGTGTTCGAATCGTTCGCGCCGGTGGCCAACCGCCTTTACGTGACCCAGGACGCCGCAGCGGTCCGCGCGCTCAAGCTGCGGATGCTGATGCCGATGACCTACGCCGCGGTCGCGGTGGCGCTGTTGCTGTGGTGCCTGGGCACCGACACGATCATCGCGCTGAGCGGTCACGGCAAGGCCGCATCCGGGCCGGTGTTCGCCTGGATGGGCGCGATGAACGCGTTGCTGCCGGTGGCGCTGGTATGCGGCTACGGGCTGGTGCTGGAGCGGCGCACCAAGGTCGTGCTGGTGATGATGTGCGGTTCGGTGCTGCTCAACACGGCGCTGAACTTCGTGATGATCCCCGCCTACGGGGTGATGGGTGCGGTCTATGCGACCCTGGCCAGCTCGCTTGCGGCGGCCGTCACGCATTGCCTGGTGGTGTCGCCGTCGCTGCGGCAGTTCCCGGACCGGCGCACGCTGGCCACCACGGCCACGGCGCTCGCGGCGGGCCTGGCCGGTGCCTGGCTGGCGTCGTACCTGCAGCTGCGACCGGGTTGGGAGCGGTTGATCTTCGGCGGGCTGCTGATCGGCGTGCCGTACCTGCTGACCGTGCTGGTACTGGACTCGCGCCTGCGCGCGATGCTGCCCCTCAAGCGCAAGGCTGCTGCGGCTGTCGGCGAAACCCTGGCATAGGCACGGGCTGTGGAGCGGCGTCGTCCGCCGGGCCCGGGATTGCTCCGCCCCTTAATCGAACCTCGCGTCCGGATGCGGGGCGCTGGTCATCGATAGCCTCTGCAAAGCGTCATCCCCGTTGCTGGCCCGGACAAGCCTCACGCAGCGCGACGCGGTCGCTGCTTGCGCGCCACCGCGGCAACCCCGCCTGCGAGCAGCGACGCGATCACGATCGCGCCGATGGTCATCGTCGACGTCTGTTTGGCGGCGGGTGCGTCCTTGCCCGTCGCGCCGGCACCGGCCCCCGTCGATTTCTGCGGCTCGCTGCCACTGTCGACCGCGCCTGCCGCCGGGGCGGCCGCCTGTCCGCCCTGGACTTCGATCGCGCCGATGTCGGGCGCCGCGCCGACCGGGCGTGAGTGCTTCAGATAGTCCGACGTCACTTCCGACAGTTGCGAGGCGTGGTCGATCAGCGGGCTGCCTTCCAGCGGGACGGCGTCGAAGTCGGCCATGTCCATTCCCTTGAGCTTGGGATCGCGGCCGCACAGGTTGCCGGACGGGCATTGATCGTCCTTGACGTTCCAGAACGCGTTGCCGGAGAAGTTGACGACGGCCTTGCTCTGGTCGGCGTAGTGGCCGCAGCTCATCTCGCCCTTGTCGCCGGAGGTGAGGTCGCGCTGGCCGACCAGGGCGTTGTTCTGGATGTCGACGCGCGAGGACGCGTCGCCGCCGGCGGTCAGGATCAGGCAGTCGCCTTCGCCGGTGATGGTGTTGTGGCGGATGGTGGCGGTGTGCTTGCGGTCGATCCCGACCGAGATCGCATTGCCATAGGCGCGGCACATGTCGCCGTCGGTCATGTTGAACTTGCCGTGGAAATAGGCGCACTGGCCGATCACCACCGAGTTCTCGATCAAGGCATTGCCCGCGGTCTTGATCTGGTTGCCGGCATTGGCGGCGGCGTAGACCCGGCGCACCACCGTAGTCCCGGTCCTGGACTCGTCCATGTACAGCAGGTCGAGGCCGTCGGAGGTGTTGTGGTGGATGCGCGAGTCTTCGACGAGCCAATGGCCGTTGGTCTTGCCGGTGCCCAGGCCGTCGCCGTAACCGCCTTCTTCCTGCGCCCAGCAGCCGACGGGTTCGCCGGTCTGCCAGCGCTCTGCGCAGCCGTTCCAGGCGATCTCGACGTTGCGGAAAATGATGTCGCCCTCATTGGAGCTCTCGCCTTCGCCGACGTCCCCGTCCCAGCCGGCCCAGCCGTTGGCGATGATCCTGACCCGTTCGATGGTCCAGTTGGTCAGGCCACCGGCCATGATGCCGCGACCGGAAAGTCCGTGGATGTTGAGGTCGTGCAACCAGACGTTGCGCGAGCGCTTGGCGCCGATGCCGATGGAGGCCCAGTTGCCGTGCGGGAAACTGTCGCGCTCGCAGCGCAGGTCGCTGTCGGTGTGGAATTCGACGCAGTCGCTGCGGTCGGTGATCTCCAGGCAGCCGACTTCGACGTTGTCGCTGTCCTGCAGGTTCATCACCAGCTCCACCCGCTCGGTACCCCACAGTTTCGGCGGCGCCTTGCAGCCGCTGTCGAAGCCTTGGCCAAGGATGCGGGTCCTGTGGGCGGGGTCGGGTCCGCTCGGCGGCGCGGCGGGGTAACAGTCGTAGGTGGCGCTGCGGTCGCAGCGGATGCTGTTCTCCGACAGCCCCGGCGCGCCCCAGCCGATCATGTAGTCACCCGGGCCGATGATCAGGGTATCGCCACCGTCGATGCGCGGACGGTCGTTGGTCGGCAACGCGTAGTACGGGTGCTTCCAGGCGCAGTCCACGTCGTTGCCACTGCCAGGGTAGGGCGCGTCGGCGCGGCCATTGCATTGCTTCTCGTCGCCGCCGTCGGTGCGCACGTAATAGGTGGCTGCCGCCGACGCATCGCGCCAGGCACCGAGTGTCAGTAGCGCCAACAGGAGCAGCAGGGCTGGCATCGCTGTTTCGAGGCGACGCGTGTGACGACGGGGGAGGGCGCGCATGAGGGATCCCGAAGAGGAGGCAGGGTGTACCCGCGGTCATTCACCCGGTACACCCTGTAGAACGCGGAGGCCGTCGCGGTTCGGCCTAGACACTGTCGCAGCCACCTCGCACCCGCGCCGCGTTCATGCAAGACTTCGGCGCGATGTACCACCTCCTGCTCTCGCCGATGACCTGGGGCCTGTTGCTGGCCGCCTTGCTGTGGCTGACCTGGTCCCGGCTGTGGGCGCCCGTGCGCGTGCTCGGCATCGTGCTGATGTTCGCGGTGCTGGTGCTGTGCACGCCACTGGCGGCCAATGCGCTGATCGGCGACCTGGAATCGAGGATTCCTGCCAGTGCGCACTGCACGGCCCCGGGCACGCCGATCGTGGTCCTGGCCGGCGGCCTGGAGGGGGAGCCGCGCGCCGATGACGACTACGCCGCGCTGACCCAGGCCAGCTGGCGGCGCCTGCATGGCGCGGTCGAACTGTGGCGCACCGACCCGCGCTCGCCGTTGGTGATCGCCGGCGGTGGACCGTTCGCGATCAAGGAAGCGTCGCTGCTGGCCCGACTGGCGCAAGACTGGGGCGTGCCGGCGTCGTCACTGCGCACCGAAGCCGCCTCGACCACCACCTGGGAAAGCGCGTTCGCCCTGCGCGGCACCTTGCCTGCGCAGATGCGCCTGGTCACGTCTGCTGCGCACCTTCCGCGAGCGCTGCTGTCGTTCCGCAGCGCCGGCTTCCAGCCCTGCGCGCACGCCAGCGATTCGGCCTACGTGCCCATGGGCAGCATCGGCTATTTCCTCCCGCAGGTTTCGGCAGTGGAGAAGACGCAGACCGCCCTGTATGAAATTGCCGGCACGATCCAGTACCGCATGCGTGCACGCGGGGCCGTGCAGGCAACGGCGACGCGCTAGACCAGTGAACGAGCCCGGCGATGGCCGGGCTCGTTGCCAATGCAGCGCTTGCACGCGTCAGAACGACAGGCGCACGCCTGCGGTGTACTCGGTGAAATCCCCGGAGACATTGATGCCCGTGGTGGCGGCCCAGCTGTCGTTGAAGTGGTACTCCAGTCCGAGGTCGGCAAACGCGCCGCCCTTGGTCCTGTATTCGGTGAGCTGGTTGCGGACCTTTCCCAGCTCCTGGTAGCCAAGGTAGGCATGGCCCAGCAGGTTGTCCGTGAGGCGGCCGCGCAAGCCACTGCTGACGCGGAAGCCCGAGAGGTCTTCCTTGGTCCGCACGTTGTGGCCGTTCGGGAGTTTGCCGAGGGTCAGGCTGGCATCGTGTTCGACATAGTCTGCCTGGTTGACCCAGTCGAGGTTTTTACCCAGTTCCATGGCATAGCCGCCGCCCAGAGACCATGTGGACACGTGGCTGTTCCCGGCGAAGCCGCCGATCTTTTGGTGGCCGTAGCTGCCGGTGGCGAAGAAGCCGTTGCCGAGTTCGATGGATGCGTTGACACCGGGCCCCTTGTATTCCGCCCGGCGCGGGTTGCTGTCGCGGTACTCAAGCTCCACGTGGGAATAGCCGATGCCATTGGTTTCGGCAGCGTTGGCGGCAATGGAAACGCAAGAAAGTGCAATGAAAAGCCAAGTCTTCTTCATCAGCAGGGGCATCCAGGTTGGTGGAATCAACGGATCTTCGTGGATCCGGCCACCCGAGGCGGCGGCGTGATTCCATCAGCCACGTGCTACCTGTCACATCAGATTTGTCTGATTCTCGGCAGTGCGCCGAGCGTGTCCAAAATTTTGGGCTTGATGACGCAGACGCGTGCGTCGCATGGGGGCAAGCCAACGACGGACTGGCGTCAAGATGACCGGCTTGACGATGCCAACGCCAAGCTTGCGTCGATTGCAGATGTGTGGCGGGGCGTGTTCGCGTCGAGCAAACGGTCATAGCGACGGAGCAACTGCGCCCCGATCGCGTCCCAGCCATAGCGCGCTTCCGCCAGCCGCCGTGCTGCCGCACCCATCCGGGCCACGCGCTCCGGTGAGTCCATCAGGGCGACCGTGGCGCGGGCGAAACCTTCCGCATCGTCTGCGAACAGAGCGTTCTCGCCGTGCTCCAGTTCGATTCCTTCGCTGCCGATGGTGGTGGTGACGATGGCCTTGCCCAGCGCCATCGCCTCAAGCACCTTCAGTCGTGTTCCGCTGCCGGCGCGCAGCGGCACCACATAGACTGCGGCTGCATGCACGTCCGGGCGGAGGTCGTCGACGAAGCCGGCCAGGCGTACGTTGCCGGCCACTGCTGCGGGCACCTCATAGCCATCGGCCTTTCCGACCAGCACGAACCGCGCCTGCGGCCGGGCGGCGAGGATGCGCGGGAACACCGCCTGCAGGAACCAGTCGACACCGTCGCGGTTCGGGAACCAGCCCATCTGGCCGACGAACACCAGGCGAGACTGATCCGGTGCGGCCGGCGATGGCCGGTTGCCGTCGAGGTCGACGCCGTTGGCAATCACGTCCACCTCGCGGCCGGGCGCAAGCTCGCGCAGCGAAGCCGCATCGGGGTCGGAGCAGGCCAGGATCGCGTCGGCGCGTCGGCAGGAAAGTTGCTCGAACGCGTGCAGGCGCCCCACCTGGCTGGCCAGGAACGTGCGCGCGGCCAGCCGCGGTTCGATCTGCGCCCGCTTGGCGAGCAGGTGATGCTCGACGTTGTGGGCATTGAGCGTGACCGGAACTCCCGCCGGAACGCAATCGGCGTGCGCCATCAGCGGCAGCATGTCGAAGTGGACCAGGTCGGCGTCTCTCGCCAGTTCGACCAGGCGCGCGCGCAAGGCGCCCGAGTCGTACTTGGCGGCAAGGAAGGGTGTTGTTGTCAGTGTCCCGCGCAGGAGCGCGGTCGCAAGCGCAAGGCGGGAATGCTCGCCGGCAATCGGAAACGTCTCCAGTCGGGCCAGAATTGCGCGCAGCGGGCCGGCCTCGTCGAGCGTGTCATCGCGGCGAAGGAAACTGAGCAGGGTGACCTCGTGGCGCATGGCGAGCGCCTTGAGCACGTGCCAGGCGCGCAACTGGTGTCCTTCGCGCGGCGGGAAGGGCAGGCGACTGGTCAGGGCGAGGATGCGCGCCATCAGTGCTTCCGCCACAACCGCGATGGCCCGGCCAGCGATGCCGGGAGCGACAGCAGCGCTGCCAGGTTGAGCATCACGAAGCCACTGGCGGCCGGCAGCAGCGGCAGGCGCGAGGCGAATTTCGGCAGGCCCAGGCCGATCATGGCGCCGGCGTAGCCGAGCAGTTGCGCGTAGAACGCCCACCGGTAGAACGGACCGCTCGCCAGCGCCGATGCAGCCAGCGCCAGCAGCAGCGCCCACGGCACCAGCAGGCGCAGGAACTTGTGCGAGAACCAGGCGAAGAACACCGGGTTGGCGAAGGGGTTCATCAGCGCCGGCATGCGTGCAAGCAACTGCCAGTTGCCGGCGAGCGTGCGCAACTTGCGATGGAACTCCTCATCGGCGCTGGTGCTGGCATGGTCGTGCGCGATCGAGCCACGCGCCATCCACACCTGGTGCCCGGACCACAGCACCTTCAGTGGCATCCACATGTCGTCGAGCACGGTTCCCGGCGGAATCGGCCGGAACAGGTGCCGGCGCATCGCGTGGATCGCGCCGGTGACCCCGTGCAGCCAGCCCAGTCGTGCCTCATCGGCGCGAAGGCGTTTTTCCATGCGCCAGTACAGGCCCACGCCTTCGGTCGCCGCGCCGCTGCTGCCGGCAGCAATGACCAGTTCCCCAGTGACCGCGCCGATGGCGGGATCGGCAAACGGCGCGACCAGGGCACGAAGCGCCCGCGGGGCGAAGCGCTGGCGAACATCGGTGAACGCCACCAGTTCGGTTTCGACATGGCGCATCGCCGCGTTGATCGCCGCCGCCTTGCCGACGTTGCGGGGCAGCGCGAGCACGCGCACGCGTGGATCACCGATGGCGGCTGCGTCGGCGGTGCCGTCGCGGCTGCCGTCGCTGACCACCAGTACCTGCAGGCGTTGCGGCGGGTAGTCCTGGGCGAGGATGTCGTCGATGCGCGCGGCAATCCGCAGTTCCTCGTCGTAGGCGGCAACGACGACCGTCAGGGCGGGGCATATCCGCGATTCGAACGGTAACTGTCCGTAGCGGTGCGAGAACATCGCGACCAGCAACGGATAGCCGGCATAAGCATAGGCAACCAGGCCGATGCACAGCCAGAACACACTCTCGGCGCTGATGGTCATGGCCGTCATAGCAGACGCTCGCGCAGGCGTTCGTAACCCTTGTTGCCAAGCACGCGCTTGGGCAGCGAGAGGGCGGCATGGCGCGCCTTGAGCAGTCGCGGCGACAGGCCGCGCCAGCGCACCATCGCGGCAAAGTCATCCATTCCCAGGTTGCGGGTGACGGGCAGTCGCTGCAGGAAGCGGTCGCCACGAGCGTTCAGGTTGGGGCCGGGCACCGAGCCGAGCAGGTGGTGGTACCCCAGCGCCTGTGCGGCGCGGAGCTCTCGCTCGCCGCCGCGGCCACCCGGCAGCGCGATCGCCTCGACCGGGCGGCGGCTGAGCGCCTGCAGCCGGCAGCGGCTGTCGTCCAGTTCCGACATCAGCGCGGTCGTGTCCAGATCCTCGAGGAAAGCATGGCTGCAGCCGTGCGAGCCGATGCCCATGCCGGCCGCTGCCAACTGGCGCACCTCGTCGGCGGACAGCATTCCCCTCGCGCCAATGAATCCGGTGGTGATGAAGAACTCGGCCTTCATGCCGCGCTCGAGCAACAGGGGCAGCGCGACCTCGATGTTGGACACGTCGCCGTCGTCGAAGCTGATCACCACGGCGCGGTCGCCGCGTTGCTGCATCGCCTGGTCGAGCAGGAGACATCGGTAGCCCTGTGCCTGGATCCAGTCGAGCTGGCGGGCGAAAGCATCCGGCGCCACGCTGTACACCGGATCGAATCGCCCGCGCGAATCGGCGTCGGCGTGCAGGCCGTGGTACATCAGGATCGGAAGTCTCGACGGTCCTTTCACTGCGGCGTCCGTGGTCACGGCATCACCCCGCCCGCACGGTGTTGTCGCCGAGCTGGCTGGTTGCGGCGCGGCAACCGCGCAGCCAACCGAGCAGACCGCTGGTTTCGCTGAAGAACAGGGCCCTGGACAGACGTCCGGAGGGCGCCCGGAAACGCTCTTCGTGGACGTTGAAACGCATCAGCCGGTACGGGTCGGCGCCAGGGCGGTTGATGCCTTCGATGGAAGTGGTCGCGGTTTCGAATCCGGCTTCGCGCACCAGCCGCGCGTCGCGATCGCCGAAGTCTTCACTGCCGCCGTTGGGATAGGCGAAATGTCGCGGCGGCATGCCCAGTTCGGTGGTGATGCAGGCGTGCGCCAGGCCGATCTCCTCGCGCGCGGCGGTTTCGTCGAGGCGACTGAGGATGGCGTGGCTGCAGGTGTGGCCGCCGATCTCGATGCCATTGACGTACAGCTTGCGCACGTCATCCCAGTCCAGCATCTCGCGGCTCTCGTGCGGGATCGGGCGCGGCCGCGCCTGCTCGCACACCAGGTCGACCCATGCCTCCAGCTCGGCCGGCTCCAGTTCCTTCAGTCGAGGCGGCAACAGTGTGTAGAGGCGATAACGGTCGTCGGCTTCGGCCAGGTCGAAATGGCCCAGGCCCAGGCCGCCCAAGTCGATCTGGTCGCGGCTGCGCGACTCGATCGCATGGGCAAGCCGGTAGGCCCAGATGGGTTCGCCACCGATGTGTCCGGTGGCGATGTAGACCACCGCCGGCACGTGGCCGAGGCTGGCATCGATCAGGCCGAGGTTGTCGTGATAGCCGTCGTCGAAGGTGAGCGCATAGCGCACGCGCTGCGGCGCCGCCGGCGACAGGTCGCGCAGGCCCTCGCCCAGGCCGACCAGTGCCTGCTGGCCACGCAGCCAGCGGATGATCTGGCGCAGGTTGCCGCGCGACATGCTCAGCGGATACGGATCCGGTTCGTCGCGCAGGCGATGCAGCATCAGGATCACCAGGCCAGCGCCGCTGACCTGGCGGTACAGCCAATCCAGTCCGCTGTAGTGGCTGCACAGCGCAAGCAGGTAGCGCAGCCAGGATCGCAACTGTGCGGTCATCGCGGGACGTCCTCCGGTGGCAGGTGGCGCGCCTTCATCACCAGTGCCACGTAGGCCCAGAAATAGGCGACTACCGGGTAATACGTGAAACGGTCGCCGAACAGGTTGGCGATCACCATCGCCAGCCATGCCCCGAGCAGGCCCAGCGCCAGCGCGTAGTGCCAGGTTCCCGAGCGCGAATGTCGCAACTCCCGCAACGCCAGCGACAGCACCGACAGCAACACCCCCAGCAGCACCACCGCGCCGATCACGCCGCCTTCGCTGAGCGTGCGGATGTAGAGGTTGTGGGTGTCCTTGCCGTAGGGGTTGATCTCGCGATGATGGAAGGTGTGGTATCCGGTGCCGGTGACCGGATGGCGCAGGAAGTTGGCCCAGGCCACCTTCCAGTACTCGATGCGCAATTCGGTGCTTTCGTCGCGCTGGCCTTCCTCCACCGTGGTGCTGTCGAACCGCTCCACCACCGACGCCGGCAGGATCGCCGGCAGCAGTGCCGCGGCCAGCACCAGTGGCAGGATCAGTTTCCAGCGTCCACGCCAGACCAGGATCACCGCCACCAGGCCGACGATCAGGCTGACGTAGGCGGTGCGCGAGTAGGCGTAGAGCACGCCCAGCACCATGCAGGCGACTCCGCCGGCCAGCACCATGCGCCAGCGCCGCGACAGCCGGCACGCCAGCAGCAGCGAGAACAGCACGATGGTGACGGTGACGCAGAAGGCGGCGAACTCGTTGGCGCCGAGCAGGGCGAAGGTGCCGCTGATGCGCAGGTCGTCGGTGTAGTGCGTGCGCGCCACGCTGAAATGCTGCACCCACACCACCTTGGCGATGTACGGCAGCGGCACCAGCGTGGCCAGCACCACCAGCCGCACGCCCTTCCAGTCGCGGACGCTCATCTGCACGACGTAGAGGACGAACAGGCCGACCAGGTGGTCCTTCAGCTGGTTCAGGTGGTTCTCGGCGGCGCTGACGTACTGGTAGCCGATGCACATCGAGATGATCGCGTAGACGCTGTACGCCATCACCCAGCTGTTGACCGCTTCGCCCCTGGCCAGGCGCCCCTGCTGGGCGATGGCGGTTGCCAGCGACAGCAGGAACATGATGTTGAGGAAGTTGAAGCCGCCGCCGACGTTGGGCAGGTAACCGGCGGTGATGTTCTGCAGCGGCAACAGGACGAGGAATGCAAACAGGGGCCAGTTCCGGGGCGCCTGCTGCACGGCAGGCAGGCGCACCCCGGTCGCGGCGGGCGCTGCGGTTGCCGCGCCGCGGACCTGGCCGCGTGCTGCCGGCATGGACCTGTTCAGTGCCCGCGCGGCCAACGGGAAACGTGGCTGCGCCGCGGCCTCGCCCGCGGCGGCATCGCTCGCGCCACGCGGCAGGCCTGGACGCGCGGAGCTAGGACGCACGGCGGTCATGCGTCTTCTCCTGCAGGCGCAGGTAGAGGTCGAGGTAACGCGAGGCCATCACCTGGGCGCCATGGTGTTCGCGCGCATACCGGCGCGCCGGAAGGTCGAGCCGGCGTGGCAGCACCGTCGCCTCGGCCAGCGCCGCCTGCAGGGCGTCGCGGTCTCCGGCCGGCACCAGCCTTCCATGCTCGGCGTGGGCCAGCAGGCGCGGGATGTCGCCGACGGCGCTGGCCAGCACCGGAAGGCCGCAGGCCATCGCTTCGAGCACCACCAGCGGCATGCCCTCGGTCAGGGATGGCAGGACCAGGCAATCGATCAGCGCGTAGATCGCGCCCATGTCGTCGCGGCTGCCCAGAAAGCGCACCTGCGTGCCCAGGCCCAGTTCGTCTGACAGTCGTTGCAGCGCTCCACGCTCCGGGCCGTCGCCGACCAGCAGCAGGACCGCACCCGGTGCCTGCCGTGCCACGGGTGCGAACGCCTGCAGGAGCATCGCCAGGTTCTTCTCCGCCGACAGCCGCGCCACGGCGGCGAACACGCGTGCGTCGCCGGCGATACCGAGTTCGTCGCGCAGCATGGCCGCGCCGTCGGCATCGGCGACCGGGAAGTCGATACCGTTGTCGATGCAATGGATTCGCGAGCGCGGCACGCCGGCGTCCACGAGGCGAGCGACCTGGTCGGCCGACACCGCTACCAGCGCATCGAAGCGACGCAGCAGGGCCAGCTCCAGGCGAGCGTACAGGCGCAGCGACGACGTGCCCTCGACCCAGCCGTGCAGCGTGGCCACCAGGCGCGCCGGTTGCGCGCGCGTGGCCAGCCAGGCATAGAACGCACTCTTGTAGTCATGGCTGTGGACGATCGCGCGCGTTCCCCCGGCGGAGATCTGCCCGGCCAGCGCGGCGACGGTGCCTGCATCGATGCGACCGCGGCAGGGCAGCAGCAGCGCGTCGTGACCGGCGGCGCTGGCGGTCTCATGCAGCGCCTGGCCGTGCATGCGGTAGTTGTTGATGCTGAGCAGGCGGCTGCGCACGCCGGCGCGGGCCAGTTGCCGATCCAGCGCGAGCACCATCCGATCGGCGCCGTAGAGCCCGGCGCTGGAGCGAAGCTGGAGCGCGGACAGCACCGGTGCGTGCGTGGCCGGCGCGTTCATGGCCGGGCCAGCAGGTGACGGTAGAGCTGGTCGAAGGCGTGGACCATCGCGTCCAGCGAGAATTCGCGCTCGACGCGCGCGCGCCCGGCCATGCCCATGCGCCTGGCCATGTGCTGCGAACGCCCGATGGTCTGCATTGCCGCCGCCAGCGACAGGGGATCACGCGGAGGCACCAGCAGCCCGGTGGTTTCATGCTGGACCAGGTGCAGGTTGCCGCCGACGGCGGTGGCGATCACCGGCAGTGCGCAAGCCATGGCTTCGAGGAGGGCATTGGACATGCCCTCGCTGGACGAGGCGAGCACCACTGCATCGAGCGCCGGCAGCAGCGTGTCGACATCATCGCGGAAGTTGAGCAGGGTCACCGCTCCGGTGATGTTCAGGGCGGCAATGTGCGAACGGATCTCGCCCAGCAGTGGGCCGTCGCCGATGATGACCAGCCGTGCCTGCGGCAGCGATTGATGCACCCGGGCGAACGCCTCGATCAGGTCGGCATGGCGCTTGACCTCGGTCAGCCGGGCAACGCAGCCGAACACGATGGCGTCCTCATCCAGTCCCAGTGCGCGGCGGCTGTCGAGCCGGGACTGGTAGGTGGACGGGCAATAGCGTCGGGTATCGACGCCGTTGGGTATCCAGACCATGCGCAATGCGTCGAGTTGCTCGCATTCGGCCAGGCCCGTCAGGATCTGCCTTGCAGGCGCCACCACGCGGTCGAAGCGCGGATTGAGCAGCCGGAACACCCGGCCCAGCCGGGCGCTCTTCTTGAAGCCCATGTCGCGGCGGTTGGAGATGCGCACGCCGCCAGCGCGCCGCGGAAGCAGCGCGTTGAGCAGGTCGGCCTTCTCGTGCTGGGACTGGACGATGTCGAAATGTTCCTCGCGCAGCATCGACCGCAACGCCTTCCATGCGCGCAGTCCGCTCGCGTCGTAGACCGCATGCACCGGCAGCGCGCGCAGTTGCACGTGCGGCAGCTGGCGGGCCGGTTGGCCGTTCGCCGGCATGCTGCTGCCGTGGAGCTGGACCAGGGTGATCCGGTAGCGGTCCCGAGGCAGCCGCGAAGCCAGGTTCAGCAGGAACCGCTCGCTGCCGCCCGGCGCCAACACCGCCGTGTCGGTCAGCAGCAACAGCCGGATGCGCCTGTCCTCGCTGCCGGCAACCGCCGCATCAGCGGGTATAGCGAACGCTGAAGATGGCGGCATTCTCGTCATAGCTGGCTTCGGGTACGTTGCTGTTGCGTTCCTGGTGGCGCAGGTCGATCGACGCGCTCCAGTTGCGGGTGAAGATCTTGATCAGGCTCAGGTACGCGGCGAAATCGTCGTCGTCGCGATCGAAGGTGTCGAAATCGCGGTAGCTGCGCGAGAGCAGGCAGGTCAGGTGCAGCATGGGCTGGATGCGCCATGTCGCACCAAGGCCCAGCCCGTAGCTGCCTTCGCTTTCGACGGTCGGGTCGAGGTACTCGTTGTTCTCGTAGTAGGGGCCGATGGCGAAGTCGTAGCGCTCACCGCTGAAGCGATAGTCGAATTCCACGCGCCGCTGCTTGTAGATGTCCGGGCCGATAAGCAGGTCGTTGGCGGCCTGGTCGCTCGGTGGCGGTGCCACGACCGTCGGCGAACCGATGTCGTCGGAGCGGGTGATCAGCTCCTGCGCGGCATCCGAGAACTGGTAGTAGAGCGCGCCGTTGATCGTGCTGCGCGGGCTGGCGCGCCAGGTCAGGACGCCGCGGACGAGCGGCGAGGACTGTTCGCCGTCGAAGCTGAGCAGTTCCACCCACGAATAGCCCAGGCGCAGGTTCAGGTCGAAGTTGGCCAGGTTGCGATTCAGCGTCGCGTAGGTATCGAGACGACGATAGTCGGCGCCCAGGTTGGGCTGGTCGTACTCGACCTGGCTGGCCTCGATGGTGCCGGCCATCCGCGTGGTCGCGCTGGTGTCCTGCCACAGGGTGAAGGCGGCGTTGTAGCGGTCGCCGTTGAACTCTTCGGTTTCCTCGGCGTAGTAGTTGTTGTAGCGGACGTCCAGGCGCGTGCGCGTGGCGGCGCCCGGCCGCAGGTTAAGCGTGGCGCCGGCCAGGAAGACATTGACCTGCTGCTGGTTGTCGGGCGCGTTGGCGGCGAGCACGTCGATCGGCTCGTAGTTGAGATAGTCCTCGATGAGGAACTGCAGGCGGTCCTGCATCGTGTTCCAGTCGAGGTGGCCGACCAGGGTCGCGCGGATGTCGTCGTCGAAGGTGTCGCCGGTGTAGTACAGATACTCGAAGCCGCCGCGCGCGGTGACGTTGGTGTTCTTGCCGGTCTGGTTCAGGTCGAAATCGAACAGCGCGCCAAGCGTTTCGGCCTTCTCCGGATTGGATTCGGTAAGGCCGATGTTGTCGCTGTGCTCGACGTAGCCGCCGACGGAGTAGTTGATCTTTGCCGCATCGGCGCCGACGGGGATGGCCGCCAGCAGCGCAAGGCACAATGCGGACCGCCGGGCCGTGCCCATCGGGTGACGTCGTTCCCTGGCCATTCGCGCTCCCTCATACGCCTTCATTGAAGACCACGCCGGCGAACTTGTTCGGATCGAAGTTGGCGGCCGCCTGGGCGATCGATGCGGCGGTGTCGCGCCCATACCCGGCCACCAGGATCACCACGTCGGCGATGTCGGCGAGGATCCGCGCGTCTGGCGTTCCGCGTACCGGCGGGCCGTCGAGGAACACGTAGCAGTTGGGATGACGGCTGCGGATAGAGTCGAGCAGCAGGCGCATGCGCGCTGACGAGAAGTACTCGGCGCCGATCTCGCGCGAGGTGCCCGCCGGGATCAGTCGCAGGCCCTGGACGCCGGTCTCGTAGATCACATCGGACAGATCGCCTTCGGGATCCTCCAGGTACTCGACCAGTCCGGTCGGCGTGTCGATCTTCATCGTCACGTGCTGGGAGGGGTGGCGCAGGTCGCAATCGACCAGCAACGCACTCTTGGTGTCATCGAAGGCGAGGGCGGTTGCCAGGTTCCTGGCGACGAAGCTGCCGCCGCTGCCGCTGCTGACGGGCGCGACCAGTGCCACGAAGCTGCCTTCGACAGCGGCGAGCAGGCGTGTGCGCAGCTCGCGGAAGGCGTCGACCTCCGGACGCGAAACCGCGGTGCGATGGATGATCGCGCGTTCCTCCAGCTGCGACGAGGTCAGCATCACGGGCTCGGGGGCCGGCGCGATCGAGCGCTGGCTGCTGCGTTCGTCTGACACGGCGCTTTCGCGTTCGAAGATCGGGTTCGCGCTCATTGGGCGTACACCAGTTTCAGGGCGAGGGCCAGTCCGAAGACCAGCGGGACCAACAAGGCGATCATCGCGGCGATCACGAAGCGCCGGTTGCCCAGGCGGCGTGCCGGGGCGGTCTGGTAGCGCGGCACCGAACCAATCACGGGCAGGGCGGCGATCGTCTCGATCTGGTGCGGCGAGCGCACGCGCGGATCGAGGCGGACGAAACCGATCAGCAGCACCAGCGGCGCCAGGGCGGCGGCGCCAAGGCCGGCGCCGGCGACGTGGATCAGGCGCAGGCCGGTGCCACGCAGCGGGAAGCTGGCCGGCTCCTGGATGCGGAAGCTCAGGCCGCGCTGTTCGGAATCCAGGCTCATCGAGACGCGGGCATTCTCACGGCGCTTGAGCAGGTCCTGGTAGAGGTCGCGGTTGACTTCGTAGTCGCGCGACAGTTCGGCCAGCGTGCTTTCGGACGCGGCGATATGGCGGCTGCGGCTCAGTTCCTGGTCGAGCAGTCGCTGACTGGTGGAGATGCGCGAGGACACTGCCGCGCTTTGCCGGCGGTTCTCCGCCAGTTTGCTCTTGAGTTCGCCATAGAGCGGGTTGAACGAGGCGACGCCATCGAGCGAGGTCGGCGCGCCGATCTTGCGCGCGTCCTGGCGCAGCTCGTCCTGGCGAAGTTGCTCTTCCAGGTCGCGCAGCTGGTGCTGCACGCGAACAACGTCGGGGTGCTGGTCGGTGTAGTTCATCAGCAGCTTGGCGCGCTCGTTCTCGAGCTCGGCCATCTGAGCCATCACCTGGCCGGAACGGGTCTGCACGACGTTGATTTCATTCTCGCCGGACAACTGCGACTGCAGCGCGTTGCCCTGCGAGTCCAGGTCCATGAGCTCCATGCGCGAGGTGTCGACCATGCGCCGCAACTCGCCGATGCGGGAGTTGACGTCGCCGTCGATGCCGGGACGCGCATCGGGGTTGGACTTGCGGTAGGCCTCGAGCTTGGCTTCGGCGTCGGTGAGCTTGGTGTGGTACTGGCGCACCTGGGAGTCGATGAACTCGTAGGCGTCGCGGCTTTCGCGCTCCTTGGTGGCCAGGCTTTCCTGGATGATCATCTCGGCGAAGCGCTTGGTGACGTCGTGCGCGCGTTCGGCACTGGTGTCGGTGTAGGAGATCCGGATCAGGTTCTCGCGGGGATTGGAGATGATGGTGCGGCTGGTGATCTGCTCGATCAGCTGCTCCCGCTGCAGCGGGCTCGGATTGGCCTTCAGCCAGCCGCCGGTCTTGAGGATCTCGTTCATCACCTTGGCGCTGAAGGCGACCTCGCGCGTGATGCCGGCGCGGCTGACCACACCGGTCGGCACCGCACGACCCTCCATCAGCGGTTTGATGATGTTGCTTTCCTCGATGAGGATCGTCGTGGCCGAGTTGTACTTCTTCGGCAGCAGCAGGCCGAACAGCAGGGCGGCCAGCGCGATGACGGCGAAGATCGAAGCCAGCAGCACCGGATGGCGGCGGCTCTCCTCGAACGCCACCGGGACCATCGCCGCCACGGCCGACGGCCGTGCCTCGGCCACCACCAGGTCCATGGAAGATCCGTTCATAGCGTGCGTTCCGGGACGGTGATGACGTCGCCGGGGGCGACCTTGAAGTTGGTGGACAGGTCGCCGTCCTCGAGGATGTGATCGAGGCGAACCGCGTAGCTGCGCGTGCTGTCACCTGTCTTGCGGTACAGGTCCGAGCGCGCCGGGGCGGCGAACTCGGTGACGCCGCCGGCAGCGAGGACGGCATCGAGCACGGTCATGCCCTGGCGATAGGGAATCGAGATCGGCTGGCGCACCGCCCCGGTCACGCGCACGCGTGACAGGTACTCGTGGCTGCGCAGGTCGGTGAGGATCACCGCAACCTGCGGATCACGCACGAACGTGGCCAGCCGGGTCTGGATGTCCTTGGCGACTTCGTCGGGGGTGCGGCCGCCAGCGGCGACATCGCCGATCAACGGCACCGAGATCTTGCCGTCCGGGCGCACCGGGACGGTGATGCCCAATTCCGGGTTGCGCCAGACCGACACCTGGACGATGTCGTCGATGCCGATCTGGTAGGAGTCGACCGAGTGTTCGCTGCTCGGAGGCGGCGCGCCGGCGGTATTGCCGGAGGAGGCGCACGCGGAAATCAACAGCAACAGGCCTACGGTCTGGAAGATCTGGATCAAGCGCATGGCATCAAGCCCCCCTTGCATTCGTGTCATTCCAACGGCGTGAAGTGCCCAATCCGGCCATCGCCCGACCCGGGCAAGGAGGTGGTTGTCCTTACCCGGAGCCCTTTTGCCGGATCCAGTGCGAGCGATGCGTGCCCGCATTCGCACGGTCGTTGCCGGTGCCGGAAATGCCGGTGTTTTGCGTTGCAAAGATCAGGACGGAGGATTGCCCGACGTCTGGGGAGCAGCCTGCCGGGATCGCGGAGCAGGGTGCTGGTGCAAACCAACACCGTCGGGACATCACCGTCGAGGCCCGGCCAGGACATCCAATGCGAATTCTTGTTTGCGGCGGTGCAGGCTATATCGGCAGCCATGCCTGCGTGACGCTGTGTGGCCGCGGCCACCACGTCGTCATCGCCGACAGCGGCGTGAACAGCTCGCCGCGCGTGCTGCAACGGTTGCAGCGGCTGGTCGGTGCACCGGTGTCACTGCATCGGGTCGACATCCGTGACCGGCGGGCGATGGCGGCGCTGTTTGCCACCTACCAGTTCGACGCCGTGCTGCACTTCGCCGCGCTCAAGGCGGTGGGGGAGTCCTGCCGCAAGCCGCTGGACTACTTCGACAACAACATCGGCGGCACCATCGCACTGCTGCAGACCATGCAGGAAGCCGGCGTGCGGCGGCTGGTGTTCAGCTCGTCGGCGACGGTCTACGGCGATCCCAGCCAGGTGCCGGTGCGCGAGGATGCCGGCCTGCAGGCGCTCAATCCATACGGTCGCACCAAGCTCGTCGCCGAGCAGCTGATCGAGGACCTGTGCCGGGCGGACGATCGCTTCCGCGCGGTCAACCTGCGCTACTTCAATCCGGTCGGCGCGCATCCCTCGGGCCTGATCGGCGAAGACCCGTGTGGCGAACCCAACAACCTGATGCCCTACATCTGCCAGGTCGCGGTCGGGCAACGCGACCACCTGCGCGTGTTCGGCGGCGACTATCCGACCGTCGATGGCACCGGCGTGCGCGACTACATCCACGTGGTCGACCTGGCCCAGGCGCATGCCGACGCGCTCGAGTACATGGTCGCCGCCGATTGCGGGTTCACCGTCAACCTCGGCACGGGGCACGGCATCAGCGTGCTGGAACTGGTGCATGCCTTCGAACGCGCCAGCGGCCGGCGGATTCCCTACGAGATCGTCGAACGCCGACCGGGCGATTCGGCCGAAGTATTCGCCGACCCCGCACTCGCGCGGCAACTGCTGGGCTGGCGCGCCCAGTACGACGTCGATGCGATGTGCCGCGATGCCTGGCATTGGCAGGCGATGAACCCGCAGGGCTATCGCTCGCCGCTGCGCCGCGCCGCTGCCCCTCGCGTGGAGCGTCCGCGTCGGGTTGTCGCGCGGCTCGCCGGGGCCTGAGCCGGGAGCGGGCTGGGGCCGCTCCCCCGGGTGCCTGCCAGACCTCAGCGTGAGCCGCTGGCGGTGCCTTCCGTGGCGTTGGATTCCCCGGCCAGCGCCCGCTGCAGGCCGTCGCGGAGGTGTGCCGGCTTGCCGATCGGATTCCACACCGGCTCGCGACCGAAGCGTACGAAGTACGTCGACAGGAAGTGCTGGTTGTCGCCGGACAGGCTGGCGAACAGGTCCTGCTCGAACAGGTCCGACTTACGCCCGTCGCCCGTCGTCGGCATGCCGTAGCCCATCATGCGCAGCACGGTCGGATAGAGATTGAAGTGGCTGGCCTTGTCGCGGTTGTCGTTGGCGGCCTCGCGCAACATCGGCGCCATGACGGCATTGCGGGTGATGGCGACCAGTGGCACGCGGCCTTCGCCGGCGGCGGCCTGGCCGGTCGTGCAGTGGGTCTGCGCGCCGGGCGAGCCGTCCTCGTGGAAGTTCTGGCCATGGTCGGCGGTGTAGAGGATCAGCGTATCGTCCAGCGATGCGTCCGCCAGGGCCTCGCGGAAGAACTCGCGGGTATTCCAGGCCACGCAGTTGCGATAGCTGTTCACCTGGCGCCAGCGATCCTCGGAGCTCGCCATGCCCGAAGCGCGCGGCTGCGGGGCGACGTCGGGATCGGCCTCGTTGCTGAAGTAGGTCCGTTCCATCGTCGGCGAATACAACGTCTTGCTGGCCGGATACTTGCCCTCGTACGGGAAGTGGCAGCCGACCTTGTTGACGTAGATGAAGCTGGGACGGGGTCGCTTCAGCATCTCGCCCAGCAGCCGGCCGGCCTGGACGTCCTTGCTTTCCAGCGGCACCGAGGCGTCGATCTGCACGAACTCGTCGATCTCCGCGCGCTCGCGCTCGTCCATGAAATTGTGCAGCTTGCCGCCGTGTCGCTGGGCGTCGATGTAGATCGTGCGGTAGCCGGCGCGGCCGGCGTAGCGCCAGAACGACGGATTGACGTCGAGGTCGCGCTGGTAGCTGTCGCGGGTGACGCCATAGCGCACGCTGGCGTTGGACGTGGAGGAGCAGTTGGCAGCCGATGCGGCGATACCGAAATTGAACAGCGCCGGTCCGAGTGGTCGCAAGCCGGTCTCGACACCGTCGTCGACGTTGATGTCGACATAGTCGCCGCGCACGCTTTCGTCCATCACCAGCACGACATGGCGGAAGGGGCGCTGGCCGGGGTGTTCCAGCGCGACGTCCTGGCGAGGCGGCGTGGCCGGCGCGAGCGCCTTCTCGGCACCGAGCACGAAAGCGAACGCCGCCGGGTTGTACTGCCCGGGGAAGCCGTTGGATCCTTCGCCGCCGCGCAGGTACAGGATCGCGGCAATCAGCACGATCGGGACGGCCTGGAGCCAGCCGGCGTGGCGCAGCGGCCATGCCAGCGGCGCCGGCAGCCAGGCCGGCGGCGGAAACCAGGGCGGCAGGTTCAGCGCCACCACGCCCAGCAACGACCACAGCACGGCCTGGGCCAGCTGCGCGTCGTGGAAGCCGGCCAGGTTGCCGGCGAACCCGATCAGGCCCAGCAGCTGTTCGAAGTCGGCCAGGCCGAGGTGACGGGACGTGATCAGCGCGTGGCCGAGGCTGAAGGTGCTGCTGAGGAAAAAGGCGACGCTCCAGGCCGCGCGCGTGGCCGGCCGCGAGTGGAACGCCAGTGCCAGCAGCGATACCAGGCAGACCAGCCAGACGGCGGCAAACACCACCAGCCCCGGTTTCAGCCCGATATGCGCCACGCGTTCGGCCAGCAGGCGATTGGTGCCCAGCAGGTAGATCCCGATCAGCACCAGCTTGACGATGACCAACGTCACCGTTGCCGCCTTCGATTGCGCCCACTTGGACATGCACCGCCCCTCGCTCGGCCCGCCCGCCCGGTCAGTCGACCGGGTCCGGCCCCAGCACAGGTCAATGACCGGAGTGTGTCGGGTCCCGACTGATGAAACGCAATCCGACGCCCGGTTCGGTCGCGATCCATTGCGGCGCTGCAGCATCGTCGCCGAGCTTGTGGCGCAACTTGCCGACCAGGATGCGCAGGTAATGGGTGTCGTGCTGGTGGGTGGGACCCCAAAGTTCGCGCAGCAGCTGCGGCTGGGTGACGACGCGGCCGGCATGCTGGATCAGCAGGGCGAGCAGGGCGTATTCCTTGCGCGTCAGCGCCACCGGATCGCCTTGCAGGAGCACTTCGCGCCGCGCCAGGTCGACGTGCAGGCGACCGTCGTCGTACAGCGGCTGCGAGCCCGCGGGCGCGGCATGCGAACGCAACAGTGCACGCACGCGCGCCATCAGCTCCTGCACGCCGAAGGGTTTGGTCACGTAGTCGTTGCCGCCGGCGTCGAGCGCGGCGACCTTCTCGGTCTCGCTGGCGCGCACCGTCAGCACGATCACCGGCACGTTCGACCACTGCCGCAGTTCTCGCAGCACCTCGTGGCCGTCGCGGTCGGGCAGTCCCAGGTCGAGGATGACCAGGTCGGCACCGTGGGTGGCCAGCGCCTCCACCCCGCCCTGGCCGGTCTCCGCGCTTTCCACCGCATAGCCCTGCGCGCGCAGGCTGATGTCGAGGAACTTGCGGATCTGCGGCTCGTCGTCGATGACGAGGATGCGCGCGGGTGGGGTGGTGGTGTCGGGTTTGGCTTCGCTCATGACCTCTCAGTCGTCATCCCCGCGAAGGCGGGGACCCAGTGTCGCTGGCTCCTGCGGCGGTGAAGTGAACGCAGTGCAACGTCGCTGGGTTCCCGCCTTCGCGGGAATGACGGCTCCTTCTTCACTGCGGCTGCAATCGCGGCAGCGTAATCCGGATCGTCGTGCCGCGCCCGTCCGGACCGGGCAGCGCTTCGACGCTGCCGCCGTGCGCGCCGATCATGCCCTGGCAGATCGCCAGGCCCAGGCCCGTGCCCTGGCGGCCACGGTCGCCGCGCTCGACGCTGTAGAACATGTCGAAGATGCGCTTGCGCTCCTCTTCGGGGATGCCCGGGCCGCGGTCGCGCACGTCGATGCGCAGTTGCCCGTCGGCCGTGTCCTGGGCGCGGATGGTGATGGCCGCGCCGGGCGGCGAGAACTTGGCGGCATTCTCGAGCACGTTGAACAGTGCCTGCTCGACCAGGGCCGGGTGCACCCAGATCGGACCCAGGCCGGTTTCGACCGAGACCTCGAAACTCGCCCCGGGTTCGTAACGCTGCAATCGCGTCACGGCCGAGCCGATCAGCTCGTCCACTCCTATCCAGTCGCGGTTGAGGGTGAGGCCGCCGTGGCCGAGCCGGGTCATGTCGAGCAGGTTCTGGATGTAGCGGTCGAGGCGTTCGCCTTCGATGCGGATGGTCTCCAGCAGGCTGTGCCGGTCCTGCGAGTTCATGGCGTCGGCGTAGTGGTCCAGGCTGCTGGCCGAGCCGATGATCGAGGCCAGCGGCGAGCGCAGGTCGTGCGAGACCGACGACAGCAGCGCCGAGCGCAAACGTTCGGTCTCGTTGCTGACGCGCGCATTCTCCAGGTCCGCGACAAGTCGCGTGCGCACCACGGCCTGGGCGATGTCCTCTGCCATCGCTTCGGCGAGGCGGCGCTGTTCGATGCCGAGGCGATGCAACTGCGGCGGAAAGCGCAGGCCGAGCAGACCGGTCTCGCGCTCGCCCAGCGGCAGCGGCTGGAACCACCATTCCGAGCCGGCCAGCGTGTCGGTGTAGCGTCCAGATGCTTGCCGGTGGCGCACGGCCCAGTCGGCGGCGGCGCGGTCCTTTTCGTTCAGCAGCTCGGCGTGCACCTGGTGATCGCCCGCCTGCAGTACCACCTCGGCATCGAGCGCGCGCCGCAGCGCATCGCGCCCGGCCTGCAGCACCTGGCCGAGGTCGGCGGCGCTGGCCAGTTGCCGACCCAGCGTCTGCAGCGCGGTCGCCTGTGCGTTGGCGGCGCGCAGCGCCACCACCTGCATGCGCAGCTTCGAGGCCAGGCGGCCGGCCACCAGCGCCGCGATCAGGAACAGCACCACCGTCGTCACGCCCTGGCGCGCGCCGATCATCAGCGTGTAGCGCGGTTCGATGAAGAAGAAGTTGTAGGCCAAAAAGCACAGCACGGCCGAGATCACGGCCGCGGTCATTCGCGTGCGCGCGGCCACCAGCACCACCGCGACGATGAAGATCAGCGACAGGTCGTCCAGCGCGATCCAGCGCTCGGCGATCCAGGCCAGCGCCGTGGCCAGCGCGGCCGAGGTGATTGCCAGCGCGGTATCGCTGCGGTTGAGGTAACCACCGGGCTGGCGCCAGGAGCGCCGCGCCCGCGCGCGTGCCTCCGGCGTGCTGACGATGGTCAGCTCGTAGTGCGCGCCGCGCTGGATCAGCTGCTGCGTCAACGTCCGGTTGAACATGCGTGCGACCGGTCGTTCACGGGTGCGGCCCAGGACAATCGTGCTGGCGCCGGAGCGCGCCGCCTGGTCGAGCAGGGCGTCGACGATGCTGTTGCCGTGCAGCACCAGCGCGTCGCCGCCCAGGCGCCGGGCGAGGGCGAAGGCGCGATCGAGTTCCAGCTGTTGCGCCTCGCCGGCGGCTTGCGCGCCCTGCACGGTCACCACCGTCCATGGCGAGTCCCGACGCTCGGCAATGCGGCGGGCCACGCGCACCAGGTATTCGGACTGGCCACGGCCGTCGATCGCCACCATCACGCCGCGACGCAATGGGACGCCGGGCAGGCCGCGCGCGGTCTGTGCTTCGCGCAGGTCGCTGTCGACGCGGTCGGCGGCAGTCTGCATCGCAAGTTCGCGCAGGGCGGTCAGGTTGCTCGGCGAGAAGAACGCCTGCAGCGCGTGCGCGGCCTGGTCGGGCACGTAGACCTTGCCCTGTTGCAGGCGCTCGATCAGTTCGCGTGGCGGCAGGTCGACCAGGACGATGTCGCGCAGCCGGTCGAACACGGCATCGGGCACGGTTTCGCTGACGCGCACGCCGGTGATGCGGTGGACGACGTCGTTGAGGCTTTCCAGGTGCTGGATGTTGATCGTGGTGAAGACGTCGATGCCGGCATCGAGCAGTTCGATCACGTCCTGCCAGCGGCGTTCGTGGCGGCTGCCGGGGACGTTGCGGTGGGCGAGTTCGTCGACCAGGGCGAGCTTTGGCTTGCGGGCGAGGAGGGCATCGAGGTCGAGTTCCTCCATGGCCCGTCCCGTGCCCGTCGCGGGCGCGTAGTCCACGCGCTTGCGTGGCACTACCTCCAGGCCTTCGATCAGGGTGGCGGTTTCGGCGCGGCCATGGGTTTCGACCAGGCCGACGACGACATCGAGGCCACGGCGCTGCAGTTCACGACCGCGGCTGAGCATGGTGTAGGTCTTGCCGACGCCCGGTGCGGCGCCGAGGAAGATCGTCAGGCGACCGGCGCCCTGGCGTTGCAGTTCGCCGATGAGTGCGTCTGCCTGGGCGCTCCGGGTGTCGGTCATGGGGCTATTGTGCCTGCGCCGGTTGTTGCGGGTGCGTGCCCGAGTGCGTCCAGCGCCAGGTTGAGTTCCAGCACGTTGACCCGCGGTTCGCCCAGCACGCCGAACTGCTTCGCCTCGGTATGCGCGGCGACCAGAGTCGCAACCTCCTCATTGGCCAGCCCCCGCGCCCTGGCAACCCGCGCGATCTGTACCTGCGCGCCAGGCGGCGACAGGTGCGGATCCAGCCCGCCACCCGATTGCGTAACCAGTTCGCCCGGCACGTGCGCAGGGGCGATGCCTTCGCGCATGGCGACCTCCTGGGTCAACTCCGCGATGCGCTTGCGCAGGTCCGGATTGCTGCGGGCCATGTTGCTGCCGGCGGCGGCCATCGGGTCGTAGTTGGCGGCCGACGGGCGCGGCTGGAAGTAGCGGGCATCGGCGAACGGCTGGGCCACCAGGGTCGAGCCGCGTGCCTTACCGTCGACCATCACGATGCTGCCGGTGGCCTGGTGCGGGAACAGCACCCGTCCCAGTGCGGCGCCGGCCAGCGAGTAGAGCAGGCCGAATCCGAGCAGTATCACCACGGTGAACACCAGCGACGCACGCAGCGACGTGCGGTCCTCCAGCACGGCCGCGTGCGCGGTCGGCGGAACGTACGAAACAGGAATAACGGTAGTCATCTCAGAACCCCACTGCCACGAGGGCAAGATCGATCAGCTTGATGGCGGCGAACGGCAACAGCACGCCGCCGACGCCGTACACGAGCATGTTCCGGCGCAGCAGCGAAACCGCGCTGGCAGGCTTGAAACGCACGCCGGCAAGCGCGAGCGGAATCAGCGCAGGGATGATGATCGCGTTGAAAACCAGCGCCGCCAGCACGGCGTTGGTCGGACTCGACAGGTGCATCACGTTGAGCGCGGCCATCTGCGGAATGGCGGCTGCAAACAGCGCCGGCAGGATCGCGAAGTACTTCGACACGTCGTTGGCCAGCGAGAACGTGGTCAGCGCGCCGCGGGTGATCAGCTGTTGCTTGCCGACCTCGACCACCGCCAGCAATTTGGCCGGATCGGAATCCAGGTCAACCATGTTGCCGGCTTCCTTGGCCGCCTGCGTACCCGAGTTCATCGCCAGGCCGACGTCGGCCTGGGCCAGCGCCGGTGCGTCGTTGGTGCCGTCGCCGACCATCGCCACCATGCGGCCACCGGCCTGCTCGGCGCGGATGCGGGCGAGCTTGTCCTCGGGCCGTGCCTCGGCGATGTAGTCGTCGACACCGGCCTCTGCGGCAATCGCTGCTGCAGTGAGCGGGTTGTCGCCGGTGATCATCACCGTGCGCACGCCCATCGCACGCAAACGGGCGAAGCGTTCCTTGACGCCATGCTTGACCACGTCCGACAGCTCGATCACGCCCAGGATGTGGCGGTCTTCGGCGACCACCAGCGGCGTGGCGCCGCCGCGTGCGACCTGCTCGATGCGCGCGGCCAGCTCCGGCACGACCTGGCCACCCAGTGCCTGCACGTGCTGGGCAATCGAATCGCCGGCGCCCTTGCGGATGACGCGGCCGTCAAGGTCTACCCCCGACATGCGCGTCTGCGCGGTGAACTGCACGTAGTGGGCCTTCTCCGGCTCCGGCACGGTGCTCTTGAGCTCGCGCGCCAGTCGCACGATCGACTTTCCTTCCGGCGTGGGGTCGGCCAGCGACGACAGCAGCGCCGCATCGCGCAGCTGGCTCATGTCGACGCCGGCAAGCGGATGGAACGCCGTGGCCTGGCGATCGCCATGGGTGATCGTGCCGGTCTTGTCGAGCAGCAGCACGTCGACGTCGCCGGCGACTTCCACTGCCTTGCCCGACTTCGCCAGCACGTTGGCCTGCAGTGCGCGGTTCATGCCGGCGATGCCAATGGCCGGCAACAGGCCGCCGATGGTGGTCGGTATCAGGCACACCAGCAGTGCGATCAACAGCAGCGGATCGAGCCTGGCGCCGACGAAACCGGCCAATGCGGGCAGCGTGGTGACGACGATCAGGAACGTCAGCGTCATCGCCGCCAGCAGCATGGTCAGTGCAATCTCGTTCGGCGTCTTCTGCCGGTTGGCGCCTTCGACCAGCGCGATCATGCGGTCGAGGAAGCTGTGGCCGGGCTCGGCGCTGACCTCAATCACTATTTCGTCGGACAGCACCTTGGTGCCGCCGATCACGCCGGAGCGGTCGGTGCCTGCTTCACGCAACACCGGTGCGGACTCGCCGGTGACGGCCGCCTCGTTGATGGTGGCCACGCCTTCGACGATCTCGCCATCGGCCGGCACCAGTTCACCGGCCGAGACGATGACGCGATCGCCCGGTCGCAGCGTTGCCGCAGCGACGCGGGCTTCGCCGCCTGCGCGGGTCCTGCCATTGAGGCGGCGTGCGACCAGGTCGCGTCGCGCCGCACGCAGCGAGGCCGCCTGGCCACGGCCGCGCGCTTCGGCCACCGCTTCGGCGAAGTTGGCGAACAGCACCGTCACGAACAGGATCAGCGTCACCGCGATGCCGAAGGCGGGATTGCCCGGCACTGCATCGCCAATTGAGGCCGCTGTGATGAGCGCCGACAGGATCGTGCCGAGCAGCACGATGGCCATCACCGGGCTCTTCACCGCCTGGCGGGGCGACAGCTTGCGAAAGGAATCGAGCAGCGACGTGCGCAAGGCGGCGCCGTCGAGGCCCGCCAGCGATTGGCGGCGGGCCGTGCCCAGATGTGTTTGTGTTGTGTGAGTCATCGTGAATGTCCAATGTTGCCGCTCGTCATCCCCGCGAAGGCGGGGACCCAGCGTCTTTGGTCGGCGGTTGCGCAGGTAGTCACTGGGTTACCGCCTGCGCGGGAACGACGAGTGTCAGGTGATCCGCAATGGGACCCATCACCAGGGCGGGCATGAATTGCAGGACGGTCAGGATCACGATGACCGCGACCAGCGTCAGTGCGAAGGTCGGCGTCTCCACGTGCAGCGTGCCGCCGCTTTCCGGAGCCACGCGCTTGCGCGCCATCAGGCCGGCCACGGCGAGCGGGATGATCAGTGCGGGATAGCGGCCCAGCGCGAGCACCACCGAACAACTCAGGTTCCACCACCAGGTCGCATCGCCCAGCCCCTCGAAACCCGAGCCGTTGTTGGCGAACGCCGAGGTGTACTCGTAGAACACCTGACTGATGCCGTGGAAGCCAGGATTGGAATTGCCGGTGATCGACGGGAACACCAGCGTGACCGCCGAGAAGCCAAGCACAACCAGCGGCTGCAGCAGGATCAGCAGCGCCAGCAGCTTCACTTCAGGCGCTTCGATCTTGCGTCCGAACAGCTCCGGCGTTCGCCCGGTCATCAGGCCAGCCAGGAACACGGCGAGCATTAGGTACACCAGGAACTGCTGCAGGCCGCAGCCCACGCCGCCCCAGATGGCATTGATCAGCATGTTGACCATCGCCATGCCGCCGGTAAGCGGCGCCAGCGAGTCGTGCATCGCATTGACCGAGCCGTTGTTGACCTGCGTGGTCATGGCCGACCACAGCGTCGAAGACTCCACGCCAAGGCGCACTTCCTTGCCTTCCATCAGCGCCGGATCAGCCGCGGTGGACGAGTAAACCTCGGACCACATCGACAGGCCGGTGGAGGCCAGCGACATCAGCAGCATCGTGCCGAACACCATCGCGGTCAGTCGCTTGCGGCGCGTGAACGGCCCGACCATGAACGTGACCGCCATCGGGATCAGCAGGATTCCCAGCACTTCGATCAGGTTCGACAGCGGCGTGGGATTCTCCAGGGCCACCGTGCTGTTGGGGCCGTACCAGCCGCCACCGTTGGAACCGAGCTGCTTGATGGCGACCATCGGCGAGACCGGGCCGAGCGGGATCTTCTGCTCCTTCATCTCGACGCTGGCGTCGACCGGCGTGATGCTCGGGCCGGCCCGCAGTGTCGAAGGCACGCCCTGCCAGGTCAGCAGGACCGACCACAGCAGGCACAGCGGCAACATGAAGCGCAGCGTTGCGCGCGTCACGTCGGCCCAGTAGTTGCCGACGTCACGCTCGGTGCCTTCCTGCGCGGTGTGGCCTTCGATGGCCGTCTTGCCGGCCGTCTGCGCCTCGCTCTGTTGGGCCATGGCCGCACGGCCACCGAACAGGCCGCGCAGCGTTGCCACCACGATCGCCAGGCCCATGACAGGGGTTGCGACCTGCAGGCCGACGATGCCGATCATCTGCGACAGGTAGCTCAGCTGCGACTGGCCGGAGTAGTGCTGCTGGTTGGTGTTGGTGAGGAACGACACCATCGTGTGCAGCGCGGTATCCCAGCGCATGTTGGGGATGTCGTCGGGATTGAGCGGCAGCCAGGCCTGGGTCATGAACTGCACCCAGACCACCAGGCCCACGGCCAGGTTGCTGATCGCGAGAGCCTTGGCATAGCCGCGCCAGCTCATGCCGCGTTGCGGATCGGTGCCCAGCGCCTTGTAGACCAGGCGCTCGACCGGTCCGGCGACGCGGTCCACCCAGGAGCGATCGCCGCGCATGACGCGGGCGAGGTAGTGTCCGAGCGGCCAGCCGAGGCCGATCGCAAGCACCAGTACAAGTAGTGTCTCGGTCATTGTCGTACTGCCTTAGAAATCTTCAGGTCGAAGGACCACGTACAGCAGGTACGCCGAGGCGACGATCACCGCGACGCCGCATACAAGGGCAAGCCAGCCAGGCATGTCGTCTCTCCTTCAGAAAGAAGCCTGCAGCGCCGCTTCGATGCGGTTGCCTGCAAACTCGTCACCGAAGATGTCTTCGGCGTTGGAATCGGTCGCGTGCGCGGTCACGCGCAGCTCCAGCGGGGCCTTCACGGCCCACACGGCACTGAGCTGACCGTGCAGGTAGCTGTCTGCGGCGGCGCTGTAACCGTCGAGGTAGTAGTAGCCGACCGCGCCCTCGAGACGGAACACGTCGTTGATGGGGAAACGGGCACCGACCTGCGTGTACAGGCCGTCCTCTTCGCCACCCAGCGCTTCGGTCGAGTAACCCACAGACAGCCAGTAGTTGCTGTCGTAGGTCAGCGTGCCGTTGAGCTCGGTCCAGTTGAGGTCGACGGTGGTCGAGGGGTACTGGTAGCGAAGCAGGTTCACGTCCAGCGCCACCTTGTCGGACAGGGCGCCGCCCCAACCGACGGTGAAGTCGAGCTCGCTGCTGGCGTGCGTGTCGGGGGCGAACTCGACGTTGGAGCCCCACACCGAACCGTAGAAGCCGGAGTCACTGGCCAGCTTGAAGCCGGCCTGCACGGCGGCATCGCCCTGGGTCTGGGTGGTGCCGCGCCAGACGTAGTCGCTGGTCAGTGCGGCGTTGCCGGAAAGAGTTGCGGCGCTGGCCTGGCTGCCGATGGCAAGCAGGCCGATACCCGCGCAGGCGGCGAGCAGCAACGGCACGGAAGCTTCGCGCGCGCGGACGAAATGGAGGGACATTGCGGATATCCAGGAATGACGTTCGAGGCCCGTTTGGCCACGGCGTCATTGTTGGTATCGGGCCCGTAAAGCCTCTATTCCGCGGTCATGCCCGGGGCGTAAATTCCCCGTAAACAATCCTTGTCGCCAGCCGCTCAGCCCAGCAGCTTCTCCACCACCGCCCGCGGCTGCTTCATCCACGCATAGTGGTCCGCGCGCGTCCCCAGCGCGGCAGCGTCGAGCACATCGACACGATTTGGCGAGTGGCGCAGCTTCGACAGCAGGAACCGGGCGGAAGACTCCGGCCCCAGCCAGTCGCGATCGAATGCCACTGCATGCGCTTCGACTTCGACGGCGGCCATCGCGGCATCCAGGTCGATGTCGAGCCCGTGGGCTGCATAACGCCCGCTCAAGCCGCTGCGACTCCAGTCGCGTATCAGCCCGCGAGCCTCTTGTCCGCCAAAGCCGATCCGCCGGCCGGGCAGGGCGCCATGGCGGTCGGCCAGCCATGCCAGGAAGCGATAGACGAACGGCAGGAACCACTTCGTTCGCAATGGAAACGCACGCCAGTAAGGCGCACCGCTGGCCACCAGCCACAGTCGCTGTGCAGTAGCCGGCGACAGGCCCAGCCGGCAACAGGCGAGCTGCCCGCCGAGGCTGTGGCCACCGATGATGCGCGCAACCTCCGGTGTGTGCTGCACCACCAGCGCTTCGCTCGCGGCGATGTCTTCCATCAGCAGCTCGCGGTAACCCCAGTCGGTGCCGCGATCGGCGCGCAGGTTGCTCGAGCCACCGCCGCGCCATTCGTGCACGAACACGGCAATCCCGCGTGCCGCGAGCGCGTCGGCGAAGGGCAGGTAGTGCTTGGCCGCGATGCCCAGCGCAGGCAGCCACAACAGGCTTGCCTGCGGGTTGGCGGGAATGCGCGCCAGCAACGTCCAGCGATGGCCGTCGGACTGGGTATCGAGTTCGATCGGTTGCACCGCGACGGACTCATTCATGGGGGGCGGCGCCGAAGTGGTCGAGGACGAGGATGTCGCTGTTGCCGGGGCGATAGCCACGCTGCAGCGCTGCATGGACGTAATCGGCCGCCGCCGCGCAACTCGCGCCGAGGTCACGACCGAGGCACAGGTTGGCCGCAACCGCCGAGGCCAGCGTGCAGCCGGTGCCATGGGCTTCCAGTTGCAGGCGCCGATGGGCAATCGCATCGATGTTGCCGTCGGCATCGGCGAACAGGTCGACGACGTCGCCATCGCCCGGCAAATGGCCGCCCTTGAGCAGCACGGCGCGGGCGCCCAGGTCGCGCAATCGTGCGATCGCTTCGTGCATCGCGCGCAGGTCCGCGATCGGCTGGCCGAGCAGCAGTTCGGCTTCGGGAAGATTGGGCGTGATCAGCGTCGCCAGCGGGATCAGCCGCGTGCGCAGTGCATCGAGCGCGCTTGCTTCCAGCAGGCGTGCGCCGGAGGTCGACACCATCACCGGGTCGAGCACGACATGCGCGGGCCGGTAGTGCTCCAGCGCGTCGGCGACTGCTTCGATCACCGCTGCGTTGGCGAGCATGCCGAGCTTGACGGCTGCCACATCGAAGTCGTCGAAGCAGGCATCGATCTGTGCGCGCAGGAAACCTGTGTCAGGCACGTTGACGGCGGTGACTCCGCGCGTGTGCTGCGCCGTCAGTGCGGCGATCGCGCTCAGCCCGTGGACGCGATGGGCGGCGAACGTCTTCAGGTCGGCCTGGATGCCGGCGCCGCCGCCGGAGTCGGAGCCGGCGATGGTGAGGGCGCTGGAGGGGCGGGAGTGGGGACGGTCGGTCATGGCGACAGTTTGCCTGCGCGACCGTGCAGGAGGCGATAGCTTCCCCTCTCCCTGGCCGCGGTGCGGCCTGTCCCTCCCCCACAAGGGGGGAGGGTTTTTGCGTTCCTCGTTCGCAGTGTGCTGCTTAGAGCACTTCCGAAGCGTAATCCGCCAGGCGCGAACGCTCGCCGCGACGCAGGGTGATGTGCGCGCTGTGGTCCCAGTTCTTGAAGCGGTCCACTGCGTAGGTCAGGCCCGAGGTGGTCTCGGTGAGGTAGGGGGTGTCGATCTGTTCGACGTTGCCCAGGCAGACGATCTTCGTGCCCGGGCCGGCACGCGTGATCAGCGTCTTCATCTGCTTGGGCGTGAGGTTCTGCGCCTCGTCGAGGATCAGCCAGCGGTTGAGGAACGTGCGGCCGCGCATGAAATTCAGCGAACGTATCTTGATGCGGCTGGCGAGCAGGTCGTTGGTCGCCGCGCGGCCCCAGCTGCCGCCGTCCTGGTTGTGGGTGAGCACTTCCAGGTTGTCGGTCAGCGCGCCCATCCACGGCGTCATCTTTTCCTCTTCGGTGCCCGGGAGGAAGCCGATGTCCTCGCCGACGCTGACCGTGGCGCGGGTCATGATGATCTCGCGGTAGCGCTGCTGGTCCATCGTCTGCGCCAGGCCCGCCGCGAGCGCCAGCAGCGTCTTGCCGGTGCCGGCGGTGCCGAGCAGGGTGACGAAGTCGATCTCCGGGTCCATCAGCGCATTCAACGCGAAGTTCTGTTCGCGGTTGCGCGCGGTGATGCCCCACACTGCATGTTGGCTGTGGCGGAAGTCGTCGACGATCTGCAGCACGACCTTGGTGTCGGTCAGGCGCGCGACCTTCATTTGCGACTCGTCGTCGCCGGGCAGGTACAGAAACTGGTTCGGATGCCAGTTGTCATCCTCGGCGCTGTCGCGGTTGCGCGAGATCTCGTAGAAGGTGCGGCCCTTCTCGGTCCACGAGCGCAGGTCCTTGCCGAAGCGCTGCCAGAAGTCTTCCGGCAGTGCGGTGGCGCCGGTGTAGAGCAGGCTGAAATCGTCGAGGGCGCGGTCGTTCTCGTAATCCTCCGACACGATCCCGGCGATGGACGCCTTGATGCGCAGGTTGATGTCCTTGGACACGAACACCACCGGCACGCCCGGGTCGCTCTCTTTCAGCGACAGGATCGAACCGAGGATGTGGTTGTCCGGGATCACCGCGCCAAAGCGCTTGCCCGAGTCGAAGTCGCGGGTCTGGAAACGCAGCTTGCCGATGCTCTGCTCGCCGCGCAGCTGCAAACCCTGCGGGCGGCTGAGGGTGATGCCGGACGAGATCTTGTCGGTGCCTTCGGCCTGGATCAGCTCGTTGAGGAAGCGGCTGACCTGGCGCGCATTGCGGCTGGCTTCGGAGGTGCCTTTTTTGGCGTTGTCGAGTTCCTCGATGACCTGCATCGGCAGGAAGACATCGTGTTCCTCGAACTTGAACAGCGCGGTCGGGTCGTGCATGAGCACATTGGTGTCGAGCACGTAGATCCGCTTGCTTCTGGTCATCGAATGCTCCGATGCGGGTTGTACATGGTGAACGGCCGGGTGAACTGATGCAGCGTGGAGCGGTTGAACGCTGGAACGAGGTGCGGACACGGCGACGCTGCCGTGGCCCGCGGGGCGGGACGGCAGCGTGGGTGGCGGGCGGAGGGGGTCACTGCGTTGCGGCAGCCTTGAGTGCGTCGAAGACGGCCTGGGCATGGCCGGGAACTTTCACCGGACTCCATGACTGGGCGATGACGCCCTTGGGATCAATGAGGAACGTGCTGCGCACGATGCCCAGCACCTTGCGCCCGTACATGTTCTTTTCCCGGATCACGCCAAAGGCGTTGCACAGGGCCTCGTCCGGATCGCTGACCAGGTCGAACTTGAAACCCTGCTTGGCGCAGAAGTTCTGGTGCGAGCGGATCGAATCGCGCGAAACGCCCAGGACCGTGGCGCCAAGCTTCTTGAAACTGGGCAGCAGGGCATTGAAGTCGATGCCCTCGGTGGTGCAGCCGGGCGTGCTGTCCTTGGGATAGAAGTACAGCACCAGCCATTGGCCGGCGAAGTCCTTGAGCTGCGCGGTCTGGCCGCTGGACAGCGCCAGGGGCAATTCGGAGACGTCCTTCGAAATACGTTCGCCGGTGTCGGGCATTTCGCCTTGTGCTTCCGAGCGCAGTGAGGGACCTGCTCTGCGTTTACTGCAACCCGGAGTACAGCCCCTCACTGTGTCCGGATGGCGCCTCCGCAAGGAGGGTCGCCGTGCTTTGTCGTGACGCTACCACGGAATTCCTAGAACTTCATCGGGTCCATGATCGCGTCGAGATTGAGGTGGTCGCAGAACTCGAGGAAGTCGTCGCGCAGGGCGGCGATGTGCATGCTCGAAGGCACGCCAATGGTGATCTGGGCCGAGAACATCTCCGCCCCGGTCTGCATGGCGCGGTAGCGCGAGCTGTGCAGGCTTTCGATGGTGATGCCCTGGCGGTCGAAGAAATCGGCCAGCTGGAACAGGATCCCGGCCTTGTCGGCGGCCACGACCTCGACCACGTAAGGCAGAAGGTTGGATTGCACCTGCTTGGCACCGGTGCGGTACCACACGAGCTTGAGGCCTTCCTCGCGCTCCAGCCGCGTCAGCATGGCTTCCAGCTTGGCCACCGCGTCCCAGGAGCCGACGGCGAGCACGGTCACGGAGACGTCGCGACCGACCGTGGCCAGGCGTGCATCGACCAGGTTGCAGCCGGAATCGGCAATCCGGCGAGTCACCGACAATAGCGGCGTCTCCGGATGCGTCGTGTAGGCGTTGATCAGGAGGTGGTTTTCGTTCGGCGACGGCCGGGCAGCGGAATCGGTCAAGGCGGCGCCTGCTTGGGGAGCAACGTGCTCAGATACTGAATGGCGGCCCGTGAGCGGGCTGTGGTTGCCGGGCAGCATACTTGCCCGCGCTTTCGGCCCGCAAGTAACATCCCGTGCGATCATCCCGGCCACAGACCAACTGTTGGACCCATTGATCGGCCTGCCGATTGGCCCTCCTGGCCGGCAGCCAGGCCAGGGATCCAGGGCCCGCACGTGATGTGCGGGGTTCAATGCAACAAGTGCACCGAGTACCCCCAACTTGCGACTTTCCGGCAGCATCACCGCGCTGGCGACGCCTTTCACCGCGTCCGGCGAAATCGACTTCGACGCCTGGCAGCGACTGCTCGACCAGCAGCTTGCGGCCGGCACCCAGGCCATCGTTGTCGCCGGTTCGACCGGCGAGGCGGCCGCGCTGTTCGACGGCGAGTACGACGCATTGCTGCGCAGCGCGGTCGAACGCGTCGCCGGTGCGATCCCGGTGCTTGCCGGGACCGGCTTGTCGAACACCGCAAAAACCATCGAGCTGACGCGTCGCGTCGCTGCCCTCGGCGCCGATGCCGCGCTGGTCGTGACCCCGCCCTATGTGCGCCCGACGCAGGCCGGCCTGCTGGCCCACTACCGCGCAATCGCCGACGACGTTGCACTGCCGATCGTGCTCTATAACGTGCCCGGCCGAACGGGTGGCGACCTGCTGCCGGAAACCGTTGCCGAACTGGCTCCGCACGAGAACATCATCGGCATCAAGGAAGCGCGCGCCGAAGCCGAGCGCATGCAGGCGCTGCTGGCGTTGAAGGGCGAGGGCTTTGCCGTGCTCAGCGGCGACGACCCGACCGCATGCCGCGCGATGCTGGCCGGCGCCGACGGCGTGATCTCGGTGGCCTCCAACGTATTGCCGCACGCGTTCCGGCGCCTGGCGGACCTGGCACGCGGCGGCCGCCGCGACGAGGCGCAGGCACTGGATGCGCGCATGCAGGCGGCCTACGACTTCCTCGGCGTGGAGCCCAACCCGATTCCCGTGAAAGCGCTGCTGGAGCGCCAGGGCATCGGCCACGGTCTGCGCCTGCCGCTGCTGCCGCTGTCGTCGGCCCATACTGATGCCGTCGCGACGATCGAAACGCTCGTCCGCGAACTCGAACACGCCTGCCGCGATTCCCTCGCGGCCTGACCCTGCAGGAGAGATACATGAGTTCCAACGTTTCGATGTCCCGCGTCGCCGTCGCCGCCCTGGTGCTGGCCGGTGTCGCCGCCGGTTCTGGCTGCAGCTGGTTCCGCAAGGGCAATGACCTGTACTCGCAGGCCCCGGAAATGCGCCCGCTGGAAGTCCCGCCCGATCTGGACGCGCCGCGCACCGACACGGCGGTCAACGTGCCGACCCCGGCCACCGCGCTGGGCAACCCGGCCCTGGTCGGCACTGGCTTCACCGTCACCGGCACGCGTGACGAGGTGTTTGCCAAGGTCGGCGCCGCACTGGAGGCGGTCGAAGGCGTGAAGGTCACCAGCAGCGCCCAGGCGATGGGCGTGTACGACGTCAACTACGAGGGCAGCAACTTCCTCGTGCGCGTGGCCGGTGCCGATGTCGGTGCCTACGTCGCCGCGGTCGACCCGCGTGGCGTGCCGGCGACCGGCGACGCCCCGAAGAAGCTGATCGAAACGCTGCGTACGGCGCTCGTCGGTCGCTGAGCGGTCATCGCCGCAAATGAAAACGGGCGCCACTGGCGCCCGTTTTTTTGCCTGCTTGCAGGAGCGGGCTCAGCGCTCCAGCAGATCCAGCTTGCCCGGCTTGCCTTCCCATTCCTTGGCATCGGCCAGGCCGTCCTTGCGAGTGGTGATGACCGGCCAGGCCTTGGACAGCTCGGCATTGAGGGCGACGAACGCCTCCTGTCCGGCCGGCACGTCGTCCTCGGGGTAGATGGCGTTGATCGGGCACTCCGGTTCGCACAGCGTGCAGTCGATGCACTCGTCCGGGTCGATCACCAGGAAGTTCGGGCCTTCATGGAAGCAGTCGACCGGGCACACCTCGACGCAGTCGGTGTACTTGCACTTGATGCAGTTCTCGGTGACGACGAAGGGCATGGCGTTGGTTCCGTGAAATGAAGGGCCCTGGCGGGCATTGCGTATTGTAGCGATTCCAACGGAGTGTCCGTCATCCCGGCGTACGCCGGGATCCAGATCGAAGGCTCACTGCTGAAGTGATGCCTGCGCGGATCGGCAGGCGGCGGTCCGGCGGCTCTGATGGGCTGCCAGCCTGGGTCCCGGCGTTCGCCGGGATGACGGACGGCGTGCCCGCAAAGAAAAAGCCCGCGCATCGCTGCGCGGGCTTCGGAATTGGTACACCCTACGGGATTCGAACCCGTGTTGATGCCTTGAGAGGGCACCGTCCTAGGCCTCTAGACGAAGGGTGCAGATGGAGCATGGAACGGGCTGTGTAGCGAGAAGCCCCCGGCGCAAGGCTCTCAACCCAGCGCGGCTTGCTAGTATATGCGGCGCCGCTGCCCCGGGCAATGGCCTCCCACACTAAAAATGGACTGCGGCAACGCCCGCTCGATGGAATCCGACAACCAAATCCAACTCAGGCTGCAAACCATTCCTCGCGACCAGCACAACGTGTCGCGCCGGGATATCAGCCCCAATGCCCTGCGCGTGCTGTATCGACTGCGCGAGGGTGGTTTCGACGCCTTCCTGGTCGGCGGCGCGGTCCGTGACCTGCTGATCGGCGGCCACCCCAAGGATTTCGACGTGGCCACCAACGCCACGCCGGAGGAGGTCAAGGGCCTGTTCCGCAACTGCCGGCTGATCGGCCGTCGCTTCCGGCTTGCCCACGTGGTCTATGGCCGCGAGATCATCGAGGTGGCGACGTTCCGCGCCAACACCGACGATGGCAGCGGCGACCGCGAGTTGCACGAGGGTGGTCGCCTGCTGCGCGACAACGTCTACGGCACCATCGAGGACGATGCTGTCCGCCGCGACTTCACCGCCAACGCGCTGTACTACGCGATCGAGGACTTCTCGGTGCGCGACTACGTCGGTGGTTTCGAGGACGTGCGCAACCGGCTGATGCGCCTGATCGGCGACCCGGAGACGCGCTACCGTGAGGATCCGGTGCGGATGCTGCGCGCCGTGCGCCTGGCGGCCAAGCTCGATTTCGAGATCGAACCGGCAACCGCGGCACCCATTCCGGTGCTGGCACCGCTGCTGCGCGAATCCGCGCCGGCGCGCCTGTTCGAGGAATGCCTGAAGATGTTCCTGTCGGGCAATGCGGTGAAGAGTTTCCTCGGCCTGGAGCGTCATGGCCTGCTGCCGGCGCTGCTGCCGGAAACCGCCGCCGCACTGAAGTCCAACCGCAGCGGCGCGCTGCGCAACATGCTGCTGGAAGGGCTGAAGAACACCGACGCGCGCGTCGCCAACGACGAGCCGGTCTCGCCCGCGTTCCTGTTCGCGCTGCTGCTGTGGCCGGCGTATTGCCGCGCACTGATGGCGCTGCAGGCGCAGGGCATGCACACGGCCGAGGCGCAGCGACGCGCCGCCGACCGCGTCACCGTGCACCAGCTCGAGACCATCGCGTTGCCGCGCCGGTTCTCGCTGCCGATGCAGGAGATCTGGCTGCTGCAATCGCGATTCTCGCTGCGCCAGCGCAAGCGCGTGTTCCGCACGCTTGCCCATCCGCGCTTCCGCGCCGCATTCGATTTCCTCGGCCTGCGCCTGACGGCGTCGGACGAGCACGCCGAGGACGTCGCATTCTGGCGCGAGGCGCAGGCGAACCCCGGCGATGCCGTTGCCATCGCCGAGCTCGAGACCGAGCGCGCCGCGCAGGCCGACGATGAAGAGCCGCGCAAGCGCCGCCGCCGCCGCCGCAAGCCCGCCACCAGCCAGGAATGAGGCGGGCAGGGCGGATCCTCCGGCAATGACAGTCACCGCGTTCGTCGGCCTGGGCAGCAACCTGGGTGACAGCACCGCCGCCCTGCGCTCGGCCTTCGTCGCCCTGGCGGCGATCGACGGCACGCGCCTCGTGCAGGCCTCTCGCCTGTACCGCACCCCGGCGTGGGGCGTCACCGAACAACCCGATTTCATCAATGCCGTGGCGATGCTGGAAACCCGGCGCTCGCCACAGCAGCTGCTGGCCGACCTGCTCGCGATCGAGCGCGTCGCCGGCCGCGACCGCCTGGCCGACGGCAGCGATCGCTGGGGGCCGCGCACGCTCGACCTCGACCTGCTGCTGTACGGCGATGCGGTGATCAGCGAAACGGGCCTGCATGTCCCGCACCCGCACCTGCACGAGCGTGCCTTCGCGCTGGTGCCGCTGCTCGAAATCGCGCCCGGCGCGGTCATCCCCGGCATCGGCCCGGCGCAACAGGCGCTGGCGAAGATGGAACCGGGGGAGGTCGAGGCGGTAACGTATGCGGATTCTCCGGACGATCGCCCGTAGCCGCCCCTTGGCCGGCTCCGGCTCCGCCTGACCCGCGCCGACAACTGGTACCCCACGCCATGTACAGCGGAACCCCGAACGACAAGCCCTGGACCGTGCCGGCCCTGGCCGACGCCAAGCGCGACGGCCGCCGACTGGTCATGCTGACCTGCTACGACGCCGGATTCGCCCGCACCATGGACGCTGCCGGCGTCGACCTGGTGCTGGTCGGCGATTCCCTCGGCATGGTCGTGCAGGGCCACGACAGCACGCTGCCGGTGACCACCGCGGACGTCGCCTATCACACGGCCTGCGTTGCCCGCGGCCTGTCGAGGGCGCTGCTGGTTTCCGACCTGCCATTCCAGGCCGACGCCACGCCCGAGCGCGCGCTCGATGCCTCGGTGCAGCTGCTGCAGGCCGGCGCGGCGATGGTCAAGCTCGAGGGCGCCGGGCACAAGCTCGATGTCATCCGTTTCCTGGTCGAACGCGAGATCCCGGTCTGCGCGCACCTGGGGCTGACGCCGCAGTCGGTGCTGCGTCTGGGCGGCTACAAGGTCCAGGGTCGCGACGAGGCCGCGGCAGCACGCCTGCGCGCCGACGCGCGCGCCGTGGCCGAGGCCGGCGCCACCTTGCTGGTGCTCGAATGCGTGCCGACCCCGGTGGCCGCGGCGATCACCGCCGACCTGGCTATTCCCACCATCGGCATTGGCGCCGGCCCGCAATGCGATGGCCAGGTGCTGGTGCTGCACGATCTGCTTGGCCTCAACTCCGGCCATCGCCGGCCGCGCTTCGTCAAGGATTTCCTCGCCGAGGGCGGCTCGGTAGCGGGCGCTGTCCAATCATTCGCCCAGGCCGTTCGCGACGGCAGCTTCCCGGATGCCGAACACTCCTATGCCTGACCGCCGCACTCCTGTTACCGCTGGCGCGCACTCCGCAAACCTTCGCAAGCAAGCCATGATCGAAACCATCACCGACCTTGCCGCGCTGCGCGCGCGCGTGGCGCAGTGGCGACGCGAAGGATTGCGCGTCGCCCTGGTGCCGACCATGGGCAACCTGCACGATGGTCATTACTCGCTGGTGCGACTGGCGCGCCAGCACGCCGATCGCGTCATCACCAGCGTGTTCGTCAACCCGACCCAGTTCGGCCCGAACGAAGACTTCTCCCGCTACCCGCGCACCCCCGAAGCCGATGCGCTCGGGCTGGGCGCGGCCGGTTGCGACGTCATGTGGTTGCCGACGGTCGAGACGATGTATCCCTACGGCGTGGAAGCGACCGTTCGCGTGCAGGTGCCGGGCGTCAGCACGACGCTCGAAGGCGCTCATCGCCCCGGGCATTTCGACGGCGTCGCCACCGTGGTGTCGCGCCTGTTCAACCAGGTCCAGCCGGACGTGGCCGTGTTCGGGCGCAAGGATTACCAGCAGCTCGCGGTCATCCGCTACATGGTCCGCGACCTGGCGTTCGCGATCGAGCTGGTCGGTGCCGACATCGTTCGCGAGGACAACGGCCTGGCGATGAGTTCGCGCAACCAGTACCTGTCGGCGGACGAGCGCGGCACCGCGGCGGCAATCCACCGCTGCCTGCTGGCCATGCGCGATGCCATTGCGGCCGGCACGCCGCGTGCAGCGGTCGAGGCCGAGGCGGTCAAGCGCCTGGAAGCGGACGGCTTCGTTCCTGACTACGCCGTGGTGCGGCGCCCGGACCTGACCGAGCCCGCGGACGGCGAGGGCGGCACCCGGGTGGCGCTGATCGCGGCCCGGCTGGGGCGGACAAGGCTGATCGACAACGTCGAGTGGTGAAGCGGGGATGATGGAGCGGGAATGGGGAGTGGTGAAGCGGGAGGCGGTACTCCAGCGGTGCCGCTCGCTTGTCGCGTGTTACTGAACCGTTAGGGATCCATGGGGCCGAGCCGTCGCCGGAACGCTCCGTTCCCCATTCCCGCCCCATTACTCCCCCTTCCCGTTTCCCACCATATGTTGCACTGCGCCATGCGCTGCTAGACTTGCGCTCTGACGCGTCCGCATGCCCGCGGCCGGAGCCACACACATGCAACTGAACGTACTCAAGGCCAAGATCCACCGCGCCACCGTGACCCACGCCGAGCTGCACTACGAAGGCTCGTGCGCGATCGACGGGCGCCTGCTCGACATCTCGGGTATCCGCGAGTACGAGCAGATCCACATCTACAACGTCAACAACGGCCAGCGCTTCGTCACCTACGCCATCCGCGGCGAAGAGGGCAGCGGGGTGATCTCGGTCAACGGTGCCGCCGCCCACTGCGCGCAGCCCGGCGACCTGGTGATCATCTGCGCCTACGGCGTGTGCGACGAAGCCGAGGCGGCCAAGTACAAGCCGACCCTGGTCTACGTCGACCGCCACAATGCGCTGACGCATACCAACCGTTCGATGCCGGCACAGGCAGCCTGACCTGCCCATGGATGCCGATGCCCGTCTGAGCCGTCTTCGCGCCCAGGCAGGGCGCGTCATCCAGACCCCGCTGAAGGACCTGGTAGCCGCAGACCCGGCACGCGCGAAGCAGTTCGCCGTGCGCGTCGGTCCGGTCTACGCCAACTTCGCCCGCCAGCATTACGACGCTGACGCGCTGGCGTCGCTGTTCGAACTGGCCGAGCAGGCCGGCGTGCGGCAGAAGCTGCAGGCGCAGTTCGACGGCGAGAAGATCAACGTCACCGAAGATCGCAGCGTGCTGCACACCGCGCTGCGCGGCGACGTCTCCACCGCGCCGGTGGCGCGCGCCGCGCACGCGCAGGCGCTGGAAGCGCGTGCACGCATGCGTGCGCTGGTCGATGCGCTGGCAGCCAGCGATGTCACCGACATCGTCAGCGTCGGCATCGGCGGTTCAGACCTCGGTCCGCGCCTGGCGGTGGATGCGCTCACGGGTGCCGCACCGGGACGCTTCCGCGTCCACTTCCTGTCCAACGTCGACGGCCACGCCGCGCAGCGCGTGCTGGCCGGCCTCGATCCGCGTCGCACCGCCGCGGTACTGATCTCCAAGACCTTCGGCACGCAGGAGACGCTGCTCAACGGCGCGATCCTGCGCGACTGGCTCGGCGGAACCGAACGGCTGTATGCCGTGTCGGCGAACGTCGAGCGCGCCGCCGAAGCCTTCGCCATTCCGCCCGAGCGCATCCTGCCGATGTGGGACTGGGTCGGTGGCCGTTATTCGCTGTGGTCGGCAGTGGGTTTCCCGATCGCGCTGGCGATCGGCATGGACGCGTTCGAGGCGATGCTCGATGGCGCCTCGCAGATGGACGTGCACGTCCTCGACACGCCGCTGCCGCAGAACCTTGCCGCGTGGCACGCGTTGACTTCGATCTGGAACCGCAATGGCCTGGGCTACGCCACGCAGGCCGTGCTCGCCTACGACGAGCGCCTGAAGCTGCTGTCGAACTACCTGCAGCAGCTGGTCATGGAAAGCCTGGGCAAGTCGGTGCGCACCGATGGCTCGGCGGTCACCGTCGACACCGTGCCGGTGTGGTGGGGCGGTGCCGGCACCGACACGCAGCACAGTTTCTTCCAGGCGCTGCACCAGGGCACGTCGATCGTACCGGCCGACTTCATCGGCGTGGTCCGTTCCGATGCGCCGTACCCGGACAACCACCGCGCGCTGCAGGCCAACCTGCTGGCGCAGACCGAAGCCTTCGCCAATGGCCAGGGCAGCGACGATCCCGCGCGTGCCTACGCCGGCGGACGGCCGAGCACGATGATCCTGCTCGACGCACTGACGCCGCAGGCGTTCGGCGCGCTGTTGGCCCTGTACGAGCACAGCGTCTACCTGCAGTCGGTGATCTGGGGCATCAACGCCTTCGATCAGTTCGGCGTGGAGCTGGGCAAGCAGGTGGCGAGCCGGTTGCTGCCGGCACTGGCCGGCGACGCGCAAGCTGACGATCCGGTGACGCGGGAGCTGCTGGCGCAGCTGCGCTGAAGCAACCCGGCATCCGCCCCGTCACCGTCATCCCGGTGAACGCCGGGATCCAGGCCGGCCGCCCGTCCGCTCCATCACGTCATCCCGGCGAACGCCGGGATCCATTTGCTGTTGCTTCCACGTACACAAAAGCCACGTCCATGGGTTCCCGCCTTCGCGGGAATGACGGGTAAGTCGGCTCAACCCGCCTGATGCCGCCGCAGCGCCCACTCGATGTGTTCACGCACCATCGGGCTGGCTGATTCCCGGCGGGACTCCAGCGCCGAGATCACCTCCGCACTGCCACGCGCATTCCCCAGCGCAATCGCAATGTTGCGCAGCCAGCGCTCATGCCCGCTGCGCCGGATTGCCGTGCCTTCGGTGCGCTGCAGGAACTCTTCCTCGCTCCAGGCAAACAGCTGCACCAGCGTGGCCTTGTCGAGGTCGTTGCGGGCGCGGAAGTCCGCTTCATCGGTGCGCTTGGCGAACTTGTTCCAGGGGCAGATCAGCTGGCAGTCGTCGCAGCCGAAGATGCGGTTGCCGATCGGCGCGCGCAGATCTTCCGGAATCGCGCCTTCGTGCTCGATGGTGAGGTAGGCGATGCAGCGGCGCGCATCGAGCCGGTAGGGGGCAATGATCGCCTGGGTCGGGCAGATGTCGATGCACTTGCGGCAGGTGCCGCAGTGCGCGCTGGCCGGCGTGTCGATCGGGAACGGCAGGTCGACGTAGATCTCGCCGATGAAGAAGAACGAACCGCCGTCCTTGTCGATCAGGCAGGTGTGCTTGCCGATCCACCCCAGTCCGGCATTGCGCGCGAGCGCGCGTTCGAGCACCGGTGCCGAATCGACGAAGACGCGATGCCCGAACGGACCGACCTCCTCGGCGATGCGGTCGGCCAGGCGCTGCAGCCGTTGCCGCATCAGCTTGTGGTAGTCGCGGCCGAGCGCGTAGCGGGCGACGTAGGCGCGCTCGCTGTCATCCAGCGTCGCCCATGCTTCATCGCTGTCGCGGCCGTAGTCCAGTCCGACCGAGATCACCCGGACCGTGCCGGGGTGCAGCTCGCCCGGGCGCGCGCGCAGCTCTACGTGGCGGGCCATCCAGTCCATCGAGCCGTACAGGCCCTTGGCCAGCCAGTCGCGCAGGTGCGCCTCGTCCTGGCCAAGCTCGATATCGGTGATGCCGCAACGCTGGAAGCCGAACTCGCGCGCCAGCGAACGCACGCGCTGCGCCAGCGCGACGTAGTCAGGCGTCGCGGGCGGCGGGGTGGTCGGCAGGGGAACGAGGGGGTTCACGATGCACAAGTATAGAATCCCGTGATGCCGCACGATGACGCGCCATTGGATAACGTGCCCTTCGCCGACGCGCTTTACGCCGCCGCTGCGCTACGCGCGGTCGAGGCGCGTTCTGCCAGGGCGCTGGGCGATCCCTTCGAGCTGATGCAGCGGGCCGGCCGGGCCGCCTGGCGCGAACTGCTCACGCACTGGCCACAGGCGCAGCGGGTGCTGATCGCCTGCGGACCAGGGAACAACGGCGGCGATGGCTACGTCCTGGCACGGCACGCGCGCCAGTCCGGTCGCCAGGTGCTGGTGGTGCATCTGCCCGGCCACTCGCCGGGCGGCGAGCTGGCGCGCCGTGCCGCGCAGGATTACTTCGCTGTCGGCGGCGCGGTCGAGCGGTTCGAAGGCGCGTTGCCGCCGGCGGACGTCGTGGTCGACGCGCTGTTCGGCATCGGCCTGTCGCGTGAACCCGATGAGGCAACGCAGGCGCTGATCGCCGCGATCAACGCGCACACCGCACCGGTGCTGGCGCTGGATGTTCCCAGCGGCATCGATGCCGACCGCGGTTGCGTGGTCGGCAGCGCGGTCATCGCGACGCGCACCGTCGAGTTCATGGCAGGCAAGGCGGGGCTTCGCACCGGTGCCGCGCTGGACCACGTCGGCACGCTGTCGCTGGCGACGCTCGACATGCCGGCCGATTGGTTCGACGGCGTCGCAGCGCATGCGCAACGACTGACACCGATCGCGCTCGCGCGCTCGCTTGCGCCACGCCGTCGCGACAGCCACAAGGGCAGCAACGGCCGCGTGCTGTGCGTGGGCGGCGAGGTCGGCAGCGGCGGCGCGATCATGCTGTGCGCACACGCCGCGTTGCGAACCGGTGCCGGACTGGTCGAAGTGGCGACGCGCGCACAGCACGTCGCGCCGTTGCTGGCCCGCCTGCCAGAAGCGATGGTGCATGAAGTCACCGACGCACAATCGTTGCAGTTCGCGCTCGATCGTGCCGATTCCATCGCGCTGGGGCCAGGGCTTGGCCAGCACGAGTGGGGACGCGGCTTGTACGAGCGCGCAGTTGCCAGCGGCAAGCCATTGCTGCTCGATGCCGATGCATTGAACCTGCTGGCGACGCATCCGTTCGCACTGCCTGCCGATGCAGTGATGACGCCACATCCGGGCGAAGCCGCGCGGCTGCTCGGCATCAGCACCGCAGAAGTGCAGCGCGACCGTTTTGCCGCGGCCAGGTCGTTGTGCGAACGCTACTCATGCGTGGTCGTGCTCAAGGGTGCAGGTAGCATCGTCGCTGCCGCGCATGAAACGCCTCGCGTGATTGCCGCGGGCAATCCCGGCATGGCGGTCGGCGGCATGGGCGACGTGCTCAGTGGCGTCATCGCTGCGTTGCGTGCGCAGGGACTTTCCGCATTCGATGCGGCAAGCACCGGTGCGTTGTTGCATGCGGCGGCAGGCGATGCGGCCGCGCATGAAGGTGGCGAACGCGGATTGCTGCCAAGCGATCTGATGCCGTGGCTTCGCCACTTCGTCAATCCGGAACGTTGATGCATGGTGCAGGGGAGCGTTGCTGCGATGAATGAGTTTTTCCTGGCCGATGCCGATGCGACCGATGCACTCGGCGCGCAACTTGCGCACACGCGGCCAGCCGATGCCGTCGTGCACCTGCACGGCGATCTTGGCGCGGGCAAGTCGACGCTTGCGCGCGCATTGCTGCGCGCGTTGGGCGTGCGCGGTGCCATTCGCAGTCCGACGTACACGCTCGTCGAACGCTATCCGCTCGCAGATGGTGGTGAGGCGTGGCATCTGGATCTGTATCGCATTGCCGATGCAGGCGAACTGGAGTTCCTCGGTCTCGATGGCGCGGAAGTGCGCCTGTGGCTGGTCGAATGGCCCGAGCGTGGCGCCGGCGCGTTGCCGGCGCCGGACCTCACCGTCGACCTGGCCATGCACGGCAGCGGACGCCGGGCCCGCCTGCGGCCGGGGTCCACGGTCGGGGAGGCCTGGCTGGGTCGGGTGGCCAAGGGCCATGAGGTTGCGTCGGACTCCTGAACGGTTTAACAGGAAAGTCCGGCAGGCCTCGGATTCGTAAGGGAAAAGTGCTTGCAAATTCCTTGGCTCGGTGGTTGACTACCGTCCATGCGCGTAAAGGCCGCCACCGTCCAGAAGTTTCTGCTCGGCATAGCGCTGCTGGCTGCCCTCGCCTGGAATCTCGCCCATGCCAGCGAAATCAAAGGTTTGGAGCTGAGCGCCGGAGCCACCGGCACCCGAGCCGAGATCGCCCTCGATGGCGCCGGCGAATTCAAGGTGATCAGCCTGAAAGGACCCGACCGCCTGGTCGTGGACCTGCCGGCATCGAGCCTGTCCCGCAATTTCCGACTCCCCGCCAGCGCGGGCGTGGTCAAGTCTGTTCGTACTGGCGAGCCGGCCCCGGGCACCTCGCGCATCGTCTTCGACCTGTCGCAGCCGGTGACGGTGCTCAAGCCGCGCATCGAGCAGGGCAGCAACGGTCCGCGCCTGGTGCTGGAGTGGCCGGGCGATGGCGCCGAGCCGATCGAAGGCATCGCAACGGTCGCCGCGCCGGTCGCACCGGTGCTGCCGCCTGCGTCCACTGCTTCGGTACCCACCTCTTCAGTACCTACCTCGCCGTCGCTGCCGGCGGCCACGGTCAGCGCGCCGTCCGGCGTCGTGACCACGGCGCCTGCCGCAGCCTCCGCGGTCGCGCAGGCCCCTGGCGAAGTCAGCGCCGCGTCGTCCGAGGCGACCACCCGTCTGATCTCGGCCATCGTTGCCGGCCGCAGCGGTGCCGGCGATGCGCCGGCCGCCGCAACGACCACCGCACCGACGTCCGCGGTCACTGTCGCAAAGAACCCTGAGCCGGCAGCAGTCACTCCGGCGCCGCCGTCGACGCAGCCGACCACGGTCGCCACCGGCGTGCCCACCCGGATCGCCACCGGCCAATCGACCCTGATGCCCGGAGCGTCGGCCGCTGCCGTCAATGCGCCGCCGGCATCGACGGTCGCGCCGGCGCCTGGCCAGGCACCGGTCAAGACCATGAAGGACGTGATGCGTGGCCGCGGCATGCGGCCGCTGGTCATTGCCATCGACGCCGGGCACGGCGGCCAGGATCCTGGCGCGCTCGGCCCGTCGGGCAAGCGCGAGAAGGACGTCACCCTGGCCATCGCCCGTGAGCTTGCCCGCCAGATCAACGCCACGCCGGGCCTGAAGGCGCACCTGGTGCGCGACACCGACGTGTTCATCCCGCTGCCGCGACGCGCGCAGCTGGCGCGCCAGGCCAAGGCCGACATGTTCATCTCGATCCACGCCGACGCCGCCGAGAACCGCTCGGCCAAGGGCTCGTCGGTGTACGTGCTCTCGCTCAAGGGTGCGTCCTCGCAGCGTGCGCGCTGGCTGGCCGACAAGGAAAACTCCTCCGACCTGATCGGCGGCGTGCGCCTGGAGCAGACCAGCAACACCCTGGCTTCGGTGCTGCTCGACCTGACCCAGAGTGGCCACATGAAGGCGTCCGAAGATGCCGCGGCGCACGTCCTGGACGGGCTCAAGCGCGTCGGCAACAACCACAAGCCGCATATCGAGCGCGCCAACTTCGCCGTGCTTCGCACGTCCGACATGCCGGCGATGCTGGTCGAGACCGCCTTCATTTCCAACCCCGACGAAGAGCGCCGGCTGACCGACCCCGCCCACCAGCGCAACCTGGCCCGCGCGGTGCTCGATGGCGTCAATACCTACTTCACCCGCCAGCCGCCGCCGGGAACGCTGTACGCCGCGCGCGCCGATGCCACCTACGTGACTGCAGACGCGGGCGCCGGTGGCGGCAGCCCGTAGGAGCGAGCTTGCTCGCGATTGGCTGCCGGCGGCGCTCATCGAGAGCAAGCTCGCTCCTGCGGCATCCCCGGAAACGTCGCTGCGTCGGCTATCATCACACCCGACTATTCCGACGACGCAGGACTGCGTCGCCCAGGCCGTGACGATCCGCCAACTCCCCGACACCCTCATCAACCAGATCGCGGCCGGCGAGGTCATCGAGCGCCCGGCGTCCGTGGTCAAGGAACTGGTGGAGAACGCGCTCGATGCCGGCGCGCGCCGCATCGACATCGACCTGGAAGAGGGCGGCGTACGCCTGATCCGCATCCGCGACGACGGCGGCGGCATTGCCGCCGACGAGTTGCCGCTGGCGATCCAGCGCCATGCCACCAGCAAGATCGCCTCGCTCGACGACCTCGAAGGCGTGGCCACGCTCGGCTTCCGTGGCGAGGCGTTGCCGTCGATCGCGTCGGTGAGCCGCTTCGCCCTGACCTCGCGCCGCATCGGCAACGACCACGCGGCCACACTGGATGTCGAAGGCGGGCGCATCGGCGCGATCGTGCCCAAGCCGCATCCGCAGGGCACCACGGTCGAGGTCCGCGACCTGTTCTTCAACGTGCCGGCGCGCCGCAAGTTCCTCAAGGCCGAGCGTACCGAGCTGGGCCACATCGAAGAGTGGCTGCGGCAGCTGGCGCTGGCGCGCCCGGATGTCGAACTGCGCGTCTCGCACAACGGCAAGCCGTCGCGGCGCTGGAAGGGCGAGGGCGACCTGCTCTCGGAAGTTCGCCTGCACGAAGCGCTGGGCGAGGAGTTCGCGCGCAACGTGCTGCGCGTCGACCACGCCGGCGGTGCGCACACCGAGGGCTCCGGCCAGGGCTTGCGCCTGCACGGCTGGATCGCCCAGCCGGCGTACAACCGCGCCAGCGCCGACCAGCAGTACCTGTACGTCAACGGCCGCGCCGTGCGCGACCGCAGCATCGCCCATGCGATCAAGCAGGCGTATGCCGACGTGCTGTTCCATGGCCGCCAGCCGGCGTACGTGCTGTTCCTCGAACTCGACCCGCGCCGCGTCGACGTCAACGTGCATCCGGCCAAGCACGAAGTGCGATTCCGCGATGCGCGCCTGATCCACGATTTCGTCTATCGCACGCTGCAAAGCGCGCTGGCCGAGACCCGGGCCGGCATGACCGCGATCGGATCCGGGGCGCCGGTGGCCGGGGCTCCGGCTCCGGACTGGGGTGCGTCGATGCCGATCGGGACGGGCGCCTCTCCCACCGGCGTGTCGCCCGCCTTCTGGCGCCAGGAACAGTCGCCGCTGCCGATGCAGGTCGCCGAGGTGCGCTCGGGCTATGCCGCGCTCTACGGCACGGCGCAGCCGGCGATGACCTCGTCCGCACCGATGCCGATGCCGCAGAGCGGCGACGCCACGTTGCCGCCCCTGGGCTATGCCGTCGCGCAGTTGCACGGCATCTACGTCCTGGCCGAAACCGCCGAAGGCCTGATCGTCGTCGACATGCATGCCGCCCACGAGCGCATCGGCTACGAAAAACTCAAGAGCGCGCACGACGGCGAAGGCCTGCGCACGCAGCCGCTGCTGGTGCCGGCGACGCTGGCGGTGTCCGAGCGCGAGGCCGAGGTGGCCGAGCGCGAAGGAGAAACGCTGGCCGCGCTGGGTTTCGAAGTGACCCGCAGCGGGCCGCAGTCGCTGACGCTGCGCAGTGTTCCGGCATTGCTGGCCCATGGCGATGTCGAAGCCCTGTTGCGCGACGTCCTGGCCGACCTGCGCGAGCACGGCGAATCCAGGCGCGTGGCCGCCGCCCGCGACGAACTGCTGGCGACAATGGCCTGCCACGGCGCGGTGCGCGCCAACCGGCGCCTGAGCCTGCCGGAAATGAATGCCCTGCTGCGCGAGATGGAAGCCACCGAGCGTTCGGGCCAGTGCAATCATGGCCGCCCGACCTGGGCGCGCTTCACCCTTCCCGAAATCGATCGCTGGTTCCTGCGAGGACGTTGAATGTCGGCATTTGCGAAAGGCGTGGTGTTGAGAAGCGCACTGTTGAGAAGCGTGCTCGTCGTGGCCGTGCTTGTGGCCGTCGCCGCCTGCAGCAAGCCGTCCGAAGACACCGGCAAGGCAGCCAGTGACCAGGCCACCCAGGTGGCGTTCGCCCGCGACCTGGAACTGTGGCGCAGCCAGCGCGTGGCCGACCTGACCCGGCCCGACGGCTGGACCAGCGTGGTCGGCCTGCACTGGATCGATCCGGGTGCGCATTACATCGGCTCGTCCGCGGGCAACGGCATCACGCTGACGGTCGGACCCTCGCACCTGGGCATGATCGACTTCAGCAACGGTCGCCTGCGCTTCGTCCCGGAGAAGGGCCTGGCGATGACGCTCGACGGCCAGCCGCTGACGGGCGCCACCGAATTGCGCGCCGATGATTCTCCGACCGGACCGAGCGTGATCTCGTTCGACGAGGGCAAGGGCCTGGTGACGGTGATCAAGCGCGGTGACCGCTACGCACTGCGCGTCAAGCATGCCGATGCCGCCAGCCGCACCGGCTTCCGTGGCCTGGAGTACTGGCCGGCCAGCACCAACTGGAAGGTCCAGGCGCGCTACGTGCCGCATCCGCCGGGCAAGACGCTGCCGATCGCCAACATCATCGGCACCACCGAAGAAGTGCCCAACCCCGGCGCGCTCGAGTTCGAGCGCGACGGCAAGCAATACCGGCTGGAAGCGCTCGACGAAGGCGAAGAAACACTGTTCCTCGTGTTCGCCGACCGCACCAGCGGCCATGGCAGTTATCCGGCCGGCCGCTTCCTCGACGCCCCCAAGCCGGGCACCGATGCGAACGTGACCCTCGATTTCAACCAGGCCTACAACCCCCCGTGCGCGTTCACCGCGTTCGCGACCTGTCCGCTGCCGCCGGCGGAAAATCGACTCGACCTGCGCGTCGATGCCGGCGAGAAGACCTACGCTCACGCTGCACCCTGACGTTCACCAAACCCCTCAGACCCTCTGCCTCGCGCCCGAAAGCCGAAGGAAACCGTTCCGATGCGTCGCCTGAAGATGTTCTGCCTGACCCTGCTGGCTGTTGCCGGACTGGCTTCGGTAGCGCTCGCCGTGGAACGCGTGGCCGTGCCTCAGCGCGCGCCACAGCCGCCGGCAGGAGCAGTGAAGGCGCCGCCGGTGCCGCTGCTGTGGAAGGTCTCCGACGCCGACAATTCGGTGTACCTGCTCGGTTCGTTCCATCTGCTCAGGGGCGATGACTATCCGCTGTCGCCCGACATCGACAGCGCCTTCGCCGCGTCCGACAAGGTCGTGTTCGAAGTCCCGCCCGAGCAGATGCTCGATCCGGCGATGGCGCAGAAGTTCCTGACCGCCGCCGGCTACAGCGATGGCCGCACGCTCACCCAGGTGCTGCCGGCGGCGCTGCGCGAGAAGTTCGCCCGCATCCTCGCCCAGCGCGGCGCCTCGATCGCCCAGTTCGATGCCTACGAGCCTTGGTTCATCAACCTGTCGCTGATGCTGGGGATGTCGCAGCAGCTCGGTTTCAGTCCCGAGAAGGGCATGGACCAGTACCTGATGCAGCGCGCGGCGGCGGCCAACAAGCCGACCTCGGGCCTGGAGTCGATCGATCTGCAGTTGCAGGTCCTCGACGCTTCGCCGATGGACGAGCAGATCGTGTCGCTGAAGGAATTCCTCGACAAGCCTCTGGAGATGCCGGGCATGCTCGGCGACGTGCATTCGGCCTGGCGCGACGGCGACGTCGCCCGCCTCGACAAGCTCACCCGCGACGAGATGCGCGAGAAGACCCCGCAGACCTACCGGATGGTCAACGTCGAACGCAACCAGGCCTGGTTGCCACAGATCCAGGCCATGCTCGACAACGCGAAGAAGGGCGACACCCTGGTCGTGGTCGGCGCGCTGCACCTGCTCGGCGACGATGGCATCGTCGGCAAGCTGCGCGAGAAGGGGTACAAGGTCGAGCGCGTGTGCTCGGCGTGCAACCAGCAGCAACTGCAGGCGCAGTAACCCTGTTGGTAGGAGCGAGCTTGCTCGCGAAGACGCTTTGCAGCTTCTGACACGCCGATCGCGAGCAAGCTCGCGCCTACCGCGTTGCCGGCACCAGTTCGATGCAGTCCACCGGGCAGGCCGGCACGCACAGCTCGCAGCCGGTGCACAGCGGCTCGATGACGGTATGCATGTGCTTGGACGCGCCGATGATCGCGTCCACCGGGCAGGCCTGGATGCACTTGGTGCAGCCGATGCAGTCGGCCTCGACGACCACCGCGACCAGCGCCGGCTTGTGTTCGCCGCGTGTGCGGTCATAGGGCCGCGCTTCGACGCCGAGTAGCCGCGCCAGCGCGCGCGCACCGGCGTCACCACCAGGTGGGCAGCGATCGACATCGGCCTCGCCCGCGGCCATCGCTTCGGCGTACGGGCGGCAACCGGCGAACCCGCACTGACCGCATTGGGTCTGCGGCAGGATGCGGTCGAGACGCTCGGTCAGGTCGACGACGTTCATAAAGTGGTGTAGGAGCGAGCTTGCTCGCGAGGTGACACGCTGTTCGCGAGCAAGCTCGCTCCTGCGCGATGGGGGTTACCGGACCGGCATGCCGGGTTCGGCACCGCCGTCGGCATCGAGCAGAAATAGCGAATTACCGCCGTCGAAGCCGGCCGACAGGATCATGCCCTCGCTGATGCCGAAGCGCATCTTGCGCGGGGCCAGGTTGGCGATGAACACCACGCTGCGGCCGACCAGCTTCTCCGGTTCGCCGTAGGAACCGCGGATGCCGGAGAAGATCTGGCGCTTGCCCAGCTCGCCGGCATCGAGTTCGAAGCGCAGCAGCTTGTCGGAACCGTCGACGAACTCGCACGCCAGCACCTTGCCGATGCGCAGGTCGAGCCTGGCGAAGTCATCGATGCCGATCGTCGCTGCTGCCGTTGCGGCCGGCGCCGCTGCCGCGGCCTTCTCGGCCTTCGCCGGGGCTGCGACGGTCTTCGTGGCAGTGTCCGCGGTGGCATTGCCGTTGTCGGGGTTCAGCGATTCTTTCGAGGCGTCGATCATGTGTTCGATGTGCTTGGGGTCGATTCGGGTGAACAGCGGCGTGTAGTTGCCGATGCGGTGGGCGAGCAGCGGCGATTCGAGATCGTTCCACTGCGCGACGGGCGCTGCGAGGAAGGTCTCGGCCTGCGCGGTCACGCGCGGCAGCACCGGCTTGAGCGCGGCGTTGAGGACGCGGAACAGGTTCAGGCCCTGCGTGCACACCGACTGCAGCTGCGCTTCTGCGCCTTCCTGCTTGGCCAGCACCCACGGCTTGTGCTCGTCGATGTACTTGTTGGCTTCATCGGCCAGGGCCATGGTCAGGCGCACGGCGGTCGCGGCCTCGTTGCGCGCGTAGGCCTCGGCGATCGGCGCCAGCTGCGCGACGAAATGCGCGTACATCGCCGGATCGGGCAGGGCATCGGCAAGGCGGCCTTCGAACCGCTTCTCGATGAAACCTGCGCAACGGCTGGCGAGGTTGACGAACTTGCCGACGACATCGGCATTCACGCGCGCAGTGAAGTCGGCCAGGTTGAGGTCGAGGTCGTCGACGCCGCCGCTGGTCTTGGTCGCGTAGTAGTAGCGCAGCGCCTCCGGATCCAGGCCGGCATCGAGGTAGGTGCGCGCCATCACGAACGTGCCACGCGACTTCGACATCTTGGCGCCGTCGACCATCAGGTAGCCGTTGACGTGCAGGCGCGTCGGCGCGCGGAAACCGGCACCGTGCAGCACCGCCGGCCAGAACAGGCCGTGGAAGTTGACGATGTCCTTGCCGATGAAGTGGTGCAGCTCGGCCTTGCTGTCGCGAGTGAGGTACGACCAGAAATCCAGGCCCTCGCGCTCGCACAGCGCCTGGAAACTCGACAGGTAACCGATCGGCGCGTCGAGCCAGACGTAAAGGAACTTGCCCGGGTGGCCGGGAATCTGGAAGCCGAAGTAGGGCGCGTCACGGGAAATGTCCCAGGCGCGCAGGCCACCCTCGGCGTCCAGCCATTCCTGCAGCTTGGCCTTGACGCCGGGCATGGCGACATCGCCCGACAGCCACTCGCGCAGGAAGGCGTCGAACTGGCCGACCTCGAAGAAGAAGTGCTCGGACTCGCGCAGTTCCGGCGTGGCGCCGCTGACCACCGAACGCGGCTCCTTCAGCTCGCTCGGCGAGTAGGTGGCGCCGCAGTTCTCGCAGTTGTCGCCGTACTGGTCGGGCGTGCCGCAGTTGGGGCAGATGCCCTTCACGTAGCGGTCGGGCAGGAACATGCCCTTGACCGGGTCATACAGCTGCTCGACCGAGCGCCGGCTGATGTGGCCGTTGTTGTCGAGCTTGGCGTAGATCGCCTCGGTCAACGCGCGGTTGCGCGGCGAATTGGTCGAGTCGTAGTGATCAAAGGCCACGCCGAACTCGGCGAAATCGCGCTCGTGGCTGGCCTGCATGCCGGCGATGAACGCTTCCGGCGACTGCCCGGCCTTTTCGGCGGCGAGCATGATCGGGGTGCCGTGGGTGTCGTCGGCGCAGACATACCAGGCCTTGTGGCCGGCCATTCGCTGCGCGCGGCACCAGATGTCGGCCTGTGTGTAGCCGACCAGATGACCAAGGTGCAGGTGCCCGTTGGCGTAGGGCAGGGCGCAGGAAACGACGAACTCGCGGGACATGGGGGGCCGGGACGCGTAAAGAGCGGGAGATTATCGCATGGCGACTTCCCCCTCTCCCTGGTCGCTGCGCGACCTGTCCCTCTCCCACAAGGGGAGAGGGTTTGTCAGCTCTTCCTTCTCCCCTTGTGGGGCGGAAGCTCACGCTTGCGAGCCATTGGCTCGCGTGAGCTGCAGCGCCCTCGCGCTGGCGCGAGGGCCGGGGCGCGGAGCGAGGTGCCCGAAGGGCGGAAGAGGGGTGCTCTTACTGGCGCACCCAGGTCTGCGTGCGACCCAGCAGCGAGAAGCCCATGAAACCGCGGACTTCCAGCTTCTTGCCGCCGTCGATCGGCGTGACCTTCACCGAGTAGATCTTGCCGCTGGCCGGGTCGAGGATCTGGCCGCCTTCCCAGGTCGCGCCGTCCTGCTTGATGCCCCACAGGATCACCATGCCCTTGACCGGCTTGTCCTTGCGGTCGCCCGAGCACTTGTCGCAGACCGGGTTCGGGCCGCGGTCGGACTGCAGGATCTCGGTGACGCGGCCGGCAAGGCTGCCGTCCTTGGCCTGGTAGATCTCCACCACGGACTTGGGCTTCTGGGTCTTGTCGTCGATGGTGGTCCAGTGACCGACCGGCGCCGGCGTCTGCGCGGACGCGGCAGTCGACAGCAGGCTCAACGGCAGTGCAGTGAGGAACAGCAGGGCAAGCAACTTCGTACGCATGGGTCCCCTCCCAGGGATGTATTCGGCAAGGCCCGCACCGGGGTGCGGTTGCGGACCTTTATACCGCATCCGCAGGCGTACGGATCGGGCATGCGGAGCGGTTTGGCAATGACCCGATGTGGCGGCATCGCGGCGGTCGTGATCGGGTTCCGGCGTTCAGGGCGCTGCAATTCCGGGGCTGGCGCGCAATAGCACGTAACATGGCGGCCCTGAGCAATGCCGCATCGAAGAAGGATCAAGGTCGCTGTCGTGAGTGAGTCCCTGCAAGCCGTTGTTCCCGTTCTCGCCGCCCTCCGCCTGCCCGACACCGAGGTCACGCTGGGCGAAACCGGCGCCCGCATCCGCGCCGTCGAGGCCGAAGGCCGGGTCGTGGTCGAGATCGTCGCCGGATTCCCCTGCCTTGCGCTGCGGCCGTGGCTGGAAGCCGAGGCCGCCGCCGCCGTAGCCGCGACCGGCCGCCAGCTGGCACGGCTGGAGCTGCACTCGCGCATCGTCTCGCATGCCGTGCAGCCTAACGTCACCCCGATGCCCAGCGTGCGCAACCTGATCGCGATCGGCTCGGGCAAGGGCGGGGTCGGCAAGTCGACCACCGCGGTCAACCTGGCGCTGGCCCTGGCCGCGGAGGGCGCCCGCGTGGGCGTGCTTGATGCCGACATCTATGGCCCCAGCATCCCGACCATGCTCGGCCTGTCGGGGCGCCCGGACAGCCCCGACGGCAAGTCCATCGAACCGATGCGCGCGCACGGCGTGGAAGCGATGTCGATCGGCCTGCTGGTCGAGCAGGACACGCCGATGATCTGGCGCGGCCCGATGGCGACCTCGGCGCTGACGCAGCTGCTCAACGAAACCCGCTGGGGCGAGCTCGATTACCTGATCGTCGACCTGCCGCCGGGCACCGGCGACATCCAGCTGACCCTGGCGCAGAAGATTCCGGTTGCCGGCGCGGTCATCGTCACCACGCCGCAGGACGTGGCCACGCTGGACGCGCGCAAGGCGCTGAAGATGTTCGAGAAGGTGCAGGTGCCGGTGCTGGGCCTGGTCGAGAACATGGCCGTGCACGTGTGCTCCAACTGCGGCCACGCCGAGCACGTGTTCGGCGAAGGCGGCGGCCAGCGCATGGCGGCGCAGTACGGCGTGCCGCTGCTGGGCAGCCTGCCGCTGGAGATCTCGATCCGCGAGCAGGGCGACGCCGGCGTGCCGGTCGTCGTTGCCGCCCCTGCCAGCGCCGCGGCCCACGCTTACCGCATCACCGCCCGTCGCATCGCGGTCGAACTGGCAAAGCGCCCGCAGGTGGCCACGCCGCTGTCGGTGTCGCTGCTCTAAAGGCGCCTGCCGCCAGTTCCCCGTAGCCGCTTCGGCTGACACAATCCCCTTTCCGTTGCCCAAGGCCCCCGTACAAGCATGAGCATCAAGTCCGACCGTTGGATCCGTCGCATGGCCGAGCAGCACGGCATGATCGAGCCGTTCGAGCCGGGCCAGGTCAAGACCGCCGCCGACGGCCACCGCATCGTCAGCTACGGCACGTCCAGCTACGGCTACGACGTGCGCTGCTCGCGCGAGTTCAAGGTCTTCACCAACATCAACTCGACGATTGTCGACCCGAAGCATTTCGACAGCGGCAGCTTCGTCGACATCGAAAGCGACGTGTGCATCATCCCGCCCAATTCGTTCGCGCTGGCGCGCACGGTCGAGTACTTCCGCATCCCGCGCGACACCCTGGTGGTGTGCCTGGGCAAGAGCACGTACGCGCGCTGCGGCATCATCGTCAACGTCACGCCGCTGGAGCCGGAATGGGAAGGCCACGTGACCCTGGAGTTCAGCAACACCACGCCGCTGCCGGCGCGCATCTACGCCAACGAAGGCGTTGCGCAGATGCTGTTCTTCCAGTCCGACGAAGTCTGCGAGACCTCGTACAAGGACCGCGGCGGCAAGTACCAGGGCCAGGTCGGCGTCACGCTGCCGCGCACCTGACCGTCAGCGATCCACAGGCCGCCAGCGGCGGCCTGTGAGAGGGCGATCCCTCAGCGACGCACGTAGGTGACGAAGAAGCCCTGCAGGTCGCCGTTCTCGGTGTAGCCGACCACGCTCTGCACCTGGTAGCCATTGCTGTTGAACGCGCGATGGGCCTGGTTGAGCTCGCTGGCCGAGCCGTTCTTGCGCGCGCCCAGGTCGACGTCGACATACAGGCTCACGGTCTGTTGGCCGGTCTGGGCAAACTCGGCCGCCTTCTTGTCGTACTGGGCCTGCGTGGCGGCCAGCGCCAGGGCAGGGGTGATCAGGCACGCGGCCAGCAGGGCAGCGATTACGGTCTTGCGCATCAGGGTGTCCTTCAGTGGGTGGTGCCCGCCGCCAGGCGGACATCGTGTTCGACAGTCAACGCGGTGGCGACCGCCAGGCGCAGGGCCTGGCTCACCACCGACGGCGGCAGACTGGGCGCGCCCGGGTGTCGCGCGGCCTGCGCGGGAGCATACGGAATGTGGATGAAGCCGCCACGGACGCCGTGCACAGTTCGCAATGCGTGCATCAGCCCGTAGAAGACGTGGTTGCAGACGTAGGTGCCGGCCGTCTGCGAGATCTCGGCCGGGATGCCGGCATCGCGCAGCGCCGACAGCATCGCCTTGATCGGCAGGTCGCTGAAGTACGCAGCCGGGCCGCCAGCGATGACCGCCTCGTCGATCGGCTGGGCGCCGGCGTTGTCGGCAATGCGCGCATCGTCGACGTTGATGGCCACCCGTTCGAGTGCGATCTGCGCGCGGCCGCCGGCCTGGCCGACGCAGATCGCCAGCACCGGCGCGGTCTCGTCGAGCGCGCGGCGCAGCGATTGCAGCGAAGCGCCGAACTCGACCGGCAGGCAGCGCGTGGCGATGCGGTGGCCGAGGATCTGCTCGCCATCGAGCGCGGACACGGCGTCCCAGCTCGGATTGCTGTCCTCCCCGCCGAACGGGGCGAAGCCTGTGAGCAGGACGGTGGGGAGTGGTTGATTCATGGGAAGCCGTCATTCCCGCGAAAGCGGGAACCCAGTGTCTTTCGGTTTGCGCCAAGCCTGCAACAAGCGACGACGCTGGGTTCCCGCCTTCGCGGGAATGACGGACGGGCTCACCGGAACGCCAGCCAGTACATCAGCAGCAGGTTCACCGCCAGCAGCGGCACCGCGGTGGCGATCTGCACGCGGATCACCGCATTGGGGTCATCGAGTTCCAGCAGCGCTGCCGGCACCAGGTTGAAGTTGGCCGCCATCGGCGTCATCAGCGTCCCGCAATAACCGGTCAGCATGCCAAGCGCGCCGAGGATCGCCGGTTCCGCGCCATGCTGCTGGATCAGCAGCGGCAGGCCGATGCCGGCGGTCATCACCGGGAATGCGGCAAAGGCATTGCCCATGATCATCGTGAACACCACCATGCCCAGACCATAGGCCAGCACGCAGGCCACGCGGCTGTCGGCGGGAATCACCGCGGACACTATGGACGCCACCGCATCGCCGACGCCGCTGGCGGCGAACACGCCGCCGAGCGTGGCCAGCACCAGCGGCAGCAGCGCCGCCCAGCCCATCGTGTCGAGCAGGCGCCGGCCTTCGCTGGCGGCGCGGATCGGCCGCTCGCGCGTCACCACGACCGCGGCCAGCGCCGCCAGCACGCACGCCAGCGCCAGCCCGATCAGGGTGATGCTGCCATCGCCGAACAACGGCGTGCCGAAGATGACGATGTACTTGCCGAACAGCACGATCAGCACCGTGATCGCCGGGATCAGCAGCGCCGGCACGAACAGGCGATGGCCCAGGCGTGCGGCCGATGCCTGGCGCTGGTCTTCAGGTGCTTCGGCAATATGTTCCCGGCGCATGCGCGTGGCCAGCAGCGCCAGCGCGATGACGGCCGCACCAGCCAGCTGCGACGGCAACGGATTGCCGGCCTTGCTGGCCGTCAGCACGATCTTGCCGGTGGCGAACAGCACGCCAAGCAACGACCAGAACGCGGCATGGGCATGGCGACCCTCGCGCAGGTTGCTGCCGCCTGCGAAGAACAGGAACAGCGCAAGCACGATGTAGAAATGTTCAATCGACAGCATCGTGGCGCTCCGTGCCGTCGGTCGACGAACTCATCCGGCGGGCAAGTCCGCGCTGGAAGAAGACGATGCGCACGGCGTGGATCACGAACGCGGCGATCGCGGTCGGGATCGCCCACAGCGCGATCTGCAGCGGTTCCAGGGTGATGCCGTGTTCGGCGTAGAAGCCCTGGATCAGCAGCACCGCGCCGAAGGCGAGGAACACGTCCTCGCCGAAGAAGCGGCCGACGTTGTCGGTCGCCGCGGCCAGGGCGTGCACGCGCTGGATTTCTTCGCGTGGCAGCGGGCCATGCTCCTGCAGGCCCGGCGTGCGGTTGGCTGCCGATTCCGACATCGGCGCCAGCAGCGGACGCACGGTCTGGGCGTGACCGGCGATGTCGATCAGGCCGAGCGTGCTCAGCCCCTGGCGCGCGGCGAGGTAGACGATGAGCAGTCGTGCCAGGGTCAGTCCACGCCAGCGCGCGATCCATTGCAGGGCGTGCTCGCGCAGACCGGCGCGTTCGAGCAGGCCGATGGTCGGCAGCGTCATCGCGAACATCAGCAGGGCGCGATTGGAAATGAAACTGTCGCCGATCACGGCGAGCAGCTCCGGCATCGACTTGCCCGCGGCCAGGCCGCTCACCAGCCCGGCACTGACGACCACGATCACCGGGTTGGCACGCAGGACGAAACCGATGACGACCCAGGCGACGCCCAGCAGGGGCCAGTAATTCATCGCCATGCGGTCCCATCCATCCCGTCATTCCCGCGAAGGCGGGAATCCAAGGACGTAAAGCCGGGAAGAGCAACGTCCCTGGATTCCCGCCTGCGCGGGAATGACGAGGCGTTGCTGCGGGTGGTATCGGTCACACGCTACTCCCGACAGACGAAATGACTATCCCATCGGCCAACAACGCCTCGCGAACCGCCCGCGCGAACACCGCCGCATCACTGCGGTCACCGTGCAGGCAAAGCGTATCGGCGCGCAGCGCCACGATGCTGCCGTCATCGGCGACCACTTCGCCACGCGTGGCCAGTCGTCGCACCTGCGCGATGGCGATGTCGAGCGATTCGATCACCGCGCCTTCGCTGCCGCGGGGCAGCAGGCGGCCGCGGCGGTCGTAGCAGCGCTCGGCGAACACTTCGTGGGCGACCTGCAGCCCGTGCGCGCTGCCGGCATCGGTCAGCGCCGAGCCGGACAGGCCGAACAGCACCAGCGACGGGTCGAATGCCTTGACCGTTGCCGCGATCGCGTCGGCAACGACGCGGTCGTCGGCGGCGACGTTGTAGAGAGCACCGTGCGGTTTGACGTGGGTCAGCCGCACGCCTTCCTCGCTGGCGATCGCCGCAAGGCGCTCGATCTGCGCGCGTACCGTCCGCGCGATGTCGGCCGGCGGCAGCGTCAGTGCGCGCCGGCCGAAATGCTCGCGATCGTCGAACGAGGGATGCGCGCCTGCCGCCACGCCGTGCGCGCGGCACAGCCGCAGCGTCGCGCGCATCGTTGCCTCGTCGCCGGCATGGCCGCCGCAGGCGATGCTGGCCGAACTGACCAGCGGCAGGATCGCCGCATCGTCGCCGCAGCCTTCGCCGAGATCGCAGTTGAAGTCGATGCGTCCGCTCACGTCATGGCCGGATGCGGCCTCAGCCGCGCTTGAAGAGCATTCCGAGGCCGACCACGATCAGGATCGCGGGCCACCAGGTCATCAGCATCCGACCCAGGCTCATGTCGGTGTAGCCAAGGTTGTTGAGCAGGAAAAGGGTGCCGATCACGACCAGCACCAGCGCGCCGATGACATTGGATTTCATGGGATTCCGGAAGGTAAGGAGTGGATGGGGTCAGACCGCCGGCACGCGCGCGTCGATCATCACGCCGATTCTGGCGACCCGCGCCCGCGCCGCGCAAGCCAGCCGGTAGGCCGTGGTGGCATCGACTGCGGCGAAGTGCAGGGTCTGTCCCGGAATGCACTGCGCCAGACGCGGCTGGTCGGCGGCGATGACGTGGCCCAGGCGCGGGTAGCCGCCGACGGTCTGGGCATCGGCCAACAGGATGATCGGCTGGCCGTCGGGCGGCAGCTGGATCGTGCCCGGCGCGACCGGTTCGGAGATGCTGTCGGCCTTGGGCGTCGGCAGGGCATCGCCCTGCAGCCGCAAACCCTGTCGGTTGCTGCTGGCGCTGACTTTCCAGGCGCGTCGCGCCAGCGGCGCCGACCAGGCATGCGTCGACGGCAGATAGCGGATCGGTGCGCGCGGGTCTTCGTCGTGGCCGGGATCGATCCACCAGCGCACGCTTTGCAGTCGCGCGGTGTCGGTCGGTGGTGCGTTGCCCAGCGCCAGTCTGTCGCCGGTGCGCAGGGCGCGTCCGTCGAGCCCGCCGAAACCGCCACGCAGGTCGGTGCTGCGACTACCGAGGATTTCGGGCACGTCGATGCCGCCGGTGATGGCAAGCCAGGCGCGGGCACCGCCGCGGACCGCGCCGAGTTCGAGCGTGCCGGCCGGCAGCAGCACCGGGCGGCCGCCGTGAACCGGTTCGCCGTCGAAGCGCGCCACGACCGCCGCGCCGGTCAGGGCTATGCGCATCGGCACGTCCAGTTGCAGCGTCGGGCCGTGCAGGGTTACTTCCAGGACTGCGGCATCGCCGCGGTTGCCGACCAGGCGATTGCCCAGTCGCGCCGCATCGCTGTCGAGCGCGCCGGCATGGGCGACGCCAAGGTGACGCCAGTTCCTGCGGCCCAGGTCCTGCACGGTCGTAAGCAAGCCGGGGCGCAGCACGCGCAGGCCGTAACGGGCACGGCTCATGGGTCGGCGTCCGCGAAGCGGTCCGCCTCGATGGCGACGAAGCGCACGCGATCACCCGGCAGCAGCAGCGACGGTGTCGGTCTCGCCGGGTCGAACAGTACTTTCGGCGTGCGCCCGAGCAGGCGCCAGCCGCCGGGGCTTTCGCGCGGGTAGATGCCGGTCTGCGCGCCACCAATGGCGACGCTGCCGGCTGCCACGCGTGCACGCGGAGTCGCCAGGCGCGGCAGTGCCAGTGCCGGATCCAGTCCGGCCAGGTAAGGAAAGCCCGGTGCGAAGCCGATCATCGCCACCGTGTAGACGCCGCCAGTGTGGCGCGTGATCAGTTGCTGCGGCGACAACTGCAGCTCCGCCGCCGCGGACTCCAGGTCCGGGCCGAATTCGCCGCCGTAGACCACCGGAATCTCCACCGTCCGCGCCGCCTGCGCGCTCGTGTCGGCCATGGGTGCCTCGTCCATCGCGAGCAATGCCAGCAGCTCTTCGTGGACGTGCGCCGGATCCGCGGCCGGATCGAAGAACACGCCCAGGCTGGCGAAGGCGGGCACCAGGCCGCGCAGCCAGTGCGGTTTATGTTCGCCCAGCCGGCGCGCCATCGCATGCACGCGGGCGTTGAGCTGCGGGTCGATCTGGTCGCCGAAGCGCAGCAGCCAGGCGTCGTCTGCGAGCGCTTCGATGTCGCAGACGAACGAACGGTTCACTGCGGAAGGGCGCCCTGCAGTTGCTGGATCCGCGTCACCAGCGCTTCAGGCGTATAGGCCTGCGCGCTGGCGGTGCCCCAGACCGGTCGCGGCCAGGCGATGTCGTCGTGGAAGCGTGCGATGACATGGATGTGCAGTTGCGGCACGACGTTGCCGAGCGCGGCGACGTTGATCTTCTGCGGCTTGAACTCGACCTGCAGTGCGCGGCTGGCTGCACTGATCTCGCGCATCAGCGTGGCCTGCTGCGCCTCGTCGAGGTCGACCAGTTCGACCGCGTCGGCCACGCGCGGGATCAGGATCAGCCAGGGGTGGTTGGCATCGTCCATGAGTCGCAGCTCGCTCAGCGCGAGGTGTGCGACCGGGTGCGTGTCCTCGGCCAGCTGTGCATGCAGTTGCCAGGCGCCCGTGTTGCCGGAGCGATTCATCGCAGGTTCTCCGCCAGGAAATCGATGGTGCGGTGCCAGGCCAGTTCGGCGCTGGCCGGATGGTAGGCATGGTTGTCGACATCGCGATTGAAGGCATGGCCGGCGCCGGCATACACGTACACGGCCGCACCCGGATGCTTGCTGCGGTGCTGTTCGATCACCTCGGCCGGGATGCTGCTGTCGTTTTCGCCGAAGTGGAACATCATCCGCGCGCGCAACGGTTCATCCAGGAAGGGCACGGTGCGCGCGCCGTACCAGGACACGGCCGGCAATCCCAGGCGCGTATTGGCCAGGAAAGCCAGGCTGCCGCCCCAGCAGAAGCCGACCACGCCCACGCGCAGCCCCTCGCGGTGCAGCTCGTCGGCCGCCTCGCTGATGATGTCGACCGCGCGCTCGAATCCCAGTTCGTTGCGCAGGGCAGCGCCGCGTTGCGTGCCTGCCTCGTCATAGCCCAGCTCGACGCCGGGTGCCACCGGGTCGTACAGCGCCGGCGCCAGGGCGACGAAACCGGCCGCGGCGAAGCGCTCGGCGACGCTGCGGATGTGGGCGTTGGCGCCGAAAATCTCCTGCAACACGATCACGGCGCCCTTCGAGGGGCCGGTCGGCTCGGCGCGCCAGGCCCTGACCGGGCCATGCGGGGTGTCCAGATCGATCCAGTGGGCCATGGGGGAGAGGTCCATTCAGTTGTCTGTGGGCGCTGGTGACCGCGGTGTTCAGCTTCGCGGCACCTCCTGCCCGGTTGATTCTAGCGCCGGCGCTATAATCCGCAGCCATCCTGTCGTCCCGAGCGCAGCGAGGGACCTGCTGTAGCCGCCAAGCGCGTGGCCAGCAGGTCGCTCGCTGCACTTGGCGCGACTGCAACATCGCACCTGCATCAACGTGCCCAGCCCGGTTCCCTCAATGTCCCTAGCCAATCCCAAAGTCGGTTTCGTCAGCCTTGGTTGCCCCAAGGCGCTGGTCGATTCCGAACGCATCCTCACCCAGTTGCGCGTGGAGGGCTACGACATCGTCCAGACCTACGACGATGCCGACGTGGTCGTGGTCAACACCTGCGGCTTCATCGACTCGGCCGTGACCGAATCGCTGGACGCGATCGGCGAGGCGATTGCCGAGAACGGCAAGGTCATCGTCACCGGTTGTCTCGGCAAGAAGCCCGAGCAGATCCGCGAGGCGCATCCGGGCGTGCTGTCGATCAGCGGCCCGCAGGACTACGGCAGCGTGATGAGCGCGGTGCATGCGGCGCTCCCGCCCAAGCACGATCCGTTCCTCAACCTGGTGCCCGACACGGGCATCAAGCTGACGCCCAAGCACTATGCCTACCTGAAGATATCCGAAGGCTGCAATCACCGCTGCAGCTTCTGCATCATCCCGTCGATGCGCGGCGATCTGGTCAGCCGTCCGGTCGACCAGGTGCTGCGCGAGGCCGAGAAGCTGGCCATGGGCGGCGTCAAGGAACTGCTGGTGATCTCGCAGGACACCTCGGCCTACGGCGTCGACGTCAAGTACGCGCAGCACGAATGGCGCGGCAAGTCCTACCAGACGCGGATGAAGGCGCTGTGCGAGGGACTGAGCGAGCTGGGCATCTGGACCCGCCTGCACTACGTCTACCCGTATCCGCACGTCGACGACATCATTCCGCTGATGGCCGAAGCCGGCGCCAACGGCATGCGCAAGCTGCTGCCGTACCTGGACATCCCGTTCCAGCACGCCAGCCCGCGCGTGCTCAAGCTGATGAAGCGCCCGGGCGCGGTCGACAAGACGCTCGAGCGGATCCAGCGCTGGCGCTCGATCGCTCCGGACATCACCATCCGCTCGACCTTCATCGTCGGTTTCCCCGGCGAGACCGAGGCCGAGTTCGAAGAGCTGCTCGACTTCCTCGATGAAGCACAGCTCGACCGCGTCGGTGCCTTCGCCTATTCGCCGGTCGACGGCGCCAGCGCCAATGCGCTGCCCGATCCGGTGCCGGAAGAGGTCAAGGCCGAGCGCCTTGCGCGCTTCATGGAGCGGCAGGCGGAAATTTCCGCGGCCAAGCTCGAGGCCAAGGTCGGCACGACGCAGCGCTGCCTGGTCGACGCGCTCGACGGCGAGCTGGCGATCGCCCGCTCGATGGCCGACGCGCCCGAGATCGACGGCCTGGTGCAGATCCAGAACGGCTTCATGGCCGGCCTCAAGCCGGGCGAGTTCGTCGACGTCGAGATCATGGGCAGCGACGAGCACGACCTGTTCGGCGAAGTCGCGTTCGACGACTGAGGCGCGGCTTCAGGCCGGCGGGCGCCACAGCATCGGTGTGAACACGATGCCGTGCTCGCACAGTTCCGGGCCGGTCGCTTCGAATCCCAGCTGGCGATAGACCGCCAGCGCATGGCGCGAAGCGTTGACCGTGATCGGTGCGGGCGGTTCCACCCACGCCTGCACCGTTTGCCACATGCGACGTGCCAGCCCTTGCCGCTGCGCGGCTTCGGCAACGAACAAATGGAACAGGTGGGCGGGCGGACGCAATGCCGCAATGCCGACCAGGACGTCGCCGCGCTGCGCCACCAGGTAGCGGAAGCCGTCATCCAGGCGCCTGGCCGTGGCCCCGGGCGCGAGCATCTCGAGCAATCGCGCCGCGCCATCGGGCGTGCAATCCGGTGCTATCCAGCGCCGCGTCAGTTCGCACACGAGCGCGCTCATGGCGGGCGCGTCGGCAACCGTGGCCTCGCGCAGGTCGACACGTGGTCCGACAGCGTGCTCAGGCACCGGCATCGGCGTAACTGACGTCGACGATCACGAAGCGCGCGGCGCCGCCGGGCAGCATCGCTTCGAACTCATCGTCGAGGCGTTTCTTGAGCATCGCCCGCGCCAACGGCGAATCGATGCTGATCCAGCCCGCGCGCGCGTCGGTCTCGTCCGGGCCGACAATCCGGTACCGCTGGCTTTCGCCACTGGCGATGTTCTCGACTTCCACGCGCGCACCGAAGAACACCGCTTCCGGATCAGTCGGCACGGTGTCGACGATGCGCAGCGAGGGCAGGCGCTTGCTGAGGTAACGCACGCGCCGGTCGATCTCGCCGAGCTGCTTCTTGCGATACGTGTACTCGGCGTTCTCGGAGCGGTCGCCCTCGGCGGCGGCCGCGGCCAGCGCCTTGACCACCTCCGGACGCTTGACGCGCCACAGCTCGTCGAGCTCGGACTTGAGGCGATCGTGACCGCCGCGGGTGATCAGGGCGGTGCTCTTCTCGGCAGGTGGACGCCAGCGCGACATCAGCGCCGACCCTTGCCCCCGAAGATCCCGCCCAGCAGGCCGCGCAGGATCTGCTGGCCGATCTGGTTGCCGACGGTTCGCGCGGTCTGCTTGGCCATGGTCTCGACCATGCCCTGGCGGCGCTTCGTGCCGAACACGGCGTCCTTCACCGACTGGCTGAAACCGCCTTCGTCGGCATCGTCCTGTTCGCGCGTGCGTGCCGGCGGTGCCTTGGCCTGTTCGGCCGCGGCGGTCGCCTTCTGCGCCAGCACTTCGGCGGCCGAGTCGCGGTCGATGCCGGTGTCGTACTTGTGCCCGACCGGACTGCCGGCGCGAACCTGCGCGCGTTCGGCTTCGGTGATCGCGCCCATGCGGCAACGCGGCGGCGCCACCAGGGTCTTTTCGACGGGCATCGGCACGCCTTTTTCCTGCAGCGTCGAGACCAGTGCTTCACCGGTGCCGAGCTGCGAGATGGTCTGCGCCACATCCAGCGCCGGGTTGGCGACGAAGGTCTGCGCCGCGGTCTTCACCGCCTTCTGGTCGCGCGGCGTGAACGCGCGCAACGCATGCTGCACGCGGTTGCCGAGCTGGCCGAGGATGTTGTCGGGCACGTCGTCGGGGAACTGCGAACAGAAATAGACGCCCACGCCCTTGGAGCGGATCAGGCGCACCACCTGCTCGACACGCTGCTGCAGCGCCGGCGGCGCATCGTCGAACAGCAGGTGGGCCTCGTCGAAGACGAACACCAGCTTGGGCTTGTCGAGGTCGCCGACCTCGGGCAGGTTCTCGAACAGCTCCGACAGCAGCCACAGCAGGAAGCTCGAGTACAACCGCGGCTTCAGCACCAGCTGGTCGGAAGCAAGGATGTTGACCACGCCGCGCCCGTCGGTGTGGGTGCGCATCAGGTCGGACAGTTCCAGCGCCGGCTCGCCGAAGAACATCTCGCCGCCTTCCTGCTCCAGGCGCAGGAGCGAGCGCTGGATGGCGCCGATCGACTGCGCGCTGACCAGGCCGTAGCTGGTGGAGATGTCCTTGCGCTCGGCCGCGACCAGGCCGAGCAGGGCACGCAGGTCCTCCAGGTCGAGCAGCAGCAGGCCGCGGTCATCGGCGAGCTTGAAGACGATGTCGAGCACGCCCGACTGGGTGTCGTTGAGTTCGAGCACCCGCGACAGCAGGGTCGGGCCCATCTCGCTGACGGTGGTGCGCACCGGGTGGCCGAGCTTGCCGAACAGGTCCCAGAACACGACCGGGCTGGCCTGGCTGGCGTAGTCGCCGATGCCGATCTCGGCGACACGGGCCTGCAGCTTGTCGTTGCTGGTGCCGGCCATCGCCAGGCCGGCGACGTCGCCCTTCACGTCGGCCAGGAACACCGGCACGCCCTGGCGCGTGAAGCCTTCAGCCAGGGTCATCAGGGTCACGGTCTTGCCGGTGCCGGTGGCGCCGGCGACCAGGCCATGGCGGTTTCCGAACTTGGACAGCAGGTACACCTGGCCGTGGCTGTCGGGCAGGGAAGTCGGCGTGGTGACAGCCTTGCCGATGAGAATAGTGCCTGTCGTGCCTGCGCTTGGGTCCATGTCCGGGTCCGTGCTCGGGTCAGTGGGGGAGTGCGGACGATTCTATGCGGCGTCGCCGGATGCTGCTCGGGCGCGCAGGGACACCGGGAAAGTTTCCCGGCGGGACCATGCCGGCGCCGATGCGGGCCGCATTTGCCACGCATATCCCCATTCACGCACTTTGGCTGCAACAGTGCTTGCCCGCGTTCGCAAGGCAACGCTACCCTCCCAGTCCCCCGCTTTCAGTTGTCGTCCATGCCCGCACTGGTTCGTCCTTCCGTCGCGCTGCTCGCGCTCGGTTTCGCCACACTTGCGCCGAGCGCGCATGCCCTCTCCAAGCGCGACCAGGCAGCCGTGGAGGCACTCGACCAGCGCATGCAGGCCGCCGAGGCCCGCTATCGCCAGGGCATCGTCAAGGTCGGCAACGCCGATCCGGCCGGGCGCACCGAGGTGGATGCCTCGCTGGAGGACATGGAAGACGTGATGGCCGCCTGCGTGAAGCAGAAGGGCTGCTCGCCCACGACCATGCTGACCGCCTACAAGCGCCTGCTGAAGCAGAACGCCGACGTTGCAGCTGGCGACGACGTGCCCGAAGACAGCGAGGACGAGGGCGCCGGCAGCATCACCGGCGACGTGCCCGAGGCCGCCCGTGCCGCGGCACTGCTCAGTGCCGACGGCCAGCGCTTCGTCAAGATGGTGCAGTACAACCCGGCCGTGCAGGCCGGCATCCGCCGCTGGCTGACCGACATGCGCCCGGCGTTGATCGACACCCACGAGAACTACCAGTACCTGCGCCAGTCGATGTGGCCGCAGTTCGAGCGCGCCGGCCTGCCGGAGGCGCTGCTGTTCGGCGTGATGGCCAAGGAATCCAACGGCCGCGTCCATTCGACCTCCCGCGCCGGTGCCGCCGGGCCGATGCAGTTCATGTACGGCACCGGCCTGCGCTTCGGCCTGGGCGAGGACGGCACCGGTTTCGATACCCGCTACGACGCCCGCGCATCGGCGCAGGCGGCGGCGTCCTATTTCAACGAGCGCCTGGGCCAGCTCAACCGCAGCATCGAGCTGTCGCTGGCCGCCTACAACGGCGGCGAGGGCCGCGCGCTGCGCGTCTACAACAGCTCGGGCGGGCGCAACTTCTGGGACGAGTCGGTCTACAACCAGTTCCCGGCGGAAACCCGCGACTACGTGCCGATGGTGATCGCCGCGGCGTGGCTGTTCCTGCACCCCAAGGAATACGGCCTGAGCTTTCCCAAGGTCGACGCGCGCGCGGCCAGCCTGCGCCTGGGCAAGCCCAGCTCGATCTACGAGCTGACCATCTGCCTTGGCAGCAGTGGCTCCCGTGACGGTTACATGCGCGCGCTGCGCAACCTCAACCCGCGTTACGAGGCCGACCGCTACCTGCCAACCGGCACCATGCTCAACGCCACCACCAAGATCGTCGGCCTGTACAACCGCTACTGCATGCAGGGCCAGCGCGCCGACCTGGCGCATACGCTGGTGATGAGCAATGCCAACTCCGCGATCGTGCGGACCGGACCCGTCACGCCGGTGAATTCGAGTGACGTGGTGTACGAAGCCGAGAGCGCGGGCACCGGTTCGGCCGGCGCGGTGGCGGTTACCAGGGCGGCCCCGAAGAAGGCGTCCAAGCCGTCGTCCTATACCGTCAAGCGCGGCGAAACGCTGACCGCGATCGCGCAGAAGTTCCAGTGCGACACCGGCGACCTGGCCAAGGCCAACAAGCTCAAGGCGCCGCGTTACGCGATCAAGCCGGGGCAGAAGATCAAGCTGGACGGCTGCGAGGGCTGACGGCTTCGGTCGTCGTTCTCGCGAACCGTGCCGTCATCCCCGCGAAGGCGGGGACCCAGCGTCTTCCAGGGGCGTGCAGAAGCCACGCCCCTGGGTTCCCGCCTTCGCGGGAATGACGGGTAGCTTTGCAGCTTGTGTGTCAGCCAACGTCGGTTCGACGCGCCAGCGCTTCGCCCAGCCGCACCGGCGATTCACCCTTCAGCGAAGGATCCAGCGCCGCCACGCCCGGCGGCAGCAGCACGATCACGGTCGAGCCGTAGTTGAAGCGCGCCATCTCGGCGAAGCGCTCCAGCGTGATGTCGGCACCGCGGTAGTCCTTGACGGTCACGGTGTCGCCGTAGCGCGGAATCTCCACGCCGCTCCACACCGTCTCCACGCCCGAGACCAGCAACGCGCCGACCATCACCATCGCCATCGGCCCGAAGTCGGTGTCGAAATGGCAGACCAGGCGTTCGTTGCGGGCGAACAGGCGCGGCACGTTCTGCACCGCGGCCGGGCCGACGCTGAAGAGACGACCGGGGACATGCACGGTTTCGCGCAACTTGCCGCCCCACGGCATGTGCACGCGGTGGTAATCCTTGGGCGACAGGTACACGGTCGCGAACAGACCGTTGTTGAACGGCTCTGCGGCCTCGTCGTCACCGAGCAGCTCGGCGGCGGTGAACGACTGGCCCTTGGCCTGGAAAATGCGGCCGTTCTCGATCGGGCCGCACTGGCTGATGCGACCGTCGGCGGGCATCAGCAGCGAGCGCGGATCGGCGTCGGCGACGCGGGCGCCGGGCTTGAGCGCGCGGGTGAAGAAGGCATTGAACGTCGGGTACGCAGTCGGATCGGGTTGGGCCGCTTCGGCGAGGTTGACGCCGAACTTGCGCGTGACCGTGTCGATCAGCCATTGCTTGAGCCACGGCGAGTCCGAGTAGGCCAGCGAGCGCGCCATCGACGACAGCAGGCGATGCGGCAGTACATAGGTGAGGGCGGTGACCAGGCTCATTCGGCGCGCGCTCCTGCAGCCGCCTGGGTCAGCGCGGTCATGTCGGCGGCGATCGCCTTGGGGTCCAGCGGCGGCTGGATGATGCCGGCCATGCGCCCCTGCGGGTCGAGGACTGCCATCGAGGCACTGTGATCGACGCTGTACTGGTCGGCCGGTGCGCCGTCGGGTGCAGGCACCTTGGCGAAGACCATGCTCAGCGACTTGGCGAAGCCTTCCAGCGCCGGGATGTCGGCGGTGGCGGCCAGGGTGTCGCGGTGGAAGGCGTGGGCGTACTCGCCGACGAGGTCCGGGGTGTCGCGCTCGGGATCGACCGACACGAACAGCACGCGAGGACGCGTGGCTTCGGGCAGGGCGGCCCACTGCTTCTGGGCGCGTGCCATCTCCGCCAGGGTGGTCGGGCACACGTCCGGGCAATGGGTGAAGCCCAGGAACACCAGCGTCCAGTGGCCCTTGAGCTCTCCCGGCACCAGCGCCGTGCCGTCGGACTGGCGCAGCGAGTAGGAGGGCAGCTCGCGGGCGGGCTCGAACAGGCGCACGACCTGCGTCTGCGGCCACTTGGAGGCGGTGACCGGGCCGAAATGGCGTTGCGCGGCCCACAGCCCCAGGGCGGCGGCGAGGGCGGCGATCAGGATGAGCACGGTGGTGCGATTGAACATGATGTCTCTTGAACGGCCGCCCCGGCTGGGCGCGCGGGCATGATACCGGTCGCCCGGTATAATCGCCGACCCCCAATGCAAGGCCTCGCCATGTCCGGCTCCGCCAACCTCACGGCCGTTCAGTTCGAACAGGTCTCGATCATCGACCTGATCCGCTACGGCGGCAGCCGCTTCAACGAGTCGGGCCTGACCTTCGGCCACAGCTATGACAACGCCCTGGATGAGGCCACCCAGCTGGTGCTGCATGCGCTGCACCTGCCGCACGACCTGAGCCCGGTCTACGGGACCTCGCGCGTCACCGCCGACGAAAAGGCCAAGGTGCTGGCGCTGTTCGAGCGCCGCATCGGCGAACGCGTCCCGGCTGCCTACCTGACCGGTGAAGCCTGGTTCGCCGGGCTGAGTTTCAAGAGCGACCGCCGCGCCCTGGTGCCGCGCTCGCCGATTGCCGAACTGATCACCAGCGGCTTCGAGCCCTGGCTGGGCGGTCGCGAAGTCGAGCGCGTGCTCGACCTGTGCACCGGTTCGGGCTGCATCGCCATTGCCACCGGCCATTACCATCCGTACTGGCAGGTCGACGGCGCCGACATCAACGACGACGCACTGTCGCTGGCGCACGAGAACAAGGCGCGCCTGCATGCCGACAACGTCACGCTGCGCAAGTCGGACCTGTTCAAGGGCCTGCAGGGCGAGGTCTACGACCTGATCGTGACCAACCCGCCGTACGTGACCAACGACGAGACCGATGCGCTGCCGAAGGAGTACTCGTACGAGCCCGACCTGGGCCTGCGTGCTGGCGACGACGGCCTCGACCTGGCCCTGAAGATCCTGCGCGACGCCCCCGATCACCTCAGCGAGAACGGCCTGCTGATCTGCGAAGTCGGCGAAGCCGAGCAGGCGCTGGTGGCACTGCTGCCGGAACTGCCGATGGCGTGGGTGGAGTTCAAGGTCGGGCAGATGGGCATCTTCGTGGTGGAGCGCAGCGACATGGTCGAGCACCACGCCCGGATCAAGGAACTGGCGGACGCGCGCGGCTGACCTGTCCCGTCATTCCCGCGAAGGCGGGACCCCAGGGACGTTGCTTCAGCCCGTCATTCCCGCGAAGGCGGGAATCCAGGGACGTTGCCGTTGGGCTGCATGTAGGACACTGGGTCCCCGCCTTCGCGGGGATGACGGCAAAAGGCCGCGTCCATGGGCTCCCGCCTTCGCGGGAACGACGGACTATGGCTCGTTCCGGCAGCAACCATTTCCGATTGCTAGAGTGCACCGGTCCAGACAACAGGATCCCCCGTGTCCAGCAATACCTTCGGCAAGCTGCTCTCGGTAACCACCTTCGGTGAAAGCCACGGTCCGGCGATCGGCTGCGTCGTCGACGGCTGTCCTCCCGGCATCGCGATCGCGCCGGAAGATTTCCGCCACGATCTCGAACGTCGCGCCACCGGCCGCACGCGCCATACCTCGCAACGCCACGAGGCCGATGAGGTCGAGATCCTCAGCGGCGTCTACGAAGGCGTCACCACAGGTACTCCCATCGCGCTGCTGATCCGCAACACCGACCAGCGCAGCAAGGACTACGCGAAGATTTCCGAGCAGTTCCGCCCCGGTCACGCCGACTACACCTACTGGCAGAAGTACGGCATCCGCGATCCGCGCGGCGGCGGCCGTTCGTCTGCGCGCGAGACCACGATGCGCGTCGCCGCCGCGGTCATCGCCAAGAAGTGGCTGGCCGACCGCCACGGCGTCGTCGTTCGCGGCTACCTGTCGCAGATCGGCGAGATCGTGCCGGACGGTTTCGACCTGGCGGCGGTGGAGGACAACCCGTTCTTCTGGCCCGACACCCGCCAGGTCACCGAGCTGGAGCTGTACATGGACGCGTTGCGCAAGTCCGGCGATTCGGTCGGCGCGCGCGTCGACGTGATCGCCACCGGCGTGCCGCCGGGCTGGGGCGAGCCGATCTACGGCAAGCTCGACGGCGAACTGGCCAGCGCGCTGATGAGCATCAACGCGGTCAAGGGCGTGGAGATCGGCGACGGTTTCGGCGTGGTCGCGCAGAAGGGCAGCGAACACCGCGACCACATGACGCCCGACGGTTTTGCCTCCAACCACGCCGGCGGCATCCTCGGCGGCATCAGCAGTGGCCAGCCGCTGCGCTGCTCGGTCGCCTTCAAGCCGACCTCCAGCCTGCGCCTGCCGGTCGACAGCCTCGATGTCCACGGCAACGTCGTCGAGGTGGTCACGACCGGTCGCCATGACCCCTGCGTCGGCATCCGCGCCACGCCGATCTGCGAAGCGATGGTGGCGCTGGTGCTGATGGACCAGGCGCTGCGCCATCGCGCCCAGTGCGGTGATGTCGAACTGCCGACGCCGCGCATCGCAGGTTCGCTCGATGGCTGAAGCGCGGCCGCGGGTGTGGGTGTCGCAACCCCTGTTCGCCGATATCGTCGGACGCCTGCGAGAGCATTTCGAAGTCGTCGAGACCGCGCAGGTCACACAGCACGGACCGGCGGCAATCGCGGCAGCGCTATCCGCAAGCGATGGCGCGCTGGTCACGCTCAACGATCCGATCGGCGCGGCCGAACTCGCAGGCGCCGGCCGTCTGCGCGCGATTGCCAACGTCGGCGTCGGCTACAACAACCTCGACGTGCCGGCGCTGAGCCGTGCTGGCGTCGTCGTCACCAACACGCCCGACGTCCTCACCGAAACCACCGCCGACTTCGGCTTCGCCCTGATGATGGCCGCCGCGCGCCGCATCACCGAAGGCGAGCGCTGGCTGCGCGAAGGCCAGTGGCGCCAGTGGAGTTTCGAAACCCTGCTCGGCGGCGACCTGCACGGCGCGACACTGGCCATCCTCGGCATGGGGCGGATCGGGCAGGGCATCGCGCGCCGTGCCGCCGGCTTCGACATGCGCGTGCTGTATCACAACCGCAGCCGCCTGCCGGAAGCGGTCGAGCGCGAATGCCGCGCGCAGTACGTGGATTTCGACACGCTGCTGGCACAGGCCGATCACCTGGTGCTGGTGGTGCCGTACTCGCCGCAGGTGCGCCATCTGATCAACTCCGCGGCGCTGGCCAAGATGAAGCCAACCGCGACGCTGACCAACATCGCCCGCGGCGGCCTAGTCGACGAAGATGCGCTGGCCGACGCGCTGTCCGCCGGCCGCCTGGCCGCCGCAGGCCTCGACGTGTTCGAAGGCGAGCCGGCGGTGAATCCGCGCCTGCTGACGCTGCGCAATGTCGTGCTGACCCCGCATATCGCCAGCGCCAGCCTGGCCACGCGCCGGGCGATGGTCAGCCTGGCCGTCGACAACCTGATCGCCGCGATGGGCTTCGGCCCCGACGCCGGACATCCGCCGACACCCGTCAACGCCGATCAGCTCAAACGCTGAATCACGCTGCATCGAATCCCGCTGCGCCGGCGGGAGATCGACCGTTGTTGGCGGATAATGCCGTCACCCCACCCGCCGGATCGGATCCGGCCGCCCCACCAACCAGGACCACAAGGAACCAATGAACGCCAAGAACTCCTGCAACGTTGCCATCGTCGGTGCCACCGGCGCGGTCGGCGAGACCATGCTCAAGATCCTCGCCGAGCGCCAGTTCCCCATCGGCAAATTGCACGTACTCGCCAGCGAACGCTCGGCCGGCGAGAAGATCGAGTTCGGCGCGAAGAAACTGGTGGTGGAAGACCTGGCCAAGTTCGATCCGAGTGGCGTCGACATCGCGCTGTTCTCCGCCGGTGGCAGCATTTCCAAGGAGTACGCGCCGAAGTTCGCCGCTGCCGGTGCGGTGGTGATCGACAACTCCTCGGCGTTCCGTTACGACGACGACGTGCCGCTGGTGGTGTCGGAGGTCAATCCCGAGCAGGTGGCCAACCGCCCGCGCGGCATCATCGCCAACCCGAACTGCTCGACCATGCAGATGCTGGTCGCGCTGGCGCCGATCCACCGCAAGGTCGGCATCGAGCGCATCAACGTGGCGACCTACCAGTCGGTGTCCGGCGGTGGCCGTTCGGCGCTGGAGGAACTGGGCCGCCAGACCGGCGCGCTGCTGAACTTCCAGGATCCGCAGCCGGAACGTTTCCCGGTGCAGATCGCCTTCAACCTGATCCCGCACATCGACGACTTCCAGGACAACGGCTACACCAAGGAAGAGATGAAGCTGGTCTGGGAGACGCGCAAGATCCTCGGCGACGACTCGATCCAGGTGAACCCGACTGCGGTGCGCGTGCCGGTGTTCTACGGCCACTCCGAGGCGGTCAACGTCGAGACCCGCGAGAAGATCACCGCCGCGCAGGTGCGCGAAATGCTGCTGACCGCGCCGGGCGTGGAAGTGGTCGACGAGCCCAGGGCCGGCGGCTACCCGACGCCGGTGACCCATGCCTCGGGCAACGATCCGGTGTACGTCGGCCGCATCCGTGACGACTTGTCGCACCCGCGCGCGGTCAACCTGTGGATCGTCTCGGACAACATCCGCAAGGGTGCGGCGCTGAACGCCGTCCAGCTGGCCGAGCTGGTCTGGGCAGAGCGCGGCTGAGCATGCGCGACTGAGCGTGGCCGGGGGCGGCAAAGGCCGCTCCCGGACTGCCCGCGGCCCTCAATCCGTCGCCGCGATGGCAATTGGCGACGGTTTCAATTGCCCCTTGCCTCGGCGAAGGCTAGAGTCGCCGCCGGGGGACGGCATCGGGATCCGAAGTGAAACAACGTCAAGTGAAACAGCCGGCCAGGCGCGGCTCGCGCACGGTGCTGGCATTGGCGCTGGCCCTTGCCAGCGGCGCCGCATCGGCGTTGGGCCTGGGCCAGATCGAGGTCAAGTCGCGAATCGGGCAGCCATTCCTGGCTGAGATCCCGATCGTGTCCAACGATCCGTCGGAGCTGGAGAACCTGCAGGCCGAGCTCGCCTCGCCGCTGGTCTTCGCCCGCATCGGCCTGCAGCCGCCCACCGGCGTCGTCGCCGAGCTGCGCTTCTCGTCCGCGCTCGATTCGGCCGGCCGGCCAGTGATCCGCGTCACCAGCGACCAGCCGGTGAACGACTCGCTGCTGACCTTCCTGGTCTCGGTCGACTGGGGCCAGGGGCGGCTGGTGCGTGAGTACTCGGCGCTGCTGGACACCCCGCGCACGGTCTCGGCACCGTTGCAGCCGCAGATCGAGGAGACCGTGGTCTCCGCACCCAACATCGTCGAGCGTCCGCTCGAACCGGAAGTGGCCGCCGCTCCGGCGGAAGCGCCCGCTGAAGCCGCTTCGGCTGAAGAATCCGTCGCTGCCGGTCCGGATGGCGACAGCAACGAAGACGCCAACGCCATTGCGCCGACTCCGACGCCGGCGGCAGAACCGGCGAGCGCGCCGGCGCAGGTGGCCAGTGCCGAACCTGTCGCAGCGCCCGCGGGCGACCTTGCCGGCGAGTACTCGGTGCGTCGTGGCGACACCCTTTCGGAGATTGCCGGTCGCGTGCAGGGCGAGGGCTTCACCCTCGACCAGGCGATGATCGCGCTGCTGCGTGCCAACCCCGAGGCGTTCATCGGCGGCAACGTCAACCGGCTCAAGGCCGGGGCGGTGCTGGCGGTACCGGCCAGCGATCAGGTCGCCAGCGTCGATGCCGCGCAGGCGCGCCAGCTGGTCAGCAGCCAGGTGCGGCAGTGGCGCGATGCACGTCGCGCGGTACCGCAGCCGGCGCTCGAAGCCGGCATCGCCGCAGCCGCGGCGACGGCGCCGGTGTCGGCAGGTGCATCGACCGCGGCGGCCAACCCGCGCAGCGCCGATGCACGTCTGGAAATCGTTCCGCCTGGCGCCAGCAGCGCTACCCAGGCGGGTACACAATCCGGCATCAACGCCGGTGGTGAGGGCGACATGCTGCGTCAGGAACTGCAACAGAACACCGAAACCCTCGCCGCGCGCGAAGCCGAACTGCAGGAGCTCAAGGGCCGCGTCGCCGAACTCGAGCAACTGCAGAACAAGCAGCAGCAGCTGATTGCCATGAAGGACAGCGAGCTGGCTGCCGCCCAGCAGCGCCTGGCGCAGAGCAACCAGAAGGACCAGGCGATGCAGGCCGCTTCGGCGATGCCCTGGCTGATCGGCGCCGGCGTGTTGCTGCTGGCCGTGGTTGGTGGCTGGTTCATGCGTCGCCGCCCGGTCAAGCCGGTGTTCCGCGCGCCGCTGCCGGGCGATGCCGTCGCCACGACATCGATCGCCGATTCGTTCGCCGAATCTTCCTTCCCGGCACAGCAGCGCGCTCCGGTCCAGGCCGAAGCGGAACTGCCTGTCGAGGAAGCGCCCGCAGCGCCGGCATTCGAACTGCAGTCGACTGTTCCGGCCGCCGCCGCCGCACCGGCTCCCAGCACCGTCGCGCCGGCGTGGCACGTCGCATCGGCCGACACCAAGGGCCGCGTCGAACCTTCGATGGCGACGCAGCCGGGCCAGGAGCGTCTCGAGCTCGCCCGCGCCTACCTCGACCTGGGCGACCGCGAAAGCGCTCGCCAGCTGCTCGCCGAAGTGGTGATCAACGGCGACCTGTCGGCACGCCAGCGCGCTTCGCGGATGCTGCAGGAACTTGATTGACCGAGCCGGCTTGCCCTTGCCGGACTGACCCGGCTGGACTGATATTGCCGGTCTGACCCAACTGGACTGAAGCGTGCTCGAAACCGCAACCGCCGTCGACGCCCCCCCGTCGCGGCGCCATGCCCTCGGCGTCGAATACGACGGCAGCGGGTTCTCGGGCTGGCAACGCCTGAGCAAGCATGGCGAACCGGAGCGGGAGGGCGAACAAACCCTGCAGGCCGCGCTCGAGCAGGCGCTGACCTTCGTCGCCGGGCATCCGGTCGAGGTGGTCTGCGCCGGTCGCACCGATGCCGGCGTGCATGCCGCTTGCCAGGTCGTCCATTTCGACAGCACCGCGATACGTGATCCGCGCGGGTGGATGCTCGGCGTCACCAGCCGCCTGCCGCCGCAGCTGTGCGTGCGCTGGTGCCAGCCGGTGCCGGACGACTTCCATGCCCGTTTCTCGGCACGCGCACGCCGGTATCGCTACCGCATCCTCAATCGTCCGGTGCGTCCGGCCCTGGGCCGCCAGTACCTGAGCTGGGAGCGGCGTCCGCTCGATGCCGATGCCATGGACCGCGCCGCACAGGCGCTGCTCGGCGAGAACGACTTTTCCGCCTTCCGCACCGTGCATTGCCAGGCCCCGCACGCGATGCGCGAGATGCAGGCGATCCGCGTACGCCGCGATGGCGAAGTCGTCGAGGTCGAGGTGCAGGCCAATGCGTTCCTGCACCACATGGTCCGCAACATCGTCGGCAGCCTGTTGATGGTCGGCAGCGGCGAGCAGCCCGAGGCGTGGATCGCGCAGTTGCTTGCCGGTCGCGATCGCACGGTGGCCGGTCCGACCGCGCCGTCGGCAGGGCTGGTGTTCCTCGGTCCTCGCTATCCGGCGCAGTGGGGCTTGCCGTCCGAGGTCACCCTTTGAGCCACACCCGCATCAAGTTCTGCGGCATGACCCGTGCCGACGACATCCGCCTGGCCTGCCATCTGGGCGTGGACGCGATCGGAATGGTGTTCGCGCAGCGCAGCCCGCGTCGACTCGACAGCGCGCAGGCCGCGGAGTTGAGAACGGAAGTTGCCGCCGGCATCGAAGCCGTTGCGTTGTTCATGGACAACACGGCCGACGAAGTGAATGACGTCATCGCGCAAATGCGCCCGACGCTGTTGCAGTTCCATGGCGTCGAGGACGAGGCCTTCTGTCGCAGCTTCGGGCTGCCCTACATGAAGGCGATCGCCATGGGCGATGAAGGCGGGCAGGGCATCGACTGGGCTGCCCGCTATCCCGATGCGACGGCGCTGCTGCTCGACAGCCATTCCGTCGGCGGCGCCGGCGGCAGCGGACGCACGTTCGACTGGTCGCGCATCCCGGCGAAACTGGGCAAGCCCTTCCTGCTGGCCGGGGGCATCGTCCCCGACAACGTGTTCGAGGCCGTCAGTGGCGTGCGCCCGTGGGGCGTGGACGTATCGAGCGGGATCGAAAGCGCGCCGGGTATCAAGGATGCCGCGCGCATGCGGCGCTTCGTCGAGGAAGTGCGCCGCGCTGACGCCCTGCTGTAGGAGCGGGCTTGCTCGCGATCGTGCGCCGGTGGTGTGTTCGTAGCCCGTTCGCGAGCAAGCCCGCTCCTACACAGGTGACGTGGTGGCCAATTCGGCGCGCAGCCACTTTGCCAGCCGTGGCACGCGCGGATCGCTGCTTCGTTTCGGCGCGCACAGGGCCCAGCATCCATCCGTCGCCACGAATCCCCATGGCGCAAGCAAGCGACCGGCGGCGATGTCTTCGGCCACCAATGGCTCCGGGCTGATCGCCACGCCCAGTCCCGCCTGCGCGGCTTCGAGCAGGTAGTACAGGTGCTCGAAACCGGTGCCAAGTCGAAGCGCGGCGGGATCCAGCCCCATGCGAATGGCCCAGTCCTGCCACGCTTGCGGCCGCGAGGTCGTGTGCAGCAGCGGTTCGCCCAGCAGCGCGGTTGCAGGCGACGACAGCAGACGTTCGTGACCTTCCAGGCGCGGGCTAAGGACCGGCCCGATGCGTTCGGGTGCCAGCTCGCGCACCTGCCAGTCGGCCGGCCATGGCGCCTGCGAGATCAGCAGCGCCGCGTCGAGTCCGCTCAGCTGCGCATCGGGCGCGGTTTCGCTCGCCGACAGGTGCAGCTTGAGATCGGGCAGCTCGCGCGCCAGCCGTTCCAGGCGCGGAATCATCCAGCGCGCCAGCACGCTGCCCGGACAGCCGAGCACCAGCGGTGCCTGCTGGGGCCGTCGGCGCAGCTCCGCCCAGGCGCCACGCAGCGGTTCGAACGCTGCTTCGGCCGCTTCGTGCAAGCGCAGGCCTGCGGGCGTCAGGGCCAGGCCGCGCCCCTGGCGCACGAACAGCGCCGTCCCAAGGGTCTCCTCCAGTGCGCGCAAATGCCGGCTGACCGCGCCATGGGTGACATGGAGTTCGTCGGCCGCGCGGCTGACGCTTTCCAGCCGGGCGACCGCCTCGAATGCGCGCAGGGCATTGAGCGGGGGCAGGTCACGGCTCATAAAGTGTGAGTTTTCCTGACAGGTCTGGCCGATTTTATAGGTTTTTGTGGTCGGTGCCGTGCGATAAGGTGGGATCCGTTGTTGCAGGCCCAGCTTGCTGGTGGCGCCCCCTCCCCAGTCGCCAGCAAGCTGGACTCCTGCCTTGCTGCCGCCTTCGAAGGAGTGACATGAGCGCCGTGGACTTCACCCAAGTGGACTACCACGCCTACCCGGACGCCTCCGGTCACTTTGGTCGCTATGGCGGCCGCTTCGTCGCCGAGACCCTGATCGGTCCCCTCGAGGAACTGGCTGCGGCCTATGACGCCGCACGGGTCGAGCCGGCCTTCGTCGCCGAGTTCGACCGCGACCTGGCCCATTACGTCGGCCGCCCCAGCCCGATCTACCACGCCCAGCGGCTGAGCGAGGAAGTCGGCGGTGCGCGCATCGTGCTCAAGCGCGAGGACCTCAACCACACCGGCGCGCACAAGATCAACAACACCATCGGCCAGGCGCTTCTCGCCAGCCGCATGGGCAAGACCCGGATCATTGCCGAGACCGGCGCCGGCCAGCACGGCGTCGCCAGCGCCACCGTCGCCGCGCGCCTGGGCCTGGAGTGCGTGGTCTACATGGGCGCCACCGACATCGAGCGGCAGAAGATCAACGTCTACCGCATGCGCCTGCTCGGTGCGACCGTGGTGCCGGTGACCAGCGGTTCGGCCACGCTCAAGGACGCGCTCAACGAGGCCATGCGCGACTGGGTCACCAACGTGCGCGACACGTTCTACATCATCGGCACCGTCGCCGGCCCGGACCCGTATCCGCGCATGGTCCGCGACTTCAACGCGATCGTCGGCCGCGAGGCGCGCGCGCAGATGCTGGCCGAGTACGGCCGCCTGCCTGATGCCGTCACCGCCTGCGTCGGCGGCGGCAGCAATGCGATCGGCATCTTCCATGCCTTCCTCAACGACCGCGACGTGCGCCTGGTCGGCGCCGAGGCGGCGGGCGAGGGCATCGCCACCGGCCATCACGCCGCATCGCTGGCCGCCGGCCGCCCCGGCGTGCTGCACGGCAACCGCACTTACGTGCTGTGCGACGACGACGGCCAGATCATCGAGACGCATTCGGTCTCGGCCGGCCTCGACTATCCCGGCGTCGGGCCCGAGCACGCATTCCTCAAGGATGCCGGCCGCGCGCAATACGTCGGCGTGAGCGACGACGAAGCGCTGGCCGCATTCCACCAGCTCGCGCGCTGCGAAGGCATCCTGCCGGCGCTGGAATCCAGCCATGCGATCGCGCAGGCGACGAAGCTGGCGCGGGAGCTGCCGAAGGACGCGATCGTGCTGTGCAACCTGTCCGGGCGCGGCGACAAGGACGTGCACACGATTGCCGCGCGCGAAGGCCTCTCGATTGGCTGACGCCTTGAGGATGAGCCCATGAACCGCATCGATACCCGCTTCGCCGATCTCAAGGCACAGGGCCGCAAGGCGCTGATCCCCTTCATCACGGCCGGTGATCCGTCGCTCGACGCCACCGTGCCGGTGATGCACGCGCTGGTCGAAGCCGGCGCCGACGTGATCGAACTGGGCGTGCCGTTCTCCGACCCGATGGCCGATGGCCCGACCATCCAGCGCAGCTCCGAACGCGCACTGGCGCGCGGGGCAGGGCGCTCGTTCGTGTTCGACTGCGTGCGCCGCTTCCGCGAACGCGACGCCGACACGCCGGTGGTGCTGATGGGTTACCTCAATCCGGTCGAGATTCCCGGCGCCGAGCGCTTCGCTGCCGAGGCGGTCGCGGCCGGCGTCGACGGTGTGCTGCTGGTCGACCTGCCGCCGGAAGAGTCCGCCGAGTTCCGCGTGGCCTTCTCGGCGCATGGCCTGGCGCTGATCCTGCTGGCCTCGCCAACCACCACCGATGCCCGCATGCAGGTGCTGTGCGAGCAGGCGCAGGGCTATCTCTACTACGTCAGCTTTGCCGGCGTCACCGGCGCCGACCGGCTCGACACCGGCGCCGCCAACGCCCGCCTGCACGAAATCCGCAGCCGCAGCCGCGTCCCGGTCGTGGCCGGGTTCGGCATCAAGGACGCGTCCAGCGCGGCGGCAATGGCCGCCGAGGCCGAAGGCGTCGTCGTAGGCAGCGCCCTGGTGTCGGCGCTGGCCGAGGCGGTCGATCCGGCCGGCCGCGCCAGGGACTTTCTCGAACCGCTACGGGCTGCCCTCGACGCCCTGCCGGCCTGAGCACGCCACTGCGCTAAACTGGCCCGCTCGGCCGGACCCTGATCCGGCACTCACCAAGCCTGAACGGGGAACACCCAACGCATGTCCTGGCTCAAGAAACTCATGCCTTCGGGCATCCGCACAGAGACGGGCGCTTCCAAGCGCCGCAGCGTGCCGGAAGGCCTGTGGGAGAAGTGCGACCGCTGCGGCGCCGTGCTTTACCGCCCCGAACTCGAGGAAAACCTCGAGGTCTGCCCGAAGTGCGGCTTCCACATGGCGATCCGGGCGCGCGTGCGCCTGACCGCATTGCTGGATGCCGGCAGCACCACCGAGATCGCCGCCGAGCTCGGCCCGGTCGACGTGCTCAAGTTCAAGGACCAGAAGAAGTACTCCGACCGCATCAAGGCCGCGCAGAAGTCCACCGGCGAGCGTGACGCCCTGGTCGCCATGAGCGGCACCCTCAAGCAGCGGCCGCTGGTCGCCTGCGCCTTCGACTTCGCCTTCATGGGCGGCTCGATGGGCTCGGTGGTCGGCGAGCGCTTTGCCCGCGCCGCCGAAACCGCGGTCGAGCTGGGCTGCCCGATGGTCTGCTTCACCGCCACCGGCGGCGCGCGCATGCAGGAAAGCCTGTTCTCGCTGATGCAGATGGCCAAGACCTCGGCCGCGCTGGGACGCATGCGCGCCAAGGGCCTGCCCTTCATCTCGGTGATGACCCATCCGACCACCGGTGGCGTGTCGGCCTCGTTCGCGATGCTGGGCGACCTCAACCTCGCCGAACCCGAGGCCCTGATCGGCTTCGCCGGCCCGCGCGTGATCGAGCAGACCGTGCGCGAAACGCTGCCGGAAGGCTTCCAGCGCTCGGAGTTCCTGCTCGAGCACGGGGCCATCGACCAGATCTGCGATCGCCGCGAGATGCGCGACCGCCTCGCCACGCTGTTTGCGTTGATGATGAAGCAACCGCAACCGGTGGACGAAGAGGTGGGAGTTTGAGCCGCAAGTACTTCGGCACCGACGGCATCCGCGGACGCGTCGGTGAGGGTCCGATCTCGGCCGACTTCGTGATGCGCCTGGGCAACGCCTACGGCCACGCGCTGCCGCGCCGCGACTGGCGCAACCCGGTAGTCATCATCGGCAAGGACACGCGCATCTCGAACTACATGTTCGAGGCCGCGCTCGAAGCCGGCCTGGTCGCCGCCGGCGTCGACGTGCAGCTGATGGGCCCGATGCCGACCCCGGCCGTGGCCCACCTGACCCACTCGATGCGCGCCGACGGCGGCATCGTGATCTCGGCCTCGCACAACCCGCACCACGACAACGGCATCAAGTTCTTCTCCGCCGAAGGCGAGAAGCTCGACGACGCCACCGAGCTGGCGATCGAGGCCGCGCTGGAACAGCCGTTCCGCACCGTTCCGTCCGAGCAGCTGGGCAAGGCCGTGCGCACCCGCGACGCGCTCGGCCGCTACATCGAAGCGTGCAAGGGCTCGGTGCCCAAGGGCTTCGACCTGGGCGGCATGCGCATCGCCATGGACTGCGCCAACGGTGCCACCTACCAGCTCGGACCGCTCGTGCTGCGCGAGCTGGGCGCCCGTGTCGATCCGATCGGCATCGACCCCAACGGCATCAACATCAACGACGGCGTCGGCTCGACCCATCCGGAAACGCTGGCCGCGCACGTCAAGGCCACCGATGCCGACCTCGGCATCGCCTTCGACGGCGACGGTGACCGCGTGCTGTTTGTCGACGGCGACGGCGTCGTCCGCGACGGCGACGACCTGATCTACGTGCTGGCCTGCGACTGGCAGCAGACCGGTCGCCTGCAGGGGCCGGTGGTCGGCACGCTGATGACCAACTACGCGCTCGAGCGCGCGCTGGCCGAACGAGGCATCGGCTTCGTCCGCGCCAAGGTCGGCGACCGCTACGTCCACCAGCAGTTGCACGCCAACAACGCCGTGCTCGGTGGCGAGGCGTCGGGCCACCTGCTGTGCCTGGATCGTGCCAGCACCGGTGACGGCATCGTCAGCGCGCTGCAGGTGCTCGAGGTGCTCAAGCGCCGCGGCATGAGCCTGGCCCAGGCGCTCGATGGCTTCAACAAGCTGCCGCAGAAGACGGTGAACGTACGCTTCCAGGGCGGCTCCAGGCCGGCCGAGGCGCCGGCGGTGCAGGATGCGCTGGCACAGGCGCAGGCGGCCGTGGCCGGTCGTGGCCGTGCCTTCCTGCGTCCTTCCGGCACCGAGCCGGTCGTGCGCGTGACGGTGGAAGCCGACGACGCGACGCTGATGCAGGACACGCTCGACCGCCTCGCCGAGGCAGTGCGCGCCGCGGCCTGAACGCCGCTGCGCCACCCGTAGGAGCGAACTTGTCGCGATCGCGCGCCGATGCGCCGATTGGGAGAAAGTCGCACCTCGGCCGCCACGTGACAGGCCTATCATTTCCACTCGAACATCGACCCACACAGGCGCGCCCGTGAACCGCATTCCGACCCTCGACATCCGCCGCTTCAGCCAGCCTTCCAGCGCCGGCGACCGTGACGCCTTCGTGGCCGAACTGGGCGCGGCGTATCGCGAGTGGGGCTTCGCCGGCATCCGCGGCCACGGCATTCCGAGCGGGCAGATCGACGCATCCTACGACGTGTTCAAGCGCTTCTTCGACCTGCCCGAGGCGGTGAAGCTGAAGTATCACGTTGCCGGCAGCGGTGGTGCCCGCGGCTACACGCCATTCGGCGTGGAGACGGCGAAGGACTCCAAGCATTTCGACCTGAAGGAGTTCTGGCACGTTGGCCGCGAGATCCCGCGCGACTCGAAGTACGCCGACGTGATGCCGCCGAACCTGTGGCCGACGGAGATCCCGGAGTTCCGCGAGCAGGCCTATGGCCTGTACGAATCGCTCGACCAGCTCGGTTCGCGCGTGCTCAGCGCGCTGGCCCTGCACATCGGCCTGCCGGAGTCGTATTTCGCCGACAAGACCAATTCGGGCAACTCGATCCTGCGTCCGATCCATTACCCGCCGATCACGTCCGACGACATTCCCAACGAGCGCGCCGGCGCGCACGAGGACATCAACCTGATCACGCTGCTGGTCGGTGCCAGCGCCGAGGGCCTGGAAGTGCGTTCGCACAAGGGCGAATGGGTGCCTTTCACGGCCGACGCCGACACGATTGTCGTGAACATCGGTGACATGCTGCAGCGCCTGACCAACCACGTGTACCCGTCGACGACGCACCGCGTGGTCAACCCGCCGGGTGAGAAGGCGCGCCAGCCGCGCTACTCGACGCCGTTCTTCCTGCACCCCAATCCCGATTTCCTGATCGACGTGCTGCCGTCGTGCGTGAGTGCGGAAAACCCGAGCCGCTACCCGGAAGCGATCACAGCCCACGGCTACCTCGAAGAGCGCCTGCGCGAAATCAAGTTGAAGTGACGTTTCGGCCCGCGCGCCCTGGCGCGCGGCTTTGCCGAAACGTCATCCCGGCGAACGAGGGGATCCAGGCCCGCACCCCGTCAGCAACATCTCGTCATCCCGGCGAACGCCGGGATCCAGGCCCGCACCCCGCCAGCAACATCTCGTCATCCCGGCGAAAGCCGGGATCCACCTTGACCTCTGACCTCGCTCGCCCGCGGGCAGTTCGTCAACGGCGGCAGGTGTGACTCAATGTCAGACAATTCTCATATTCGCTACCCGACGGCCCACGAATAATCCGTAGGCAGAGCAGCAGTATCCATCGGTACGCAGGTACGACGGCTCGCCCCTCGAACCAACGGAAGTATCGATGCAGAACCTGGCGGGCATCTGGCATGGCCTCGCGCATAACGCGACCGGCCTGATCGAGTCGATGCATGCCATGGCGTTCGACCTGGCTCCGCACGCCGACGCGCCAAGGGTCTGGGTAGATGCCGATACCGGCCTGGCCATGATCACGATGGCTGCCTGTCCGAAGTCCGGCGCACAGGGATATGCCGCCGACGAACGCCATGTGCTGATGCTCGACGGCGCGCTCTACAACTGTCGCGAGCTGGCTGCGCAACTGCGCGACGACGCCCCGGATCCGGCTGTCGGTGATGCCCCGATGCTGTTGGCGGCCATCGCGTGCTGGGGGCTGGAGGGCGCGCTGCGGCGTTGCAATGGCGCATTCGCGCTCGCCCTGTGGGATCGCCGCACGCGGACGTTGACCCTTGCGCGCGACCGCATAGGCAAGCGCCCCCTGTACTACGGCTGGTGCGGCGGGGCACTGGTATTCGCCTCGCAACTCAAGGCCCTGCAACGGGCGCCGGGTTTTTCCGCGCGGATCGACCGCAACGCGCTCAGCGCGCTGCTGCGCTACGACTACATCCCGGCGCCGCATTCGATCTTCATGGGGATCCGCAAGCTACTGCCGGCGACGCTGCTGTCGATTGACGTCGCCACCGTCCGGCGTCGCGACGACAATGCCCTCGAGGACAGGAGCGTGTGCTACTGGCGCGCCCAGGAGGCGATGGAAACGGCTATTTCCAGGCGTCACAACCCGTCCATCGACGAAGCCGTCGACCGCCTGGACAGGCTGCTGCGCGAGTCGGTGACGTGCCGTCTTGGCGAAGAGGGCAGTGCCGCGGCATTCCTGTCCGGCGGGACCGATTCATCGCTGGTCGTGGCGACCTTGCATGCCGTTACCGGAAGGCCTGTGCGCACCTGCTCGCTCGGCTTCGACAACTTCGAGCACGATGAAACCCCCTGGGCGCGTGCAGTGGCCTGCAGGCTGGGGGCCGACCACGTCGAACATCGCGTCGACGGCATCCAGGCGGCAGCCCTGTTGCCCTCGCTGGTGTCGGCGTATTGCGAGCCGTTCGCCGACTCGTCGCAGATTCCGACGCTGATCGCCAGTCGCCTGGTTGCACGGCACAACGCGCTGGCGTTCACCGGTGACGGCGGCGACGAGCTGTTCTTCGGCCACCAGGCCTACCAGCGGGCGATCCGCAATGCGCGCGTGCTCGGCCACGTGCCGACCTTTGCCCGCAGCCTGGCGCGGCGACTGGCATCGCGTCGCCCCGAACGGGCGCGACTGGGCGGCGTCCCGGCGTTGCTGTCCGAGCTCGGTGCCGAGGGAGTGAGCGGGCATTACCTGCAACGGGTCTCGCGTTGGCGCGATCCTGCCGCCGTGGTCCGCGGTGCCTGCGAGCCGATCACCGTCTTTACCGATCCGCGCAGGCAGTTGTGTGCCGGCGAAGCTGTCGATCAGATCCTGTTGCTGGATTTCCAGATGGATCTGCCCAATGGCATCCTCGCCAAGATCGACCAGGCCGGGCGCTCGGCAGGTTTGCGGACCTGCTCGCCATTCCTCGATCCGGCCATCGTCCAGTTCGCGTGGTCGCTGCCGCCAGCGCTCAAGCAGATCGACGGCGAGGGCAAGCCGGTGCTCAAGCGCCTTCTCGAGCGCTACCTTCCCGCCCATCTGGTTTACCGGCCCACGAGCGGATTCGGGGCGCCGGTCGGTGATTGGCTGCGCGGGCCGATGCGGGAGTGGGCGTACGACCTGCTCGACGAATCCAGGCTGCGGCAAGAGGGGTTCTTCGATGCCGAGAAGGTGGCCAGGCTTTGGCGGGAGTTCAATGCAGGGCAGCGCAAGTGGCATACCCACCTGTGGAGCATCCTGATGTTCCAGGCGTGGTATCGCGGCCTCGGCGATTGAATGCCGCTAGCGGATGCCTGCAGTCGGATCGAGGCCAGCCGACAAGGCGGCACGCCAGGCGGCGAGTTTGGCGTCGGCGGACATGCCGGCGTGCGCCGGACTGGTCGAAGGCAGTCGCTGCAGGCGCAGGCGGGATCCATCGGCGAACGCCGGCACCATGCGTCGGAATGCGCTTTCGGCTTTGGCGCCGTTGAACAGCACGGTGGCAATGCCGGGGTGATCGGCAAAGAACCTGGCGAAATCATTGGCCTGAGCTGTGACGTCGCGTATCGCCGAATCCAGGCTGCCATCGCGCTCGCATCGATCGAGCACGTCCCACAGGGCAATGCCGGATTGCTTCAGGCGCAACAATCGCTGCGCATAGGGCAGGGCGGGCAGGGCGCCCACCAGCTCGCCCATGATCGGCCAGAAGCGGTTTTGCGGATGTGCGTAGTACTGATGCGCCTGCAATGACGCGGCCCCGGGCATGCTGCCGAGGATCAGCACGCGCGCATCCTTTGCGCTGACCGGCGGAAAGCCTTTCAACAGTCGCGAGCTGGCGGAAGAGGTCGTTGCCATGGATCGATTCTCGCCGACGTGAGGTAAACTTTGCGCCCTTCGTTCAGCGTGCCGCGGCACCTGGACCCAGCCAGGAATCAAGGAGTGGCCATGCGCCGCAGAATCGTCGCCGGAAACTGGAAGCTGCATGGCGATCGCCATTTCGCCCTGGAACTGCTCGATGCGCTGGTCGCGATGCCGGCCCCGGCCGGGGTCGAGCAGCTGATCCTGCCGCCGCTGCCTTACCTGGCCGGCCTGATCGCCCGTTATGGCGAGAAGGGCCTGACCTTCGGCGCGCAGGACGTCAGCGTCAACCAGAAGGGTGCCTACACCGGCGAAGTCTCGGCCGAGATGCTCAAGGACGTCGGCGCCGGCTACGGCCTGGTCGGCCACTCCGAGCGCCGCCAGTACCACGGCGAAAACAGCGAGCTGGTCGCGCGCAAGTTCCTGGCCTGCAAGGCCGCGGGGCTGACCCCGATCCTGTGCGTGGGCGAGAGCCTGCGTGAGCGCGAGGACGGCCAGACCGAATGGCGCATCCAGGAGCAGCTCGAGCCCGTTTTCAAGCTTGCTGGCGCGCAGGCGCTGGACGGCGCGATCCTCGCGTACGAGCCGGTCTGGGCGATTGGTACCGGCAAGACCGCCACGCCCGAACAGGCACAGGCCGTACACGCATTCATCCGTAGCGAAATCTCCGCACACGATGCTAGAATCGCTGGCTCGCTACCGATCCTGTACGGCGGAAGCGTAAAGGCCGACAATGCCGCCGCGCTGTTTTCGCAGCCGGACGTCGATGGCGGCCTGGTCGGCGGGGCCTCCCTGGTCGCGTCCGATTTCCACGCCATCGCGGTAGCGGCGGCACCCTGACGAGTCGCGGACCCGGTCCCTTGGGCCAGTCCCGGTTCGTTCCACGAGCTTCAGTGAACTAGCAGAATCCAACGATGCTGTTGTTACTCAACGTCATCTACGTGCTGATCGCGATCGCGATGGTTGCGCTGATCCTGATGCAGCGCGGCGCGGGTGCGCAGGCCGGCTCCGGTTTCGGTGGCGGCGCCTCGGCGACCGTGTTCGGCGCGCGTGGCTCGGCCAACTTCCTCACCAAGGCCACCAAGTGGCTGGCGATCTCGTTCTTCGCGATCAGCCTGTTCATGGCCTGGCAGGCGATGCACCGTGCAACCGGCGACACCAGCGCGACGGCCCCGGCGGCCGGCGTGATGGCCGACCAGGTTCCGGCAGCTCCGGCGGCTCCGGCTACGGGCGGCAACAATTCGGCAGTGCCGGCGGCCCCCGTGGCCCAGCCGGCGCCCGCCAGCAGCGTTCCTCAGGCTCCGGCCGCGACCGACGCTGCGCCGGCTCCGGCTACGGCCCCGGCAACGCAGGCTCCGGCCGCGACCCAGTCGCCCGAGCCGGCAAAGCCGCAGCCCCCGGCTGGCGGCTGAGCGAAGGGGTACCATTGGTTTTCATCGGCCCGGCACGGATTGCCGGGTACGGTCAGCGATGACCGGCAACGACCAGGCCTGCATCGGTCCGGTCGCGTCAGGACGACACAAGGTTTGATTGCCCAGGTGGCGGAATTGGTAGACGCACTACCTTGAGGTGGTAGCGACGTAAGTCGTGGGGGTTCGAGTCCCCCCTTGGGCACCACACCTAATAACAAACACGCAAAAACGTACTGCAGCAAACAGCACCACCGACGCGGGTGCGGCGCGCACGGCGTGCCGGAAACTCGCGCGGGGATGACCAGGCGGCAACACGCCGAGCCAAGGTCGCAATGGCGGCCGAGCTAAACGAAGCGAGAGAACAACTAGTGCTGGCCGAATACCTGCCGACCCTGCTGTTCCTGATCGTCGCCGGAGGTATCGGCGTCGCCCTGCTGGTGGTGGGCCAACTGCTCGGCCCCCAGCGCCCGACCCTTGAAAAACTCTCGCCGTACGAGTGCGGATTCGAGGCGTTCGAAAGTGCGCGCATGCAGTTCGACGTGCGCTACTACCTGATCGCGATCCAGTTCATCATCTTTGACCTGGAAATCATCTTCATCGTGCCCTGGGCCACCGTGTTCCGCGAACTCGGTGTGATCGGCCTGATCGAGATGGGCATCTTCGCCGGCATGCTCTTGCTCGGCTTCGTCTACGTCTGGAAGAAGGGAGCACTCGAATGGGAGTGATCCAGAATGTTTCCGAGCTGATGCACAACCCGCTGCCCGAAGGGCGGCTGGACGACATCCTGCGCCCGGAAGGTGACAACCCGCTGCTGCAGCAGGGCTTCGCCCTCACCTCGTTCGATGCGTTGTGGAACTGGGCACGCACCGGCTCGATGTGGCCGATGACGTTCGGCCTGGCCTGCTGCGCCGTCGAGATGATGCACGCGGGCGCCGCGCGCCTGGACCTGGACCGTTACGGCGTGGTGTTCCGCCCGTCGCCGCGCCAGTCCGACGTGATGATCGTCGCCGGCACCCTGGTCAACAAGATGGCTCCCGCGCTGCGCAAGGTCTACGACCAGATGCCCGGCCCGAAGTGGGTGATCTCGATGGGCAGCTGCGCCAACGGCGGTGGTTACTACCATTACTCGTACTCGGTCGTGCGCGGCTGTGACCGCATCGTGCCGGTCGACGTCTACGTGCCGGGCTGCCCGCCGACGGCCGAAGCGCTGATCTACGGCATCCTGCAGCTGCAGAAGAAGATCCGCCGTGGCACCAACTTCGGCGAAAACATCCAGGGCGTGCGCTGAGATGGTCGAGACCGTGCAAGCGTTTGTAGATCGCCTGGCTGCCCGTTTTGACGGTGCGCTGGTGGTCGTTGCGGAACCGCGTGGCGAAGTCACCATCGACGTCGCCGCCGCGCAATGGCTGTCCACCGCGCTCGCGCTGCGCGACGAGTTCGGCTTCGAGCAGCTCGTCGACGTCAGTGGCGTCGATTACCTCAGCTACGGCAGCGACGAGTGGGACACCGACGTGTCCTCCGAGGGTTTCTCGCGTGGCGTGGAAGGCAAGAGCGCCGGCCGCTTCGCCTGGGGCGAGCAGGTCAACGGTGCCGCGGCTTCGCCGGAGCGCCGCTTCGCCGCGGTCGCGCACCTGCTGTCGTACCAGCACAACCGTCGCGTGCGCCTGCGCACCTTCGCCGAGAACGACGACCTGCCGGTCGTTGACTCGCTGACCTCGGTGTGGCCGGGCAGCAACTGGTTCGAGCGCGAGGCGTTCGACCTGTTCGGCATCATCTTCGAAGGCCATCCGGACCTGCGCCGGATCCTCACCGACTACGGTTTCGTCGGTCATCCGTTCCGCAAGGACTTCCCGCTGATCGGCAACGTCGAAGTGCGCTACGACGCCGACAAGAAGCGCGTGGTCTACGAGCCCGTGTCGATCGAGCCGCGTGTCGGCGTGCCGCGCGTGATCCGCGATGACGCGCGCTACCAGACCGCTGCCGGCGAAGCCGCGCAGGGCGCGGAGGTGAAGAAGTGAGCGCCATTGTGTCCAGCACGAATACCTCCGGCCTCAACAACGCCGAGATCCGCAACTACACGCTGAACTTCGGCCCGCAGCACCCGGCCGCGCACGGCGTGCTTCGCCTGATCCTGGAAATGGACGGCGAAGTGATCCAGCGCGCCGACCCGCACGTCGGCCTGCTCCATCGCGGCACCGAGAAGCTGGCCGAGTCCAAGCCGTTCAACCAGTCGATCGGCTACATGGATCGCCTCGACTACGTGTCGATGATGTGCAACGAGCACGCCTACGTGCGCGCGATCGAGACCCTGATGGGGATCGAGGCGCCCGAGCGTGCGCAGTACATCCGCACGATGTTCGACGAGATCACCCGCATCCTGAACCACCTGATGTGGATCGGATCCAACGCGCTCGACCTGGGCGCGATGGCGGTGTTCCTGTACGCATTCCGCGAGCGCGAAGAGCTGATGGACTGCTACGAAGCGGTCTCCGGCGCGCGCATGCATGCGACCTACTACCGTCCGGGCGGCGTCTACCGCGACCTGCCGGACCGCATGCCCAAGTACAAGGAATCGCCGTGGCGCAAGGGCGGCAAGCTCAAGCGTTTCAACGAATGGCGTGAAGGCTCGCTCCTGGATTACCTGGAAGCGTTCACCAAGGATTTCCCGGCGCGCGTCGACGAGTACGAGACGCTGCTGACCGAGAACCGCATCTGGAAGCAGCGCACCGTCGGCATCGGCGTGGTTTCGCCCGAGCAGGCCCTGGCCTGGGGCATGACCGGCGCGATGATCCGCGGCTCGGGCGTCGCCTGGGACCTGCGCAAGAAGCAGCCGTACGCCAAGTACGACGCGGTGGATTTCGACATCCCGGTCGGCACCAACGGCGACTGCTACGACCGCTACCTGGTGCGCGTGGCCGAGATGCGCCAGTCCAACCGCATCATCCAGCAGTGCGTGAAGTGGCTCAAGGCCAACCCCGGCCCGGTCATCGTCGACAACTTCAAGGTCGCGCCTCCCTCCCGCGAGGAGATGAAGGACGACATGGAAGCGCTGATCCACCACTTCAAGCTGTTCTCCGAAGGCTATTGCGTGCCGGCCGGCGAGACCTACTGCGCGGTCGAAGCGCCCAAGGGCGAGTTCGGCTGCTACCTGGTGTCGGACGGTGCCAACAAGCCGTTCCGAGTGAAGCTGCGTGCGCCGGGTTTCGCGCACCTGTCTTCGATGGACGAAATCGTGAAGGGCCACATGCTGGCCGACGTCGTGGCGATGATCGGTACCTACGATCTCGTGTTCGGCGAGGTCGACCGCTGATCGCGGCGGCCGTTGAGGATCTGAACAGATGAAGGCAACCGGAAACTTCGAGGCCACCCAGCACGTCGACCCGATGGTCGCGTTGTCGGACAAGACCCGCGCCCATATCGACCACTGGCTGACCAAGTTCCCGCCGGACCGCAAGCGTTCGGCGGTGCTGCAGGGCCTGCACGCGGCACAGGAACAGAACAACGGCTGGCTCAGCGATGAACTCATTGCCGCCGTGGCCAAGTACCTCGGCCTGCCGCCGGTGTGGGCTTACGAGGTCGCCAGCTTCTATTCGATGTTCGAGACCGAGAAGGTCGGCCACAACAACGTCGCTTTCTGCACCAACATCAGCTGCTGGCTCAACGGCGCCGAGGATCTCGTGCGCCACGCCGAGAAGAAGCTGGGCTGCAAGCTGGGCGAGTCGACCGCCGACGGCCGCATCTTCCTCAAGCGCGAGGAAGAGTGCCTGGCCGCGTGCTGCGGCGCGCCGGTGGTGGTCATCAACGGGCATTACCACGAGAAGCTGGACACCGCTCAGGTGGACGAGCTGCTCGACGGTCTGAAGTGAGGCTTAGGACGACCCATGGCGCACTCGCACCACGACTACTCGCAGGGCTACGGTCCGGTCGGCCCGGTTCCGCAGGAGCACAACGTCGTTTACACGACGCTGCACTACGACACCCCGTGGTCGTATGAGAACTACCTCAAGACCGGCGGCTACGCCGCGCTGCGCAAGATCCTGACCGAGAAGATGGATCCGGCCGCGGTGATCGACATGGTCAAGGCCTCGGGCCTTCGTGGCCGTGGCGGCGCCGGCTTCCCGACCGGCCTGAAGTGGAGCTTCATGCCCAAGGGCAGTGGCACCCAGAAGTACATCCTGTGCAACTCGGACGAGTCCGAGCCAGGCACGGCGAAGGATCGCGACATCCTGCGCTACAACCCGCATTCGGTGGTCGAGGGCATGGCGATCGCCTGCTACGCGACCGGCTCGACGGTGGCCTACAACTACCTGCGTGGCGAGTTCCATCACGAGCCGTTCGAGCATTTCGAGCAGGCACTGAAGGAAGCCTACGAGAACGGCTGGCTGGGCAAGAACGTGCTCGGCAGTGGCGTCGACATCGACATCTACGGCGCGCTCGGCGCCGGTGCGTACATCTGCGGCGAAGAAACCGCGCTGATGGAATCGCTGGAAGGCAAGAAGGGCCAGCCGCGCTACAAGCCGCCGTTCCCGGCCAACTTCGGTCTGTTCGGCAAGCCGACGACGATCAACAACACCGAGACCTACGCCTCGGTGCCGGCGATCATCCGCAACGGCGCCGAGTGGTTCCTCAACCTGGGCAAGCCGAACAACGGCGGGCCGAAGGTGTTCTCGGTGTCGGGCCATGTTGCCCGCCCGGGCAACTATGAAATCCGCCTGGGCACGTCGTTCGCCGACCTGCTGCAGATGGCCGGTGGCATGCGTGCCGGCCGCCGGCTGAAGGCCGTGATCCCGGGTGGTTCCTCGATGCCGGTGCTGCCGGGCGAGACCATGATGGGCCTGACGATGGACTACGACTCGATCCAGAAGGCCGGTTCCGGCCTGGGTTCGGGCGCGGTGATCGTGATGGACGAGACCGCCTGCATGGTCCGCGCCTGCCAGCGCATCGCCCGTTTCTACTTCAAGGAAAGTTGCGGCCAGTGCACGCCGTGCCGCGAAGGCACCGGCTGGATGTACCGCATGCTGACCCGCATCGTCGAGAAGCAGGCCACGCTGGAAGACCTGCAGATGCTGCGCGCCGCTGCCGGCCAGATCGAGGGCCACACCATCTGCGCCTTCGGCGAAGCCGCGGCGTGGCCGGTGCAGGGCTTCCTGCGCCACTACTGGAACGAGTTCGAGTACGCGATCGTGAACAAGCGTTTCCTGGTCGATGACCAGCTCGCAGGCACCGTGGTCGAGAAGGTGGCCGCATGAGCGCGCAGCCCGTGAATCCGAACGTACCGCCGGACCATGTCTCGATCGAGATCGACGGCATCGCGATGGTCGCGCCCAAGGGCTCGATGATCATCCATGCCGCCGACAAGGCCGGCATTCCGATCCCGCGCTTCTGCTACCACGACAAGCTGGCCGTCGCGGCAAACTGCCGCATGTGCCTGGTCGAGGTCGAGAAGATGCCCAAGCCGGCGCCGGCCTGCGCCACGCCGGTGATGGAAGGCATGAAGGTCGTCACGCGCAGCGAGAAGGCACTCAAGTCGCAGCGCAACGTGATGGAGTTCCTGCTGATCAACCATCCGCTCGACTGCCCGATCTGCGATCAGGGCGGCGAGTGCGAGCTGCAGGACCTCTCTCTGGGCTACGGCCGTTCGGTCAGCCGCTTCTCCGAGCGCAAGCGCGTGGTGCCCGACGAAGACATCGGTCCGCTGGTCGCCACCGAGATGACGCGCTGCATCCAGTGCACGCGCTGCGTGCGCTTCACCGCGGAAATCGCCGGCACCTACGAGCTGGGTGGCATGTACCGCGGCGAAAACCTGCAGATCGGCACCTACGACGGCAAGCCGCTGACCACCGAGCTGTCGGGCAACGTCATCGACGTCTGCCCGGTCGGCGCGCTGACCAACAAGGTGTTCCAGTTCAAGGCACGCCCGTGGGAACTGACCGCGCGCGAGTCGCTGGGCTACCACGACGCGCTGGGCAGCAACCTGTTCCTGCACGTGCGCCGCGGCGAAGTGCTGCGCACCGTGCCGCGCGACAACGAAGCGGTCAACGAGTGCTGGCTGTCGGACCGCGACCGTTATTCGCACCAGGGCCTGTACGCGCAGGACCGCGCGACCTCGCCGATGGTGAAAGAGAACGGCGAGTGGCGCGACGCTTCCTGGGAAGAAGCGCTGGCCAAGGCCGCGAAGATCCTGCGTGACAACGGTGCCGACAACCTCGGCATCCTGGCCCATCCGTCGACCTCGAACGAAGAGGGCGTTTTGCTGGCCCGCCTGGCCGAAGCGCTGGGCACCGGCAACATCGACCACCGCATCGGCCAGCACGACCTGAGCGATGCCGCCATCGCCACGCCGTTCGCCACGCCGGTCAACGACTTCGACCATGCCGACCTGATCGTCATCGTCGGTTCCAACCTGCGCCACGAGTTGCCGCTGGTGCACCAGCGCGTGCGCAAAGCCTGGAACCGCGGCGCCAAGGTGCACGTGGTCAACCCGGTCGATTTCGACTTCACCTTCGACATCGCCGGCAAGCAGATCGTGGCTCCGTCGCAGATCGCCGCGGCACTGTCCGACACCGCGCTCAACGACGTTGCCAAGAGCGCCACTCGCGCCGTGGTGATCGTCGGCGCGCTGGCAGAGAACGGTGCCCACGCTGCCGCCATCCGCAAGGCCGCCGTCGCCTTCGCCGCCAGCACCGGTGCCGCGCTCAACCGCATCCCGCAGGGCGCCAATGCCGTCGGCCTGTCCGACTACGGCGTGCTGCCGATCGCCCACGATGCGCAGGCGATGCTGGCCGACGCGCGTACCGCCTACATCCTGTACGGCATCGAGCCGGGCCTGGATTTCGCCGACACCGCGACCGCGCTGAAGGCACTCAACCCGGCTCAGGTCGTGGCGTTCAGCACCTTTGCGTGCCGCTCGACCCGTGCCGTCGCCGACGTGATCCTGCCGATCGGTCTGCTGCCGGAAATCGACGCCACGCTGACCAACCTCGACGGTCGCCAGCAGGTGGCCGTTGCCGGTGGCAAGCTGCCCGGCCAGGCCCGTCCGGGCTGGCGCGTGCTGCGCGCACTCGGCGGCGAGCTCGAGGCCAAGGGCTTTGGCTTCACCGATCTGGTCGGCCTGCGCGCGAGCATGAAGATGCGCGACACCCAGGTCGTCGCCGGCAAGGCGCCGTCCACTGCGGGCGAAGGCCTCGAAGTCGCCGCCAGCATCGGCATCTACCGCAGCGATGCGGTGGTGCGTCGCGCCCCGGCGCTGCAGTCGCATCCGCTCAACGTCGAGCCCAAGGCCGTGCTCAATCCGCATGACGCGTCCGCCCTCGGCCTGGCTGACGGCGTGGTCGCGAAGTTCAACACTGCCGCAGGTACGGCCACGCTGCCGGTCGCCGTCAGCGACAAGGTCGCGCGCGGCACCGTGTGGGTCGAGAGCGGGCACGGCGCGACCGCGCCGATGTCCGGTCGCGTGCAGGCGGGGAGGGCATAAGCATGCTTTCGACTCATGTGATCGATCCGTTCCGCGACTGGATGCTGTCATTCGGCAACATCGGCGCGCTGCTGTGGATCGTGCTGAAGATCCTGCTGATCGCCATGCCGGTGATCATCACGGTCGCGTTCTACGTGGTCTGGGAGCGCAAGCTCATCGGCTGGATGCACGTCCGCCACGGACCGATGTACGTCGGCCGCGGCATCCTCCAGGCCTTCGCCGACGTCTTCAAGCTGCTGTTCAAGGAAGTCATCCAGCCGACCAAGGCCGAGCCCTTCCTGTTCAAGTTCGCACCGCTGATCGCGCTGGCCCCGGCCTTCGCGGCGTGGGCGGTGGTGCCGTTCGACTACCAGGTGGTGCTGTCGAACGCCAACGCCGGCCTGCTGTACCTGCTGGCGATGACCTCGCTGGGCGTGTACGGCATCATCCTCGCCGGCTGGGCGTCGAACTCGAAGTACGCCTTCCTTGGTGCCATGCGCGCCGCGGCGCAGGTGGTCTCGTACGAAATCGCCATGGGCTTCGCCATGGTCGGCGTGATGGTCGGCGCCGGCAGCCTCAACCTCACCGACATCGTGATGGCGCAGGCCGGCAACGCCGGCGCGCTGGAATGGTTCTGGCTGCCGATGCTGCCGCTGTTCGTCATCTACTTCATCTCGGGCGTTGCTGAAACCAACCGCGCGCCGTTCGACGTGGTGGAAGGCGAGTCGGAGATCGTGGCTGGCCACATGGTCGAATACTCGGGCTCGGCGTTCGCGCTGTTCTTCCTGGCCGAGTACGCGAACATGATCCTGATCAGCTTCCTGGTCTCGATCTTCTTCGTCGGCGGCTGGCTGAGCCCGCTGCAGGGCCTGGGTATCCCGTTCCTGTCGGTCAACGGCTGGTGGTGGTTGCTGGCCAAGGTGTTCTTCTTCGCCAGCTGCTTCATCTGGTTCCGTGCGTCGTTCCCGCGCTACCGCTACGACCAGATCATGCGCCTGGGCTGGAAGGTCTTCATCCCGCTCACGATCGCCTGGATCTGCGTGGTCGCGTTGATGGCGTACTTCAAAATCTTCGAGCCGGGCGTGTAAGGGAAAGGCATGAATCGCATCGTTTCCTATTTCAAGAGCCTGCTGCTGATCGAGCTTGCGCAGGGACTTGCCCTCACCGGCAAGTACCTGTTCAAGCCGAAGTACACGCTGATGTACCCGATGGAAAAGACGCCGCAGTCGCCGCGCTTCCGCGGCGTGCACGCGCTGCGTCGTTACCCCAACGGCGAAGAGCGCTGCATCGCCTGCAAGCTGTGCGAGGCGGTGTGCCCGGCGCTGGCGATCACCATCGACTCGGAGAAGCGCGAGGACGGCACCCGCCGCACCACGCGCTACGACATCGACCTGTTCAAGTGCATCTTCTGCGGGTTCTGCGAAGAGTCCTGTCCGGTCGACTCGATCGTGGAGACGCACATCCACGAATACCACTTCGACAAGCGCGGACAGAACATCGTCACCAAGCCGCAGCTGTTGGCCATTGGCGACCGTCTCGAAGCCGAGATCGCCGAGCGCCGCGCTGCCGACGCACCTTTCCGCTGAGGCCTGAAGCATGGATCTCGCCCAGTTCTCCTTCTTCGTATTCGCCGCCGTAGCCACCGCTGCCGCGGTCGGAGTCATCAGCGTGCGCAACCCCGTGCACGCGGTGCTGCTGCTGGTACTGACCTTCTTCTCGGTCGCCTGCACCTGGATCATCGCCGGCGCCGAGTTCCTCGGCGTGGCCCTGATCCTGGTCTACGTCGGCGCGGTGATGGTGCTGCTGCTGTTCGTGGTGATGATGCTCGACATCGACGTCGCCCCGCTGCGCGAGGGCTACGTGCGCTATCTGCCCGTCGGCCTGGTGGTCGCGGTGGTGATGCTGGTCGAGATGCTGACCCTGATCGGGGTCAAGGCCAAGGTCGCCACGGCATTCACCGCCGACGCCGCGACCGGTGGCAACACCGCCTGGCTGGCGCGCGCACTGTTCACCCAGTTCCTGCTGCCGTTCGAGCTGGCCGCGGTGATCCTGACCGTGGCGGTGATCGCGGCGGTCACGCTGACCCTTCGTCGCCGCCCGGGTGCCAAGCACCAGAGCCCGTCGGCCCAGGCCCGCGTCCGCGCCAGCGACCGCCTGCGCATGGTCAAGATGGATGCAACTCGGCCGGCGCCAGCCTCGATCGAAGCATCCGCAGAGGAGAGCAAGCCGTGAGCGAATTCTTCGGCGCCGGCCTTGCGCTCGGCCACTATCTCGCCCTCGGCGCGGTGCTGTTCTGCATCAGCGTCGCCGGCATCTTCCTCAACCGCAAGAACGTGATCATGTTGCTGATGTCGCTGGAGCTGCTGCTGCTCGCGGTGAACATCAACTTCGTCGCCTTCTCGCGCGAGCTTTCCGATCCGGCCGGCCAGGTGTTCGTGTTCTTCATCCTGACCGTGGCCGCGGCCGAGGCCGCCATCGGCCTGGCCATCCTGGTCACGCTGTTCCGCAACCGGCGCACGATCAACGTCGCCGAAATCGATTCGATGAAGGGCTGACGCGGTGGACAACGCAATCGTGGGTCACGCACTCGCAGAGCAGCACGCACTCTCCAGGACGGTCCTGCTGGCGATCGTCCTCGCGCCGCTGCTCGGCGCGATCATCGCCGGTCTGTTCCGCCGCCAGGTCGGCCGAGCCGGCGCCCACTGGGTGACGATCATCGGCGTGGCCGTGAGCTGCCTGCTGTCGATCCAGGTGCTGTGGCAGCTGGTCGGGCAGGGCGCCGCTCCGTTCAACGAGAACGTCTACACCTGGTTCCAGGTCGGCGGCTTCGAGGCGCACGTCGGCTTCATGGTCGACAAGCTGACCGCGATGATGATGGTGGTGGTCACCTTCGTCTCGCTGCTGGTGCACATCTACACCATCGGCTACATGGCCGAAGATGATGGCTATCAGCGCTTCTTCAGCTACATCTCGCTGTTCACCTTCTCGATGTTGATGCTCGTAATGAGCAACAACTTCCTGCAGCTGTTCTTCGGCTGGGAAGCGGTGGGCCTGGTCTCGTACCTGCTGATCGGCTTCTGGTTCAAGCGCCCGACCGCGGTGTTCGCCAACCTCAAGGCGTTCCTGGTCAACCGCGTCGGCGACTTCGGCTTCCTGCTCGGCATCGCCGGCGTGCTGGTGATGTTCGGCACGCTCGACTACTCGGAAGTGTTCGCCAACGCGCCGCGCTTCGTCGGCGCGCAGATGCAGCACTTCTGGCCGGCGCTGACCGAGAGCGGCTGGACCGCCGGCATGGCCGGCTGGTCGATGTTCACGCTGATCTGCGTGTGCCTGTTCATCGGTGCCATGGGCAAGTCGGCACAGGTGCCGCTGCACGTGTGGCTGCCGGACTCGATGGAAGGCCCGACCCCGATCTCCGCGCTGATCCATGCCGCGACGATGGTCACCGCCGGCATCTTCATGGTCGCGCGCATGTCACCGCTGTTCGAGCATTCGCAGACGGCACTGAACTTCGTGCTGTTCATCGGCGCCACGACCGCCTTCTGGACCGGCCTGATCGGCATCGTCCAGAACGACATCAAGCGCGTGGTCGCGTACTCGACGCTGTCGCAGCTGGGCTACATGACGGTCGCCCTGGGCGTGTCTGCCTACAGCGCCGGCGTCTACCACCTGATGACGCACGCCTTCTTCAAGGCGCTGCTGTTCCTCGGTGCCGGTTCGGTGATCATCGGCATGCACCACGAGCAGGACATGCGTCGCATGGGTGGCCTGAAGAAGTACATGCCGATCACCTACTGGACGATGCTGATCGGCACGCTGGCCCTGGTCGGCACGCCGTTCTTCAGCGGCTTCTACTCGAAGGACACCATCATCGAGGCCGCCGCGCACAACGCCCACGAAGCGCACAACTGGATCGCCACCTACGCCTACTGGGCGGTGCTGCTGGGTGCGTTCGTGACCGCGTTCTACAGCTTCCGCCTGCTGTACCTGACCTTCCACGGCAAGGAACGCTTCCACGATCCGATTCCCGACCATTACGTGGCCCCGGAAGCGGACTCGAGCGAGCATGAGACCGCGCTGGCCGAAGAGCATGGTCACGGCGGCCACGCAAAGCACGACGCCCACGATGATGACGGCCACGGTCACGACGACCACGCCCACACCCCGCACGAGTCGCCGTGGGTGGTGACGGTGCCGCTGATCCTGCTGGCGATCCCGTCGATCCTGATCGGTTTCTTCAGCGTCGGCCCGATGCTGTTCGGCACCGACGTGATGGGCCACGCCAAGCAGTTGCCGTTCTTCCTCGGCGCCATCGACGTGCCCGAAGCGCACGACGTCATCGGCAAGCTGGCCGAAGAGTTCCACGGTCCGGTCAAGTTCGCGCTGCACGGCTTCACCGCCCCGGCGTTCTGGCTTGCCTTCGCAGGCTTCGCCCTGGCCACGGTGATGTACTGGTGGAAGCCGGAACTGCCGGCCAAGGCGCGCAAGCTGTTTGCATGGCCGGTGCGCGTGCTCGAGAACAAGTACGGCATGGACAACCTGTGGATCGACGGCTTCGCCGGTGGCGGCCTCGGCCTGGGCAAGGCTTCGCGCGCGGTCGACACCTACGTCATTGACGGTGCCGCCGTGAACGGCAGCGCCCGCGTCGTCGACCTGGTTGCACGCCTGACACGCCGGATGCAGTCCGGTTACCTCTACCACTACGCCTTCGCGATGATCATCGGCCTGATTGCACTCCTGGCCATCCTCATCCGTTACTGGCGCTAACCCGACAAGGACCCGACGTGAGCTCCGAGCCCTTGCAGAGCACCTCTTTCCTGCTCAGCCTTCTGATCTGGCTGCCGATCCTTGGCGGCTTCGCCACCCTCGCGTTCGGCAACGAGCGCGCCAGTGCCGCACGCTGGTTCGCCACCGCCGTGGCGCTGGTGACGATGGCCGTGAACATCCCCATGTTCACCGCGTTCGACATGACCACTGCGGCCATGCAGTTCGTCGAGAACAAGGCCTGGATCCCGGCCTACGACATCCGCTACCACCTCGGCGTGGACGGCATCTCGGCCGCGCTGATCGGCCTGACCACGCTGACCACGCTGCTGGCGATGGTCGGTGCCTGGACTTCGATCGACAAGCGCGTCAGCCAGTACTACGCCGCCTTCCTCATCCTGGAAGGCCTGATGATCGGCGTGTTCTCGGCGCTGGACTCGATGCTGTTCTATGTCTTCTTCGAAGGCATGCTGATCCCGATGTTCATCATCATCGGTGTCTGGGGCGGCCCGCGTCGCGTCTACGCCTCGATCAAGTTCTTCCTGTACACGTTCCTCGGCTCGCTGTTCATGCTGCTGGGCCTGATCTACCTGTACCTCAAGGGCGGTAGCTGGCAGCTGTCGGACATGTACTCGCTGTCGCTGACGGCGACGGAGCAGATGTGGCTGTTCTTCGGTTTCCTGATCGCCTTCGCGGTCAAGGTGCCGATGTTCCCGGTCCACACGTGGTTGCCGGATGCGCACGTCGAGGCGCCGACCGCTGGTTCGGTGATCCTGGCGGCGATCATGCTGAAGATCGGTGGCTACGGTTTCATCCGTTTCGTCCTGCCGATCGTTCCGGACGCCGGTGCCGAGTGGGCCTGGCTGGTGATCGCACTGAGCCTGATCGCGGTGGTCTACGTCGGCCTGGTCGCGCTGGCGCAGGACGACATGAAGAAGCTGATCGCCTATTCGTCGGTCTCGCACATGGGCTTCGTCACCCTGGGCATCTTCATCGCCTTCGCCCTGGTCCGCGAAGCGGGCAACACCGAAGGCGCACGCCTGGGCCTGCAGGGCGCCATGGTGCAGATGATCAGCCACGGCTTCGTCTCTGGCGCGATGTTCAGCTGCGTCGGCGTGCTTTACGACCGCATGCACACCCGAATGATCAAGGACTACGGCGGCGTCGCCAACGTGATGCCGTGGTTCGCCGCTTTCATCGTGCTGTTCGCCATGGCCAACTCGGGCCTGCCGGGCACGTCGGGTTTCGTCGGTGAATTCATGGTCATCCTGGCGTCGTTCCAGCAGCACCCGCTGATTGGTTTCGTCGCGGCGACCACGCTCATCATTGGTGCGGCTTACACGCTGTGGCTGGTCAAGCGCACCATCTGGGGCGAGGTCGGCAATGCCCACGTCGCAGAACTCGAAGACATCAATGCACGCGAAGCCTTCGTGCTGGGGGTGTTCGCTGCCGGCGTGCTGATCCTGGGCCTGTGGCCGAAGCCGCTGACGGACCTGATGGAACCCGCGATTGCGAATCTGGCGACGCAGATCGCCTCGTCGAAGCTTTGAGGTTGTAGCGCATGATCATGCCTGTACGCACCGCCGCCGACCTGATGCCGCTGCTCCCGGAGCTGGTGGTGATCCTGGGCGCGTTCGCGCTGCTGATGCTCGACCTGTTCATCGACGAGCGCCGCCGCGTCATCAGCCACGTCTTCGCCATCGCCGTGCTGGCGGTTGCGACGACGCTGATCGCCTGTGGTGTCGGCGAGCACGGCACCTTCCTCGGCGGCATGTTCGTGCGCGACACGGCGGCCGACGTGATGAAGATCACCATAGGCGTCGTCTCGATCCTGGCGATGATCTACACCTGGCCGTACCTGCGCGCCCGCGAGCTGTACAAGGGCGAGGTCTCGGTGCTGATGCTGTTCGCCACCGCCGGCATGATGTTCCTTGTGTCGTCGGGCAGCCTGGTGATGGTCTACCTCGGCCTGGAAATGCTGGCGCTGTGCTCCTACGCACTGGTCGCGATCGATCGCGACAGCCCGCTGGCGTCGGAAGCGGCGATCAAGTACTTCGTCCTCGGTGCGCTGGCTTCGGGCCTGCTGCTGTACGGCCTGTCGTTGATCTACGGCGCCACCGGTTCGCTGCAGCTCGACCAGATCGCCATCGCGGCACAGGCGAAGATCGCCGACGGTTCGTCGCTGATGCTGATCACCGGCGTGGTGTTCGTCGTCGCCGGCATCGCCTTCAAGTTCGGCGCGGCGCCGTTCCACATGTGGCTGCCGGACGTCTACCACGGCGCGCCGACGCCGATCACGCTGTTCATCGGTTCGGCCCCCAAGCTGGCTGCGTTCGGCATGACCTACCGCCTGCTCGAAGTGGGCGCGGCCCCGTTCGAGGACCAGTGGCGCCTGCTGCTGGCTGGCATCGCGGTGCTTTCGCTGGCGATCGGCAACCTCAGCGCGATGGTGCAGAGCAACCTCAAGCGACTGCTGGCGTATTCGACCGTGTCGCACGTTGGCTTCCTGTTTGTCGGCCTGGCCGGTGGCGGTCGCGAAGGATTTGCCGCGGCGCTGTTCTACGCGATCAGCTACGCGATCATGTCGGCGGCAGCCTTCGGCGCGATCGTGGTGCTGTCGCGTCGCGGCTTCGAAGCCGATCGCATCGACGACTACAAGGGCCTCAACGCCCGCAGCCCGTGGATGGCCGGCCTGGTGCTGTGCGTGATGGCCTCGCTGGCCGGCGTGCCGCCGTTTCTGGGCTTCTGGTCGAAGCTGGCCGTGCTGCGCGCAGCGCTGCAGGGCGACATGCTGTGGCTGACCCTGGTCGGCGTGGTGTTCGCGGTCGTCGGCGCGTTCTACTACCTGCGCGTGATCAAGGTGATGTACTTCGACGAGCCGGAAGGCCCGCCGATGGAACCCAGCAGCGATCGTCCGCTGCGCATCGTGTTCGGCGTGAATGCACTGGCGCTGCTCGCGCTGGGCCTGGCGTGGAGCCCGATCATGGCGTGGTGCCAGCGCGCATTCGCAGGTTGATCGAAAGATGATTTCGCAGGCCCTGAACAGAAAACTCTGAATCGGGCTTGCGAAGATTCGCGTCACACGTTAACATTGTCGTTCTGGTGCGGGGTGGAGCAGTCTGGCAGCTCGTCGGGCTCATAACCCGAAGGTCGCAGGTTCAAATCCTGCCCCCGCTACCACATTCTTCCGGGAAGATTGACGAGCAATCCCGGGAACAACGATCAAGCCGATGCCTCAGCGATGAGCCATCGGCTTTTTTGTTTTCCGGTTTCGGTGAACGTGGTCGTTACGGCGAAAGCACTATGCGCGCAGGCTTTCCCATGCGTGCTGCGAACAGGACGAGCATGTCCAGGCTGAAATTCTCGGCCTTCCCGTTGACCAGGTCGGAAACGCGCGACTGACTGACGCCGAGTATCTTCGCGGCGGCGGTCTGGGTGAGTCCTTGGGCCTTCAGCTGCTTTTCCAGCTCGATCATCAGATCGGCACGCATCGCCAGTACCTGTGCTTCGGCACTGCCGAATCCGAGATCAGCGAAGACGTTGCCGCTGGAAGCGACGATTGCCGGGCTGCGTTTTGGTGTCCTGGTTGCCATGGCTGTCTTGCTCAACAGATAAGTTGGTATCGGGCTTTGCCCTTGTCGATATCCTTCTTTTCGGTCTTCTGCGACTTCTTCTGGAAGGCGTGAAGAACGTAGACGGCGTCGACCTGAACGATCACGTAGAAGACCCGAAAGGCTCCCGCAGGTTCAGCGAGGCGAATTTCCCTGACACCGGTACCAATCGTTTTCATTGGCCTCCAGTCGCGGGGATCGAGCCCGGCCTGGATGCGGCGAAGGTCATAGCCCGCTTCGCGGCGGGCGTCTTCCGGGAATTCCTTCAGGTCATCCAGTGAGCTTCCAAGCCAATAGAGGGTCTTCACGGGAACGATATAAGTAGTTGGATGCCTATACAAGTAACTGGATAATGCCGGCGTCCAGAGAAAGCCGCCACGGCTTACGGCTGGAGGCCGCCCGGAAGTTGCCGCCAGTGCGCATAGGGTTTGCACCATCCCGGGGCAACCCGGTATCATGTGCGGCCTAGCGGTTTGGTGACCGGTCCTTCGGGACGCTGGCCCAACCCCGCTACCAGCTTCGGCCAGGGCCCCGTGCCCTCGGATCACCCGGAATCCGGGCGGTCCCAAGGCCAAAGGCCGGGCTTTGTGGCCGCGCCCAGCGCGACCACGCCGACATCCAGCTGTACGGACAAGGGGCCCGCAAGGGCCCTTTTTCGTTGTTCGTGGCTTGGTTCGTGGTCGCACGTGCTTGTCGCAAGACCGGGTCAAAGGTTGCATGTAATTCAGTCCCTGGATCGGCTGGCAGTCGTTTTGGCCGGTCCCTGGAGCATTTATCGCGGGAGTCGTAGGCGTGTCTGATAAAGCTGTCGAAATTGCCAGGCTGCTCACCCCGACCGTCCAGTCGCTGGGGGTCGAGCTGCTTGGCGCCGAATACCTGCCGGCTCCCGGCAGCGCGGTGCTGCGTCTGTACATCGACGTGCCCGCGGGTCAGGAGACGGACGCCGACGGGCAGCCGCGCTCGGTCACGATCGAGGATTGCGAGGCAGTCAGCCGCGAGGTGTCCGCGCAGCTCGACGTCGAGGATCCGATCAGCGGTATGTACACGCTGGAAGTGTCGTCGCCGGGTATCGATCGGCCGCTGTTCACGCTCGAGCATTACCAGCGCTTCCTCGGCGAGACCGCGAAGGTCGGCCTGAAGTTGCCGCAGGACGGGCGTCGTCGCCTGACCGGGAAGATCGCCCGCGTCGATGGCGAGACGGTCGTGTTCCACATTGATGGCGTCGAGGCGAACGAGTTCGCCGTCGCCGTCGGCAACATCGACAAGGCGCGCCTGGTCCCGGATTGGGCCGCGCTGGGATTCGCTCCGGTCAAGCCCGGAAAAGACAAGCCTGCACAGGGCGCGCCTGAAAAGAAGCGCCGTCCTGCGAAAGGCAAGAAGTAAATCAACCTTGGTAACCACCCAATTGCCGGCGGCGCACCAGCGCCAACGTGCGGAGTAACGAGATGAGCAAGGAACTGTTGCTGGTCGTGGATGCAGTCGCCAACGAGAAGGGCGTACCGCGTGAAGTCATCTTCGAGGCCATCGAGGCCGCGTTGGCTTCGGCCGCGAAGAAGCGCTATCACGACGAAGACGTGCTCGTGCGCGTCGCGATCGACCAGAAGGACGGCAGCTACGAAACCTTCCGCCGCATGGAAGTCGTTGCCGACGACGTCGTCATGGAGTCGCCGGACCGCCAGATCCGCATGATGGACGCGATCGACGAAGTCGAAGGCGTCGAAGTCGGCGACTACATCGAAGAGCAGATCGAGAACCCGGAGTTCGGCCGCATCGCCGCCCAGGCCGCCAAGCAGGTCATCGTCCAGCGCGTGCGCGAGGCCGAGCGCCAGCAGGTCGTCGACGGCTGGAAGGATCGCGTTGGCGAGCTGGTCACCGGCGTGGTCAAGCGCGTCGAGCGCGGCAACATCTACGTCGACCTCGGCGGCAACGCCGAAGCGATCATCCCCAAGGACAAGGGCATCCCGCGCGACGTCCTGCGTACCGGCGACCGCGTCCGCGGTTACCTGTTCGACGTGCGCAGCGAGCCGCGCGGCCCGCAGCTGTTCATCAGCCGCGCCGCCCCGGAATTCATGATTGAACTGTTCAAGCTCGAAGTGCCGGAAGTCGGTCAGGGCCTGGTGTCGATCAAGGCCTGCGCACGCGATCCGGGCGACCGCGCCAAGATCGCCGTGCTTGCCCACGACAACCGCACCGATCCGATCGGCGCCTGCATCGGCATGCGCGGTTCGCGCGTGCAGGCCGTGAGCAACGAGCTCAACGGCGAGCGCGTCGACATCGTGCTGTGGTCGGACAACCCGGCCCAGTTCGTCATCAACGCGATGGCGCCGGCCGAAGTGCAGTCGATCATCGTCGATGAAGAAAAGCATTCGATGGACCTGGCCGTGGCCGAGGATCGTCTGGCCCAGGCGATCGGCAAGGGCGGCCAGAACGTGCGCCTGGCCAGCCGCCTGTCGGGCTGGCAGCTCAACGTGATGACCCAGGACCAGGTCACCGCCAAGTCCGAGGCCGAGCAGACCGCCGCCAAGTCGCTGTTCCAGGAAAAGCTCGAAGTCGACGAGGAAATCGCCGGCATCCTGGTCTCGGAAGGCTTCAGCACGGTCGAGGAAATTGCTTACGTCCCGGTCGGCGAGCTGCTCGCCGTCGAGGGCTTCGACGAGGACATCGTCGAGGAGCTGCGTTCGCGTGCCCGCGACGCGCTGCTCAACGAGGCCCTGGCCGCGGAAGAGGAGCTCGACGAGCACCAGCCGGCGGCCGACCTGCTCGAGCTGGAAGGAATGGACGAAGCCACCGCCTACGCGCTTGCCGCGCGTGGCGTGGTGACCCGTGACGATCTGGCCGATATGGCGACGGACGAGCTGACCGATATCGAAGGTATCGACGAAGCCCGTGCTGCCGCCCTGATCATGGAAGCGCGCAAGCACTGGTTTGAATGAATACCGCCGAGTTCTGACCGGCCAATGGCCGCAGGTCTAGAATGACGCCCACACGCGCGGGACTCGTCCCGCGCAACGAGGACACGGAATCCGAATGTCGCAGCAAACCACCATCCGCAAGCTGGCCGAACTGGTGAACACGCCGGTCGAGAAGTTGCTGGAGCAGCTGGCCGAGGCCGGCATGACTTTCAGCGGCCCCGACCAGGTCGTGACCAGTATCGAAAAAGTCAAGCTGCTCGGCTTCCTCAAGCGCGCCCATGGCAAGACTGAAAAGGTCGAAGCCAGCGACGACGCTGCGAAGAAGATCACTCTCAATCGCAGCCGCAAGCAGGAAATCACTGTCGGCGGCGGCAAGAACAAGACCACGGTCGACGTCGTCGTGCGAAAGAAGGTCACGCTGGTCAAGCCCAGCGAAGGCCAGTCGCCAGGCGACGAGCGCGCCGAGATCCTGCGCAAGCTGGAGGAATCCAAGCAGCGCAACCTTGCCGAGCAGGAAAAGCTGGCTGCCGACGACAAGCGTCGTGCCGACGCCATCGCCGCGACCCGTCGCGAGGCGGAGGAAATCGCGCGCCTGAAGGCCGAGGAAGAGGAAAAGGCGAAGCTCGCCGACGCCAGCGTCCTCGTTGCCGACGAGGATGCGCCGGTCGTGCGCAAGCCGCCGAGCACGCACGGTCACGGCCATCCGCCGGCCAAGCCGGCCGCACCGCGCGCCGCCGAACCGGCCCGTGGCGCTCCGGCGCACAAGACCCGCGGTTCGCACGCGATGGTCGCAGGCGTCGAGGACGACGACCGCACCAACCGCTTCGCCGGCCAGATGCACCTGAGTGCATCCGACCGCGCGCGCCGCACCACCAACGTGCGCGGCAAGTCCAAGCCGCAGCGTCGCCAGAACGAGCAGAGCCGGTCCGGCAGCGGTTTCACCCGCCCGACGGCCCCGATCGTGCGCGACGTCGCCATCGGCGAGACGATCACCGTTGCCGACCTCGCGCAGAAGATGGCGCTCAAGGGCGGCGACGTGGTCAAGGCGCTGTTCAAGATGGGCGTGATGGCGACGATCAACATGTCGATCGACCATGACACCGCCGCGCTGGTGACCGAGGAACTCGGCCACAACGTGGTCAAGGCCGATGCCGGTTCCGCCGAGGACGCACTGCTGGCCCACGTCGAAGAGACGCAGGGCGACAAGATCGCGCGTCCGCCGGTGGTCACCATCATGGGCCACGTCGACCACGGCAAGACCTCGCTGCTGGATTACATCCGCCGCACCAAGGTCGCCTCCGGCGAAGCCGGTGGCATCACCCAGCACATCGGTGCCTACCACGTCGAAACCGACAAGGGCGTCATCAGCTTCCTCGACACCCCGGGCCACGCAGCGTTCACCTCGATGCGCGCACGCGGCGCCAAGCTGACCGACATCGTCGTGCTGGTGGTTGCCGCCGACGACGGCGTCATGCCGCAGACCAAGGAAGCGGTGCAGCACGCCAAGGCTGCCGGCGTGCCGCTGATCGTGGCGATCAACAAGATCGACAAGTCCGACGCCGATCCGCTGCGCGTCAAGAACGAACTGCTCAGCGAAGACGTCGTCGCCGAAGACTTCGGTGGCGAGACCCAGATGGTCGAGCTGTCCGCGAAGACCGGCTTGGGCGTCGACAACCTGCTCGATGCCATTTCGATCCAGGCCGAAGTGCTCGAACTGCGTGCGGTCGCCACCGGTCGCGCGACCGGCGTGGTGATCGAATCGTCGCTCGACAAGGGCCGCGGCCCGGTTGCGACCGTGCTGGTCCAGCAGGGCGAACTGAAGAAAGGCGACTACCTCGTCTGCGGCGTGCAGTACGGCCGCGTGCGTGCGCTGTTCGACGAAACCGGTTCGCAGGTTCCGTCGGCCGGTCCGTCGATCCCGGTGCAGGTGCTCGGTCTGTCGGGCGTGCCCGATGCCGGCGACGACTTCGTCGTGGTCGAGGACGAGCGCCTGGCCAAGGACGTCGCCCAGCAGCGTGATGCCAAGCGTCGCGAGTCGCGCCTGGTCGCCGCCGCGGGCAATCGCATGGAAGACATCATGGCGCAGATGGGCAAGGGCGAGGGCCAGCTGAGCCTCAACCTGGTCATCAAGGCCGACGTGCAGGGCTCGGTCGAAGCACTGCGCCAGTCGCTGACGGCGCTGTCCAACGACCAGATCCGCATCAACGTGATCAGTTCCGGCGTGGGCGGCATCACCGAGTCCGACGCCAACGCCGCCGCCACCGCCAAGGCCACCGTGATCGGCTTCAACGTGCGCGCCGATGCGTCGGCACGCAAGGTGATCGACTCCTACGGCGTCGACCTGCGTTACTTCTCGATCATCTATGACGTGATCGACCAGGTGAAGCAGGTGGCCTCGGGCATCCTCGGTGTCGAGATCCGCGAAGAGATCATCGGCACCGCCGAAGTCCGCGACGTGTTCCGCAGCTCGAAGTTCGGCGCGGTTGCCGGCTGCATGGTGGTCGAGGGCGTGGTCAAGCGCCACAAGCCGATCCGCGTGCTGCGCGACAACGCCGTGGTCTTCGAGGGCGAGCTGGAATCGCTGCGCCGCTTCAAGGAGAACGTCGACGAGGTGCGCAACGGCACCGAGTGCGGCATCGGCGTGAAGGCGTACAACGACGTCAAGCCGGGCGACCAGATCGAGTGCTTCGAGCGCATCGAAGTCCAGCGCACGCTCTGATCCGAAAGTAGAAGACCATGCCGACCAAGTCGTTCCACCGCACCGATCGCGTTTCCGCCCAGCTCCGCAGGGAGCTGGGTACGATCGTGCACCAGGCCGTGCGCGAGCACGGCCTGCCGTCGGTCAGCGTGTCCGATGTCGAAATCACCCGCGACCTGGCCCACGCCAAGGTCTTCGTCACCGCGTTGCAGCAGGAGCGTTCGCGCGAGGCCGTCAAGGCGCTCAAGGAGCTCGCCCCGCAGTTGCGATTCCAGCTGGGCCGCGCGGTGAAGATGCGGCACGTGCCCGAGCTGCATTTCCACTACGACGACTCGGTCGATCGTGGTGAGCGCATCGACAACCTGCTGCGCGACGAGGCCGGCCCGACGCCGGCAGCTCATGACGGCGCGGATGTCGACAGCACAGACGACGACAGCGAAAGCTGAGAGGGTTGAGGGGGCCGATGGCCCCCCAGTTGCAGCCGTCCCGCATCCGCGGGAACGTATGCGCATCCCAGCGGCGCAGCCGCACGATTCCCGGACCTGATGAGAAAGAAGCCCCGTACCGTGTTTCGTGCACTCGACGGCATCGTCCTGCTGGACAAGCCGCAGGGCCTCAGCTCGAACCAGGCCCTGCAACAGGTGCGACACCTGTTCCGCGCCGAGAAAGGCGGCCACACCGGCAGCCTCGATCCTCTGGCCACCGGCCTGCTGCCGATCTGTTTCGGCGAGGCGACCAAGATCGCCGGCCTGTTGTTGGGGTCGAGCAAGGCTTACGAGACCACCGCCGTGCTCGGCCTGACCACCGACAGCGACGACGCGGATGGCGCGCCGTTGCTGCAGCGCCCCGTCCCCGAACTCGACGATGCCAACATCGAAGCGGCACTGGCCCCGCTGCGCGGTGCCATCCGCCAGCGCGCACCGATTTACTCGGCGCTGAAGCAGGGCGGTGAGCCGTTGTATGCCAAGGCACGCCGCGGCGAAGTCATCGAGGCCCCCGAGCGCGATGTCGTCGTGCACCGCTTCGACCTCCTGGGGCGCGAGCAGGGACCCGATGGCGTGCGCCTGCGCCTACATGTCGAATGCGGCTCCGGCACGTATGTCCGCAGCCTGGTCCGCGACCTCGGCGAGGCGCTGGGCTGCGGTGCACACGTCGCCAGCCTGCGCCGGCTCTGGGTCGATCCGTTCAGCCAGCCGCGCATGGTCACGCTGGATGCCTTGCGCGAGATCGCCGTCCAGGGCGAGGCCGTGCTCGACGGCTGCCTGCTGCCGATCGAGGCCGGCCTGAGCGCCTTCCCGCACGTAGCGATCGACCCCGAGGCCGAGCTGCGTTTCGGCCACGGCCAGACCATCGACTGCGAGGCGGGCGAGGACGGGCTGGTCGCGGTCTACTCGCTCACCGGTCGCTGTCTGGGCCTGGCCCAGCGCGAAGGCGGCAAGCTTTCACCGCAGCGCCTGTTCCGCTGGGCGGCCGCGGCTACCCGCGAGCCTGAACAGCCGGTGGCGCCGTCGGCCTGAACGGCCAAACGCTTGTCGGTTGTCACAATTCAGGTCGCAATCGCCGGGGCGGGCTGATACAATTTCGCCGCTTTTCAAGCACTTCAGCATTCCCTTCAGCACCATTCCAGAAAACGGCGGGCCAAGCGGTGCTTTGGCGCGGATTCCCCGCGACCGATTCGCTTCTGCAGGCCACGCATCTACGAGGCAATTCAAAGATGTCCATCGACACCAGCAAGGTTATTGAAGACAACAAGCGCGGCGCCAACGACACCGGTTCGCCGGAAGTCCAGGTCGCCCTGCTGACCGCACGCATCGAGCAGCTCACCGGCCACTTCAAGGTCCACAAGCAGGACCACCACAGCCGCCGCGGTCTGCTCCAGATGGTCAACCGCCGCCGCAGCCTGCTCGACTACCTCAAGCGCAAGGACAACGAGCGCTACAAGGCACTGATCGAGAAACTCGGCCTGCGTCGCTAAACGCACTACCCACCGCGGCGCAGCGATGCGCCGCGGTTTGTTTTTAAAGGCCGCAAATGTCGGCCGACCGGAGCGGGGCAGGGGCCCCGACCGGACCGCATCGAAACGATAGGAACCCAACGTGGCAAAAATCACCAAGACCTTTCAGTACGGCAACCATCAGGTAACGCTGGAAACCGGCGAGATCGCCCGCCAGGCTGGCGGCGCCGTCCTCGTCAAGATGGACGACACCGTACTGCTGGTCACCGCCGTGGCTGCCAAGAGCGCGCGCGAAGGCCAGGACTTCTTCCCGCTGACCGTGGACTACCAGGAGAAGTTCTACGCTGGTGGCCGCATCCCGGGTGGCTTCTTCAAGCGTGAGGGCCGTGCGACCGAGAAGGAGACGCTGATCTCCCGCCTCATCGACCGCCCGATCCGTCCGCTGTTCCCGGAAGACTTCCGCAACGAAGTCCAGATCATCGCCACCGTGATGTCGATGAACCCGGAAATCGACGGTGACATCCCGGCACTGATCGGCGCTTCGGCTGCCATGGCCCTGACCGGTGCGCCGTTCGACGGCCCGATCGGCGCTGCCAAGGTCGGCTACAAGAACGGCCAGTACCTGCTGAACCCGACCGTGTCCGAGCTGGCCGACTCCGAGCTGGAGCTCGTCGTCGCCGGTACCTCGAACGCGGTGCTGATGGTCGAGTCCGAAGCCAAGGTGCTGTCGGAAGACGTGATGCTGGGCGCGGTGATGTTCGGTCATCGCGAGATGCAGAAGGTCATCAACATCATCAACGAACTGGTCGTCGAAGCCGGCACCAAGTCGTGGGACTGGAAGGCTCCGGCCAAGAACGACGCCCTGATCGGCGCGCTCAAGGAAGCCGTTGGCAGCCAGCTCGAGCAGGCCTTCCAGGTCCGCGACAAGCTGCAGCGCCGCGACGCCATCAGCGCGATCAAGAAGGACGTGCTGCAGTCGCTGGCCGGCCGCGCCGAAGCCGATGGCTGGAGCACCGGTGAGCTGTCGAAGGAATTCGGCGAGCTGGAGTACCAGACCATGCGCAACTCGGTGCTCAGCACCAAGGTCCGCATCGACGGTCGCGCCCTCGACACCGTCCGTCCGATCGCCTCGAAGGTGAGCGTGCTGCCGCGTACCCACGGCTCCTCGCTGTTCACCCGCGGCGAGACCCAGGCGATCGTGGTTGCCACGCTGGGCACCGCGCGCGATGGCCAGATCATCGACGCCGTCTCGGGCGAGTACAAGGAACACTTCCTGTTCCATTACAACTTCCCCCCGTTCTCGGTGGGTGAAGCCGGCCGCATGATGGGCCCGAAGCGTCGCGAAATCGGCCACGGCCGCCTCGCCAAGCGCGGCGTGCTCGCTGTCATGCCGACGATGGAAGAGTTCCCGTACACGATCCGCGTCGTCTCGGAAATCACCGAGTCGAACGGTTCCTCGTCGATGGCATCGGTCTGCGGTTCGTCGCTGGCGCTGATGGACGCGGGCGTGCCGATCAAGGCACCGGTCGCCGGCATCGCGATGGGCCTGGTGAAGGAAGGCGACAACTTCGTCGTCCTGAGCGACATCCTGGGTGACGAAGATCACCTGGGCGACATGGACTTCAAGGTGGCCGGTACCTCGGAAGGTATCTCGGCGCTGCAGATGGACATCAAGATCCAGGGCATCACCGAAGAGATCATGAAGGCCGCCCTGGCCCAGGCCAAGGCCGGTCGCCTGCACATCCTCGGCGAGATGGCCAACGCCATCACCACGCCGCGCGGTGAGCTGAGCGAGTTCGCGCCGCGCCTGCTGACGATGAAGATCCACCCGGACAAGATCCGCGAAGTGATCGGCAAGGGTGGTTCGACCATCCAGGCCATCACCAAGGAAACCGGTACGCAGATCGACATCCAGGACGACGGCACCATCGTCATCGCTTCGGTCAATGCCGCCGCCGCCCAGGCTGCGAAGGCACGCATCGAGCAGATCACCTCCGACGTCGAGCCGGGCCGCATCTACGAGGGCAAGGTCGCCAAGATCATGGACTTCGGTGCATTCGTCACGATCCTGCCGGGCAAGGACGGTCTGGTCCACGTCTCGCAGATCTCCAGCGAGCGCGTCGAGAAGGTCTCCGACAAGCTCAAGGAAGGCGATGTCGTGAAGGTCAAGGTGCTGGAAGTCGACAAGCAGGGCCGTATCCGCCTGTCGATCAAGGCCGTCGAGGAAGGCGAGGGCGTGCCGGCTGAGTAAGCCGCTGCCGTAATCGCTGGAATCTGGAAAAGCGGGCTTCGGCCCGCTTTTTCTTTGGGGCAACTTGTGACTTGTCGTGCCGAACGGAGTCGGGGCGCTTTGGGTCTGCGTCTGCGGAGTGCGTCGTCCGCCGGGCCGGGGATTGCTCCGCCCCTTAGTCAGACATCCTGTCTGATGCGAGGCGCGGGACATCCATGTCCCGCTGCGGATCAATCCCCGGCCCGTCGAACGACGCTCGGCACTTCATTGCCAGGTCTTCGATAACGCCCTTCAACCCGTCATCCCCGCGAAGGCGGGGACCCAGCGACGTTGCCCTTGGCCCGTCTTTCCCGCGAAGGCGGGAAACCAAGGACGTTGCTCTCCGCCTTTGAAACCACCTCATCCTCTCGCGGGCGTCCGGGGCCTAGCTCACCGAGCAGACGTGCGAATGAGCGAGGGCACGGACACCGCCTAGGGCCGGCACAGCGCGAGTCCGACCGGAGCAGCTGCATCACGCGCGCACTGCGCTCTCGCTAACAGCCCAAGTCAATAAAACAGTGACGGCTTCCGGAAGGAGGGGGTGGGGTGCATTTCGCGAACAATAAACGGAGCGAAGCGGAGGTTCGCGGAATACACCCCACCCCCTCCCCACTGCACCACCCAAGCTAACGAGCTCAGGCCACGAACCGCAGCGTAGTCGTCGTCCCATGCCCGGCGTCGGAAGCAATGTCGAGCTTCCAGCCCAGGTGCTCGCACAGGCGCGATATCAGGTCCAGGCCGATGCCGCCGCCGTGTCGCTCGCCGCCGCCGCGCGCGACCTTGGCATAGATCTCGCTGATCTCCTCGGGCGTCATGCCGTGGCCCGGGTCGTCGATGACGACAGTTGCCGGTGCTTCGAGGCGGATGGAGATCTCGCCGCGATCGCTGTGCTCGATCGCGTTGCGCAGCAGGTTGCCGATGGCCGCCTGCACGATCGGCAACGGTGCCAGGATCTGGCTGGGCTGCAGCGCCGACACCGTCAGGGTGAGGTCCTTGTCCTGGGTCAGGTGGCGGTGGTCGTCGACGATCTCGGGCAACAACTGGTCCAGCTCGACGTGGTCGCTGATGCGGGCAAGGCGTGCCGGATCCTTGGCCAGGACCAGCAGCAGCGATATCAGCTGTTCGACGTCGCGGGCCGTGCGCTGGATGCGGTTCAGCTGGCCGCGCGCGCCAGCCGGTACATCTGCCTGTTGCAATGCGATCTCGCTGGCGCCGGCGATCACTGCGATGGGCGTGCGCAGCTCATGGCTGGCGCTGTCGATGAAGGTGCGCTCGCGCTCGACGAAGCGGTCGTTTCGCTGCAGGTAGTCGTTGAGTGCATCGGCGATCACCACCAGTTCGGCGCTGGCCGACTCGGGCACCACGATGCGCTGACCCGGCTGGTCCGGTTGCAGACGGGCGATGTCCTGGGCGACGTTGCTCAGCGGGCGGACCAGGCGGTTGACGCTCCAGGCAATGGCGATGCCGAGCAGCACGACCATGGTGACAGCCGAACCCACGACGGTCAGGCCCATGTCGAACTCGCGTCGCTCCAGGGCGGTGATGTCCAGTGCCAGCATGATCGGCCGGCCTTCCACTTCGCGCACCAGCACCACGCGCTCGACGCCGTCGAGCATCACCTCGTCATACACGCCCGCGCCGAGCGAGCGCAGTGCCGGCGGGATATCGGCCGGATTGCGGCCGTCGAACAGGGCGATGTTCGATGTGTCGACCCAGTGGTAGTCGGGGTCCTTCTGGCTGAGTTCGACGATGTGATCGAGCTCGGCATCGAGCAGCCCCTGCCACACCAGTTGCTCGGCATGCTCGTTGACCAGGAATCCATGCAGGATCACCGCGACGGTCAGCACGACCACGTAGCCCAGCAATCCCAGCAGGATGCGTCGGCGCAGACCCGAACGTGGCGTGCTCATTGGTGCTCGTCCGAGCCGGGATGGGATTCGGCGGCCGCGCCCTTGTCGGCGATGCGATAGCCCACGCGCGGAAGCGTCTGGATCAGCTTCACGTCGAACGGGCCATCGACGCTGCGGCGCAGTTCGTAGATATGCGAACGCAGCATGTCGCCGTCGGGCGGTTCGTCACCCCACAGTGCGTGCTCGAGGCGATCGCGCGTGACCGCGGCAGGGCTGGCCTGCATCAGCACTTCCAGCAGCTTGCGACACGCCGGATACAGGTGAAGCGTCTTGCCTGCGCGGGTCACCTCGAGCGTGGTGAGGTCCAGGCGCAGGTCGGCGACCTTCAGCACGCGGCCGCGTCCGCGCCCGGTGGCCCGCGCGACAAGTGCTTCGAGGCGCACTTCGAGTTCGGGCAGGTCGAAGGGTTTGGTCAGGTAGTCATCCGCACCGGCGCGGAATCCTGCGATCTTGTCGGGCAGCTCATCGCGGGCGGTCAGCATCAGCACCGGCATGTCGCGGCCGGCATCGCGCAGCCGGCTCAGCACTTCGCGGCCGTCCATGCGCGGCAACCCCCAGTCGAGGACGATTGCGTCGAAGTCCTGGGTGATGGCCAGGTGCAGGCCGGTGGGGCCGTCAGGCGCTGCGTCGAGCGTGTAGCCGCGCGCTTCGAAATAATCGAAGAGGTTGGCGACCAGGTTGCGATTGTCTTCCACCACCAGCACGCGCATTGGCAATCGCTCTTCTGGACACAAGGTTCGCGGTTCGTTCACCAACGGGTGGCGGCATGCCGCACCCAGCCGTGCAGTCTGGGCTTGCACCCGTCGGAATAACGTCGGAACGGCAAGACGATACTCCGCGCGCACGTCGACGTGGCGTCTTTGTTGCCGGTGTTGGTCGGCTGGCACGGCACCGAGTTGGGCCGACGCTGAACGAACGCAAACAGATTTCCGGCTCGTGGCGGCAACTCCCACCGCTTTCCGACAACCCGCTGCTGATCATCGCCGCCGTTCCTTTCCCGGAACGCGTCCTGTCGATCGATCCCAGCCTGATGAACAACGCACCTTCGATGAAGTCCAGCGCCGCCAGCGGCTCGCCCCGGTGGCTGTCGCTGCGCCCGTCGCTTCTCTACAGCGGGCCCGGTCCGCGCTTTCTTCTGCTTCACGCCTGGCTGCCGTTGATCGCGTTCGCGGCGCTGGTGCTGTGGACGATGGTGCTTGGTGGCGACCAGTGGCTGGCCGACCGCTTGTACGCCTGGCAAGGCAATCACTGGCAGCTGCGCCACGGCTTCGTCACCGAACAGCTTATCCACCGACTGGGGCGCGACATCAGCACCATGGCCTGGCTGGCCGTGCTGGCGGCGTGGATCGTTGCGCGCACGCGTCCGGGTTGGGGCTCGCTGCGGCGGCCACTGGCGTATCTGCTGGTGTCGGTCGCGGTGTCGACCGCACTGGTCGCCTGGGTGAAGTCCTGGTCGAACATGGACTGCCCGTGGGACCTGGTGCGCTATGGCGGCGCGCGCGAGTACGTCGGGCTGTTCGCGATGCGTCCTCTGGGCATGTCGCGCGGTGCCTGCTTCCCGGCGGGCCACGCCAGCGGTGGCTACGCCTGGCTGGCGCTGTACTTCTTCCTGTGGTCGGTGCGCCCGCGCTTGCGCTGGCTGGGTCTGGCCGTCGGCGGCGGGACGGGGCTGGTGTTCGGGTTCTCGCAGCAGCTTCGCGGCGCCCACTTCCTCTCGCATGACCTGTGGACGCTGGCGATCTGCTGGGCAACGGCGCTCGGGCTGTTCCTGTGGTTCCGTCGGCGCCTGGTCGTCACCGAATCCACGTCCGTGCCTGCCCGCATCCCGGCGGAGGCTGCGCGATGAGTTCGGTAGTCCGCAGTCGTCCGCAGTTCCTCGCCGTCGTCGCGCAACAGTTCCGGCAGTTCTTCGCCGTAGGTCCCGAGATCTCGGTGGAGACACTGGCACTGGTCGCAGCGTCGTTCTTCACCGTGTTCTGCAATACCGCGTTCTTCCGCGAAGTGATCGCGCTGGGCGCGCTGCATGGCGCACGCGGCATCGGCACCGGTGCCAGCCTGGTGGTGATGATCGGCGCGCTGAACATGCTGCTGCTGTGCGTGCTGCTCAATCGCTGGACCGCCAAGCCGGTGCTGACCGTGCTGTTGCTGGTGACGGCGGCCGCATCGCACTTCATGAGCCAGTACACGGTGTATCTCGATGCCGACATGCTGCGCAACATCCTGCACACCGATGGCAAGGAGTCGGGCGAGCTGATCACGCTGGGCATGGTGCCGAGCCTGGTGGTGCTGGGGGTGTTGCCGTCGCTGTTGCTGTGGCGCGTGCGCCTGCGCCGGCGCCCGCTCGGTCGCGCCGTGCTGGTGCGCGTGGGTGTGATCGTGCTGGCGGGCGTGGTCGCATCGGGTGCCGCACTGGCATCGTTCCAGGACCTGTCGGCGCTGATGCGCAACCACCGCGAGGTGCGCCACCTGATCACGCCGGGCAACTACATTGTCTCGCTGGTGCGGGTGATGCGCGATGACCAGGCCGGTCGCGATCGGCCGCGCACGCCCATTGGCACGAACGCGAAGGTGATCGGTCGCCCGGTCGGTGCCAGGCCGCGGCTGCTGGTTCTGGTAGTGGGCGAAACCGTGCGCGCCCAGAACTGGGGCCTCAATGGCTATGCCCGCGACACCACGCCGCAGCTGCGCCACATCGCCCCGATCAATTTCAGCAACATGACGTCCTGCGGTTCGGCCACCGAAGTTTCGGTGCCGTGCATGTTCTCGCCGTATGGGCGGGCGCACTACGACAAGTACAAGATCGAGCACTCGCAGAGCCTGCTGCACGTGCTCGAGCACGCCGGTATCGGCACGTTGTGGCGCGACAACCAGACAGGCTGCAAGGGCGTCTGCGAGGGCCTGGCGTTCGAATCGTTCGAGCATGCCACCGACCCGCAGAGCTGCACCGCCGAGGGCTGCATGGACGAGGTGATGCTCAAGGGCCTCAGCGAGGCGGTTGCCAGCAAGACCGGCGACATGGTCGTGGTGCTGCACCAGCTGGGCAACCATGGTCCGAGCTACTACAAGCGCTACCCGCCGTCGCTGCGGCGCTTCACCCCGACCTGCGAGACCGCGGAACTGGGCAAGTGCAGTCGCGACGAGATCGTCAATGCCTACGACAACGCCGTGCTCCACACGGACGACTTCCTGGCGCGCACGATCCGCCTGCTGGCCGAGCAGAGCGGTCGCGACACCGCGATGATCTACCTGTCAGACCATGGCGAGTCGCTCGGCGAGAACGGCCTGTACCTGCACGGTGTCCCCTATGCGATCGCCCCCGACACGCAGACCCGGGTGCCGATGGTGATTTGGCTGTCGCCGGGCATGGCGTCGTCGCGCGGTATCGATCAGGCTTGCATGAAGCGCGAGAGTGCCGAGCCGGTGAGCCAGGACAACCTGTTTCACTCGGTGCTCGGACTGATGCAGGTGGTCACGCCCGAGTACGATCCGGCGCTCGACCTGTTCCGCAGCTGCACCAGCAGCGGCTGACACGCCGTCATCGTTTCAGGGCCGCGGCCGGCGATTGCCGGTGCCGCCTGCGCGCTGCGTTCAAAGCAAAGTCGGCCGCGGCGACAACCGCAATTGGCGGAGCGTGGCAAGTGTCGCCAGTGGGCGACCCCTTGGCAGGTGCCTGTGGGCAGCGCGGACGGCATCCTCTTCAGCGATTGAGGAGTGCTGCGATGCGATACACGAACATTCTCGCCGGCTGCCTTCTGGCGGCCGTGCTGATGCCCACCCATGCCGCCGAACTCGGCGTGCTGGCGCCGGTGATGGTCGGCGACAAACCCCAATTCAGGACGCACGGACAGGGCAGGCCCGCGCCCGTGGTCACCCGCGTGGTCGATGGCGAGCTGTACGCGCAGTTGCAGCGCGAGGCTCGGGACGGCTTCGTGGCAACCGTGCTGGCACTCGATGAGAACGCCCAGCGTGCTGCGGGAGCGCGCGAGGTCCGGCCCACGTGGCTGTACATGTCGGCCGAGGACGGCGGCTTCGCGCGCCAGGGCTTCTGGTTGCAGGAGAACGGCAAGCAGCGCTTCGTCGATGAGCCGTACGTCGATCTGGTAGTCGACGAAGGCAGCGTCGGCAATGGCGACTTCGAGGAGATCTTCGCCCACGAAATGGGCCACGTGTACCTGCGCAGGCTGCTGCCGGACCTGCCACCGGGCTACTCGCATACGCCGCACGCGAGCATGAGCATCACCGACTACTCCACCGCGTTCGACGAAGGCTTCGCCACGCACTTCCAGGGCCTGGCGCGACGACTGACAAGCAACCCGAAATTGCGCGAGCAGGAACTGGGGCTGTCGTCCAAGCCGTTCCTGGGTTACTGGATGAGCAATCTCGACCGCGCCGGACGCATCGAAGGCGTGCGCCGCAACTGGTTCGTGCAGTCGCAGCTGCTGCCACCGGGCGACGAGGCCACCGCGCTGGCGCGTCGCGACCTGAGCACGGCGTTTGATAACGCACGCCTGCGCGAGGGCCAGCAGATGCTCTCGTCCGAAGGGGTGATCGCCACGATCTTCTACCGCTGGATGGTGCCCGGTGCAGAGGACCGCGAAGCGGTCGTGCAGCGCTACTCGCGCCTGTTCGCGTCGTTCGCGCATCGCGATGGCCGACGGTTGCGCCACGACTCGCCCGTGCTGCTCGACCTGGTGGACCGTTACTGCGGCGACGCCGCCGACGACTGCAAGCGCGTGCAGGCCGTGGTGCTCGATACCACGTACGGCGCGACGACCGGTCGCGAGCTGCCGGCGCTGACCGAGTCTCTGGCCGCGACGGGACGGCTGGGCGACATGGAGTCCTACGTCGGTGGGCTCAAGCAGGCGCGCACGCAGATGGCGCAATTGCAGGAGCGGGTGGCGAAGGAGCCGGCGAAGCTGCGGGCCGGGCTCGGCCCGGACCTGTGGCTGCTGGTAGCGGGCCAGCATCTGGGATGGCGCGCGGAGAGCGACGTGGTCGCGGTCAATCTCAATACCGCCGAACTGGAATCGCTGATGCTCCTGCCCGGTATCGACCGCGCCGCTGCCGAACGTGCGCTTGCGAGTCGTCGCAAGGACGGCGTGTTTGCCGACCTCGAGGACTTCGTCCGCCGAGCGGGTGCGGACGCCGGCACCGCTCAGAAGTTGAGGCAGGCGGCGGAGGCCGCACGCAAGGCCGGGCCTTACGACCGGATCTAGGCCTGCTGTCCTTCGAACAGGTCGATCTGAGCGTCGGCTTCGTCGCGGTCGGCGAAGCCGGAAAGACCGACGCCGACCAGCCGGTACTTCGTTCGAGCCGGCAGCGCGACGCGCGCGCGCAGGTCGCAGGCGATGCGCGCCAGTTCCTGCAGCGACGACGGCGGTTCTGCCGGCGTCAGGCTGCGCGTGAGGATGCGGAAGTCCGACGTCTTGAGCTTGAGCACCACCGTGCGCGCGATACGCGAGTCGTCGCGCGCCAGTTCGCGCTGGTAGCCCTCCCAGGTCTTGCTCGCCAGGCGTTCGATGTGCGGCTCCAGTTCCTCGATCGGCAGGTCGCGTTCGAACGTGTCCTCCGACGAGATCTGCAGCGTCGGCCGCTCGGGTTGCACCGGGTTGTCGTCGATGCCGAATGAAAGCTCATGCAGGCGCCGGCCCCAGCGGCCGAAGTGCTGCTCCAGCACGGCGACATCGAGCGTGCGCAGGTCGGCGACGGTGGCGATGCCGAGTTCGGCCAGGCGCTGCTCGCTGACCTTGCCCACGCCCGGAAGGCGCCCGACCGGCAAGGGCGCCAGGAAGCTCTCGACCTGGTGCGGGCGAACCACGAACAGCCCGTCGGGCTTGCGCCAGTCGGAGGCGATCTTGGCCACGAACTTGTTGGGCGCGACACCGGCCGAGGCGGTGAGGTGGGTCTCCTCGCGGATGGCCGTGCGGATCGCTTCGGCTGTCTCGGTGGCCGTGGCCAAGCCGCTGCGGGTGCTGGTGACATCGAGGTAGGCCTCGTCCAGCGACAGCGGCTCGATCAGGTCGGTATGGCGGGCGAAGATCTCGCGCACCTGCCGCGAGACGGCCTTGTAGCGCACGAAGTCCGGCGGCACGAACACCGCCTGCGGGCACAGGCGCTCGGCGCGCACCGCCGGCATGGCCGAGCGCACCCCGAACTTGCGCGCCTCGTAGCTGGCCGCACAGACCACCGAGCGCGCGCCGCGCCAGGCCACCACCACCGGCCGCCCGCGCAGCGAGGGGTCGTCGCGCTGCTCCACCGACGCGTAGAAGGCGTCCATGTCGACGTGGAGGATTTTGCGGGCGGGGGCGGACAATGCGGCGGGCGAGCGGCCGCGGTTGGTCGGCCTGTTAGTGAAAATACTAACGCCGCACAGCGTCCTTGAACAGCCGCCCGGCTATCGTAGGCGCACGGTCGCCAGCACGCTGCGGCCACAGCGGGTCCAGGAAGGCATTGCGCTGCAGATGAGCACCTACAAACTCCAATCGGTTTTCAGCCCCGCCTCGGTCGTGGTCGTCGGTGGCAGTACCCGCGAGCAGTCGGCGGGGAGGGCGGTGCTGCGCAGCCTGGTCGATGGCGGGTTCACCGGCCGGATCGGGCTGGTCAATCCGAACTTCGACGAGATCGAAGGCGTCGCGGCGGTATCGCGGATCGGTGACCTGGACTGGACGCCGGAACTGGTGGTGATCGCCGCACCGCACTCGCTCGTGCCCAGGTTCGCCAGCGCCGCCGCCGAAAAGGGGGCTTCGGCGGCGGTCGTGCTCAATACCGGCATGGGCCAGGGCGCGCAGTCGCCGGCGGCGGAACTGGCCAGCGTCGCCCGCGCACACGGCCTGCGCATCGTCGGCCCCAACTCACTGGGCATCCTGGCACCGCATGCGCGCCTCAACGCCAGCTTCGCCGCGCATGCCGCGCTGCCCGGCGACCTTGCGGTGATCTCGCAGTCGGCGGCGATAGCCGCGGCGCTGGTGGAATGGGGCGCGCGCCGGTCGCTGGGATTCTCCGCGGTTGCCTCGCTCGGCGACGCGCTCGATGTCGACTTCGCCGACCTGCTCGATTACTTCGCCCGCGACCGGTACACGCGGGCGATCCTGCTCTACGTCGAATCGATCCGCGACGCGCGCAAGTTCCTGTCGGCGGCGCGCGCGGCGGCGCGATTGAAGCCGGTGGTCGTGGTGAAGTCGGACCGGCACGCACGGCGAGCGGAGGATGTACGCACGCATTGCGCGGCGCTGGCGACGCCCGACGCGGTGTATGCCGCGGCCTTCCACCGCGCCGGCATGCTGCGCGTGAGCGCGCTGGACGAGTTGTTCGCCGCTGCCGAGACGCTGGGCCGCACGCATGCGTTTCCCGGCCGGCGCCTGGCGATCTTCGCCAATGGCCGCGGCACCGGCATGCTCGCCGCCGACCGGCTGGTCGACATGGGCGGCACGCTCGCGCAGTTGTCCGACCAGACTGTGCAGCAACTCGACGCCGTGGCCGCGTCGGCATGGCCACGCACCAACCCGGTCGACATCAACGGCGATGCCGACAACGCCGCCTACACGCAGGCCGTCAACGCGGTGCTTGCCGATCCGGGCAACGATGCGGTGCTGGCATTGAACGTCCCCACCGCGCTGATCGGCGCCGACAGCCGCGCGCAGGCCTTGGCCGATGCCAAGGCGCAGGCGATGAAGGCTGGCGGCCGCAAGCCGGTGTTCGCCGTCTGGCTTGGCAAGGACGAAAGCGCCAGCGCCCGCCTCAATGCCGCACGGATCCCGACCTACGCGACCGAGGCCGATGCCGTGCGCGGCTTCATGTACCTGGTACGCCATCGCGAGGCGCAGCAGGCGTTGATGGAGACGCCACCGAGCATGCCCGACGACCTGGTGGTCGATACCGCAGCCGCGCGCGCGGTCGTCGATGCGGCGCTGCAATCGGGCCGGGGCTGGCTCGATCCGATCGAGGTCGCGCGCGTGCTGGGCGCCTACGGGATCGACATCACACCCACCCTGTCCGCGCGCGACGCCGACGAAGCCGTGCGGATCGCAACGCCGATGCTGGCGGACGGCACGCCGGTTGCGGTCAAGATCCTGTCGCCCGACATCAGCCACAAGTCCGACGTCGACGGCGTGCGCCTGAACCTGTTCACCCCGCAGGCGGTACGCGAGGCTGTCGATTCGATCGTGCAGCGTGCACGGGATTGCCGGCCGGATGCGCGAATCGACGGGGTCACGGTCCAGCCGATGGTCATGCGGCCGCAGGCACGCGAGCTGATCATGGGCATGGTCGACGACGACACGTTCGGCCCGGTGATCGTCTTCGGTCGCGGCGGCACCGCGGTCGAAGTGATCGACGACAAGGCACTGGCGCTGCCGCCGCTGGACCTGCGCCTGGCCCACGAGATGATCGGCCGCACGCGCGTGTCGCGGATCCTCAATGCCTACCGCGACGTGCCCGCCGCCGACGAGCGTGCGGTTGCGATGGCGCTGGTCAAGCTGGCGCAGCTGGTGGCCGACATTCCCGAGATCCGCGAAGTCGACATCAACCCGCTGCTGGCCGACCGCGACGGCATCATCGCGGTTGATGCGCGGATCGGCGTGTCAACGTCGCGCACGCTGCACAAGGGCCCGGGCCATCCGCGCTTTGCGATCCGACCGTATCCCAAAGAGTGGGAGCGAACGCTCGAGCTGTCCGACGGAAGTACCGCCTTCCTGCGGCCGGTCCGGCCCGAGGACGAAGAACTGTTCCGCCGCTTCTTCACCAAGGTCACCGACGAGGATCTGCGTCTGCGCTTTTTCCAGACCATCCGGCACTTCAGCCACGAGTTCATCGCCCAGCTGACCCAGCTGGACTACGCGCGCTCGATCGCGCTGGTGGCGATCGATCCGGACGACGGCGAGATGCTCGGCGCGGTGCGCCTGCACGCCGACGCCAACTACGACCACGGCGAGTACGGGATCCTGGTGCGCTCCGATCTCAAGGGGCACGGACTGGGCTGGCGGCTGATGCAGACCATCATCGAGTACGCACGCTGGCTCGGCCTGCGCTCGATCGAGGGCGAGGTGCTGCAGGAGAACCGCACCATGCTCGAGATGTGCCGCCGACTGGGCTTCACCCTGACCACCAATCCCGACGACCCGACGGTGGTGACGGTGTCGCTGCCGATCGAACACCCGGCTTCGTAGGAGCGAGCTTGCTCGCGATCAGACCAGTCCGGTCGCGTAGAAGGTCCCGATCACCACGAACACCGCCGCGGTCTTGATCAGCGTGATCGCGAAGATGTCCTTGTAGGCCTGGCGATGGCTCAGGCCGGTGACCGCCAGCAGCGTGATCACCGCGCCGTTGTGCGGCAGCGTGTCCATGCCGCCGGATGCCATCGCGGCAACCCGATGCAGGACCTCCATCGGAATGCCGGCGGCATTGGCGTTGGCGATGAAAGTCTCTGCCATGGCCGCCAGGGCGATGCTCATGCCGCCCGACGCCGAGCCGGTGATGCCGGCCAGCGCCGTCACGGTGATGGCTTCGTTGACCAGCGGGTTGGGGATTGCGGCCAGCGCATTGGCCACGACCAGGAAGCCGGGCAGGGCGGCGATCACCGCGCCGAAGCCATATTCCGATGCGGTGTTCATCGCCGCCAGCAAGGCGCCGCCGATCGCCGACTTGCTGCCTTCGGCGAAGCTGGCCATCACCGGCTTCCAGGCGAAGGCGAGGACGGCGAGGATGCCGACCAGCAGCGCACCCTGCACGGCCCAGATCGCCGCCACTTTGGAGACTTCCTGCACCACCGGCGCGGCGCTGCCGATCACCGCCGGGTCGAAGCTGTGGGCCTCGCCGTAGTAGCGCGGGATGGCCACCGTCAGCAGCTTGTTGACCACGCCGACCAGCACCAGCGGCAGGATCGCGACCAGCGGGTGCGCGAGCGTGCCGCCGGCGAACGGTGCCGGCTCGTTGAGCAACTTGTCGCCGTAGCCTTCACCGGCGCTCAGTGCCGCGCGGCGACGCCAGTCCAGGTAGAGCAGGCCGACGGCCAGGATGAACACACCACCGATCGTGCCCAGCCACGGCGCCGCCCAGGTGTTGGTGCCGAAGAACGTGGTCGGGATGATGTTCTGGATCTGCGGCGTGCCGGGCAGCGCATCCATGGTGAAGGTGAAGGCGCCAAGCGCGATCGTGCCGGGAATCAGGCGCTTGGGGATGTCGCTCTGGCGGAACAGTTCCGCGGCGAACGGGTACACCGCGAACACCACCACGAACAGCGACACGCCGCCGTAGGTCAGCAGCGCGCACACGACCACGATCGACAGCATCGCCCGGCCGGCGCCGAACAGGCGGATGGTCGCGGCGACTATCGCCTTGGAGAACCCCGACAGCTCGATCAGCTTGCCGAAGACCGCGCCGAGCAGGAACACCGGGAAGTACAGCTTCAGGAAGCCGACCATCTTGTCCATGAACAAGCCGGTGAACATCGGCGCGACCAGCGAGGGATCGGTCAGCAGCACCGCGCCCAGCGCTGCCACTGGCGCGAACAGGATCACGCTGTAGCCGCGGTACGCCACGAACATCAGAAAGCACAGTGCGGCCAGCACGATCAGAAATGCCATTCCCCGGTCCTTGTCGAAGCGTGTCGGGCGGCTGTATGTCGTCATTCCCGCGCAGGCGGGAACCCAGTGTCGTTAGGTGCAACAACGTGAAGTCGCTGGGTCCCCGCCTACGCGGGGATGACGGAGTGCCGGCAGCCCGTGTAGGCGTGCAGTCTCCGCATCGGCAGCCCTGGCCGGCATTGTCCGAAGGTACAGCAGCGCCGGCAGGCGCGCGGTCCTAGGCTTGCCAGCATGACGGGGGAGGGCCCGTCGGTCATTTCGCTTCCGGCATCCGCCGGGCCGCGGCCAACGATTTGGGACTGGGGAGAGAGCGTCACCATGAATCGCAGCAACAGAAGCAGCCTGAGCATCGCCATTGCCTTCGCCTTGCTGGCGCCGGCCGCCTTCGCCCAGGAAACCACTACAGCCGCTCCGACAGGCGACGCGCAGGCGACCACGCTCAGCGGCGTCACCGTCACCGCGCGCAAGCGCGAGGAGACGCTGCAGGAGGTGCCGGTCGCGGTCACCGCATTCACCGCCGACGCCCTCGACAAGCTCAACATCGAGGACCTCAGCGACCTCGACGGCCAGGTGCCGAACCTGACCATCTACGCCGCACGCGGTTCCAGCAGCACGATCACCGCCTACATCCGCGGCGTCGGCCAGTCCGATCCGCTGTGGGGCGTCGATCCGGGCGTGGGCATGTACATGGACGACGTCTACATCGCACGCCCGCAGGGCGCGCTGCTGGACGTGTTCGACGTCGAGCGCATCGAAGTGCTGCGCGGCCCGCAGGGCACGCTGTACGGAAAGAACACGATTGGCGGTGCGATCAAGTACATCTCGCGCGGCCTGCCGGTCGCGCCGGAAGGCCAGGTTTCGGTCACCGTCGGCAACTACAACCAGCTCGACGTGAAGGCCTCGCTGGGATCCTCGGTCGGCGACGGCGCGTTGCGCGGCCGCATCGCGGTGGGCAGCTTCAACCGCGACGGCTACGGCGACAACCTGTTCAGTGGCCAGGAAGTCAGCGACAAGGAGATCCTCGCGCTGCGCGGCCAGCTCGGCGCCTACATCAGCGACGACCTCAACGTGCAGTTCGCCTACGACTGGATGGACGACCAGTCCGGCGTGCGCGGCGCCAAGATGCTGGCACCCAACCGCTTCGCCCCGGGCTTCCTGCCGCTCGACAGCCGCTACGATATCCGTAGCGGCATGCCGAACGTCAACGACACCTCGATGAAGGGCGCCTCGGCCACGGTCAACTGGCGCATCAACGAGGATTGGGGCTTCAAGTACATCCTGGCCAAGCGCGAGTCCGACACCGAGACCAACATCGACTTCGACACCTTGCCCAACAAGGTCGCCGACGTGAAGGCGTTCTACGCCGACGAGCAGATCACCAACGAGCTGCAGGTCAACTACGATGCCGGCGGCCGTTCGCGCGGCGTGGTCGGTCTGTACTCCTTCGACGGCGAGGCCGGCGGCCAGGTCCTCAACAACTTCTTCAACCTGTCCTTCGGCGACACCCAGGGCACGGTCTACACCGACGCGCTGGCGCTGTATGCCGACTGGACGTTCGACCTGACCGAGAAGCTCAAGCTCGACCTTGGCGCGCGCTACACCGACGAGAAGAAGCACGCGGTGGTGCTCAATCGCTGCTACACGGACGCGACGTTCTCGACGCTGGCGGTGCGCTGCGCGGCCAACAATCCGACGCCGATCGCGGCCAACTTCGACAAGCGCATCGGTTTCGAGAACACCTCGCCGAAGATCTCGCTCGACTACCAGGTCACGCCGGACATCATGGTCTACGGCCTGGCGTCGCGCGGCTTCAAGTCCGGTGGCTTCAACATCCGTGCGCAGGCCACCGCGGTGCCGCGTTCGGCCGAGCCGTTCGATGACGAGTCGGTCGACAGCTACGAGATCGGCAGCAAGATGGCGTTCCTCAACCAGACGCTGTTCCTGAACCTGGCCGCGTTCCACAACAAGTACGAAGACATCCAGCTGTCGGTGTTCACCTCCTACGACAGCAATGGCGACGGCACCAACGATGCGTTCTTCGGCGACTTCACCAACGCCGGCAAGGGCACGGTGGAGGGTGTGGAGGTCGAGTACCAGTGGTTGCCGACGCCAAACTGGCTGATCAGCGGCAACCTGGCCTGGCTCGACGCGAAGTACGACGAGTTCATCTACGCCGGCGTCAACATTGCCGACGAGCAGGAGTTCACCAACGCTCCAGACTTCTCCGGTGCGATCAACCTGGAGTACCGCACCGATCTGTCGAACGGTGGCAACCTGTCGGCTCGCCTGGGCTACAGCTACCAGAGCGAGGTGGTCGCCACCACCGAGATCGTCCGCACCGGCGCGCTGCCGATCACGCAGGACGGGTACGGACTGGTCAATGCCGGCGTGATCTGGCGCATCGACGATGCCTGGTCGCTGTCGCTGCAAGGCACCAACCTGGCCGACAAGGAGTACCGCACCACCGGTTACAACCTCAACGCCGCGTTGGGCGTGTTGACCGGCTTCTACGGCGCGCCCCGCCAGTACACGCTGTCGGCGCGGTACGACTTCTGATGGGTTGCTGAGGTTGCGGTCTCCGGCGTGGCGTCGTCCGCTACGCCGGGGATTGCTCCGCCCCGCGGACGCCATCCTGGCTTTACGCGGGGCGCGGGCCATCCATGGCCCGCTGCTCCGCAATCCCCGGCGCAGCGGACGACGCTCCGGCGCCTGCTTGCCCGGTCTTCGGTTGGCGGACAAACCCGGGCACTGCCATCCACACTGTCACCGTCATCCCGGCGAAGGCCGGGATCCAGTGTCGAAGCGTCAGCCTCCAGGACGCCCTGACGTTCCGGGCCTCGGCTATCCTCCAGTGATGCACCCCGCCACGACGCCATGCTGAGCTTCACCGCGGTCGCCCTGGCCAGCCTGGCCTGGCTGGCGCTGATGTTCGGCACGGCGCTCTACGCCGAGCGCCGGCCGACCGTGCTGGCACGGCACTGGGGACATGTCTACGCGCTGTCGCTGGCGGTGCACTGCACCTCGTGGACCTTCTACGGCACCGTCACCCAGGCCGCGCGCTACGGCTGGCCGCTGCCGCCGACTTTCCTTGGCGCGATCGTGCTGTACGCCGTTGCCATCGCCTTCATGATCCGGCTGGTGCAGCTGGCGCGCGAGACCAACGCCACTTCACTGGCCGACCTCATCGCCACGCGCCTGGGCAAGGACGCGTGGCTTGCGGCCACCGTCACGCTGGTCGCCGCGCTTGGACTGATTCCCTACATCGCCCTGCAGCTCAAGGCCGTGGCGATGAGTTTCGCCATGCTTACCACGCACAGCGGCGAAGTCGCGCCGACGCCGGCGTGGCAGGACAGCGCGCTGTACGTCGCACTGGCGATGGCCCTGTTCGCGATGCTGTTTGGCACCCGTCGCGCCAGTGCCGCCGAGCACAACCGCGGCCTGGTGCTGGCGATGGCGTTCGAGTCGGTGTTCAAGCTGGCGGCGATGCTGGCGCTGGGCCTGTTCGTCTGGTGGGGCCTTGGCGATCTGCCGGCGGCGCCGGCGATGGCACCGCCGCCGCGATCGGCCGATGGCTTCGCGCCACTGGTGCTGCTCGGCGCACTGGCGATGTTCATCCTGCCGCACCAGTTCCATGTCGGCGTGGTCGAGTGCCGCGACGAGCGCGACGTGCGCACGGCGCGCTGGCAGTTCCCGTTGTACCTGGTGCTGATCGCGCTGCCGGTTCTGCCGCTGGCGAAGGCCGGACAGTCGCTGCTCGGCGGCAGTGGCGTGCCCTCGGACCTGTACGTGCTGGCGCTGCCGCTGGCGCAGGGGCACGAAGGGCTGGCGCTGTTCGCCTTCCTCGGCGGGCTGAGCGCGGCGACCGGCATGGTCGTGGTCAGCACGCTCACGCTCAGCCTGATGATCGGCAACCACTGGTTCGCGCCGGGCCTGCTGCGCGGTTCCTGGTCGCGCAACGACGGCAGCGACCTGCGTGGCAGCGTGCTGGCGCTGCGCCGTGCCGGCATCGTGGTGATCATGCTGCTGGCCTGGGCCTATAGCCGCCTGATCGCCGGCAACGACGCGCTGGCCGATGTCGGTGCGGTGTCATTCTCGGCGCTGGCGACGCTGGCGCCCGCGCTGTGCTTCGCCGTGTGGCGGCCGCAGACGCCGGCGCGCGCGGCAGTGATTGGAATAGCCGCGGGTTTCGCCGCCTGGGCCTGGGTGCTGCTGCTGCCGATGACGATGCAAGTGCGCGGAATCACCGCGCCCTGGCTCGACAGCGGTCCGTTCGGCCTGCACTGGCTGGCCCCGGATGCGCTGTTCGGCCTCACCGGTTGGAGCCGCCTGGGCCGCGCCGTCGGTGCCAGTCTGTTCGTCGGCACGCTGGCCACGGTGCTGGCGGCGCTGTGGCGCCGCGAGACGCCGCACCGCGCTCATCGTGGCCTCGATGTCAGGACGCTGCGCAACGCCGGCCTGCGCTTCCTTCCGCGCGAACGCGTGACGCAGTTGCTGCAGGGCGTGCCTGCCGGCGAGCCGGTGGCTGCCCCTATCGAAGAGAGGATCGAGCGTGAACTGGCGGCCGTGCTCGGCTCGGCGTCTGCGCGGGTGCTGCTGGATGCGGCACGACGGTCAGCAAGCGGACACGAACTCGATACCGTCGCGGCGATCGTCGGCGAGGCCTCGGCCGACCTGCGTTTCAACCAGCGCGTGCTCGAGGCGGCGCTGCAGAACATGAGCCAGGGCATCAGCGTGGTCGACGCGCAGTTGCGGCTGGTGGCGTGGAACCGGCGCTATGTCGAACTGTTCGGCTTTCCGCCCGAATTGCTGCAGGTCGGCCGGCCGATCGCCGAGCTGTCGCGCTGGGCCTTGCAGCGCATGCCGCCGCAGGGCGATCTCGAGCGCGCCCTCGAGCGGCGCCTGGGCTTCATGCGCGCCGGTACAGCGCATCTGTCCGAGCGCGTGCTGCCAGATGGCAGCATCATCGAGATCCGCGGCAACCCGATGCCCGGCGGCGGCTTCGTCGCGACCTTCACCGACGTCACCGCGTTCCGTCGCGCCGAGGCCGGCCTGATCATGGCCAACGAGACGCTGGAACAACGCGTCGCCGAGCGCACCACCGATCTGGAAGTGGCCAAGCGTGAAGCCGAGCGCGCCAACGAGGCCAAGAGCCGATTCCTCGCCGCGATCGGCCATGACCTGATGCAGCCGCTGCATGCGGCGCAGTTGTTCACCGATGCGCTCTCGCAGCAGTTGCACGAGCCGCGCCAGCGCGAGACCGTGGCGCAGATCGGTGGCGCGCTGGATTCCACGAGCGACCTGCTCACCGGCCTGCTCGACATGTCGCGGCTGGAGGCGGGCGGACTGGTGCCGCAGCCGCGTCCGTTCCCGCTGTCGGAAGTGCTCGAACCGCTGGCCTCGGAGTTCCGCGCGATCTCAGCCGCGCGCGGGCTCGGCTTCGGCTTCGTGCAAAGCCGCGCGTGGGTGCATACCGATCCGCAGCTGCTGCGCCGGGTCCTGCAGAACTTCCTCGCCAACGCCGTGCGTTACACGCACAGCGGTGGAGTCGTGCTCGGTGTGCGCCGCGATGGTGAGCACCTGCGCATCGAGGTGCACGACAGCGGCCCGGGCATCGAGGCGAGCCAGCAGTCGGCAATCTTCGAGGAATTCCGTCGCGGTGAGGACGCGCCGGGGCAGGGGCTCGGGCTGGGATTGTCGATCGCCGAACGCATCGGCCAGTTGCTGGACGCGCCGCTGAGCCTGCGCAGCCAGCTCGGTCGCGGCACGGTCTTCGCGGTGCGCGTTGGTAATGCGCCGAGGCCCGCCTTGCCGCCGTTGGCGTCGATTGAGGACTCCGCGCTGCGGGTATTGGCCGTGGACAACGACCCGCAGGCGATGTCGGCACTGGCTGCCGTGCTGCGCGGCTGGGGCTTCGACGTAGCCACCGCGGGCAACGCCGCCGAGGCCGAGGCGGCACTGGAACTGATGCCGGCCTCGTTGTGGTTGTTCGACTACCACCTCGATGACGGCGACACCGGCGTCGCGCTGGCGGAACGCCTCGAGGCGCAGTTCGGTGCACGACCGACACTGATCCTCAGCGCGGATCGCGGTGAGGCAGTGCGTCGTGCCGTCGAGGAGGCGGGTCTGTCGCTGCTGGCCAAGCCGGTGAAACCGCTGGCGTTGAAGTCGGTGCTCGACCGCGCATTGGCGGCGCGGGAAGTGGCGTTGCCGTAGCGACTGCATCGGTACATGGCGCAACGTCCATGGATTCCCGCCTGCGCGGGAACGACGTTCAGGCGATCTGTCGCGCCGGGTCGGAGAGTTCCAGTTCGCGCAATACCACGCTGGCCTGGGTGCGATTGCGCACGCCCAGTCGCTCGAAGATCGCCGACAGGTGCGCCTTCACGGTCCGCTCCTGCACGACCAGGCGGTCGGCGATCTGCTTGTTGAGCAAGCCTTGCGCGACCAGTGTCAACACGCGGAACTGTTGCGGCGACAGGCTCGCCAGGCGCGCGGCCAGGTCGGCGTCGCCACTGTCGCTCTGCGTGCGCGCCACCGCCGCGCGCAATGCACTGGGCAGCCATTGTTCGCAGGCGAGTACGGCGCGGATGGCATCGCGCAGTTCGTCCAGGCCGGCGCTCTTGGGCAGGTACCCGGCGGCGCCATGATCCAGGGCCCGCCGCACCACGCGCGGGTCGTCGTTCGCCGAGACCACCACGACCGCCACGCCCGGGTGCTGGGCGCGGATTGCGGCCAGTCCGGCCAGGCCATGGTTGCCGGGCATGTGCAGGTCGAGCAGGACCAGGTCGACGCCGGAATCGGCATCGAGCGCGGCAAGCACGCCATCGAGGTGACCGGCTTCGAGGATCTCCGCGCCGGCCACGGCCTCCATCGCCGCCTGCCGCAGGGCAGCACGGAACAGCGGATGGTCGTCGGCGATCAGCAGGGTCGGCATCGTCGCTAGCCTAGCAAGTGCGCGCACCGGCGTGTCGGAACGGGCTTGGTACGAAAGTACGATGGGCGCCGCCGCTGGCCTTGCTAGGCTGCGACGATGACCATCCGTCCCGATCGACTCGTCCTCGCAGCGCTCGCCCTGGCCACGCTTTCACTGGCGAGCTGCTCCACCTCCACGCCGCGCAGCACCACGGAGGCCGCGCCGATGTTCTCCGCAATGCGCCAGACAGAGCATCGAGGCAGCGACGACCTGCTCAGCGCCGGCCTCGGCCTGACCGGGCTGCGCGCGATGACCCCGCCGGCATTCGCCGACGCCGGGCATCCGACGCCTTCCGAACTGCGCCGCCGTGCGCTGTGGAGCAACTGGCGCGGCATCGCCGACCTCGCCCCGGGCGGTGGTTACGGAGAGCTCTACGGCAGCACCGCCAGCGTTCCAGGGCGCGAGTACAGCGCGTTCGCCACGGTACCCGGCGCCAGCCAGCCGCACCGCGTGCTGGTGCAGGTGCCCGATGGCTTCGACATCGGCAAGCGCTGCCTGGTGGTGACGGCCTCCTCCGGTTCGCGCGGCATCTACGGTGCGATCGCGGTCGCCGGTGCCTGGGGCCTGCCCAAGGGCTGCGCGGTGGCCTACACCGACAAGGGCGCGGGCACCGACTATTTCGATCTCGATGCCGGCCTGGGTGTTCGCGCCGATGGCACGCCGGGCTCTCGCGGCGAGGACCTGGCGTTCGAGAAATTGACGTCGGCATCGTCCGGCGTGGCGTTCAAGCACGCGCACTCGGGCGACAACCCCGAGGCCGACTGGGGCCGGCACGTGAAGCAGGCAGCGCAGTTCGCACTGCGGTCGCTCGACAGTGCCTTCCCGCAGGCCGCGCCCTTCACCTTCGACAACACGCGCGTGATCGCGGTGGGCATCTCCAATGGCGGTGGCGCGGTGCTGCGTGCTGCCGAACTCGACGGCGACTGGCTCGACGCGGTCGTCGCCGGCGAACCCAACATCTACTCGGAAGGCGAGGGCAGTCGTCCGCTGTACGACTTCACGACCGAGGCCGCGCTGCTGATGCCGTGCGCCTTGCTGCACATGCAGAACCTGCCGCAGCCGCCGCTGACGGCGCAGGCCGCGCCGTTGTGGACGCAGCGCTGCGCCGCACTGAAGGCGACTGGCCTGATCGAGGGCAGTGATACCCAGGCCCAGGCGAAGTCCGCGTACGACTCGCTCAAGGCCCACGGCTGGAGCGACGAGGCCCTGCGCGCGGGTGCGCTGTCGGTTGGTTTCGACCTGTGGCGCGCAGTGGCGGTGACCTACGCATCGTCCTATGGACGCTATGCCTTTGGCGCCATGCCGTGCGGCAACCGCTTCACCGCGCTGGGCCCGGACTTCAGCCCGCGCGATGCCACCGCAGCCGAGCGCGCCGCCTGGTGGTCCGACGCCAGCGGCATCCCGCCCGGTGCCGGCGTCAACATCCTCGAAGAGCATCCGACCTCGCCGCTGACGACGCTGCAGTGCCTGCGTGCGTTGTGGACCGGCGACGACGCCAATGCCCAGCGCGTGCGCAAGGGCATCGCCGAAACGCGCGCCGCATTGCCGCGAAAGGGTCTGCCAGTGGTGGTCATCCACGGCAGCGACGACGGCCTGGTCCCGGCAGCGTTCACCAGCGCGCCGTACGTGAAGCAGGCGCAGGCGGCTGGTCGTGACGTGCGCTACTGGCAGGTGCGCAACGCCCAGCACTTCGATGCCTTCCTCGGGCTGCCCGACTACGGCGCGCGCTACCTGCCGTTGCTGCCGTACGTCTACGCAGCGCTCGACCGGGTCAGCGCGACGCTGGACGGCAAAGCCACGCTGCCGGCCGATGCGGTGATCGCGACCACGCCGCGCGCGGGCAAGCCGCTGGAGGCGGCGAACCTGGCGATGCCGCGCTGAGGCCCTTCTCCGGCAAGCGCGAGAGGGGGCCGAACACGGAGCTCTTGCCCCCTTAACGTCGTATTTGGCACGCTGACAGGCCTTGATGACCTTGATGGGTTGGGAGCGCCGCATGCCGCGCCACTTTTCGATGCTGCGCGAGTTCCATCTCGCCGACTGGTTCACGCTCGCCAATGCCTTCTGCGGCACCGGCGCGATCTTCGCCGCGATGCGCTTCCTGCAGGAGGGCGGGGTACGCGACCTGCTGATCGGCATGGCGCTGATCCCGCTGGCTTTCATCTTCGACGCGCTCGACGGCCGCGTGGCGCGCTGGCGCAATTCCGCCTCGACCCTGGGCCGTGAACTCGACTCGCTGGCCGACGTGATCTCCTTCGGCGTCGCCCCGGCCGCACTGGCCTATGCCTGCGGCCTGCAGGGCGGTTGGGACTGGGTCGTGCTGAGCTACTTCGTCGGCTGTGGCGTGAGCCGCCTGGCGCGCTACAACGTCACCGCCGAGCAGTTGTCCGGCGGCGGCGACAAGGTCAAGTTCTTCGAAGGCACGCCGATCCCGACCAGCCTGGCGCTGGTGGTGGTGCTGGCCGTGGCCGCCTGGCAGGGCGCGATCGGTCCCGACCTGTGGCTGGGCATGATCAAGCTGGGGCCATGGCAGTTCCATCCGCTGGTGCTGATGTTCGCCCTGTCGGGGTCGCTGATGATCAGCAAGACCTTGCACATTCCCAAGCCGTGAAAGGCGTGGCCATGAGGCTTTCGAGCGTCCCCGTCGCAGTCGCGCAACATGACGGTTGCTAACATGGCCGGGTTGATGCGGAGGCAGCGATGAAGCAGGACGATTTCGAAGCGTGGACGCGGCAGTACTGGAAGGCCTGGGGCGACAGCCTGCGTTCGGCGACGACGCCTGAAACGCCGGGTGTGCCCGGCTGGAACGAAGCGATGAACTGGTGGTCGCAACTGGCCAAGGGCGGCATGCCGCAGGGCGACGAGGCCGTGTCGCGCTTCAGTTCGCAGGCGCAGGGCTGGTTCGGGCAGATGCAGCAACTGGCGGCACAGTTTGCCGGTCGCAGCGCCAGCCCCACCGACATCACCGCCGCCTGGAAGAAGGCACTCGGCGGCGATGGCGCCAATCCGTTCGCGCAGATGTTCGGCACGATGCCGGGCAGTGACAGCACCGATCCTTACAGCAGCGATCCCTCGCAGTGGTTCGACCAGGCTGCACCGTGGCTGCAGAAGATGCAGCGCGATGGCCGTTCGTTGCTGGGCCTGCCCGCGTTCGGATTCGCCCGCGAGCACCAGGAGCGCTGGCAGCACCTGATGCAGGCGCAGGTCGACCTGCAGCAGCAAAGCCAGGCCTACCAGACCCTGCTGGCCGAAGCCGGCCAGGACGCTTTCGTCCGCTTCGAGCGCAAGCTCGGCGAGCGCAGCGCACCGGGTCGCCAGCTGGAGTCGGTGCGCGCGTTGTTCGACCTGTGGATCGATGCCGCCGAGGAGGCCTACGCCGACATCGCGCTGTCGCCTCGCTTCCGCGACGCCTATGCGGCGCTGGTCAATGCACAGATGACCCTGCGCGGTCGCCAGCAGACGATCGTCGAGCAGGCCAGCGCGCAGATGGGCATGCCGACCCGGACCGAACTGGATTCGGCGCATCGCAAGATCGTCCAGCTCGAGCGCGAACTGCGGCGCCTGCGTGATGCCGTGCAGGCCAATGCCGCGCGCGGCGGACGAAGCGAAGCGCCCAGGCAGGCGGCCGAACCGGCACCGGAGGACGCGCCAAGGCCCGAGCCGAAAGCGCGCAAGGCGGCACCGGCCAGCAGCGCAGCCAAGCCCGCGCGCGGCGCGGCGAAACCGAGCACGAGGAAGCGCTGAAGATGGATGGATTCGGTAACGGCCCGCTCGGCTTCACGCCGCAGTCCCTGGCAGAAGAATCGCTGCGCTTCCAGGCCAAGCTCCGCGCCGGCCTGGAGACGCTGCATCAGGTCCATGACGTCGACTACGGTGCGACCGCACGCGAGGAAGTCTGGCGCGACGGCAAGGTCGTGCTGTACCGCTTCCGCGGTGAGCGCGCGCCCACTGCGCGGGTGCCTTTGCTGATCGTCTACGCCCTGGTCAACCGCCCCTACATGGTCGACCTGCAGGAAGACAAATCGCTCGTGCGCGGCCTGCTCGAGCGCGGCGAGGATGTCTACGTGCTGGATTGGGGCTACCCCGACCGCTCAGACCGCTACCTCGAGCTGGAGGACTATATCCAGCGCTACATCGGCGGCGCCATCGACCACCTGTGCGGCGAATACCGCCTCGATGCCGTCAACCTGCTCGGCATCTGCCAGGGCGGCGCGTTCTCGCTGTGCCATGCCGCGCTCAATCCGCACAAGGTCCACAACCTGATCACGATGGTCACGCCGGTGGATTTCCACACCAGCGACAACATGCTGGGCAACTGGACGCGCGGGCTCGACATCGACCTGTTCGTCGATACGCTCGGCAACGTCCCGGCCGACGTGATGAACTGGTGCTACCTCACGCTCAAGCCATGGCGCCTGTTCGTGCAGAAGTACGTCGGCCTGGTCGACGTGCTCGACGACCGCAAGGCGCTGGAAGACTTCCTGCGCATGGAGAAGTGGATCTTCGATTCGCCCGACCAGGCCGGCGAAGCGTTCCGCCAGTTCGTCAAGCAGTTCTACCAGGGCAATGGATTCGTCAAGGGTGGCATCGACATCGGCGGACGCCCGGTCGACCTGCGCAACGTCGACATGCCGGTGCTCAACATCTACGCCGAGCAGGACCACCTGGTGCCGCCGTCGTCGTCCAGGGTGCTGGCCGACCTGGTCGGCAGCGACGACTACAGCGAGCTGTCGTTCAAGGGCGGCCATATCGGCATCTACGTCTCCAGCCGCGCGCAGCGCGAAGTGCCGGCGGCGATCCACGAGTGGCTCGGCGCGCGTTCGCGCTGAGCCTCATCGACGGCTTCGGTTTTTGTAGAAAGGCGGACCAATCGACAGATCGCGACAGCGGCGTCATGGCACAGTCAGCGACCCCACCTGACACTGCATCAATGCCCAAGTCCGTACTGCTGCTCTGCCTCGCGCTGCTCACTGCCTGCGCTTCCGCTCCGACCCCGCCGGCCAGCGCGCCGCCCGCGGCGCAGCTGCCCGATTCCACCCGGTTCGAGCCGGACATCGTCGCCTTCGAACAGGCCGACAGCGTCGTCCGTCGCCGGCCCGGTGGCGTGGTGTTCGTCGGCAGTTCCTCGATCCGCCTGTGGGACACCCTTGGCGACGATTTCCCCGGTGCAGCCCCGATCAACCGCGGTTTCGGCGGCTCGCGCCTGCGCGACACGACCTATTACGCGCAGCGCATCGTCGTCCCGTACCAGCCGCGCGCGGTGGTGGTGTATGCCGGCGACAACGACCTGGCCGAAGGCCGCACGCCGCAGCAGGTGCGCGACGATTTCGCCGCGCTGGTGACGCAGCTGCGCGCCCAGCTGCCGCAGGCGCGCATCGCCTTCATCTCGATCAAGCCCAGCCCGGCGCGTCAGGCCTTGCTGGGACAGATGCGTGAAGCCAACGAGCTGGTGCGCGAGTATGCGCGCCGCCAGCAGGGCGTCGCCTACCTCGATGTCGCCACGCCGATGCTGGCCGCCGATGGCCAGCCGCGCGAGGAACTGTTCCTGGGCGATCGCCTGCACATGAACCCGAACGGCTATGCCATCTGGACCGGCGTCGTCGGCAAGTGGCTGGATGCGCTGTAAAGGCGCCATGAGTCGCCGCCCTCGCTCGTTGCTGATCGGCCCGCTGCTGATCGGATTCCTGTTCGCCTGCGCCGCTGCGCAGGCGCAGGCGCCCTTGCCGGCGAAGGCGCAGCAGGAAATCGACCAGCTGATCACCGCCCTCGGAAGTTCCGGCTGCCAGTTCCAGCGCAACGGCAGCTGGTACCCCGCCAGCGAGGCGCAGTCGCATTTGCGCCGGAAGTACGACTACCTGCGCAAGCGTGACATGGTCGCCAGCGCCGAGCAGTTCATCGAGCGCGCCGGCAGCCAGAGCAGCATGAGCGGCAAGGCTTACCAGGTTCGCTGCCCGGGCCAGCCCGCGGTGGCGTCCTCGACCTGGCTGACGAAGCAATTGGGCGAGATTCGTCACGCCCGGCCCTGAGCGCCGGCGCTAGACTGCCGCCGTCGCCGCCAGGGAGTGCGCCGCCATGAATGCCACCCGCTCACTGTCCCGCTCTCGCCACGACCGGATGATCGCCGGCGTGCTGGGCGGCATCGCACGCAGGTTCGGCTGGAGCTCGACGCTGCTGCGCGTCGCCTACGTGCTGATCTCCATTGCCTCGGCGGCGTTCCCGGGCATCCTGGTCTACCTGATCCTGTGGCTGCTGGTTCCCGAAGGCGACTGATCGGAGATTGAGCCGCGGTGACTCGGCATTGGGGCGAGCTGCGCTAGGCTTCACCGATGTCGACGTTCCTCACCCGCGGACTGGTCGCGCTCGGCGCGCTGTGGACCTTGCCCAACACCCTGATCGGACTCGCCCTTGGTGCGGCCGGGCTGGCCTTCGGCGCGCACGTGCACTGGCGTCGTCGCGAGCTGGCGCTGGTATTCCATCGCTGGCCGTGGGGGCCGGGCGGGGCGATCACGTTTGGCAACGTCATCCTGCACACCGGCGACAGCCTGGACTCGCCGTGCGTCACCTATGCGCACCGTGCCGGCCACGGCGACGAACCGGCGATCGTCCTGGCAGATCACGAGCGGGCGCACGTCTACCAGTACCTGGCGCTGGGCCCGTTGTTCCTGCCGTTGTACCTGGTATTCGGCGGCATCAGCGTGCGCAACCGCTTCGAACGCGCGGCCGATCGCTATGCGCGCACCGGCCACGGCTGGTGGCCGTGGGCGCGCTGACGCTTATTCGAACGCCACCTGGTTGCCTTCGCTGCGCCAGCCTTCGAAGCCACCGGCCAGCGGTCGCACGCGCTTGAAGCCATGTTTGTTGAGCTCGCGTGCGAGCACCGCCGCGGAGGCTTCATTGGGGCAGTCGCAGTACACGACGACTTCGTCGCGAGGCAGCAGATTCGCCTCGCCCAGCGTGCGCACGAACACCGCACCAGGGATCCAGCCGGAGGCATTGCGAAGCGGTTCCGGGCGCACGTCGAGGATCAGCGGTGAAGTGCCCTCGTCGATCAGCTGGCGCAGCTCCATCGGCGTGATCCGCGCCATGCGCAACTGGCGCAGGAACATCTGCCGCCGCCACAGCTTCCACAGCACGAACGCCGCGATCAGGATGAGGATGGCCGGCAACGCGAAGCGACCGAGGTCCTCCAGCTGCGCCAGGACACTGTTGACCGCTTCATGGAAGATCGCGCCAAGCGCGACGGCCAGTCCGGACCAGAGCAGCGCGCCGATGCCGTCGTAGAACAGGAAACGGCCCGTGCGCGTACCAGTCTCGCCGGCCAGCGTCGTCGCCACCGCGGCGAAACCGGGAATGAACTTGGCCACGATCAGTGATGGCGCGCCCCAGCGCGAATACACACCGCGCGTCATCAGCACGCACGAGTCGGGCGACAGCGACAACCGGCACATCAGCCGCAACAGCTTCGCGCCCAGGCGCCTGCCACCGACGAACCACAACCAGTCCGCCATCACGGCGGCGAGCGTCGCCACGATCAGGATCGGCCACACGCTGTCGCCGCGATCCACCGCCAGTGCCGCGGTCAAGATGATCGGCGGATAGGCCGGGACCGGAATGCCGCCCTGGTCCAGGAACACGCTGACGAATACGACCAGCAGGCCGTAGACGGCAATCAGGTGCAGCAGCGTTTCCATGGGGGAAGGGCCGGGGGGCAGTATCGACATGGTAGGCGCGACATCGCGCTGGCGATAGCGCAGCCGGTGCACCGGTGCGTTGCCGTGATCGCAATGGTGCCGGTGCCGGACTCAGTCGATGGCGAAGCGTGCCCGTGTCCGGCCCAGGCGCAGGCCGTCCGGCCCGAAGCTCTGCTCGACGAAAGTGATGCCGTCGTCCTCGACCAGCACCACGGTGCTGCAGCGGGTGCCGTAGTTCGGGCCGCGCACAAACGGCGGCGACAGCCGGCGCTCCAGCTCCAGGCCGACGCCTGTGTCGGGCAGGGCGGCGTCGGGCGCCGGGGTGGTGTCTGCCAGTGCCTCGAACAGCGGGGCCAGCGCCGCGTCGTCGCTGGATTGCGAGTCCGGCGATTGCAGCCAGGATTCGAGCGCAGCCACGGCGTGGCCGCTCTTGGGCCAGCGTGCGTCGAAGGCGCCGTTGGACATGGCGTGGAGGCCGGGCGACACCGCGCGCTGCTCGAAAGCGGGGTAGTTGCTGGCGAAGGCGAGGTCGGCGCCATCCCAGGTCAGGAGGTTGAACCGGCCGTATTCAGCTGCATGGCCGGACAGGCCGTCGACAAAGGCCCGGTTGTCGTGGTCGCCCGCGACGAACCCGTGCACCAGTGCGCCGCGTGAGCGCGGCATCGCCCCTTCGGCGAGTCCGGCGCGGACGTTGGTCACTGCCGCCAGGCGTCCCCGCGTCGAGGCCATCAGCCAGCTGCCACCGGCGCGCAGGTCGCGGCCGCCGTAGACCGTGGGCTCGCCCGGATCGAACCCCGCCGGCGACGCCGGCCGGTCATGGGCCTCGTCGCGGTTGGCGATGAGCGCAAGACGGTAACGGGGGTGGGCACGCCAGGCGACGGCAATCAGGCACATGCGGAGGGCTTCGGCTCGGGCAGGGGTGTAGGGAAAGTCCTACATACCAGAGCGATGCCGCCCGACTGCGAACAGCGCCTGGTTTGTGGAGGCTATGACGATGACACAGGAACCGCCTGCTCGCAGGACGGCCGCCCGCTCCAACCGCCCGCTCCCGGCGCCGGAGGTGACCCATGTACCGAGTAGAACTCTCTCGACAGGATGGAAGCGTCCTGCCTCAGCAGGTCGCCGAAGCGTCGGTGGACTATGCCAGTGCCGAAGCCGCGCTGGCCGCCGTGCTGCCGCAGGCCAAGCGCTGCGCCGAAACCATGAGCCAGGCGCTGTGGCTGCGCATCTACGACGAGCGCGCCCGGGTCGTCTTCGGCACCCTCCTGCTCTGACTTGTGGCGTCCGGCGACGAGCCTTTCAGGCGACGTCCGCCTCATCCTTCGCCTGACGGCGAACCGCGCCGGGCGATGACCCGGCATGTCGCTTGAACGCGCGACTGAACGCCGCTTCCGACTGATAGCCCCGTTGTCCGGCCAGCGCGCCTCCGGCGTGCGTCGGGACGTGGCGACGCCGATGCAGATTTGCCGGGTTTGCGCGCGATGCGCAGCGGACGGGATGATTTCAACCTGCACGCGCAGGCATGCATCCAAGGACGCATGCGCCAGGCAGCGACGAGTTGCCGAGGCGTTCCCCCTCGACAGGACCACGATATGAAGCTAGCTGCCTCGTTATTGCTGATCTCTTCCGGATTCACCACTGCCGCCGTCGCCGCTGACGACGGCGCAGGCTGCCACGCCGGCGCTTATGCGCTCGATGATGGCCGCATCGTCGTCATCGCGACCGTCAGCGAACCGGCCGACCTGCGCTGGCGCACGCTCGACGGTCGCAGCGGATTGCTCAAGCGCGACGCGGACGGGCAATGGAACAGCAGCGTCGGCTGGACCGGTCGCGCCGATGGCCTCAAGGCCCGCTTCGGCGATTGCAGCGATGGCAGGATCACCTTCGACGGACATGCTGGCCAGCGCCGGCAGTTCGACATCACCGAGACGACATTCCAGGGCAACGGCGTGAAGCTGCGCGGTCGCCTGGTGCTGCCGCGTGGCGACCAGCCGGTGCCGATCGCCATCGAGGTGCACGGCTCGGAGAACAACTCGGCGGTGCAGGGCCTGTACACCCAGTACCTGTATCCCGCGCATGGCATTGGCGTGTTCGTGTACGACAAGCGTGGCACCGGCGAATCGACCGGTACATACACGCAGAACTTCCACCTGCTCGCCGACGACGCCAAGGCTGCGCTCGCGGAAGCGCGACGTCTCGCCGGCAAGCGCGTGCAGCGCATCGGTTACGACGGTGGCAGCCAGGGCGGCTGGGTGGCCCCGCTGGCGGCGAGCCAGAGCAATCCGGACTTCGTCGTCGTGCGCTTCGGCCTGGCCGACAGCCCGCTGGCCGAGGACCGCGAACAGGTGGTGCTCGACCTGCGCAATGCCGGCTTCGGCGACGATGTCATGAAGCAGGCGCGTGAAGTGACCGACATCACCGGCGACATCGTCGCCTCTCGCGGCACCAAGGGCTGGGAGAAGCTGGACGTCGTGCGCAAGAAGTACGGCGCCCAGCCGTGGTGGCCGGCGATGAAGGGCGAGTTCACCGGGCTGGTGGTGTCGCTCACGCGCGACAGGGCCGCCGAACTGGCGCCGGTGCTGGAACAGGAAACCAGCTGGGAGTTCGAGCCGATGCCGACGCTGCGCAGCCTGCGGGTTCCGCTGCTGTGGGTGCTGGCCGGGGAAGATCGCGAAGCGCCGCCGCAACAGACCCGCGAACGCCTGCTGCAACTTGCCCACGAGGGGCGCGCGGTCAGCGTCATCGAGTTCCCGTCGACCGACCACGGCATCCTCGAGTTCGAAACCGCAGGCGATGGCGAGCGCACCCCGACGCGGTATGCCGATGGCTACTTCCGGGTCGTCAACGACTGGATCGGCAGCGGCAGGTTCGTCGCGCCGCCGTATGGCACCGGCAAGATCCTGGCCGCGCCGAAGTAACCGTCATCCGAGTGACGGGCCTGCCCTTAATCGGCAGGCCCTTCGCTGATCCCACGTCGCAGCTCTCAGGCAGCGCTTCGCGTCAGCCGCAGGCCCACGCCGGTATCGACGATCGCAAAGGTGTCGTCGTCGAGCCGGTCGACCGGTCCGCCATCGTTGAGGTAGTAGGTGCGCAGGCTTTCAACGCGGCGTCCGAGCCCGTCGGCGCCGCGCGTGTCGATGTATGTACGCCGCACGTGGATGGTGTAGCGGTTTCCTGCATCGTCATAGGCGTGGAACGTATCAGTCGTCATGGCAATGCTCCCCTTGGGCCGGCCGGAAGGGTGAAGCGCAGCGGTCTCGCAGGCTGCGACGTTCGGCGGCGGCAATATCTGTGCCATGGGAGGCGTCGATGCCGCGTGAGTGCGGAATATGGGGAGGTCGCGCGTGCAATCTGGGGAGCGTTCCCGATGTGGCCGGGCGGCGCTTTTCCTACGCTGGCATCGCAGTCCGGATCGCGGACTGAGCCAATCACCGAGGCACCGGCCATGACTACCTTCCTGATGGAACTCGTCTCCTCCAGCGGCCTGTTCGCGCCCCTGAACGCGCGTGCGACGGCCCCCTCCCTCACCTTCAGCCTGCGCGACTGGCAAGACGTGGAATTCGAGACCACCGAACCCGTCCAGCACGTCCACCGAGAGCGCGACTTCGGCGTCGGCTATGGCAACAGCTCCGGCTACGCCAGCGACCGCCACTACACCAGCGACTGGATGCCCGACCGCTTCGGCTTTGTCTGAATCCGCATCGCCACGTCGAGGAACCGGACATGCCCAGATACCTGATCGAACGCGCCTTCGCCGCCGACCTCGCCATCCCCGCCAGCGAGGAAGGGGCCAGGGATTGCGCGCGGATAGCCAGCATCAATGGCGACAGTGGCGTGAGCTGGCTGCACTCCTATGTGACTGCCGATCGGCGCAGGACGTTCTGCATCTACGACGCGCCGTCGCCGGAGGCGATCCGGCAGGCGGCGCGCCGCAACGGCCTGCCGGTGGCCAGCATCATCGAGATTTCCGACCTTTCACCGTTCTTCTACTTCTGAATGCGCGTGTGCCTTGCAGGCGCACTGACTCGACCGGGAGCGCTGCCCCCATTCGTTTCCTGGGGGGATAATCGGGTAGCGATACCCCGGAGCCGGCAAGGTGGAGCTGATCGAGCGAGGCCACGCACTGCATTTGTTGCAGGGTGCACTTGATGTTGCCGGCCAGGGCGCCGGCCGCACGGCGCTGGTTTGCGGCGAAGCCGGAATCGGCAAGACCTCGCTGCTGACGCAACTGGTCGGGGGCGATGGCGTGGGACGTGTGCTGTGGGGTGGCTGCGAAGCGTTGTTCTCGCCGCGTCCACTGGGGCCGCTGTACGACATGGCCAGTGCGATGGGCAGCAAGTTGCAGGCGCTGCTGGGCAGGGAAGGGCATCGGACGGAGTTGTTCAGCTGCTTCCTCTCGGAGTTGCAGGAGTCGAGCGATCCCACCATCGTCGTGCTCGAGGATTTGCACTGGGCCGACGCGGCGACACTGGACCTGGTGAAGTTCCTGGCGCGGCGCATACAGCGTGTTCGCGCGCTGCTGGTGCTGACGTATCGCGACGACGAACTCGGCGACCGCCATCCGCTGCAACTGGTGCTGGGCGACCTGCCCGCGGACGCGGTAGTGCGCGTGCCGCTGTTGCCGCTGTCGGAGGCGGGTGTGGCGGAACTGGCGCGACAGTCGAGCCATTCCGCCGAAGGCATCTACGCCACGACCGGTGGCAATCCCTTCTTCGTCACCGAAGCCCTGCGCGCCGAAGGGCTGCCCGTGTCGGTTCGCGATGCCGTGCTCGCGCGCGCGGCCCGGCAACCGCCCGCGGTGCGCGCGCTGCTCGACCTGGCGGCGATCGTTCCGGCGCGCATCGAGATCGAGATCGTCGAGGCGGTACTGGCGCCCGCGCCCGAGGACATAGCGGCGGCGCTCGCGTCCGGCCTGCTGATCGCGGACGGCCGCACCTATGCATTCCGCCATGAGCTGGCGCGCATCGCAGTCGAGCAGGCATTGCCGGCGCCGATGGCAGCGGCGCTGCATGCCAGGGTGCTGGCCTTCCTCGAACAGCGCGGGCAGGGTGCGGCGATGTCACGCCTGGTGCACCACGCCTCCGGCGCCGGCGATGCGCAAGCGGTGCTCAAGTACGCGTTGCAGGCCGGAAACGAGGCCGCTGCGCATGGCGCGCACTGCCAGGCTGCCGCACTCTACGGAACCGCTCTCGTGCATGCCGGTACGCTTGCGCCCGTCGACCGTGCGCAGTTGCTCGGGGATCTGTCGTACCAGTGCTACCTCGTCGAACAGAACGACGACGCCATTGCCAGGCGGTTGGAAGCGCTGGCGATCTGGCGCGAGCTGGGCGACGTCAGCCAGGAGGGGCGAGCCCTGCGCTGGTTGTCGCGCCTGAACTGGTTCGGCGGCCGCCGCCAGGAGGCCGAGGATTACGCCAACCAGGCGGTGAACCTGCTGCGCGACCTGCCCGACGACGAAGCGTACGCCTGGGCGCTGAGCAATCGCTCGCAGCTGTACATGCTGTCCGGGCACACCGCCGAATCGGTGGAGTGGGGCACGCGCGCGATCGAGCTGGCCACCAGGATCGGCAGCAACGAAGTGCTCGCGCACGCCCTCAACAACGTCGGCACGGCCCGCTATGCCGAGGGCGAGGAGCCCGGCAAGGCGATGGTCGAGCAGAGCCTGCGGATCTCGCTGGCCAACGATTACGAGGAACACGTCGCGCGCAGTTACGTCAATCTGATCAGCACGGCAGTGAAGTTGCGCGATTACGCCGAGGCCATCCGCCAGATCGAGGATTCCTCCGCCTACTTTGCCCCGCGCGACCTGGATTCGTGGACGAACTACATCCGCTCGTGGCAGGCACGGCTCGATTTCGAGCGCGGCAACTGGGACGCCGCCGCGAGCGAGGCCTTGCGCCTGGTCCGTGCGCAGGGCGTGGCGCCGATCACGCGCATCTGCGCCCTGGCCGTGCTGGCGCGCTTGCGACAGCGTCGCGGCGATCCGGGCGCGCGCGAACTGCTGGAAGAAGCCACGGTGCTGTCACGGCAGTCCGGCGAACTGCAGCGGCTGGCGCCGGTCGCGGCGGCGCATGCCGAAGAAGCGTGGCTGCGCAACGACGGTGCCGGTGTCGATGAACTGGTGGCCCTGGCCCATGCCATGGCCGAGCAGCGCGGCGACGAGCGCTCGCTGGGCGAGTTGCGTTACTGGTGCCTGCGCCTGGGTGTCGCCGATGGCGGCCCCGACGGTGCCGAGGCGCCTTACGCGCTGCAGATCGGCGGGCACTGGAAGGAGGCTGCCGCGGCCTGGGCGCAGTTGGGATGCCCCTACGAACAGGCACTGGCGTTGCTTGAGGGCGACGAATCGGCGATGCGCGAGGCGCTGGCGCTGCTGGAAGGACTCGGCGCTGCCGCTGCGGCCAATCGATGCCGCGAGCACATGCGCGAAGCCGGCGTTCGCGGCCTCGCCCGTGGACCGCGCGCCACCACCAGCGCCAACCCGGCCGGACTGACCGCACGCGAGTTGCAGATCCTGGGCCTGCTTGCCGACGGCCTGAGCAATGCCGATATCGCCCGGCGACTGGTGCGCTCGGAGAAGACCGTTGACCACCACATCTCGGCGATCCTGCGCAAACTCGACGTGCGCTCGCGCAGCGAGGCCGTGGCGGTGGCGCGGCGCACCGGTGTATTCGCGACGGAAGTCGTGGGCGAGCGCCGACGCAGTGACCGGCGCCGCTCAGATGGCAGGTGAGGCCATCGGCGGACTGGTCCGGCCACGACCGCGGCCCTCGCGCAGCCACTCCAGTGCGACGATCGCGCCCCAGGCGTAGAGCGTGACCAGCACGAACAGCGTGAAGCGCGCCAGGAACTCGCGGTAGACGTCATCGCCGGTGCTGTCCTGCACGGCCGGGCCGACCAGGATCAGCATCGTCACGAACACGTTGACCCAGAACGACGGCGGGTGGCGATTGGCGACCACGCCATACAGGCGGCTGCCTATGTGGATCCCGAACAGCAGCATCCACAGGAAGAACATCCACAGGTTCGGCAGCAGCTTCAGTGCGAACCAGAAGGCCATCGCATAGATGCCGGCCAGGAACGTCGACCCGATCAGCTCACGCCCGGCCGCGCGAGCACTGATGGTCGAGCCCTGCTGGGCCAGCATCACCGATTTCATGATCGTCGGCATGTACATGCCCGGGTTGGTGAAGGCCAGCATCACCGGCGGCAGCACGATCAGGACGGTACGCAGTGCGAGCCATGTCGCACGCTCGTTGCCATCCGGGACCGGCTTGGCCGCGGGCGAGGCCGGTGCAGACTCGGGAAACAGTGGCTGCACCAGCCACTGGCAGACCACCGTCACGGCGATGCCGACGAGCAACGCGTTGACCACCGCGCTCGCCAGCGCGAAGTCCATCAGTCCGGCGGCCGGGATCATCGTCAGGCCGACCGCGAGCAACGTGCCGACCAGGCCCTTGCCCTTGCCGACGCTGAGGTAGGTGCTGACGTAGAGACCCGCCGCGATCATCAGCACCGCCGACACCGGGTAGTTGCGCAGCAAGGGGTTCAGCACCAGTCCGATGCCGAGGGTGACGGCGACCAGCAGCAGCAACATGAAGAGGGCTTTTGGCCCCGGCGGCGGCGCCGGCGTGGCGGTCAGAAGCACCGCGAACAGCGGCGCCATGAACGGCAACGGCATCGCCAGGCCGTAAGCGAGCGCGACCGACAGCGCCACCACGGAGGCGAGCCGGAAGGTACGCCTGGCGGCAGGCGCGATCATCGCGTCAGGTCCGGTCAGTACGCATAGGTGAGCCAGCTGGCGATGCGGATGTAGATCTTGCCGAGCAGCTTGAGCACGCCGGCGCCTTCGCCGTAGGCGATCACCGAAGCCTGGCCGCCGATGCGCAGCCTGGCGCGGTCTTCCGGATCCAGGCCGGGGTCGATGCCGATGATTACCGGGAAGCGTTGCGACTGCCGCAGCCAGTCGCGATCGTTGTCGACCGATGGCAGGTTGCCCGCGCTCGGCGTGCGGCCGGCGCTGACGCCCAGGCCGACGCTGCGCACCTTGCCCTTGAACACATGGCCGGGCAGCACATCGAAGACGATGTCGACCGGCGTGCCGACCTTCATGTGGCCGAGGTTGTTCTCGGTGTATTCGGCACTGATCCAGATGTCGCGCACGCCGATCAGGGTCAGCACCGGGCTGCCGGTGCCTGCGAACTGGCCGACCTCGGTGCGCAGGTCGGTGATGACGCCGTCGGTGGAGGCCTGGACGACCGTGTTGGACATGTCCAGCTCGGCCTTGTCGACGGCGGTCAGGGCCGTCGCCAGCAACGTGTTCTGCTCGATGTCGTCGCCACCCATCGATTCGATGGCCCGGCGGATGTCGGCCTGGGCGGCCACGACCATGGCCTTGGCCTGTTCCAGGCTGGCGTCGGCGATTTCCTGGCGACGCACGGAGATGGTGCCCGGATCGGTTTCGCGCAGGCGCCGCAGGCGTGATGCGTCCTGCCGCGCCTTCACTTCGTTGGCGCGCGCGGCTTCCAGGTTGGCACGCGCCGCATCGACGGTGGCGCCGCCTGCGCCGACCTGCTTGCGCGCGTTCTCCAGATCCGAGCGCGCCTTGGCCAGGGCGATCCGGTACTGCGACTGGTCGATCTCGAACAACGTCTGCCCGTATTTCACGGTCTGGTTGTTGGCGACCGCGACCTTGGTCACTTCACCGGCCACCTTCGGCGCGACACCGACGATGTAGCCTTCGATCCGCGCCTGTGAGGTGTAAGGCGTGAAGCGGTCGGCGAACAGGTACAGCAGCAGGGTCAGCACGATGGCTGCCGCGACCCAGCGCCCGCCTTTGCGCACGGTCTTGCCGGCCTGGTCCTGGCCGGCGGGTGCTGGCGCGGGGCCGTCTGTCTTCTTGTCGTCGTTGCCTGCGCTCATTTCCGGTTCCCGCTGTCACTGTCGCTGGCCGGCCCCTCGGGGCGGGCAGGGAGGGGCGCCTCGAGCAGGCCGCCCCAGTTGGTCCTGGTCTTCATGGTGTCGCGCGTCGATTCCGGTAACAGATCGTGCGCCGGCATCTCGGTCCAGCCGCCGCCGGCGGCCTTGTACAGCGTGATGACCGCGCTGATGTGTGCGCTGTCATTGAGCAGTTCGCGCTCGGTCTGGGTGAACATCACGCGCTGCGCATCGAGCACGCGCTCGAAATCGGCATAGCCTTCCTGGTACTGGGAGTTGGCCAGTTCGAGCGAGCGTTCCGCGGCGCGCGCGGCGCCGCCCAGCGGCGCCTTCTGTTCGGCGGTCTTGACCACGGTGATGGCGGCATCGTCCATTTCGCGTGCCGCCAGCAGCGCCGTGCTCTGGAACAGTTCGATGGTCTGTTGCAACCGCGCGTCCTGCAGGCGCACATTGCTGGCGATGCGGCCGTAGTCGAGGATGTTCCAGGTGATGGCAGGGCCTGCGGCGATGCTGCGGACCTGCGGGCTGCCGCCCAGCGACGTGGTCGACCATCCGACGCTGCCGAGCAGCGTGATCGCAGGGAAGTAATCGGCCTTGGCGATGCCGATCTGCGCCGATTGCGCTGCAACCTGCCATGCCGCGGTGCGCAGGTCGCGCCGGCGCAGCAGCAGGTTGGCAGGCAATTCGCGCAGCACGGCGCCGTCGACGATCGGCAGGGGACGCGCCACCATCTCCAGTTCGGGGACGTCGCCGGGTTTGCGGCCGAGCACGGCTGCGAGCGCATTTCGTACGCGCACGAGTTGGCCTTCGAGGTCCGGGATGGTTGCCAGCGTGCCCAGGTATTGCGCCTTGGCCTGTTGCAGGTCGAGTTCCGATTCCTGTCCGCTGCTGAACAACTGCTCGGTGATCTCCAGGCTGCGCTTCTGGATCGCGGTGTTCTTGCGGGCGATGTCGATCCTGAGCAGCGTCGTGCGGTAGGCGAAGTAGAGATCGGCGACCTGCGCGGCCAGCAACACCTGCACGTCCTGCTGGTTGGTGACCGAGGCGAAGAATCCCGCTTCGGCCGATTCGATGCCGCGGCGGAAGCGTCCCCAGAAATCCAGTTCCCAGGCCAGGTCGAAGCCGGCGCTGAAGGCACCGTAGTTGTCGTGGACGTCGGGGCCCGCGCCGCCGCTGCTGCGACTGTCGATGTAGGTCGCCGAGCCTTTGAGCTGCTGCAGTTGCGGGTACAGGTTGGCGCTGGCGATGCCCAGGACGGCGCGGCTTTCCATGATCCGCAGGCCGGCGATACGCAAGGATGGATTCTCCTTGCGCGCGGTATCGACCAGCGAGTTCAGCACCGGATCGTTGAAGGCATGCCACCAGAACTGCAGGTCGAGATCGCGCTGCTGCCCCGGGCCGACCGCCTGGCCATACAGGTCGGTCTGCCATTCGTTGAGCCAGGCGATGTCGGGCTCTTCGTAGTCGGGCCCCAGCGTGGTGCAGGCGCCGAGCAGCAATCCCGAGGCAAGGACTGCGGCGCCGGCAACCTGCCGGGTCGCGTGTTTGCCCCCGGTGGCCCACATGATGGCCCGCATCATTGGCCGTGCGCTCCTGCGACTAATGGGCGTTGTCCAGATCGATGGAGTCGGCCGGTGCCACCGGCACGATCGGGGCCGGCACTCGCGAATCGACCCATTCCATGAACAGCTTGTACGCCACGGCCAGCAACACGGCGCCGACGAACAGGCCGAGGATGCCCCCGGTCACCATGCCGCCGATGGCGCCGATCAGGATGACCAGCATCGGTGCATCCACGCCGCGTCCTAGCAGCAGCGGCTTGAGCACGTTGTCGGCCATGCCGGCAATGAGGAAGTAGATGGTGAAGATCACCTTCATCACAGTGGAGGAGCCGTCGTCGGCCCACCACAGGTAACCGATCGCGGGCAACGAGATGATCAGCGCGGGCAACTGCAGGATGCCGAGCAGCATCGTGATTGCCGCCCACACGCCGGCCGCCGGTATGCCTGCAAACAGGAAGCCCATGCCCAGCAGCAGCGCCTGGATGAAGGCGACGCCGACCACGCCGGCAGCCACCGAGCGTACCGTGGCGACCGCAAGCTTCAGGATGCCCGCACCTTCGGCCGGATTGGTCAGCCGCACCAGGATGCGTTCGGCGGCGCGTTTGCTGGCGTCGGCGTAAACCATCAACACGCCGGCGACGACTATCGCCGCCAGGAACATCAGGATCGCGCCGGCGGCATTGGCCGCCATCACCAGCGCCTTGCGCAGGTAACCGCGGATGATCTCGGAGTTCTTGTGGATGTAGGCCGGCAGGTTGTCGGCCGCCTCGGCCCACGCCGCGTGCACGCGTTCACCGACCAGGGGCCACTGCGCCACCTTGGGGTCCGGCGCCGGCACCGTGAAGGTGCCTTTCTCGAACGACTGGTGGACTTCGCTGATCTGGCTGGCGAACGAACTGCCCAGGATCACCATCGGCACGCCCAGCAGGAGCAGCAGTGCCAGAACCAGGACCGTGGCGGACAAACCGCGACGGCCGCCCAGTCGGCGCACCAGACCCTGGTAGAGCGGGTAGATGGCGATGGCCAGGATCACGCCGAGGATCACCAGGTTCGCGAACGGCGCGAATATGCGCACGCAGACGATTGCCAGGAACGCGATCAGGCCGACCTTGACGAGGGTTTCGGCCAGATCGGAGGTGACGAGCTTGCGCAGCGTTTCTTGATCTACGTTCACGTGGAAATCCTCCTTGACGTCGGCCGCCCCCTCGCATGGGTTCGGACGCCTGTGGTGATGTGGGGGATGGATCCATCCGTCCCCGGTTGATCGCTTGCGCCGGCGGGACCTCAGCTGAGGCGCCGGTAGATCCTGACGACCACCTCTTCGGCGATCAGCATCACGACGATCACGGTGATCAGCACCAGCAGGCCATGCCAGCGCCCATCAAAGCGGACGTCGGTACCGAACGCGAACGAGATCGCTTCGAGGATCACGAACTTCGAGCCGAACAGGATCAGCCACGCCGAGAACCAGCGCATGAAGGTCATGAAACCGCCCGGGCGTGCCTTGAAGAACGCCGCGACGTAATGCTCGAGGGCGATGGTCAGCTTGAGCAGGATCTGCAGCAGCAGCGCTGCCATCAGCGACACGGTGAACGACTCGATGTGGACCCTATCGGAGAACTCGTCGAAAAGGTTCAGCACCACCAGGTCGATGAGGATAGCGCTGTAGTAGCGCACGAACAGCCGCTGCTTGTTCGAGGGAGGCTCGGCCTGCAGCGGCATCAAGGTGTCCGCGGTCGTCATCGATTTCCCCGTGAGTGGTCGTTTGTGACGGGGCGGGCGCCCATTCGCGCAACGATGCCAACGTGGTTGTTAAGGCGGCGTTAGTCCGAATGGCCGCCGCCGGCAATCAAGCCGCCAGTCTGTGCTCGAAGTACGGCCGTTCACGGTCATCGAGAATGGCGTACATGGCAGACAGGTTGTTGGGGTCCGGGTTTAGCCAGGCGTCGATGTTGCGGCGCTTGATCGGGATGATGCAGCGATCATGGCCCACTGCTGCGATCTCGGCCGGTGGCTCGTCGGTGATGGCAGCGAAGGAAAGCAGCTCGGCACCGTGCGAGCCTTTCCACTTCGACCAGACGCAGGCGATCAACATGTCCTGCTCCGGTTCCGGGCGGAACTCGAGCACTACGTTCTCGTCCTTCTCGTCCGGCCCGAGCTCGCGATGCTCGACGGCGTGGCGGCTGACGTTCTCGTAGAACGCATTGACTACCACTATCCCGTGCGTGTGGCCGAACTGCTCCTTCCAGAACCCTTCGAGGTTGTCGCGACGGGCGTTGTAGGTGCCCGGGAAGCGCTGGTCGAAGTTGGCCGGCTTGCCTTCGGGTCGGCACTGGTAGCGCATCGGCTTGATCACGCGCTGGCCGTTCTCCCAGACCATCACCGGCGCGTAATGGCCGGGGAAGATCCGCGAATCGTCGGCGACCAGCGCGCTGCGATGCAGGTCGGCCAGCTTGCCGCGCGTCCACTCGATCTTGTCGGTGGCGATGCGCTTTTCCTCGAGCGCTTTCTTGGTGGTCTTGTCGAGCAGGATGCGCTCGGCGTCGAACAGACGCTTGCGTTGCTTGAACAGCTCCTGCTCGTATCGCCCGGTCTGGGCGCGGTTGAACTCGTCGATCAGGCCCTTGATCTCGTGCTGCAGGTCGGTCAGCGGCTCGGCGAAGGCGGCGTCCATTGCCTTGGGAATCCTGGCCTTGCCACCCTTGCCGCGCTCCCAGTACAGGCGCACGAAATCCTGGATGCTGATGGTGGCGCCGAAGACCTTGGCGAATTTCCGGTAGTCGGCCCAGATCTGGGCGGAGTAGCACATGGCGGTGGCCCTTGTTGCCGTGACCTTGGCCGGAATATACCTCCAGTCGCGTGGTGGGCCGGTGGCGCTCAGGCTGCTTAGTAGAGCAGGGCCGTAAACGAGAAGAGCAGCAGAAGCGAGATGCACAGTGACGCGAGGGCGAATGTCCACGCCCAAAGCCGAAGCGACGCTGCCAGCAGTGTCAGGCAGGTCAGGGCGAGACAACCGATTGCTGTCGCGATGGAGGCCACATCGGGCATGCCGCGGCTCAGAGCCCACATGTGCGAGTAGCCGGTGAGAACCAGGATGGCTGCAACGGTTACTGTCGCCATCGCCCTGGTTATCCGGCGATGTGTCGTTCGACGACTACGGTCAGCGAGGGGGGCGTCCATGGGCGGCGTCGCTCCTGTGGCCAGGACGTGATCGGGCCAACCTCACCCGGATCGCAGGCACACCTAACCAAACCTGGAACAGGCCGATGGTGTGGTCTCCTTAGGGCAACGGCGCCAGGTTCAACCGGCGGCCATCCGAGCGATGCAGCGAACCAGTGCGAACAACGTAGCGATATAAAAAACCAAGGGCCTGCGAATCATCGCAAGCCCTTGGCTTTCAAACTGGTGCCGGAAGTGGGACTCGAACCCGATATAGGCCGTCTCGATGCGTTCACCTTCATACCTGAAGAAGCGAAAGCTGGGCTGGTACGTTCAAGTGGCTGTGCCGCGTGAGCTGCAGTCGATGCTTGGTGTCAGTCCTGTCCTTCGGTCCCTCAAGACCCGCGACGAGAAAGAGGCAAACCGCCGAAAGCACGAGGTGGTCGCAGCTATCTTGTCTGAGTTCGAGCAGGCGGCGGCGAGAGCGCCCGTCAGCTCGGAGGTCACTGCTGAAGCAATCCTCCAGTCAGCCCTTGTTGCGCGTCGAGCGCTTGAGGCTGGGCAGGGCAACCGGCGCGATGCCGAACTCGCCCATGAAGTGGCGGTGGATGATTTCCTTGAGGCTCAGGGGCGCGTCAACGGCCTGGACGCGCAGGGTCATCCGAAGATCCCAGCCAGTTCGGTGGCGCTGCTCAAGCGCTCCTACAACGCCTTGGCGGGGCGTCAGGAGCTCACGTTGTCCCACCTGTTTGGTGTGTACCTGAAGGAGCAGGAGAAGCGCCTTACCGCCCAGACCATTGGCGATAAACGACGCAGGCTGGAGGCGTTTTTCGAATGGTTCGGGGCTGACCGCGAGTGCGGGGAGGTAACCAGGAGGGTTGCGGGCACATACGTCACCGAGGTTATCCAGAGACGCACCCAGAAGGATGCCGACGGAAACTCGGTGCCGCTTTCAGCCAAGACCCGGGTGAAAGAGACAAGCGACCTGCGGGCGTTTTTCGAATGGATGGTCGGGCGAGGGCTTGTCGAGGAGAACCCATTCTTCCGCATGGTTCGAACCATCAAGGAATCGAGCAGGGCCGAGCCCAATGTGCGCCGGGCGTGGAAGCCGTCCGAGCTCTCCAAGGTCCTCCATGGGGTTGATCCGAATGACCCTCTTTGGTCCCTGACTGCGATTGCCGCTTACACCGGCATGAGGCGGGAGGAGGTCGGAGAGCTAGAGGTGGGCTCGGTAGAGGGAGCCATCTTGAAGATCGAAAGGGGCAAGACCAAGGCTGCGAATCGAAAGGTTCCCATCCACCCGGCCATCGCGCCGTTGGTGAAGCAGCTTGCGAAGAGTTCGACAGATGGCTTCCTTATTCCGGGATTACTTCGGGGAGGTCCGGATAAGAAGCGGTCCTGGTACCTCGGGAAGCGGTTCGGTCGCGTGATCCGGCAGTTGGGTATTGCAGTCGGCCAAGGCATCAATAGACTCCGACGGAAAGCCAAACGTTGTCTGCGGCGGCATTGTCGTACAGTCTTAGGCTCTGAGATTGTTAGGGGTATATTGCGACTAGCGAGTCGTGGGCGACAGCTGCCGCAGGCTGTTGTTTTTCTTTCCAGGGGAGATCAATGCTCAATATCGACCTTAAATCTTTAGGTGGCATGGAGAGTCATCGAGGCATCGGTTATATGATGCTTTTAACCTCGATCTTTGCACCCTCTTTCTTGGCGGTCGCTTTCCTCCGCCCTGAGTTGATTGGGTCGAATCTTCTTGCGGGCGTACTGATCGCAGCGAGCGTAGGCCTTATGGCTACTGCTGGGACGATTGCCTCTATCTTTCTCGGGGTATCAGAACCGCAAGCGGCGACCAGCCAAATGAAGAAGATTGGGGCTAGGTCTCTTGGCTTTGGCTCGGCCTTATCTTTGTTGGTTCAGGCCGTGGTGCTTGGTGGATCACAGCTTGCGCCAGCGGTCGTTCCGACCTTCAAGGCCTATGTCTTAGGCGTTGGAATACTGGTGGTGGTTCAGGCCTTCGGAATATTTGCAGGGAACTACCAGGAAGCCAGAAAGCGCCAAGCCAAGGCTGAAAAGGCTTCTGATGAGGCGGCGCGCTAACAGTTCGCAATTACCTATGGTTCGCAGGGTCGATCCACTCGATCTCTCGCACTAGCTCGCCGTTCCGCCCATGGCCAATGATGATCTGAGCGGCGTGCCCGTAACCGTACTCAGTTCTGAACTGCGCGAGCTTCTGTCGGTCCCTTGCCCTGGGTTGTGTGGGGCGCTTGATCTCCGCCACCAGCACATTTTGATCGTCGTTTCCCCGTGCGTGAATGAGAATGTCCGGGATTACGCCGGAGCGCGTTCGGTTGCCCGGGTTTCTCCGCGGTGGGATGCCGAGCGTCTTTTCACCGGTGAGGTGCCGGTTGTATTCACAATCCACGGTTACACCCGCCGGGATGCTCTCGGAGCACGCCATGTAGTGGGCTAAGCGGAACATGAGTGCCCGTTCGCACACATTCAGACGAATCAAGTCAGAATCGCGTTCGACCAAAAGCTCCAACGCCCGGTCGAGCAATGCTTCGACCTCCTCGCGCGTCATTTCGCCGTCCGACTCGGGCAGCGGTAGCGGACATACTCAGTCCCGCCGGTCGTATCAATCAGCATGTCTTCCCCAGGCGACAATCGGAAAGTGTTCGTGGAAAGCCATGTTTGGCCTTCTCCCGAGAGTTCGGCGATTAGCGCCAATTCATACCGCCCTTGGATTACGACGGCTTCAAGCGGCCCGTCGCTCTCGTAGAAGATGATCCGGTTCGCGTCGATTCGTAGCGCGGATTCGTGTTCGCCTTTGCCACACGCATCGATCACCTGGTTCCATTCACCACGGAACTGATGGGGCACCGACTTCAGTACGTCGGCCGCCGCTGCTGGTTCACTAATAGCAATAAGGATCAGTGCGACAAGGAATCTCATGCGTTCCCCTAGTTCAAGGACCAGCCGGCGTGATCTGCTACAGCGGATCGGTAAACCCCCATAGGAGATTACCGAGTGCAAGGCGCTTGCAACGATGCTAACGAAAAAGCCCTAAGGTCTCCCTTAGGGCTTTCAGTTGGTGTACTAGTAGGGTGTACTAGATGACACCTTGTTGGATAACTTAAGCCATTGAATTAAAAGGCTTAATGCAGATTGGTGCCGGAAGTGGGACTCGAACCCACACGCTTTTAAGGGCGGCGGATTTTGAGTCCGCTGCGTCTACCGATTCCGCCATTCCGGCGCGGTCGCGCAGTATAGCCGACGCGGCCGCCCGGAAGCAGGGGGTTGTTTCAGAGGCCGCCGTAGCGGGCCATCGCGGCGGCGAAGACGAAGATCGCCGCGACCAGGATCAGCTCGAAGCGGACGACACCGCGCAAGCGGCCCACCTCGGCGGAATCGGGCAGGTAGGACGGATTGGCGGCCAGCGCCTTGCGCCAGCGCAGGAAGCGCACGGTCGGCAAGATCGAGAGCAGGCCGACCAGCACGAACGCGCCCATCTTGGCGTGGAACCACGGGTTGTGCAGGTAGAAGTCGTGGCCCTTTACCCCGTAGATGATCCGGCAAATGCCGACCACGATCAGCAGCATCGCGCAGATGCCGTAGCCGCGGTCAATACCGGCCAGGCGCTGCAGTGTCGAGCGATCGACGCCGCCGCGCAGGAGCACGGCTTCGGCGACGAGCATCGCAACCAGGGCGTAAACGAGCAGGTGGTGCAGGGAGGCGAGGGTGAAGTCGGTCAGCATCGGGGGAGGCTCCGGCGGAAAACGCTCACCCTAGGCGATCGCCTCTGGCGTTGTAGTGCCAGAGGTCAGGAATTGTCCGCTGCCTTACGCCGCTTCGTCGGTCTGCAGCGTCTTGGCGACGCGGGCGAACCATTCGCCTTCATTCGGGACGAACATCGAGCACGCTTCCATCGGTGCCTTGTAGATGTGCAGCGAGACGGCGACCGATTCGCGGCTGGCGTTGCGGATGGTGTGGTACTCGTGCGGCGGAATCAGGCTGCCGGCGCTGCCGGGACCGGCATGCATGCCGCCGGCGGCGCGGAAGCGGAAACGCTCGCCATCGCGCTCGAGCAGTTCGTACTGCGTGATCTCCAGCTCGCCGTCCCAGACGCCTTCCACGCACCACAGGCCGCAGTGGTCGTGCACCGGCGTGCCCTGGCCCGGTCCCCAGGTCATCGCGACGACGCTGTAGCCCAGGCCCGGGCTGCGGTAGATCTCGCGGCGGGCGTAGTGGTCTTCGATCGGGTCGTGCACGCACGAGGGCAGTTGCACTTCGCGGTCGCGGATCATGCCGCACAGCGTGGTGCGCAGTGCCGCGGTGACGGCGTGTTCGTCGCCGGACGCAACCGCGGCGTCGATGGCGGCGACCAGCTTGTCGTGGCCGGGGAAATCGAGGTCGGGCAGTGCGTCGTTGATCGTCATGGCGCAATTCTATCGTGCGCCCGGCGCAGCGAATCTTGCGCCGCATCAATCTACGGCGGTACGGACCCTCGACGTGCGGTTCAGCGAAGGCTGTTCAGGAAGTCGCCGACGGCCGGGCCGAAGCGGGCGATATCGACCAGGAACGCGTCGTGTCCCTGCGGCGACGGCAGCGGCAGGAACCGCGAGTTGGCGCCGCCGGCACGCAGGCCTTCGGCGATCTCTTCCTGCTGCTGCAGCGGGAACAGGATGTCGGTGTGGACACCTATGGCCAGCGCCTTGTCGACGCGCAGGCCGGCCAGGCCGGCACGTGTGTCGGCTTCGCCGTTGCCCTGGCGGTCGCTGCAGTACTCGCCCAGGTCGAACCAGTCCATCGAACGGCTCAGGTAGAGGTAGCAGTTGGGGTCGAAGCGGCGCACGAAACGACGGGCGTGGCCTTCCAGGTAGCTTTCGACCTCGAACTCCAGGCCGAACGGCTCGTCGTCGGTGCGGTCCGAATCGAGGCGCACGCGACCGAAGCGGCCGTCCCATTCCAGCGCGGAGCGGTAGGTGATCACGCCCAGCTTGCGCGCCATGCGCATGCCCGCCTCGGGGTAGCGCTCGTCGTCGTACTGGCCGTGGTTCCAGTTCGGGTCCAGCCGGATTGCCTCGCGCTGCAGCGAGCGGATCGCGATCGAGAACGGCAGCGCCTTGGCCGCGCCGGAAATGTTGATGTGGCTGCGCGCCAGGCCCGGATGCAGTTGCAGGAACGCCAGCGCGGTCATGCCGCCCATCGAGTTGCCGATGATGCAGGCCAGGCTGGCGATGCCCAGCTCGCGCACGACATGCGCGGCGGCCTGCGCGCCGTCCTCGATCGACAGGTCGGGGAAGCTCAGCCGGTACGGCGCGCCGGTGTCGGGATTGATCGAGGCCGGCCCGGTGGAGCCCTTGCAGCTGCCGAGCGAATTGACGCAGACGACGAACCAGCGATCGCTGTCTATGGGTTTACCCGGACCGAGCATCTGTTCCCACCAGCCCGGTTCCGGATTGCCCTCGTTGCTGGCCGCGTGCGCATCGGGCGACAGGCCGGTGACGATCAGCACGGCGTTATCGCGGGCGGCGTTGAGCGTGCCCCAGGTTTCGTAGGCGACGCGGGCGTTGTTGAGCGCGCCGCCCCGCTTCATCGGGAACGGCGAGGGCAGGTCGAACCAGCGGGTACCGGGCGGGATGAATTCGGTCATGGGGCAAGCTTAACGGGCGGAACGGGCCTTATGGCCGGACCTGGTCGATCAGCAATTCGATCGTGCCCGCGTCCTTGCCCGTCGGTTTCGCCGTGGCTTCGAAGTCGCCGGCCTGCGGAGTCGCGTCGCCACTGGCAGATACGCGAGCCAGCACTTCGACCTGCTCCAGCTGCGACAGCTTCATCGTCGGCATCGGGCTGTCGCCATCGTCAAGCGTGACTTCGACCGGGAAATTCGCGGCCGCCAGCTTCTCGACCGCCACCGGCATCGGCGGGCCGCCGGGTTGGCGTGCGATCACGAACAGGGTGGCGTTGGCCGGCAGTCTCGCGGCAAGCGTCGGCGACAGGGCGACCTTGACCTTCAGGCCCGGGCCAGCGGCAGGTGCTGCCGATGCGACGGCCGCCGCCAGCGGTGCCATGCCGGCCTCGCCGCGCGCGGCGTTGATCTGCTCACGCAGGCTTTCGGCGGTGCGACCGTCGACGACGGCCAGCAACGGTTCCCACGTGCGCGCCGCTTCCGCCGGCTGCTTGGCCTGGCGCTGGGCGATGCCGAGGAACCAGCGGGCACGCTGGTGCATCGATTCCTGGTCGAGCGCGTGGCGCAGCATCGAGATGCCTTCGGCATCGAACTGGCGACCCGGCGCTGCGATGGCGCGCATCTCCGCGGCCTCGGCCAGCAGGTCCGGGTCGTCGGGCATCAGCTTGAGCGCGCGCATCAGCGCATCGCGCGCCTTGACTGGTTCGCCTTCGGCAACGCGGGCACGGGCGAGCAGGCGCCAGCCTTCGACCTGGTTGGGGTCGCGCTTGAGCTCGGCCTCCAGCTGGGTGATGGCGTCGTCGAGCGTTTCCGGTGCGCGCCGCTGCGCCGAATCCAGCGCGGCGGGCGTGCCGATGGCGAAGTAGGTCAGTCCGGTGGCCAGGGTCAGGCCGACAATCACGGCGATCCCTGCAATCGGACGGGTCCGCCACAACGGACGCAGCACGTAGGCCAGCACCAGCACGGCCAGCACGAGGCCGGCAATCACGAAACCAACCATTACCACTCCTGCTCTTCGTTGCTGTCGCTGGTCTTTGTTGCGGCCGGTGCCTGGCGGCGCTTGCGCACCGCGCCGGCTACTACCACCCCGCCGGCCAGCAGCACCAGCGCCGGGCCGAACCACAGCAACCACGTCTTGGATTCAACCTGCGGGCGGTACAGCACGAACTCGCCGTAGCGCTCGACCAGGAACTGCTTGATCTCGCGGTTGTCCTTGCCCTGGCGCATCAGCTCCAGCACCTCGCGGCGCAGGTCGACGGCGATCTGTGCGTTGGATTCGGCCAGCGACTGGTTCTGGCACATCACGCAGCGCAGCTCGGCGACGAGGTCGTGGAAGCGCTGCTCTTCGATCGGGGACTGGAACTGGAGCGGGGTGGGGTCGCTCGCGGGCTGGGCGAATGCGAGGAAGGAGGCGGTCATCATCGCGACGAACAGCAACAACGAATACGCCCCCAAACCGTCATTCCCGCGAAGGCGGGAACCCAGCGACTTGCGGCCGTTGAAGAAGCGAAGACGCTGGGTTCCCGCCTTCGCGGGAATGACGGGTGGTTGTTGGACTGCCCCGCTCATCACGAGCCCCTCTGCATCGCATCAATCTTCGGCAGCAGCTCATCCCGGATCACTTCATCCGTCAGCGGCCCGACGTACTTCCAGCGCACGATGCCCTTGCCGTCGACGAGGAACGTTTCCGGCGCGCCATAGATGCCCCAGTCGATCGCGACCTTGCCGTCGTAGTCGGCAATGACCATGAAGTACGGGTTGCCGAACTGCTCGAGCCAGCGCATGGCGTCGGCGTGCTCGTCCTTCCAGTTGAAGCCGATCACGCGCAGGCGCTTGCTCTCGGCGAAACGCGTCAGCACCGGGTGCTCGTCGCGGCAGGCCGGGCACCAGCTGCCCCAGACGTTGAGCAGGTACGGTGCGCCGCGCAGGTCGTCGGACGTCACCATGCGGCCTGGCTCATGCAGCACCGGCAGGCGGAACGCCGGCGCGGCCTTGCCGATGAGCGGCGACGGCAGTGCCTCGCGATTGGGATTGCGGCTGAGCATCACGCCGGCAAACAACAGCACACCCAGCGCGGCGACGATCAGCAGGGGCACCCAGCGCATCGACGACTGGCGCGGCTGCGGCGACGGATCGCTCATCGTGCGGGCTCCTGGCTGACAGCGGCGACCACCGGACTGGAGACCGTGCTCGAGGCAACCGCGCCTGCGGCAACCGGCTCGGGGACAACGGCGCTGGCGACAGTGGCCGTGCGGCGGAAACGCCTGTCCATCGCCGCGACCAGGCCACCGAACATCATCAGCAGCGCGCCCGCCCAGATCCAGCGCACGAACGGCTTCACGTGCACGCGCAACGCCCACGAGCCGCCACCGAGCGGCTCGCCCAGGGCAACGTAAAGGTCACGCGTGGCGCCGCCGTCGATCGCGGCTTCGGTCATGACCTGGCCGCCGCTGGCGTAGGTGCGCTTCTCCGGATGCATCACGGTCAGCGGTCGCTCGTTGGCGAACACGGTGACGGTGCCGCGATCGGCTTCGTAGTTGGGACCCTGCGAATGGGCCACGCCGTCGAAGCGGAAGGCATAGCGTCCCAGCTCGACGGTCTGGCCCGGCGCGACCGCCAGTTCGCGCTGCTGGCTCAGGCCTTCGACCAGCAGGGCGCCGACCAGGAACACGGCGACGCCGGTGTGGGCGAGGATCATGCCGAGCATCTCGGCGGTGAACCGCGATCCGCTGCTCTGGCTGCGCAGGCGCGCGACGACGAAGCGGATCGTTCCGAACAGCACCCACGCCGCGCCCAGCACACCGGCGGCGACCTTCCACGGTCCCTGCGGGGCGAAGAAGTAGGCAAGCACGGCCAGCACCAGCGCCAGTGCGGCCCACGGCAGCAGCATCGCCAGCGGCTTGGATACCTGCTCACGCTGCCAGCGGGTGATCGGGCCGAACGGCAGCAGTGCCACCAGCGGCGACATCAGCAGCACGAACATCAGGGCGAAGTAGGGCGGGCCGACCGAGATCTTGCCCAGCTCCAGTGCGTCGGCCAGCAGCGGGTACAGCGTGCCGAGCAGGACCATCGCGCAGGCGGTGGACAGCAGCAGGTTGTTGGCCAGCAGCAGCGTTTCGCGCGAGCTGATGTCGAACGGCTTGCCACCGTCTTCGGACGACGGTGCCCGCAATGCATACAGCAGCAGCGAGCCGCCTATGACGATGCCGAGGAAAATCAGGATGAACAAGCCGCGCGCCGGATCGGCCGCGAATGCGTGCACGCTGGTGAGCACGCCCGAGCGGACCAGGAAGGTGCCCAGCAGCGACAGCGAGAACGTCGCGATTGCCAGCAGCAGCGTCCAGCCGCGGAAGCTTCCGCGCTTCTCCGTCACCGCCTGCGAGTGCAGCAGCGCCGCGCCGGCCAGCCACGGCATGAAGCTGGCGTTCTCGACCGGATCCCAGAACCACCAGCCGCCCCAGCCGAGCTCGTAGTAAGCCCACCACGAACCCAGCGCGATGCCGAAGGTCAGGAACGCCCAGGCGACATTGGTCCACGGACGCGTCCAGCGCAGCCAACGCGCATCGATGCGGCCGTCGAGCAGCGCCGCGATCGCGAACGCGAACGGCACGGCGAAACCCACGTAGCCGACGTACAGCATCGGCGGGTGGATGATCATGCCCGGATCCTGCAGCAGCGGATTGAGGTCGCGGCCTTCGGCGGCGGCCGGCAACAGGCGCTGGAACGGATTGCTGGTGAAGATCAGGAACGCGAGGAAACCGGTGCTGACCAGGCCCATCACGCCGAGCACGCGGGAGATGACTTCCTCCGGCAGGCGCTGCGAGAAGCGCGCGACCGCGCCGGTCCACAATGCCAGGATCAGCGCCCACAGCAGCAGCGAACCTTCGTGCGCGCCCCATACCGCGGTATAGCGGTACATCAGCGGCAGCAACGAGTTGCTGTTCTCGGCGACGTAACGCAGCGAGAAGTCCTGGGTGACGAAGCCGTGGCTGAGGATCACGAACGCGAAGGCGACCAGCGCCAGCTGCGCGTATGCCGCAGGGCGCGCCACCGCCATCCAGCCGCCGATGCCGCGCTGTGCGCCGGCCAGCGGCAATGCCGCCTGCAGCAGCGACACCAGCAGGGCGAGGATCAGGGTGACCTGGCCGATTTCACCGAGCATGGTTCACCTTCCGGAAGATGCGGGCACGCGGGCGTTGATGCTTCATTGCGCCGAGCCTGCCGCCGGAGCCGGAACGTCGTGCTTCTTGTGCGCCATGCCCATCTTGTCGGCGACTTCCTTGGGCATGTAGGTCTCGTCGTGCTTGGCGAGGATTTCCTCGGCGACGAAGGTGTCGCCGCGCATGCGGCCGGTGGCGACCACCGCCTGCTTCTCGCGGAACAGGTCGGGCAGGATGCCGGTATAGACCACCGGCATCAGTGCGTCGCCGTCGCTGACCTTGAAGTGTGCTTCCAGCGAACCCGGTGCGCGGGTGAAGGAATCGGCCGCGACCATGCCGCCGAGGCGGAAGCGGGCATGCCCGCCTGCTTCGCCGCGAAGCACTTCGCTGGGCGTGTACAGGTAGGCGATGTTGCGTTGCAGGGCCATGGCCACCAGGGATGCGGCGATGCCGGCGGCCACGACCAGGGCGATGACCCACAGCAGGCGGCGGCGACGTACAGGATTCATTGGCACGCTCTCATCTGATCAATTCATTTGCGGCCGCGCCCTTGCCAGGGCGAGCGGCTTCGCGTTCGGCGCGCAGGCGCGCGCCACGCAGTTCGCGGCGGATCTGCAGATGGGTGGCGACGAAGTCCCAGCCCAGCACGATCACGAACACCGCGTAGGCGGCAATCACGTAGTTGAGGTAGCTCATTGCGCGTTCCCCCGCGCCAGTGCGGCCACCCAGCCCTTGCCGCTCTCGCGACGCAGGTTGTCGGCGCGCGCACGCGTCAGCAGCGCACCGATGAACCACAGCTTGGTGCCGACGATCATCCAGACCAGCGGCGGGATCATGCTCGAGTCCATGCTCGACTCACCGAGCAGGCGGATGGTCTGGCCCTGGTGCAGCGAGTTCCACCACACCACCGAGTAGCGGATCACCGGCAGCAGCACCACGCCGACGATGGCCAGCAGGCCGGCGGCGCGCGCGGCGGCACGGCGGTCGTCGATCGCGTTGTACAGGCCGATCACGCCCAGGTACAGGAACAGAAGGATCAGTTCGGTGGTCAGGCGCGGGTCCCAGTCCCACCACGTGCCCCACATCGGCTTGCCCCAGATCGAGCCGGTCAACAGCGTGATCAGGGTGAACGCGGCGCCGATCGGCGCGCAGGCCATCGCCAGGATCTCGCACAGCTTGATGCGCCAGATCAGCGCGATCGCGGCATAGATGGCCATCAGCGCGAACACCGCCATGCTCATCCAGGCGCTGGGCACGTGGATGTAGAGGATGCGGAAGCTGTCGCCCTGCTGGTAATCGGCCGGCACCTGGAACAGGGCGCCGTACAGGCCCCAGGCCATGACCAGCAGGCCCAGGCCGTAGCCCCACGGGGCCCAGCGCGCGGCGAAGCGGTCGAAGTAGGGCGGTGAACCGAGTTTGTGGAACCAGCGGATGATCGGATTCATCGTTCTCTCGGCCTGTTCGGGCCTGCGTGCTTCTGACTACGTCCGTCCTGCCGTCCGGGCCCGAGTTCGGGGTGGGGTGACTCGGCGGTTGCGACGGACATTAGTGGATGGGGCCAGGGCGGCATTTGATCGGGCTCAAGCGACAGGCATCAGCAAGCTAGCTGAGCGCAATACGGATCGCGGCGGCGGCGGCCAGGGGTGCCAGCACCAGCGAAACCACCAGTCCGGCGCCCAGCAACAACAGCGCGCCAGTGGGATCGAGATGCTGCGCGGCGGCGGCCACGCTGCCCGCACCGAACACCAGCACGGGCACGTAAAGCGGCAGTGCCAACAACGCGACAAGTATACCGGAGCGCCGCATTCCGACCGTCAGCGCAGCCACGACCGCGCCCAGCAGGCTCAGCAGCGGCGTGCCCAGCGCCAGCGATGCCAGCAGCACCGGCAGCTGTTCGCGTGGCAGGTACAGCAGCTCGGCCAGGAACGGGGTCGCGATCAGCAGCGGCAGCGCGCTGGTGGCCCAGTGCATGAACGTGCGCACCGCCACCAGCCATGCCAGCGGCACCGGTGCGAGCATCCATTGCTCCAGCGAACCGTCCTCGGCGTCCCCGCGGAACAGGGTGTCGAGTGCGAGCAATCCGGCCAGCAGCACCGCCAGCCATAGCACCGCGCCGGCGACCTTGGACAGGGCCTGCTTCTCGCCCCCCAGGCCGAGCGCGAACAGCACCACGACCAGCAGCGCGAACAGCGCCGGCTGCAGCGCGTCGCCGCGACGGCGCCAGAGCAGGCGCAGGTCGCGGGTGAGCAGGGCGCGGGCGGCGCCGGCGAGGGTGGCGGTCTGAGTGGCGCTCATTGCGTGCCCCCCTTGGCCATCACCAGCATCCGCGTCCGCACCGGCGGTGCGGCATAGGCGCCGTGGGTGGTGACCAGGGCGGCACCGCCCTCGCGCAGGTGCGCCTGGACCATGCGATTGACCAGCTCGATACCTTCCAGGTCGAGGTTGGCGTAGGGCTCGTCCAGCAGCCACAGCGGCGCCGGCGACATCCACAGGCGGGCCAGGGTCAGGCGCTTTTTCTGTCCGGCCGAGAGCTGGCGGGCGAGGGTGTCCTCGTACCCGGCCAGGCCGACGATGGCCAGTGCGTTCTGCGGCAGCTGCGCGCGCCGGCGGCCGTGCAGGCCGCAGAGGAAGTCGAGGTTCTCGATCGCGGTCAGGTCCGCCTTCAGGCCGGGCAGGTGGCTGAGGTAGGCGATGGCGCGGGCGCGGCGGGCGGTGCCGGCGGGCTGGCCGTCGAGGTCGATGTCGCCCTCGTCGGCCCGCAACAGTCCGGCCAATACGCGCAGCAGGGTGGTCTTGCCGGCGCCATTGTCGCCCTGGACCAGCAGCGCCTCGCCAGCATCGACACTGAAGTCGAGCGGGCCGAACACGGGCTCGTCGTTGCGCGCAAAGCGTAAACCGCGGGCTGCGAGCAGCGGCGGGGCAGGTCGGTCGTCTGGCGTCATCGGCTGGAGGGCTGCGGCCCGGTGGCCGCGTAGGCGCCAGTTTATGCGAGTAGCCGGGGAACCGGCTTGTCCAGGCGTGTCGCGCCCGGACGGCCGCCGCCCGAGGCGGCCCGGAAATTCCCGCCAGAACTGGCTCTGACGACCGTCAGCCGGCGACCCAGTCGGTGTGTTCCACCGTCGGAACGGTCGGTATGGCAGACGGGCGGGGCATCAGCATCCGCAGCCGGACCGGTTCGCCGGGGTGCCAGGCCAGGACGGCGGCCTGGCCGAACTCGATCGCCAGCCGCAGCAGGTCGGTCTCCTCGAGGCCCGCCAACAGCCAGCCCGGTTCGCGCCACTGGCCGCCCGGGTCCTGCGCCCAGGCGGGATGGCGGGTAGCGCCGACGGCGTCGAGCTGGGCCACCAGCAAGGCATCGGCGGCCTGGTTGGCCGAGTCCGAACGCGGCTGCGAGGCCGGGTTCCAGGCGGTGATGAAGGCATAGCGCGATGCCGGCCAATAGGCTTCCAGGTCGCTCGCCGGCAGGCCGACCCGAAGCGGCAGGGCGTCGCCGTCGAGCACGACCACGTACTCCGCGGCGGCATAAGCGGTGGCCAGTTCGAGGGCATTGACGATCTGCAGCTCGCGCATGGCGCGGAGTGTGATTGCGGGCGTCGGGTAGTGCAAACGTGCCGGTCAAGTCCACCCGGCCGATGAGGTGATGACCACTCGTCATGACGCCCCGTCATGACACCGTGGCGCGCGCATCCTTACACTTGTCCGCCTCGACGGCTCCGGCCTCCAAGCACCCCTTGAGATGACCCTGCAAACCAAACTGCCGAAGGTCGGCACCACCATCTTCACCGTGATGTCGCAGCTCGCGGTCGAGCACAAGGCCGTGAACCTCGGCCAGGGCTTCCCCGACTTCGCCGTGCCCAACCGCCTGATCGAGGCGCTGGACCGCGCCATGCGCGATGGCCACAACCAGTACGCGCCGATGACCGGCATCCCGGCGCTGCGCCAGGCGATCGCGGCCAAGACCGAGCGCTGCTATGGCTATCGACCCGATGCCGACGCCAAGGTCACCGTTGCCTCGGGCGCCAGCGAGGCGATCTTCGATGCGATCGCCGCCGTGGTCCGGCCGGGGGATGAAGTGATCGTGCTCGACCCCTGCTACGACTGCTACGAGCCGGCAATCGACCTGGCCGGCGGCCGCGCGGTGCATGTCCCGCTCGACCCGGCGACCTTTGCCCCGGACTGGAGCCTGGTGCGCGCCGCGATCACCGACAAGACGCGGCTGCTGATGGTCAACTCGCCGCACAACCCGTCCGGCGCGATGTTCGACGCCGACGACATCGAGCAGCTGACCGCGTTGTTGCGCGGCACCGACATCCTGCTGCTGTCGGACGAGGTCTACGAACACATCGTGTTCGATGGCCGCATCCACGAGTCGGTGTTGCGCCATCCAGAGCTGCGCGATCGCGCCTTCGTCGTTTCGAGCTTCGGCAAGACCTACCACTGCACCGGTTGGAAGGTCGGCTACTGCATCGCGCCGCCGGCCCTGTCGGCCGAACTGCGCAAGGTGCACCAGTACAACACCTTCTGCACGTTCGCCCCGGCGCAATGGGCATTCGCCGAGATGATCGAAGCCGAACCCGAGCACTACGAGCAGCTCGGCGCGTTCTATCAGGCCAAGCGCGACCGTTTCCGCGAGCAGCTGCTGACCACGCGCCTCAAGCCGCTGCCGGTGCCGGGCGGTTATTTCCAGCTGGTCGACTACTCGGCGGTCAGCGACCTCGACGATGCCGCGTTCTGCCGCTGGCTGACGATCGAGAAGGGCGTCGCCGCGATCCCGCTTTCGCCGTTCTACGAAACGCCTCCGCAGGGACAGCGCCTGGCGCGCCTGTGCTTCGCCAAGAACGAGGCCACACTGGACGCCGCCATCGAGAGGCTGCAGAAGCTATGACGTCTGATTCCACGCCTTCAGCACCGACGACCAACTTGCGCGTCTCGCTGGTCCAGGGCGAAACCCGCTGGCACGATCCGGCCGGCAACCGCGAGTACTACGGTCGACTGATCGCGCCGCTGCACGGCACGACCGACCTGGTGATCCTGCCGGAGACCTTCACCAGCGGCTTCTCCAACGATGCGATCGGCAACGCCGAAGGCATGGATGGCCCGACCGTGGCATGGATCGGCGAACAGGCGCGCAAGCTCGACGCGGCGGTGATGGGCAGCGTGCAGCTGCGCACCGACGAGGGCGTCTTCAACCGCCTGCTGTTCGCCACGCCCGACGGCGTACTCCACACCTACGACAAGCGCCATCTCTTCCGCTATGCCCGCGAGCACGAGCGTTACGCCGCCGGCCGCGACCGGCTGGTTCTGGAATGGCGCGGCTGGCGGATCTGCCCGCTGGTCTGCTACGACCTGCGCTTCCCGGTGTTCTCGCGCAACCGTTTCGATGTCGAGCGTCCCGGCCAGCTCGACTACGACCTGCTGGTCTTCGTCGCCAACTGGCCGTCGGCGCGCAGCTACCCGTGGAAGACGCTGCTGCGTGCACGCGCGATCGAGAACCTGAGCTATGTCGCCGCGGTCAATCGCGTCGGCACCGACGGCAACGGCCTGCACTACGCCGGCGACAGCGCCGTAATCGACTTCGTGGGTCACGCCGTCAGTGAATGCGCCGACGAGGAAGTGGTGGTCACCACGACCCTGCTGGCCGCCGAACTTGCGGCACACCGGGAACGCTTCCCGGCCATGCTCGACGGTGATGCCTTCGAGCTGAAATGAACGGGCCATCGGCGAGGCCGGTGGGTGTACTACACTGGCCTGGCCGCGCGATCGCGGCGAATTTCGATCGACAAGGACGCCGGCGCGACGCGCCCGCTGTCACCGGACCTGCCGCGCCGGCTCCGCAATCAGGGAGTCCAGGCCATGTCATCCCCACGCCTTGAAGAGTTCCTTCATTCCAATCGCGTCGTCTACGACACGATGACGCATCCGCATGCGTTCACCGCACAGGCCACCGCGGCCAGCGCCCACATCGACGAGCACGAGATGGCCAAGACGGTCATGGTCCGTCTCGACGGAAAACTGGCGATGGCCGTGATCCCGTCGAGCGAGTGGCTGGACCTTGCCAGCCTGCGCCAGGTCAGCGGGGCGCGCGAGGTCTCGCTTGCCAGCGAATCCGATTTCAAGGATCGCTTCCCCGAATGCGAGGTCGGTGCGATGCCACCTTTTGGCAACCTCTATGGAATGGAGGTGTATGCCGCTGACACCCTTTCCGAAGACGATCGCATCGCCTTCAACGCCGGCAACCATCGCGAGCTGATGCGCATGGGCTGGGGCGATTTCGAGCGGCTGGTACACCCGCGCGTGGTCCATCTCACCCGTCACTAGCCTTGTAACGGAAGGGGCTTCCAGGCCCCTTCCGCCGGGGTTCGGGTGTGATGCCGGTTCTCACAATCCGTTGGCTAAGCTGCGCGCATGAACAGCGCCCAGTGGAACAGCCAGCTCCGGTCGTACTGGAATCGCCTTCCGCCGAACGTGCGCCCGTGGCTCAGGCGCATCGTGCTGGGGTTGCTGATCCTCTACGCGGCCTACTTCCTGCTCGGCAACCTGTTCCTCAACACGCCGCTGGGACCTTGGGTCGCCAACCGCAAGCCGGAGAAGTTCCAGATCCAGTGGGGGCCGGGCATCACCCTTTGGCCCGGCCGCGTGACCGTCTGGGACGTGGACATGAAAGGGCAGGTCGGCCGCACCCGCTGGTCGGTGCAGGCCGGCAAGGCGAAAGGGAGCGTGGCGATCCTGCCGCTGCTGCACAAGGAAGTCCGCGTGCCGGACGTGGAGGCCTTCGACGTGAGCGGCGGCGCGGACCTGCTCGAGGTTCGCAAGCCGCCGCCGCAGCCACGACCCGGGGGCTGGGTGCTGCGATTCGACCGTATCCACACCGACTCGATCCGCAGCGGGCATTTCGCCGGTCTGCAATTGCAGGGCCCGGGTAGCGCGGAAGTCGGTTTCTACAAGCAACTGCGTGGCGGCGCGCTCGAGCTGATGCCCTCGACCGCGCATTTCGACAAGGCTCGGCTGGCGTACAAGGGCGACACGATGCTGCACGATGCGCGCATCGATGCGCGCTTCGCGATCGCCCGCCATACCCGAGCGCAGGCGCCGGGCGTCCGCAAGCTGCTGATGACCGATGCCGAACTCAGCCTGGATGGGCTGTCGGCCGCAGTGAAGACCGTCACCGACAAGCAGGGCAAGGTCACGATCTCGACCGTGCCCGGCCAGGGCAAGGCGCACGCCAGGCTGGCCTTCGCACGCGGCTCGCTCAAACCCGGCAGCGAGCTGCGCTGGCACATGCCCGTGACCGGCACCGACATCGCCGGCAAGCCTCGCGAGGGCGCGCTGGACTTCCTGCTCGATGTCGATCGCGACATCGTGTTCAAGGCGAAGGCACCTGCGCAGGAAGGCAAACCGCTGTTCCTCGATGCCGACCTGCGACTTCGCGGAACCGACATCCCGTTGCAGGACTTCAAGACGGTCGTGCCACGCACCTCCGGCCACGTAGTGGGCCGTTGGGAGTTCTCGTCGCTGCGCTGGCTGGGCAACCTGTTCAATGCGCCCTGGCTGGCGCTGGATGGCTCCGGCGCAGTCGATGCCGACGTGCAGGTCGTCAACGGCAAGATCGCCGCCGGCAGCCGCTTCGGCATACCCGAGGTCGATGCCGTGGCGCATGTCATGGGCAGCCGCATCCAGGGCCGCGCGCGCGCCTCGGGCCGGCTTGATGCAGGCCCCAACGACGAACTGCTGCCGTATCTCGAGCTGGTGATGGACCGCTTCAACATCGCCGCGGAGGACGCGCCCAATCGGCCGTACGTGGAAGGCCAGAACCTGCGTCTGGACCTGCAGACGGTCTCCGGGCTGGAGCGTGCGAAGCTCAGGCAACCCGGCGCGGTGAAGGAAGTCCGCGACGCGCTGCGGGCGCACCTGGTCTTCGCCGACGCGCGCGTCCCCGACCTGCGCGCCTACAACCGCTACCTGCCGGTGGCGCAGATGCGCTTCGAAGGTGGCGCCGGAACGGTCAGTGGCGACGTGGTGCTCGATGGTGCAGGCACGGTCGGTACCGGCGTGATGCGGGTCAAGGGCAACGGCACGCAGATCCACTTCGCCGGCATTTCCCTGCGCGGCAACGTCGACGTCAACACGCAGCTGCGGCGTGCGGACCTGACCGGCCACAACTTCAACATCGATGGCACCCGGGTGGCGCTGACCAACATGAGCTTCACCGAGCCCGGCGGCGAGTCACGCAGTGGCTGGTGGGCGCGGATCGAGCTGCAGCGGGCGCGGATGGACTGGGACAAGCCGGCCACGGTCAACGGTCGCGCCAACATCGCCATGAAGGATGTCGGCTTCCTGCTCGCGCTGTTCTCGCGCAAGCGCGACTACCCCAAGTGGGTCTACAAGATGATCGACTCCGGCCAGGCCCAGGTCAGCGCCAACGTGCAGTGGCGGGACGACGTGCTGGTGCTCGACCGGGTGCAGGCCAGCAACCAGCGCTATGACCTCAAGGCGCGCCTGCGCCTGAAGGGCAAGAGCCGCGTCGGCAGCCTGTATGCGAACTGGGGCGTGCTCAGTTGCGCGGTGGCGGTCAACAACGGCCAGCGCGACTTCCACATGATCAAGGCCAAGCAGTGGTACGAGTCGCAGCCCAACCTGCTGCGCTGAATTCCCCGCTTCCGTTTCCTTAACGGAGGGTGGAGTTAACTCGTACCGTGGCGGGCGCTCTGCGCGCTCGCCGGCGCACCGATGAACGTGCACTTCCGATCGTGGGTGGTTGCCTGCGCGCTGCTGGTGGCGGCGTTGCCCATGAGTGCGCAGACACCAACCGCGCAGGCGCCGTCGGGTGCGGTCCTGCTGCTCGACATCAAGGGCGGGATCGGGCCGGCCACGCGCGATTACCTGCGCAGCGGGCTCAAGCGCGCCAGCGATGAAGGTGCCCGCGCGGTGGTGCTGCGTATCGACACCCCCGGTGGCCTCGATGCGGCCACGCGCGACATCAACCAGGCGATCCTCGCATCGCCCGTTCCGGTCATTGCCTGGGTCGCGCCGGAAGGCGCGCGTGCCGCCAGCGCCGGAACCTACATCCTGTATGCCTGCCACCTGGCGGCGATGTCGCCGGCGACCTCGCTCGGTGCCGCCACGCCCGTGTCGATGGGCGGGCCCGGTGCGGGGCCGGAGCGGGCGCCGGATGAACCACGCGGGCAACGCGAGCCTCCAGCAGGGAATGCGCCGGCCACCACGCCGCCGCCGAGCCACGAACCACGCGATGCGATGTCGCGCAAGTCGGTCAACGATGCCGTTGGCTACCTGCGCAGCCTGGCCGAACTGCGCGGACGCAACGGCGAATTCGCCGAAGCCGCCGTGCGCGACGCGGCGACGCTGACGGCGACACAGGCGTTGTCGCAGGGCGTGATCGAGATCATCGCAGGCAACACCGACCAGCTGCTTCGCCATGCGCACGGCCGCAAGGTGCGGCTCGCCCAGCGCGAAGTGACGCTCGATCTGGTCGGCCAACCGGTGACGGTGTTGACGCCAGACTGGCGCGCGCGCCTGCTGGCCGTGCTCACCGAGCCGACGGTGGCGTACCTGCTGTTGCTGATCGGCTTGTATGGACTGGTGTTCGAAGGCTACAGCCCCGGCGCGATCCTGCCCGGCATGGTCGGCGCGATCTGCCTGCTGCTGGCGGCCTACGGACTGCAGGTGCTGCCGGTGAACTACGCCGGTGTCGCGTTGATCGTGCTGGGCGTGGCGCTGATCGCGATCGAGTTCGCGATGCCGAGCGTGGGTGCGGCCGGCGTCGGCGGCGTGGTCGCGCTGGTGGCCGGTTCGCTGATCCTGTTCGACACGCAGGTGCCCGGGTTCGGCGTGCCGGGTGGATTGATCGCCGGCATTGGTGCGGCCACCGCGCTGGTGTTCATGGGCATGATCTGGCTGGCCTCGCGCGCACGGCGGCAACCGGTGGTCAGCGGCCAGGAAGAACTGATCGGGCAACTGGCCGTGGCCACGCGCGACTTCGACGGCGCAGGCCAGGTGCATATCCGCGGCGAGCACTGGCAGGCCAGTTCGACTGTGCGGGTGCGACGTGGGCAGGCGGTGCGCGTGCTGGCCCTGGACGGACTGGTGCTGCGCGTGGTGCCCGACGAGGAAACGACGCAGCCTCACTGAACGCGTTCCACTGAAGGAGAGCTTCCATGTACCTGGCGATGTACTTCCCGGCGATCGTGCTGCTGGCGGTGATCCTGATCACAGCGATCAAGGTGCTGCGCGAGTACGAACGCGGTGTCGTGTTCCAGCTTGGCCGCTTCTGGAAGGTGAAGGGGCCGGGCCTGATCCTGCTGATACCGGTCGTGCAGCAGATGGTGCGGGTGGACCTGCGCACCGTGGTGATGGACGTGCCGCCGCAGGACGTGATCTCGCGCGACAACGTCTCGGTGCAGGTCAATGCGGTGGTGTACTTCCGCGTGGTCGACCCGCAGAAGGCGATCATCAACGTCGAGCATTTCTACGAAGCCACCAGCCAGCTGGCGCAGACCACGCTGCGTTCGGTGCTGGGGCAGCACGAACTCGACGAGATGCTGGCCGAACGCGAGAAGCTCAACGACGACATCCGCAACATCCTCGACAGCCAGACCGACGCCTGGGGCATCAAGGTCGCCAACGTCGAGATCAAGCGTGTCGACCTCAACGAGACGATGGTCCGCGCCATTGCGCGCCAGGCCGAGGCCGAACGCGTGCGTCGCGCCAAGGTGATCCACGCCGAAGGCGAACGCCAGGCGGCGGCGATGCTGGTCGAGGCGGGACGCCTGCTGGGCGGCGATCCGCGCGCGATCCAGTTGCGCTACCTGCAGACGCTGACCGAGATCGCCGGCGAGAAGAGTTCGACGATCGTGTTCCCGCTGCCGATGGAGCTGATCCAGCTGTGGGTGGACAGGGGCAGGAGCAACGACCCTGGGTTCCCGCCTTCGCGGGAATGACGTGCAGAAAAACAAAGGGCGCCGAAGCGCCCTTTGTCATTCCGTCATTTCAGATGGCGATCAAGCGCCGCCGCGCGGACCGCGACCGCCACCGGGGCGACCGCCACCGCGCGGACCGCCCGGACGCGGGCCGCCGGCCGGACGGCCAGCGCCGCCCGGACGTGCACCGCCGCCGGGACGACCACCGGGACCACCGTGACCACCGGGGCCGCCGCCACCCGGACGACCGCCGCCACCGGGGCGACCACCCGCCGGACGCGGGGCGCGCGGCTTGTCGCCGTAAGGATTGAAGGCACCCGGATTGGCGTGATCGGACGGGAAGCTCGGCGCGTTGCCCGGATGCCCGTAAGGACGCGAGCTGCGCTGTCCCTGACCCTGACCGCCGCCACCGCCGCCTTCACGACGCGGACCGCGCTCGCCGAAGCCGCCGCGGCCTTCGCCGCCGAAGCCACCGGAACGCTCGCCGCCGTAGCCGCCACCACCGGGACGACCACCGCCGCCACCCGGACGCGGACCCTTGCCGCCCTGCGGACGACCCTGGCCCGGACCCTTGCCGCGACCATCCGGATTGCGGTGGCCGCTGGGACCGGTGCTGACACCGTCGGGCACGTACCAGGTGCGGAACGCCGCCGGATTGCCATCCGGCAACGGCTTGGGACCTTTTTCCTTGCGCTGCTTGAACGGCTTCTGCGACTGGTTGGCGGCGGCTTCGCCGCTCACCGTCAGGCCGCCGTGCTTGCGCGGACCGCCACGGCCACGGCCGCCACGGTCTTCGCGCACGTGGTCGAAGCGGCGCAGCTCACGGCCTTCATCGGCAGTGTTGTGGCCACCGACGTAACCATTGGAACGGGCGCGACCAGTGAGGTCGATGGTGGCCTTGGTCGCCTTGCGCTGGCCGATCACCGGCTGCAGCGTCAGCGACGACGGTGCACCGTCCTCGAGGCCGAGCTTGTTGCGCAGTGCTTCGACCGCATCGGACGCCAGCTCACGCGATTGGCCACGCAGCAGCTCGCGCGGCAGCGCGACGTCGCCGTAGCGCACGCGCTTGAGGCGGCTGACCTGGCAACCCTGCGATTCCCACAGGCGGCGCACTTCGCGGTTGCGGCCTTCCTTGACCACGACGCGGAACCAGTCGTGCGAATCGGTGCCGCCGATGCGTTCGATCTCGTCGAACTTGGCCGGGCCGTCTTCGAGCGCGACACCGCGGGCGAGGCGGTCGACGATGTTCTCGGGGACCACGTCCTGGCCTTCCGGTGCGCGCACGCGGCAGACGTACTCGCGTTCGACTTCGAACGACGGGTGCATCAGCGCGTTGGCCAGTTCACCGTCGGTGCTCAGCAGCAGCAGGCCGGTGGTGTTGATGTCGAGGCGGCCGATCGCGATCCAGCGCGCACCCTTGAGGGCGGGCAGGGACTCGAACACGGTCGGGCGACCTTCGGGGTCTTCGCGCGTGGTCACTTCGCCTTCGGGCTTGTTGTACATCAGCACGCGCGAGGGATCGGTCAGCGCGCTGGCGACGAACTGGCGTCCGTCGAGCTCGACCTTGTCGCCACTCTTGACGCTCATGCCGACCTGCGCGACCTCACCGTTGACCTTGACCAGGCCGTCGGCGATCCGCTGTTCCAGCGCACGGCGCGAGCCAAGGCCGGCCTGGGCCAGGACCTTGTGCAGGCGCTCTTCCAGCCGCGGCGCTTCGCCCGTGGTGTCGGTGATGCGCTTGAGGGTGAGCTTGCGGCTCTTTTCTTCAGTCATTTTTGTATTGCTCCGACTCGGCCAGTTCGGCCTCGTCTGTGTCTTCCGGAACGGTCGTCGTCTCGACGGCGTGTATGTCTTGCTCGGGATCGTTCACGTCCGCCGCGCGCATTCCCGGCGCGGCATCGGGTGTGCCCTGTGGGGCGGTGTCTTGTTCGTCGGACCCGTCGAAGTCGGCGTCGATCTGCTCGTCGCCGGCTTCCAGGTCTTCCGTGTCGCCGAAGGCCGTCATGTCGTCCACGACTTCGATGCTGGCTTCGGCGGTGGCTTCGTTTTCGGCCTCGATGTCGAGGTCGGAGTTCGAGGCCTCGTCGGCACCCACGCCCTCGGCGATTCCGCCGGCTGCGATCGGCGGCGCGCCGTCGAACTGCAGCTGCGGTTCCAACTCGCCGATGTCCTTGAGTTCCGACAGCGGCGGCAGCTCGTCCAGGCGCTTGAGGCCGAAGTAGTCGAGGAAGCCGCGGGTGGTGCCGAAGAGGGCCGGCTTGCCGGGTACGTCGCGATGGCCGACCACGCGGATCCACTCGCGCTCTTCCAGTGCCTTGATGATGTTGCTGTTGACCGCTACGCCGCGGACCTGCTCGATCTCGCCGCGCGTGATCGGCTGGCGGTAGGCGATCAGCGCCAGGGTCTCGAGGGTGGCGCGGGTGTAGCGGGTCTGCCGTTCGGTCCAAAGCCTGGCCACCCAGGGGTGGACGTCGGCCTTGACCTGGAAGCGGAAACCCGAGGCGACCTCGACCAGTTCCACGCCGCGGTTCTCATCGCCCGCGCGCAGTGCTTCGATCGCCTGTTCGACGCTGTCGGCCGGCGCCGGCTGGTCGTCGGGAAACAGCGCCTGCAACTGGGCCAGCGTCAACGGCTGGTTGGAGGCCAGCAGGGCGGCTTCGACGATGCGGATGACTAGCTGTTGATCCATGGATGGGTTCGTTTGTGCCTGGCAGTGTTATGTGTTCGTCATCCCGGCGAAAGCCGGGATCCACCTTGAGCTGCAGCGAATATCAAAATGGGTCCCGGCTTCCGCCGGGATGACGCGGTGACGACGCGATGTCACAAGACTCAGTCGTCATTCGCAGCCGGTTCGTCGAACTCGCTGCTCAGCTCGATCTCTTCCCCTTCCTTCAGCAGTGCCAGCGACTTGACGTAGATCGGCGCGAACGGCGCGTCCTGCACGATCTCGACCAGTTGCTCCTTGGCCAGCGTCAGCAGGCCCAGGAAGGTCACCACCACGCCGAGCTTCCCTTCCTCGGCGGTGAACAGCGATTCGAAGCGGTAGAAGCTGCCGTCCTTGAGTCGCTCCAGCAGCTCGCCCATGCGCTGGCGGACGCTCAGTGCATCGCGCTTGATCGCGTGCTGGGTGAACAGCTCGGCGCGCTTGAACACGTCGTGCAGCGCCAGCAGCATCTCCTTGAGCTCCACCGGCGGCGGCAGGCGGACCGAGGCGCGGTCGGGCACGAAGGCCTGCACCGGTGCCGTGTCGCGATCCTGCCGGGGCAGGGTGTCGATGTCTTCGGCGGCCTTCTTGAAGCGTTCGTACTCCTGCAGCCTGCGCACCAGCTCGGCGCGCGGGTCGTCTTCCTCGCCTTCCTCGGCGGCCGAGCGCGGCAGCAGCATGCGCGACTTGATCTCGGCCAGCATCGCGGCCATGACCAGGTAGTCGGCGGCCAGCTCGAAGCGCATCTCGTGCATGGCCTGGATGTAGGCGACGTACTGGCGGGTGATGTCCGCCACGGGTATGTCGAGGATGTCCAGGTTCTGCCGGCGGATCAGGTAGAGCAGCAGGTCCAGCGGTCCTTCGAACGCGTCCAGGATGATCTCCAGGGCGTCCGGCGGGATGTACAGGTCCTGCGGTATCTGCAGCACCGGCTGGCCATGCACTACCGCCAGCGGCATTTCCTGCTGCTGCGGGTGCGTGGGAGCCTGGGACTGGGCGACCACGATCTGCGGGTCGCTCGCGTCGGCTGCGCGTTCTTCGGTCATTCGGAACCGGCCCCTCCGGGCCGTGGGCACTGCTATCGCTTCGGTGCTGGAGGCCTGATGAGGCCACCATATGGGTGCAACGGACTGCTTAAGTCGGTGCTGAGCCCGAACGGCTACGACCTGTACACCAAGCGGGGGCGTGGCGGCGAAAGTCGATCCGGGTTACGGGCGCAGGCCGTTGGGGGCAGCGGCGCACCACCTGGGTGCGTGCATGGCGACGGTGTGGGGAGCCAGTCGCGACGGCCGCTGCATCCGGCCTTGGGCTGTGGAAGCTAGGTTACGGCCTCGTTCTGGCCCTGTCCAGCGGCGGCTTCGCGGGCAATGGCTACAATTCATCCAGACCCGACAGGATGCACAGAACGCATGTGGTACGTGATCGAAGGATATGACGGCAACGAAGTACTCGCCCAGCGCCTGCAGGCCCGCCCGGAGCACCTGGCCCGCCTGACCGCGCTGCGCGACCAGGGCCGGCTCCTGCTGGCGGGGCCGTGCCCGGCCATCGACGCCGAGGACCCGGGTCCGGCCGGCTTCAGTGGCAGCGTCGTCATCGCCGAGTTCGAATCGCTGGTCGCCGCCCGCGCCTGGGCCGACGCAGACCCCTATGTCGCGGCCGGGGTCTACCAGCGGGTCGAAGTTCGACCCTTCCGCAAGGTCCTGCCGTGAGCGCCGGCCCGCTGCCCCGCGAGCAGCGGGTCGCGGCCATTCGCGCCGCGTTGGAATTGGCGCTGGCCCCACAGTCGCTTGAGGTCCAGGACGACAGCCACCGCCACGCCGGCCATGCCGGCGCCGCCGATGGCCGCGGCCACTTCAGCGTGGACATCGTCAGCCAGGCCTTCGCCGGGCTGAGTCCCATTGCCCGGCATCGGGCGGTGTACGCGGCCGTCGGGCCTTTGATGGACACCGACATCCATGCCCTGGCGATCCGCGCCAGGGCGCCCGGCGAGGTCGGCTGAGGCGGCGGGTTGGCATGGGCGCATGTCGCGCCGCAGCATATTCCTGAGTCCTGAGAGTCCTGTGGCGTGGTGTTCTCAGGCCACGTCTCAAGTCGCATAACAATCGCTTTACACTTGCGCTTGTAAACGATTACAGTCGGCCCGCATCAAGCCGCGGAGCCGACCAGCCTTGGCCAGCGTAACCATCAAAGATGTCGCACGCGTGGCCCAGGTATCGGTGGCCACCGTCTCCCGGGCACTCAACGGCCACGGCAACGTTGCCGAAGAGGTCCGCAACCGGGTGCTGGCTGCGGCCAATGAGCTGCGCTACACGCCGCACGCCGCCGCCCGCAGCCTGAGCAGTCGCCGCACCCAGACCCTGGGCGTGGTCCTGCCGGACCTGCACGGCGAATTCTTCTCCGAACTGATGCGCGGCATCGACCAGGTGGCCCGCGCATCGCGCCTGCACCTCCTGGTCTCGAGCTACCACGGCAATCCGGAAGAGCAGGGCGCGGCACTGCGCGCGATGCGCGGTCGCGTCGATGGCCTGCTGGTGATGTCGCCCTATGTCGCCACCCCGACCGTGCTGAGCGAGCACCTGGAGCCGTCGCTGCCGGCGGTACTGATCAACAGCCAGTCCGGGCTGGATGGTGCTGCGGTGATCGGCGTCGACAACCACGGCGGTGCGGTCGCGATGGTCCGGCATCTGTTCGACAGCGGCCATCGCCGCATCGCTTTCATTGCCGGGCCGGAAGACAACTTCGATGCGCACGAGCGACTGCGTGGATATTGCGACGCGCTTGCGGAGCTGTTGCCCGACGCCAGGCCGTGGGTGGTGCAGGGCGGGTTCGACGAAGCATCCGGGCATCGTGCCGGTCGCGAACTGCTGGCCGCGTCGCCGCGACCCGATGCCGTCTTCGCCGCCAACGACATGATGGCGCTGGGTTGCCTGTTCGCGTTCGCCCAGTCCGGCGTGCGCGTTCCGCAGGACATCGCATTGTCGGGGTTCGATGACATCCCGTTGGCCCGTTACGTTCATCCGAGCCTGACGACGATGCGGGTAAACATCGCCGAACTCGGCGCGCGTGCCGCTCGGCAGCTGTTGGCGCGCGTTGCGGGGGAAGCCATCCCGGATTCGAACGCCATCGCACTGCCGACAGAACTGATCGTTCGTGAGTCGAGCCAGACCAATGCCTGAGAGCAATGCGCGCCGGTAACCGGGCGTGATCTCCGCGGCAACCGTTTCCATGCTTTTTGGAGAGGGAAAGCATATGAAGCTTCAACACAACCACCGCCGCATGCCCATGCCCCGGTTGCTCGCATGCGCTCTCGCCAGCTGCCTGGCGATGTCAGCACCGACCGTGCTGGCGCAGAGCACCTCGGCAACCGTGCGCGGCCAGCTGACTGTCGACGCGGCGCCTGCCAGCCAGGGCGAAGTCACTGCGACCAACACCGCCACCGGCCTGACCCGGAAGGTCCAGGTGAGCAATGGCGGCTACAGCATCGGCGGCTTGCCGCCGGGCACGTATCGCATCGACGCGGTCGCCAACGGGCAGACGACATCGCGCACGATCATCGTCCAGGTTGGGCAGGTTGCCACGCTGAACCTGTCCACCGGAGGTGTCGCCGAGACTGCCCCGGCCGGCCCTGCAACCACGGTCGACACGGTGACAGTGACGGCGTCGACGATGGTCGAGACCAAGACCCCGGAAGTCGCGACCTACGTGTCGCAGCTGCAGATCGAATCGCTGCCGCAAGCCTCGCGCAACTTCCTGGCCTTTGCCGACATCGTGCCGGGCATGATCTTCGACCGCCGTGGCAACGGCACCACGCAGCTGCGCAGCGGCGCGCAGAGTTCCAACGGCATCAATGTGTTCATCGACGGCGTCGGCCAGAAGAACTATGTGCTCAAGGGCGGCATCGGCGGCCAGGACCAGAGCAAGGGCAACCCGTTCCCGCAGCTGGCGATCGGCGAGTACAAGGTCATCACCTCCAACTACAAGGCCGAGTACGACCAGATCAGCAGTGCCGCGGTCACCGCGGTAACCAAGTCGGGCACCAACGATTTCCACGGCAACTTCTTCTGGGACAAGGCCAACATCCCCGAATGGCGCGAGCAGACGCCGGCTGAAGAGCGTGCAGGCAACGGCAAGAGTCCCTCGGGTGAAACCGAGTACGGCGCCGCCTTCGGCGGGCCGATCATTCGCGACCGGCTGTTCTTCTTCATCACCTACGAGGCGAAGGAGTTTGAAACGCCCGACACCATTGCCGCCGGTTCGCTCGATCCGGGCTTCACGCTGACCCCGGAACTGCAGGCCCTGACCGGGCCGACGTCGGAGCCGTTCGACGAGGACCTGTGGTTCGGAAAGCTGACCTGGCAGGTCAACGACAACAATCTCGTCGAACTCAGCGGCAAGGACCGCAAGGAATCGGAGATCACCGACCTGGGCGGGCTCAATACCAACACCTACGGCAAGTCCAACAATAACGACAGCACCCGCATCGACCTGCGCTACCAGTGGAGCAATGCCGAGTGGCTCAACGACATGCACCTCACGCACGAGGACGAGAAGTTCAATCCGCGCGCGATCGTGCTGGCCCCGGGCTACATCATCCAGAACTCGCAGCGCGGCACCGTGCTTAACGTCGGCGGCGGCCAGGACTTCCAGGACAAGGGCCAGGATGGCTGGGGCTTCCAGGATGACCTGACCTATACCGGTCTGGAAGGGCATACGTTCAAAGCCGGCTTCAAGTACAAGGCGGTCGACATCAATGCCTTCGAACAGCAGCCGATCAACGCGCAGTACTCGATCAACTACCCGGCCAACGTTTTCTTCCTGGGTAACTCCTCGCTGGCGACCTTCCAGCCCTACCAGGTGCGGTTCGGCGCGCCGCTGCCCGGCGTGGGCGACCGCAACATCACGTCAAGCAACAAGCAGTACGGCATCTACTTCCAGGACGACTGGGAGGTCAACGACAAGCTGATCATCAACCTCGGCCTGCGCTACGACTACGAGAAGACGCCCAGCTACGAGAACTACGTGACGCCGCCGGAACTGGTCACCGCACTGCGTGGCTGGAGCAACATCCACCAGCCCGGCGCCGGCTACGACATCGAGAATTACATCAGCACCGGCAACAACCGCGATGCCTTCAAGGATGCATGGCAGCCGCGCCTGGGCTTCTCCTATGACCTGTTCGCCGACCAGCGGCACGTGATCTTCGGCGGCGCCGGCCGGGCCTACGATCGCAATCTGTTCGACTACCTGGCGCTGGAACAGTCCAAGAGCACGTTCCCGTCGTACACACTGCTGTTCAACACGCCTGGAAACCCCTGCACGGTCGACAACGTCAACTGCTTCAACTGGGATCCGCGCTTCCTCAACCAGCAGGAGCTGTACGCCCTGGTCGCCGCCGACCCTGACCGGGGTGCGGAAGTGAACCTGATGAACAACGACCTGAAGGTTCCGTACTCCGACCAGTTCAGCCTCGGCATGCGCAATACGCTGAACTTCGTCGGCGTGGACTGGAACACTTCGGCAACACTTGTCCACATCGAGAGCCACGACGGCATCATCTTCACCTTGGGCAACCGCTACGACGACGGCACGTTCTATGGGCCGGGCCGGACCTTCGGTGGCGCGCCGTTCGGCGAGCCGATCCCGGGCTTCGGCACGCTTATCAAGGCCGACAACGGTGTCGAGACCAAGCTCAACCAGTTGCTGCTGTGGGCAGAGAAGCCGCTGACCGCCGAATCGCCCTGGGGCATGACGCTCGCCTACACCTATTCCAAGGGCGAGGAGAATCGCGCCAACGCCGCCAACAGCGATGAGCATTACGTCTTCGACTACGAGAATCTGCATGACCATCCGTGGGTCGCGTCGGTCGGCGTGCCCGAGCATCGCTTCGTCGGCACCGGCATCTACCAGGCCCATGGATTCACGTTCTCCACCAAGCTCACCTGGAGCAGCGCGATCGCCAAGGACACGCTGGACTGCATGACGCCCACGCCCGCTGGCCTCGACAACTGCGCATTCGGTCGCGTCGATTCGGTGTACTTCGCCGATGCCAACTTCTTCCAGTGGGACGTCGCCGTGCAGAAGGAGTTCGATACCGGTGCAGGGTTGAAGTACATGGTCCGCGGTGACATCTTCAACATCACCAACGCCAGGAACTGGTCGGCGTTCCAGAATTTCAAGGGCACCGACGGCATCATCAACCCGGTGTACGGCGACCATACCGACGAGATCACGTTGCCGACGCGTTCGTTCAAGCTGTCGTTCGGGATTTCCTGGTAATCCCCTGGTGCCCGCCGCATGCGTGCGGCCGGCAGCGCGGGGTCGGATTCACATATTTTCGATAAGTGGCAACGTGATGCAGCAAAACTGGAAGCTGGTATTGACGCTGGCCCTGCTGGCTTTTGTCTCAGGGTGCGGAAAGGACACGCCGACATCCCAGACGTATCCCGTAGCCTCGGCGCCGCCGGTGGAGGTGGAGCCGCTGAAGGCGGCCAAGCTCGAACTGCCGCCGCTGTTCGCCGACATCGAGAAGCGCACGTTCCAGTTCTTCTGGGACACCACCAACGAGAAAAACGGGCTGACGCCCGACCGCTACCCGTCGCGCCCGTTCGCCAGCATCGCCTCGGTCGGCTTCGCCCTGACCGCGTATCCGATCGGCGTCGAGAACGGCTGGATCAACCGCAACCAGGCGGTCGATCGCACCCTGGTTACGCTGAAGTTCTTCCGCGACATGCAGTCCGGCCCGCAGGACACGGGCAAGGGCGCGTACCAGGGTTTCTATTACCACTTCCTCGACATGGACACCGGCCATCGCTACCAGAGCTGGGTCGAGCTCTCCAGCGTCGACACGGCATTGCTTATGATGGGGGTGCTGTTCGCGCAGAGCTACTACGATCGCGACGACGAGCGCGAGAAGCAGATCCGCGACATCGCCGACCAGCTGTATCGCAAGGTTGACTGGACCTGGCTGCAGCAGAACAAGCCGCTGATCTCGATGGGCTGGTTCCCGGAGAGCGGCTTCATCAAGCACGACTGGACCGGCTACAACGAGGCGATGATGCTGTACGTGCTGGCGATGGCCTCGCCGACGCATCCGGTGGACGCCGACGCCTGGACGGTGTGGACGCGCACCTACAACGATGTCTGGGGCGTCTACCAGGGTGAGGAGTTCCTCGCCTTCGGCCCGATGTTCGGCCACCAGTACAGCCATGTCTGGATCGACTTCCGCGGCATCCAGGACGATTACATGCGCGAGCGCGGCATCGACTACTTCGAGAACAGTCGCCGCGCCGCCTACGCCCAGCGCGCCTACGCCATCGCCAATCCGATGAAGTGGGAGGACTACGGGCACGAGACCTGGGGCCTGACCGCAAGTGACGGCCCGCAGCAGACCCTGCAGGAATACCGCGGCGAGCAGCGCCAGTTCCGCCACTATTCCGCGCGTGGCGCCGGCCTGCGCGACACCTTCGACGACGGCACGCTGGCGCCGACGGCGGTGATAGGCTCACTGCCGTTCGCGCCGGAGATCGTCATCCCGACCACGGTCGCGCTGCACGAGCGCTACGGCGATTACCTGTATTCCAGCTATGGCTTCCTCGATTCGTTCAACCCGAGCTTCGACTTCGACATCCCGCTCAAGACCGGCCGCCTGGTGCCGGACAAGGGCTGGGTGGCCAGCGACTACATCGGCATCGACCAGGGGCCGATCCTCGCGATGATCTCCAACTACCGCAACGAGTTCGTCTGGAACGTGATGAAGCGCAACGCCTACATCCGCGCAGGACTTGAAAAGGCCGGGTTCAAGGGCGGCTGGCTGCAGCCGCAGGGCGACACTGTCAGCACCCCGCCGTTGCCGCAGACCAAGAGCGAGAAGGACGCCGCGAACGCGCGTGCGCTGGGCGAGGCCGAATCGCGTGCAGCCCAGGCCAATGATGCGCAGCCTGCGCCGAAGGCCGCTGCCGAGGCGCCGAAGCCATCCAAGCCCACCGCGCCGTCGAAGCAGCCGCAGCAGTGAGCCCGACGTGATCGCGCGCCTGCGCCAGGAAGTGTGCAACCACCTGCGATGGGGCGCGGCGATCGCAGTGCTGGCGGTTGCCGCCCTCGTATCGGCCTGCTCGGGCGATGACGACCGGCGCGAAGTGGTCCGCTTCTGGGCGATGGGCTACGAGGGTGAGGTCGTCGCCCAGCTGATACCGGAGTTCGAGCGTCGCAACCCCGGGATCCGTGTCGAGCTGCAGCAGCTTCCGATCATTTCCGCGCACGAGAAGCTGCTGACCGCCTTCGCGGGCGATGCCTTGCCCGATGTCGGTGCGATCGGCAACACCTGGGTATCGGAGTTCTCGCTGCTCAACGCGCTGACGCCGCTCGATGCGCGCCTGGCCGACACACCGGGCCTGCAGGCCCGCGACTACTTCCAGGGCGCGTGGGATACCGGCGTCATCGGAACCACGGTTTACGCCGTGCCGTGGTACGTCGAGACCCGCTTGCCGTTCTACCGGCGCGACCTGCTCGAAAAGGCCGGCATCGCCCAGCCACCGCGCACGTGGGCGGAATGGAAAGTGGCGATGGCGGCGATCAAGCGCGAGGTCGGCCCAAACCGCTACGCCGCGTTGTTCCCGTTGAACGAAGCCGAGCCGCTGCTGAACCTGGGCATCCAGTCGCCGGAACCGCTGCTGCGCGACGACGGGCGCTACGGCAACTTCCGCAGTCCCGGCTTCAAGCGGGCGCTGGGCTTCTACCGCGACGTGTTCGTCAACAAGTGGGCGCCGGTGGCCAGCAACACCCAGATCGCCAATGTCTGGAACGAGTTCGGTCGCGGCTATTTCAGTTTCTACGTCAACGGCCCGTGGAATATCGCCGAGTTCCGCAACCGCCTGCCGCCACGGTTGCAGTCGACCTGGATGACGATGCCGCTGCCGGGTGAGAACGGTCCGGGCGCCTCGGTCGCCGGTGGCGCCAGCTTCGTCGTGTTCCGCAAGTCCACGCACCAGGATGCGGCGTGGAAGCTGGTCGCCTATCTGTCGCAGCCGGAGATGCAGGTGCGCTTCCATGCACTGACCGGCAACCTGCCGCCGCGACGCAGCGCCTGGGAAGCGCCGACCTTGAGGGACGATGTCTACGCCCGCGCATTCCGCGACCAGCTCGAACGCGCGCGGCCGACGCCGAAGGTGCCGGAGTGGGAGCGCATCGCCAACGAGATCAAGCTGGTCGGCGAGCAGCTGGCCAACGGCCGCCTCAGCGTCGACGAGGCCGCGGCCGAGCTCGACCGCCGCGCCGACAACATCCTCGAGAAGCGCCGCTGGATGCTCGACCACCGCACTATTGGAGCGGCGCCATGATGCGCGCGACCACCGCCGGCTGGATCTTCGCCGGGCCGGCACTGGCGGTGATCGCGGTGTTCTTCGGCCTGCCGGTGCTGGCCGCGCTCGCGCTGAGCCTGACCGACTTCGACATCTACTCGCTGTCCGACATCGCCAACCTGCGCTTCGTCGGCCTGGGCAACTACCTGGGCCTGCTGCAGAACCCGCTGTTCTGGAAGGCGCTGGGCAACACGCTGTACTTCGTCGTCGTCGGCGTGCCGCTGTCGATCGCGGTGTCGCTCGCTGCCGCCTTGCTGCTGCATTCGAAACTGGCGCGGTTCAAGCCGCTGTTCCGCACGGCGTATTTCGCGCCAGTGGTGACCACCGTGGTGGCGATGGCGGTGATCTGGCGCTATCTATTCCATACCGGCTACGGCCTGGTGAACTGGGCGCTGTCGTGGGTCGGCATCGATGCCGTCGACTGGCTCGGCGATCCGAAGTGGGCGATGCCGACGATCATCCTGTTCGCGGTGTGGAAGAACTTCGGCTACAACATGATCATCTTCCTGGCAGGGCTGCAGTCGATCCCGGAAGACCTGTACGAGGCGGCGCGCATCGACGGTGCCTCGCCGCTGCGCCAGTTCCGCCATGTCACCCTGCCGCTGCTCGGCCCGGTGCTGCTGCTGGTATCGATCCTGACCCTGTCGGGTTATTTCCAGCTGTTCGCCGAGCCCTACGTGATGACCCAGGGCGGGCCACTGCAGAGCACGGTAAGCGTGCTGTATCTGATGTATGACGAAGGCTTCAAGTGGTGGAACCTGGGCAACGCGTCGGCGGTGGCGTTCATGCTGTTCGCGCTGATGACGGCGGTGACCAGCGGCCTGTTCTGGTTCGCGCGGCGCAAGGGGGCGGAGTGATGACCCCGCGCCTGGCCAAGGCCATCATCAACGGCCTGCTGATCGCGCTCGGCGTGATCAGCCTGGCGCCGCTGCTGTGGATGCTCTCGGTGTCGTTCATGCAGCCCGGCGAAGCCAGCCAGTTCCCGCCGCCGCTGCTGCCTGCCAGCGCGACGCTGCACAACTACCACGAGCTGTTCGCGCGCGCCGGCATGGGCCGCTACCTGCTCAACAGCTTCCTCATCGCGATCATGGCCACGCTGATCGGCGTGCTGCTCAACACCATGGCCGGCTACGCTTTCGCCAAGCTTCGTTTCGCCGGGCGCGATCGCATCTTCCAGGTGCTGCTGGCCGCCCTGGTGATCCCGGCGCAGGTGACGATGATGCCGCTGTTCCTGATGCTCAAGCAGCTGGGGCTGGTCAACAGCTATGCCGGCGCGATCGTGCCGTCGCTGGCGACGGTGTTCGGCATCTTCCTGGTGCGCCAGTACGCGCGTTCGATTCCGGACGAACTGCTCGAGGCGGCGCGGATCGACGGGGCAGGCGAGGTGCGGATCTTCTTCCAGATCGTGCTGCCGGTACTCAAGCCGATCCTGGTGACGCTGGCGATCTTCGTGTTCCTGGCGTCGTGGAATGACTTCATGTGGCCGCTGATCGTGCTCAGCGACAAGAGCCTGCAGACGCTGCCGGTCGCACTGGCGACGCTTTCGCGTGAGCATGTGCAGGACAACGAGATGATGATGGCCGGCTCGGTGGTGACCGTGCTGCCGGTGCTGTTGCTGTTCCTGGCGTTGCAGCGCTACTACCTGCAGGGGCTGCTGGTGGGGAGCGTGAAGGGATGAGGGGGCGGCTGGTCGCAGTCGCGATTGCAGGCCTGTTCGCGAGCATCGGCATCGCGCCCGTGGCGCAGGGTGCCACCAGGCAGCTCGATGGCTTCGAATCAGCGAAACCGTGGACCGTGGTCACCTCCGACCAGGTCAGCGGCAAGCTGCGCAGCGTCGCCGGCACGCACGGCAAGGCGCTGTGCCTGGACTACGACTTCAATGGAGTCTCTGGCTACGCCGGCATCACGCGTGAGCTGCCGCTGGACTATCCGGACAACTACGCCTTCTCGTTCCAGCTGCGCGGCGACTCGCCGGCCAACGACCTGCAGTTCAAGCTGGTCGACGACAGCGGTGACAACGTCTGGTGGGTGAATCGTCCGCGCTATGCCTTCCCGGCGCAGTGGACGCAGGTGCAGTACAAGCGCCGGCACATCAGCCGTGCCTGGGGGCCGGCGCCGGATCCGACCCTGCGCCACAGCCGCCGGATCGAGTTCACCATCTACAACAGCGTCGGCGGCAAGGGCTCGGTCTGTTTCGACGACCTGGCGATGCGGAACCTGCCGCCGCAGGACGATTCGCCGTTGCGTGGCCATGCCAGTGCGACCGGGGGTGGACGAGCCGGCGATGCTGTCGACGGCAAGCCCGACACCGCATGGCGGACAGCGATCGATACGGCACGGCCACCGCAGTTCACGGTCGATCTTGAGCGCATCCGCGAATTCGGTGGCCTGGTCCTGCGCTGGCTGCCGGGTCTGCAGGCATCGGACTACCGTGTCGAACTCTCCGACGACGACCGCCATTGGCGTCTCGCGCGTGCGGTCAGCGGGGCCGACGGTGGCAGCGATTACCTGGCATTGCCGGAGTCCGAGGCGCGCTACCTGCGGCTGACACCGCTCAAGGCGCCGACCACGGAGTTCGCGCTGGCGGAATTCGATTTGCAGCCGCTGGCATTCGCCGCCACGCCCAATGACTTCGTGCGATCGGTGGCCGCGCAGGCACCACGAGGCACGTGGCCTCGCGGTTTCAGCGGTGAGCAGACGTACTGGACGATCCTCGGCATCGACGGAGGCCTCGAGCAGGGACTGATCGGCGAGGACGGTGCGATCGAGATCGGCAAGGGCGGCTTCAGCATCGAACCGCAAGTCACGACGGCACGGGGCGTCGTCGACTGGGCTGGCGCGGAGATCACGCAGTCGTTGCAGGACGGCTACCTGCCCATCCCGACCGTGCAATGGCGGCACGCCGATTTTCGCCTCGATATCACCGGCTTCGCACAGGGCACGCAATCGCAGTCGCAGCTGGTTGGTCGTTATCGCCTGACCAACACCTCGAAGGTTGCGCAGGACTACGTACTGGGCCTGCGCGTACGGCCGTTGCAGGTCAACCCGCCGACGCAGTTCCTCAATACCGTCGGCGGCGTCAGTGCGATCCATGCGCTGGCACTCGATAACGACCTGGTGATGGTGGATGGCCGGCCCCGACTCAGGCTGTCGCTGCCGGCGACACAGGTGCGCGCCACGACGTTCGATGCACAGGACGCGCCCGCAGCACTCGCCTCACCGACCCGGGTCGATGACCCCACCGGACTGGGCAGCGGCGTGCTCGGGCATGCCGTGCATCTGGCGCCAGGCGAATCCTGGCAGATCGACTGGATCGCGCCGTTGACCGGGCAGCTTGCCGCGTCGCTGGCAAGTGCCGAAGCAGAAGCGATGCAGCAGCAGGCCGCGGCGCAATGGCGCGACAAGCTCGACCGCGTCCAGTTGCACGTGCCGCCCCAGGGCCAGCATGTCGTCGATACGTTGCGCACCGGGCTGGCGCACATGCTGATCAGCCGCATCGGGCCACGCTTGCAGCCGGGCACTCGTTCGTACTCGCGGGCGTGGATCCGCGACGGCGCCATGATCGGCGAAGGCCTGCTGCGGATGGGGCGCGAGGACGTGGCCGAGGAGTTCCTGCGCTGGTACGCGCCGTACCAGTTCGACAACGGCAAGGTGCCGTGCTGTGTCGACGACCGCGGCAGCGATCCGGTGCCGGAGAACGACAGCCATGGCGAGCTGGTCTTCACCGTGGCCGAAGTCTTCCGCTACACCCGCGATCGAGAACTGCTGGCGTCGATGTGGCCGCACGTGCAGGGCGCGGTGCGCTACATGGACCAGCTGCGTCAGAGCGAACGAACCGAAGCCAACCGCAACCGCAATGCCGCCTTCTACGGAATGATGCCGGCCTCGATCAGCCACGAGGGCTACTCGGCCAAGCCGATGCACTCGTACTGGGACAACTTCTGGACGCTGCGCGGCTACAAGGATGCGGTCGAGATCGCGCAATGGCTCGGTCACGACGAGGATGCCGCGCGCTTCGCCGCCTCGCGCGACCAGTTCCGCGACGACCTGTACGCCTCGCTGCGCGCGGCCAAGTCGGAGCACGGCATCGACTTCCTGCCCGGTGCCGCCGAGCTGGGCGATTTCGATGCGACCTCGACCACCATCGCGCTGGCGCCAGGCGGCGAGCAGGCCAACCTGCCGCAGGACCAGCTGCACAACACCTTCGAACGCTACTGGCGCGAGTTCGTCGCCCGTCGCGACGGCACACGCGAATGGAAGGACTACACGCCCTACGAGCTGCGCACGATCGGCAGTTTCGTCCGGCTGGGCTGGCGCGATCGTGCGCATGAGGCATTGGCATTCTTCTTTGCCGACCAGCAGCCGCGCGCGTGGAACCAATGGGCCGAAGTCGTCTCGCGCACGCCGCGCAAGCCGTTCTTCCTCGGCGACCTGCCGCACGCCTGGGTGGCTTCGGACTACGTGCGCTCCGCGCTCGACATGTTCGCCTACAGCCGTGACGACGATTCGCTGGTAGTCGCCGCCGGCATCCCGGCCGACTGGCTGGCGGGCGAGGGCGTCAGCGTGGCGAACCTGCGCACGCCCCAGGGACCTTTGGGTTACTCGATGAAGCGAAGCGGTGATCGCGTCGTGTTCAGGCTCGCGCCAGGGTTCACGCCACCCCCTGGTGGCGTCGTCCTGACCTGGCCGTATCCGCAGCCGCCCGGGCGCACGCGTATCGATGGCCGGCCGGCAAGCTGGCAAGGCAACGAGCTGCGAATCGACCGGGCCGGCGCCAGCGTTGAAATCCAGATTGCCAGCAGCCAGCGCTGAGGGCGGCATCAACGCCACGTGACGGCGTGACGCTGCGTGGTGCGGTATGTAGGCGCGGTGCCCCAGGGCGCGGTATCACCATACTCAAGGAGAATCCATGGAAACGACGGAGCTTCATCGCGGTCGCCTGATCGATCACATCCAGCTGGTCGTGCGCAATCTCGACGCCAGCCGGAAGTTCTACACGGCCGTATTCGATGTCCTCAAGATCCCGATGGCGGGATCAGGTGATGACTACTTCTGGGCTGACGAGCTGTTCGTCTCCACCCGCGACAGCGAGGCGGCACAGGGAGAGCTGACCGGGCGACATCACCTCGCGTTCCAGGCCCAGGACCGGGCCATGGTCGATGCCTTCCACGAGGCCGCGATTGCCAACGGTGGCAAGGACAACGGCGCTCCCGGCGAACGCTTCTACCATCCGGGTTACTACGGCGCTTTCGTGCTGGATCCGGACGGAAACAACATCGAGGCGGTCTACCACGGCGAGGCCACGCGCAGCGCTCCGTCGGTCAAGGTGACGTTCTGATTCTCCGACGCCCGCCGCCGTCGCGGCGGGCGGACTGCAGCGGACGTGGCTGCGGCGTTACTTCTTTTCCGCCGCCGCCATCTCGCGTGCCTTGACCCGCGTGCCCGGCGTCAGCAGCGCGTTCGGTGCCACCACCACGACATCGTTCTCGGCGACGCCGGATAGCACTTCGATCTCGTTGCCGAGATTTCGGCCGAGGGTGACGTCACGGTAATCCAATGCCGAGTCGCGCAGTGTCGCGACCTGCGCGCCGCTGCCGCGCTGGATCACCGCCGACAGCGGCAGGATCGTGGCCGGTGCGGGTCGTGACAGGTGCAATCGCACGCTGCCGACCATGCCGGCGGGAATGCGGCTGTCGGGGTTGGGCAGGCGCAGCTCGGTGCGCATCACGCCCGAATCGCGCGACAGCGACTGCGCGCTGCGAACGACCTGGGCCTTGAACGTCTGCCCCGGCAGTTCCGGGAAACCGACATCGGCTTCCACGCCGGGCTGGATCTGCAGCGCCACGTTCTGCGGCACGTCGATCACCACGCGCAGTGGATCGAGCGAGCTGACTTCGAACAGCGGCGTGGCGGTGGTGGAATCGCCGACGACGCGGTCACCGCGTTCGATGTTGCGCGCGACCACCACACCGGAGAACGGCGCGCGCACCGTCTGGAATCCCTGTCGCTCGCGCGCCGAGGTCAGGCGAGCTTCGGCAGCCGCTTCGGCGGCGACGGCGACGTCATGGTTGGCCTTGCGGTCGCTGTACAACTCTTTCGAGATCGCGCCGGAACCGACCAGCACATTGGCGCGATCGAAGTTGACCTTGGCCAGCGTCTCGTCGGCGCGCGCGCGTGCCAGTTCGGCCTGTGCCTCGCGCACGGCCTGGTCGGCTTCCGGCGCGGCGATCACCGCCAGCATCTGGCCGGCCACGACCTTGTCGCCAAGGTCGGCGCGGCGTTCGCTGATGAAGCCGGTGGCGCGCGCATAGATCTGCGCCGATTCCCCGGCCACCGCGCGTGCGGGCAGGGTCAGGTCGTAGGCGCTGTCGGCGGCCTTGGCCCGGACGGTCAGCACTTCCGGCACCACGGTCGCGGGCGTGGGTTCCGCAGCGCCGTTGCTGCAGGCGGCCAACGCGGTGATGAGTGCAGTAGCGACAGCCCCGTGCGCGAGGCGATGGGAAATGATCATGGAGTGGCTCCTGCTTCGGCGCCGTCAGGGTTGGCAGTGCTGGGGGAATCGTCAATGTCGGGCATCGCGGCGCGTCGCGCCGCTGCCGGCATGCGCCGTCCCAGTACTGCGAGAATGGAAGGAACCAGGATCAGCGTCGCCGGCGTGCCGAACAGCAGGCCGCCGATCACCGCGCGCCCGAGCGGCGCGTTCTGTTCACCGCCTTCGCCCAGGCCAATGGCCATCGGGATGATGCCCAGGATCATCGCGCTGGCGGTCATCAGCACCGGCCGCAGTCGCACCGCCGCCGATTCGTACGCAGCCAGTTCTGGGTCGTGGCCCGCCGCGACGAGACCGCGCGCGAAGCTGGTGACGAGCACGCTGTTGGCGGTGGATACGCCGATGACCATCATCACGCCCATCAGTGCCGGCACGCTCAACGGCGTGCCGGTGACGAACAGGCCGAACGCGGCGCCGGCGATGGCCAACGGCAGGCCCGACATCGCCACCAGCGGCTGGATCCACGACTGGAAGTTGACCACGAGCACCAGGAATACCAGCGCCGCCGACATCAACAGTCCGGCCGCGAGTTCGCTATAGGCGCTGCTCATCTCGCCGGCCTGGCCGGCGACCTCGATGCGGTTGCCGGGCTTGAGCTTGCCCTGCAGTTCGGTGGTGATCGCGGTGAGGCGGTCCTGCACCGAGCCCAGGTCGGTGCCTTCGACATTGGCCAGCACGCTGATGGTCGGCGCCAGCGTCGTGCGCGCCAGGCTCGCCGGCACGCTGCGCGGCGTGACCGTGGCGATGTTGCGCAGCAGGACGGCCTGGCCGTCGCTGCCGATGCGCAGCGGCGCGTTGAGGAGCGCATCGATGCTGGTCATGTTCACCGGCGGTGCCTGCACCTGCACCGTGTACGCGATCGCGTTGACCGTGTCGGTCCAGTAAACCGGAGTGACGGTGCCTGAGGAGCCGAGCACCGCCAGCACCGCGCGGCTGGCCTGTTGCGCGTCCAGGCCGAGCTGGGCGGCGCGGGTGCGATCGATGCGCACCTGGTATTCGGGCAGGTCGAGCACCTGGCGCAGGGCGACGTCGGCCGCGCCGGGCACCTGCTTTAGGCGCTGCTCGATCTCGCGGGCGAGGGCGAGGTTGCCGGCCGCGTCACGACCGATCACGCGAACCTCAAATGCAGCGGCCGCAGAGCCGGCGAGCGTGCGGCTGGTGGCGTCGGGCGGTCGCTCGAACACCTTCACGTCGGGGAAGCGCTCGGCGATGCGGCGACGGATCTGCACCAGGTAGTCGTGGCTGGAGTGATGCGGCGTGCGCAGCTGCAGCATCACCTCGGCCTCGAACGAGCCGACCACGGCGCTGTCGACCAGCGACAGGTTGACCGCGTCGGGCATGCCGATCTGTTCGTAGACGGTCTGCAGTTCCGAAGCCGGGATGATCTTGCGGATCTCACGCTGGATCTCGGTCAGGCGCGCCGCGGTTTCCTCCAGGCGCGTGCCGCTGGGCAGCCGCACCTGCAGGCGCAACTGGCCGGCGTCGACCTGGGGGAAGTACTCGCGACCGAGCGAGAGCGCCGACACCGCGCCGATCGCGATCACCGCCAGCGCGGTCAGCGCCAGCACGCCACCGTGGTGACCCAGCCGCACCAGCAGGGCGTGGTGGCGGTCGCGCAGTGAATCGAGCGTGTGCTCAACCTTGTGGTTGACCTTGAGCAGAGCGCGCTCCGCCTGCCAGCGCGGATTCTCGCGGCTGCGGATGTCGGCCGGCAGCAGCAGGTAGCACAGCACCGGAATGAGCGTGCGCGACAACAGGAACGAGGCGAGCATGGCGAAGATCACCGCCAGCGCCAGCGGCGTGAACACCCACGCCGACAAGCCCGTCATCAGCAGGATGGGCGTGAGCACGATGCAGATCGAGATGGTCGAGACCATCTCCGGGAACACCACCTCGCGGGCGCTGTCGAGGATCGCCGTGCGCACGTCCTTGCCCATGGCGATGTTGCGGTTGGTGTTCTCGACGTCGACCACCGCGTTGTCGACCAGGATGCCGATCGCCAGCGCCAGGCCGCCGAGCGTCATCACGTTGAAGGTGTAGCCGAGCAGGCTGAGCATCGTCACCGACGCCAGCAGGGCCAGCGGGATCGCCGACAGCACGATCAGGCTCGAGCGCCAGGAACCGATGAACACCAGCACCACCAGCGCCACCAGCAGGCCGACCAGCAGCACCTCATGGCGGATCGAGTCGATGGCGTGGTCGACGAACACCGACTGGTCGAAGATCGGCTGGATGCGCGTGCCGGTCGGCGCCGAAGCCTCGATCTCCGGCAGGCGCTCGCGCACCGCGCGCACGATCTCCACCGCCGACGCGCCGCCCAGCTTGATCAGCGCCACCGCGACCGCACTGGAACCGTCCATGCGCGCGACGTTGGTCTGCAGCGCGCCGCCGTCGCGGACCGAGGCGATGTCGCGGATATAGATGACCGTGCCGTTGCGCGCGGCCACCGGGATTTCCAGGAACTCGGCCGCGCTGGCCGGGCTGGTGTCCAGCGAGATCTGCATCTCGCGCGCGTTCTCGCGGATCGAGCCGGAGGGCAGGGTGGGACTGCCGCGCTCAAGCGCGGTCGTCACGTCAGCAGGTGTCAGTCCGTAGGTCTGCAGTGCCGCCGGGTTGAGGTCGACCATGATCTGCCGCGCGGCGCCGCCGTAGGGCAGCGTCATGCGGATGCCGGGGATGGTCTGGATCTGCGAGCGCAGTTGCAGGCGCGCGTAATCGTAGAGCTGGGCTTCGGTCAGCGAGTCCGACGACAGCACCAGCATCAGCACCGGCGTGCTGGAGACGTTGTTGCGGATTACCAGCGGCGGCGACGTGCCAGGCGGCATGCGCCGCAGGATCGTCTGCGAGACCGCGGTGATCTGGCCCAGTGCACGGTCAAGGCTCACCGTCGGCTGGAAGTCGATGCGCACGATGCTGGCGCCGGTCAGGGACTCCGAACGCACTTCCTTGAGGTCGTCGACGGTGTTCATGATCGCCGCCTCGGAGAACGAGGTCAGCTTGGCCGCCATGTCCGCCGCCGGCAGGCCGTTGTACGTCCACACCAGGTTGACCGAGGGGATCCCGACTTCAGGCAGGATGTCGGTCGGCATGCGCCGGGTCGCCAGCGTGCCGAACAGCAGGATCAGGATCGCGAGCACGCCGATGGTGTACCGGCGACTCAGGGCGTATTGGACAATCCACATCGCGTGCGGTCCGCTGGGGGTGGGGGCTGGCTCCGGCTTCCACGCCGACGGGCCTGCAGGCCTCGTCCGACGCCCACCAGATCCGTGTGATCAAGTTACGGGTTCATGCCTTTCCAGTGGTAGTACATTGCTGCTTGAAAATTGCCTGATCCTGCAAATCGACCAGATCGGCACATTCCCGGCCCCGATTACGCCGATAATTCCCCGGTCAGGCTGGAAGGCGGGAAACCCATGAATCTCATTGCTTCCATGTCAGAAGTCACGCCCCGGGCAGGGTGCCCGAAGCTGGCCGAGCTGGCGGACCGGATTGCCCGATTGACACCGGACGACGGCATCCACGCCACCGCCATCGACGCCCTGAGCCTGGTCCGGATCAGCACGCCCACCGCTTGCACGCCGGTCGTGTACGAGCCGCGCCTGTGCATCGTTGCCCAAGGCAGCAAGGTGGCCACGCTGGACGGCCAGACCTATCACTACAACCCGCTCAATTACCTGGTGGTGTCAGTGACGTTGCCGGTGTTCGGACAGGTGGTGGAGGCCACGCCCGAGCATCCGTACCTGTGCCTGCGCCTGGACATCGACCCGGACGAAGTGGCCGCGCTGATCGCCGACACCGCCGACCATGAGTCGACGCATGCGGGCGTCGATCCGGGGCTGTACGCCGCTCGCGTCAACACGCCGCTGATGGATGCGGTGCTGCGACTGATGAACCTGCTCGACACGCCGCAGGACCTGCCGGTGCTGGCGCCGATGGCGCAACGCGAGATTCTTTACCGCGTGTTGACCGGCGACCTCGGCCATCGCCTGCGCGCGATCGCCGCCACCGATGGTCGTTCGAGCCGCATCGCCCGCGCCGTGGCGACGCTGCGGCAACGCTACCTGCAGCCGTTGAGCATCGACGAGCTGGCCAGCAGCGTGCACATGAGCACGTCGTCGTTCCACCACCAGTTCAAGGCGGTGACGACGATGTCGCCGTTGCAGTTCCAGAAGCACCTGCGCCTGCACGAGGCCCGCCGCCTGATGATGGCCGGAGGCATGGAGGCGATGAGTGCTGCGAGGCACGTGGGCTACGAAAGCCCGTCGCAGTTCAGTCGTGAGTACAAGCGACTGTTCGGTGCGCCGCCGCGCTTCGAGGCCGGACGGGCGAGGGCGGTGCCGCAGGTCTGATCACCTGCGTTGAACTCATACGACCGGCTTACACGTGCATCGAGACCAGCGAGGCGCGCAATCCGGTTTCGTCGAACAGGCGCCGCAGGCGACGCTCTACCTGGGACAGATCCTCCAGTCCCGGTTGTGCATACAGCGAGTAGATCGGGCGGTTGTTGTCGGGATAACCGCCGGCCTTGCGACCCACACTTACATCCGGCGACTGGCACGCCCTGACCCAGATCGACTGCAGGGCCGTGGGGCTGATGCTCTGCCCGTTACCGAGGGTGAAGCGGAAGATTGCAACCTGATGCTTCATGGTGTCCGCCTCGATGGGGGTTGGCTGAGTATGCGCCGTATGACGAAGCTTGGGCGTGAACTTCGTCGATTTGTCCCGAGAAACGAATCCCGGCGGCAATCGCGGGTTCGTCGCCATTCAAGCGCCAGCTGCTGAAGCGGCGTACCATGTCGCTGCACACCGTTCCCCTCACGCGTCCCGCTCGACCGCTCTCCAGTCGCCCGCTGCGCTCCCGCCATGCGACACCGCCCGCCGACACGACGGCCGGCGCCCGCCGAGAGTTCCTCATTGTCCTTCTTTACCCGCAATCTCACGGCCGACGTGCTCGCGGCCGGAGTGCACTGGCGCAATGGCCGCCTGCGCTCGTTGCCCGACAGCTCGCAACAGGCCGCCGTCGCCACGGGTCGTGCCTGATGGGCGAGAAGCGCTCGGAAGTTTCGTGCAGCCGTTGCGACGCAGTGTGCTGTCGCCTGACGGTGGTGCTGATGCCAGAAGACGACGTGCCCCGGCACATGGTCGAGCGCCTTGCCGATGGCCCCGAGGTGATGGCGCGCGACGAGGAAGGCTGGTGCGTCGCAGTCGACCATAGCCGCATGTGCTGCAGCATCTACGACCAGCGTCCAGGGGTCTGCCGCAAGTTCGCCATGGGCAGTGCCTACTGCCGCTCCGAGCGCGCGGCCTACCGCGAGATGCAGGCCCAGGCGATTCCGCTGGCACTGATCGACGAACCGCGCCGCTGAGCGCGGCGCCGGTGTCGCGCATGACGCGAAGTCGACGCCGTTTGTTGTAGCTTCCCGGCCATTGCCAGGGAGGCGAAATGGCCATCGAACTCGATCACATCCTGGTGCCGTCTCGTGATCGCGTTGCGTCGGCGAAGCTGCTGGCGCATCTGCTCGACGTGCCATGGTCGCCGACCGGCATCGGCCCGTTCGCGCCGGTGTATGTCAACGACGGGCTGACCTTCGACTTCGACCAGTGGAGCGAGCCGTTCCCGCTGATCCACTATTGCTTCCGCGTCGGCGAGGGCGAGTTCGACGCGATCCTGCAGCGCATCCGCGCTGCGGGCATCGACTATCGCAGCGCCGTCCACGGGCCGGTTGATCATCAGATCGATACCGCACACGGCGGCCGCATCGTCTACTGGAACGAGCCCGATGGCCACCAGTGGGAGATGCTGACGGTCAGCTACGCCCGCGCGTCATGAGGTCGATGGTTTGCCGGCACGCGATCATGCGCACCAGTGCACCTGCAGCGGGGTGCCGTGGATGCTGTCCAATGCGGTCAGCACCGGCCAGCGGGCGTGATTGCCATCGGCCAGTGCCTGCATGAAAACCTCCCGCTTGCGGGCGCCCTGGATCAGCAGCAGGCGCGAGGGCACCCGTGTCATGCCGCGTGGGGTCAGGCTGATCCGCCGCGTCCAGCGCCGCGCACCCGGGCAACCGGTGGCGTCCACGGCCATGTAGTCGTTGCGACTGGCGAATACCCGGTCGAGGTCGCCCATGCCGGGGAACAGCGATGCGACGTGGCCGTCTTCGCCCATGCCCAGCACCGCAACGCAGGCCTGGACCTTGGCAAAGGCGTTGGCGCCGGCAACCACTTCCTCGATCGACTTTCCAGGCCGGGTCATCGGCTCGAAATGCGTGGCCGCGGCCTGCTGCTGCAGCAGGTTCGTGCGCACCAGGTGGGCATTGCTGTCGAGGTCCTGCGGCTGCAGCCAGCGTTCGTCGACCAGTCCGACGTTGACCCGGTCCCAGTCCAGCGGCGCTTTCGACAAGGCGCGGTAAACCGGAGCAGGCGTGGTGCCGCCCGACAGCAACAGGCGCGCCCGTGGATGCGTGGTCAGCTCACGCCGCAGTTCAGCCGCGATGGACACCGCGACCGCCCAGGTCCAGACGTCCTTGTTGGCATGGACGTGCAGGTCGTGGTGCGGTAGCAGGTGCGTCGCCGTGGCGGGTTCGTGCGAGCGTTCGGCAGCCATCGCTCGATACTGGCACAGCCGGCTTCAAGGTCGCGTGTGCTGCGCCAGGGCCGCGGCACCAAGCAGGCCAGGTTGCGGATGGATCACCGCCAGGGTCGGGATGCGCGCCATCACGGCCGAGAACCGGCCCTTGTGCTCGAAGCGCTGGCGGAAGCCCGAATGCGCGATCGCCGACAGCAACTTCGGCACCAGGCCGCCGGTCAGGAAGACGCCGTCCCATGCCCCCAGCGTCAGCACCAGGTCGCCGGCAGCGGCGCCGAACACGGCGCAGAAGATGTCGATGGTGCGCAGGCTGCGCGGGTCGCCTTCACGGGCACGGGCGGTGATGTCGGCCGGCTTGAGCGGGCCGGGGTCTTCGCCGGCGATCGCGCTCAGCGCCCGATGCAGGTTGACCAGGCCCATGCCACTGACCAGGCGCTCGTTGGAGACCCGTCCGAATTCGCCCGACAGGTGCTGCAGGATCTCGATTTCTTCCGGCGTGTTCGGCGCGAAGCTGACGTGGCCGCCTTCGGTCTGCAGCGGGTAGTAGCGGCCGTCGCGGCGCAACAGGCCACCCACGCCCAGGCCGGTGCCGGCGCCGATCACGGCGAAGGTGCGGTCGGAATTGTCATGGCCGTCCCAGCCCGCCGCGCCCAGGGCAACCACGTCCTCGGGCTGGAGCAGGGATGCACCCATCGCCTGCGCGGCGAAATCATTGACCAGTTCGACCGACTCCAGGCCCAGCGCATCGCGCGTGCGTGCCGCCGAGATCACCCACGGGTGGTTGGTGATGCGGGCTTCGTCGCCGTCGACCCGGCCGGCCACGGCGAACACGCCGGTGCGCGGCTTTGCGCCGGTGGTGTCGAGGTAGTGGCGGGCGGCATCGGCCAGCGACGGGAACTGCGTGACGGAGAACTCGCGCACGCTGTCGATGAGCAGCGGCGTGCGGCTGTCCTGGCGGGCCAGGGCGAAGCGGGCATTGGTTCCGCCGATATCGGCAAGAAGGGCATCGGCCGCCGGGTCAATTGCTGCCGCAGACTGGGGAACACTCAAGGATCACCACCGCACGATCGGATTGCAGACGAGATTGCAGGCGAACGGCGCAACGCCGAGCCCGGGCTGCCGGCAGCGTAATGCAGTCCCGGGGCGATGTCTTGCGCGTGGGGCCGGCGGCGAATGATTTGTCCGGATGTAAACGAAATCAGCGCCAACCAGTGCAGCACAGTACCTGTCAGTAGGGTAGCGGCTCGGCGAGCTTGCGTCCGTGCGAGGCGATCACCTGCGAGTACCACAGCGCACTGTCCTTCGGCGTGCGCTCCTGGGTGCCGTAGTTGACATGGATCATGCCGAATCGCTTGGAGTAGCCCAGCGACCATTCCAGGTTGTCCATCAGCGACCACAGCATGTAGCCGCGGATGTCGACGCCGGCCTGGATCGCATCGTGGATGGCGCTGATGTGCTTGCGCAGGTAATCCATGCGCAGCGGGTCGCGCACGCGACGCTCGCCCGACACCGGATCGACATCGGCCGTGGGCGGATCGAAGAACGCCGCGCCGTTCTCGGTGATGTAGACCGGCAGGTCGCCATAGGTCTGCTTGAACCACAGCAGCAGGTCGGTCAGTCCCTGTGGGAACACTTCCCAGCCGGTCTCGGTGTAGGTGCCCAGCGGCTGCCTGACCACGCCGGTGTTGAGCGGGTAGCTCGGCGCGTCCTTGGTGACGCTGCGGGTGTAGTAGTTGATGCCGACGAAATCGAGCGGCTGCTGAATCAGTTCGAAGTCCTCGGCCGGCCAGTCCGGCCACGCCTCGCCGAAGATCTCCTTGAGCTCGGGCGGGTAGTGGCCGAGCAGGGCAGGGTGGAGGTACTGCTCGTTCATGTAGGCATGGGCGCGGCGCACCGCGGCCTGGTCTTCCGCCGAATCGCTGGCGGCGTACTTGGGTTCGATGTTCACCACCAGGCCGATCTCGTGCTTGCCGATCTCGCGGTACGCCTTCACCGCCGCGCCGTGCGCGCGCATCAGGTTGTGCGAGGCGATCGGGGCTTCGAACTTGCTGCGGTGGCCCGGTGCGAGCGCGCCGTGCAGGTAGCCGCCATCGGTGACCACCCATGGCTCGTTGTGCGTGACCCACTTCTTCACCCGGCCGTCGAGCGCGCGGTACATGACCGATGCGTACTCGGCGAACCAGTCGGCGATCTCGCGGTTGAGCCAGCCGCCGCGATCGTCGAGCGCCGCCGGCAGGTCCCAATGGAACAGCGTCAGCAGCGGTTCGATATCGTTGGCGAGCAGTTCGTCGACCAGGTTGGAATAGAAATCCAGGCCCTTCTGGTTCACCCGGCCGGTGCCCTCGGGAAGGATCCGCGACCACGACACACTGAAGCGGTAAGCCTTCAGGCCGAGTTTGCGCATCAGCTTCACGTCGTCGCGCCAGCGGTTGTAGTGGTCGCACGCCACATCGCCGGTGTCACCGTTGAGCATCATCCCCGGGGTATGGGCGAAGCGCGTCCAGATGCTGGGGCCGGCACCGTCGGCCATCGGCGAGCCTTCGATCTGGTGGGCGGCGGTGGCGGCACCCCAGAGGAAGCCTTCGGGGAATACGAACTGGTCGGCGCCTGGTGCTCGGCTCATCGGCTCGGTCTCGGGGGAGATGGTGACGGTGGATATGCGTGAAAACGGTTACATGGCAGGATAGCCGACGGCGGTGCCCATTGGGAACCATCGGTCGCCTTCGAACAAGTGTTTCCAGGCGACGGGCGATAGTGAAACGATCAAAGTGAAACGAGCCTCGTGCCACGGGGACGGCTCTGGAGAATTCATGGCGAAGGTCACGCTGGATCGTCTGCGCAAGGTCTATCCGAACGGCTTTGTCGGTGTGGACGATGCCAGCTTCGAGATTGCAGACGGCGAGTTGCTGGTGCTGGTCGGTCCATCCGGCTGCGGCAAGTCAACGCTGTTGCGGATGATCGCCGGCCTGGAGCAGATCAGCAGTGGCGAACTGCGCATCGGCGAGCGCCTGGTCAACGAAGTGGCGCCGAAGGATCGCGATATCGCGATGGTGTTCCAGAGCTACGCGCTGTATCCGCACATGAGCGTGGCCGAGAACCTGGGCTTCGGCCTGAAGCTGCGCGGCACCGGCAAGGCCGAGATCGAACGTCGCGTGCGCGAGGCCGCGGGCATGCTCGAGCTCGAATCCCTGCTGGATCGTAAACCCGCCGCACTGTCGGGCGGCCAGCGCCAGCGTGTCGCGCTGGGGCGCGCACTGGTGCGGCAACCGCAGGTGTTCCTGCTCGATGAGCCGCTGTCGAACCTCGATGCCAAGCTGCGAGCTTCCACGCGCGTGGAGATCTCGCGACTGCACCGGCAGCTGGGCACCACCATGGTCTATGTCACCCACGACCAGATCGAGGCGATGACCCTGGGCCAGCGCATCGTCGTGCTCGACAAGGGGCGCATCCAGCAGATCGATACGCCGATGGGGCTGTACAGCCGGCCGGCGAACCTGTTCGTGGCGACGTTCCTGGGCAGCCCGAAGATGAACCTGTTGCGGGGCGAGGTCGTCGAGGACGACGGCCTGAAGCTGCGCGTGGGCAACGTGGAACTGCCGTTGCGGCCGGAGGCCGGCATGGTCGAGCGCGTGCGCGGCTACCAGGGCAGGCAACTGACGGTCGGGCTGCGTCCGGAGGACATGTCCCTGGCGCAGGCCGGTCCCGGGCACCTGGCCGCGCTGGTCGAGGCGGTCGAGCCCGTCGGCAACGAGGCCTTCCTCGACCTGGACTGCGGCGGCAGCGACCTGATCCTGCGCGTCCCGCCCCGGGACCTGCCCAAGGTGGGCGATACGGTGCACCTGGGGTATGTGGCCGAGCAAATGCACTACTTCGACCCGGACAGCGGGGCCAGCCTGCGGGCTTGAGGGCCGCTATACTCCTTGTGAAGACATGGCTCACGAGCCGTGCGCCTCCCATGAGAATCAATGGCTTGGGAGGCGGAATTTATTCATATGTTTAACCCTAGTCGGTAATCACGGCCGCGTTCCGCCACGCCGCCAAGAGGCAACCCAGCCGCATGCGTCTGTCCACGATCAAGCTGTCCGGTTTCAAATCCTTCGTCGATCCGACCACGCTGCACCTGCCGAACAACATGACCGGCATCGTCGGTCCCAACGGCTGCGGCAAGTCCAACATCATCGACGCCGTGCGCTGGGTGATGGGCGAAAGCTCGGCCAGCCGCCTGCGCGGCGATTCGCTGACCGACGTTATCTTCGCCGGTTCCTCGGCGCGCAAGCCGGTGTCGCAGGCGATGGTCGAGCTGATCTTCGACAACTCCGACCACACCATCACCGGTGAGTACGCGGCGTTCAACGAGATCTCGGTCAAGCGCACCGTCAACCGCGACGGCAGCAGCCAGTACTACCTCAACGGCGCCAAGTGCCGCCGCCGCGACATCACCGACCTGTTCCTCGGCACCGGCCTGGGCCCGCGCAGCTACTCGATCATCGAGCAGGGCATGATCAGCAACATCATCGAGGCCAAGCCCGAAGAGTTGCGCGTCTACCTCGAAGAAGCCGCCGGCATCTCCAAGTACAAGGAGCGCCGCAAGGAAACCGAGACCCGCATCCGCCACACCCGCGAAAACCTCGATCGCCTCAGCGATCTGCGCGAGGAAGTCGGCAAGCAGCTCGAGCACCTCAAGCGCCAGGCCCGGCAGGCCGAGCAGTACCAGACGATCCAGGCCGAACGCCGGGTCAAGGACGCCGAGTGGAAGGCGCTGGAACACCGCGCCCTCGACCAGAAACTGCAGGGCCAGCGCGAGAAGCTGAGCCAGCAGGAAACCCGCCTGCAGCAGTTGATCGCCGAGCAGCGCGAAGCCGAGCGCGAGATCGAAGTCGGCCGCGTGCGTCGCGAGGAATCCGCCGAGGCCTTGAACAAGGCCCAGGCCGCCAGCTACGAAGTCGGCGGCACGCTGGCCCGCATCGAACAGCAGATCCAGCACCAGCGCGAGATGTCCACGCGCCTGCAGAAGGCGCGCGACGAAGCACTGTCGGCGTTGGCCGAACTGGGCCAGCACATCGGCAGCGACCAGGCCCGCCTGGACGTGCTGCGCGCAGCCGTCGCCGAATCCGAGCCGCGCCTGGAGCAGTTGCGCGACGAAGACGGCATGCGCCAGGAAGCACTGCGCGATGCCGAAACGCGCCTGACCGAATGGCAGCAGCGCTGGGACGAACACAGCCGCGCCCAGTCCGAAGCCGCGCGCGCTGCCGACGTCGAGCGCACGCGCATCGAGCACCTCGATCGCCAGGTGCTCGACGCCGATCGTCGTCGCGAAGCACTCAACAACGAACGCGCCGGGCTCGACCTGGCGGCGCTGTCGGAATCGTTCGCTGCCCTGCAGGAGCAGCACGAAACCCAGAAGTTCTCGATCGACAGCCTCAGCGAGGAGCTGGAGACCCGCAAGGGCGCGCTGGGCGAACTGCAGGACCAGCAGCGTGGCACGCAGACCGAACTGGCCGAGGCGCGCAAGCAGGTGCAGGCCGCACGCGGCCGACTGTCGTCGCTGGAAACGCTGCAGCATGCCGCGCTGGGCCAGGAGCAGGGCGCCGCACTGAGCTGGCTCAAAGCCCGTGGTCTCGACTCGGCCACGCGCGTCGGCGAAGCGCTGCAGGTTGAAGCCGGCTGGGAGAATGCCGTCGAAGGCGCGCTCGGCCAGATGATCGAGGGCGTGCTGGTGGAATCGCCGGAAGTGCTGGTCGATGCGCTCGGCGAACTCGGCGAGGGCCGCCTGGTCCTGGTCGACCCGCAGAACGACTCCGTCGACTTCGCGCCGACCTCGCTGGCCTCCAAGGTGCGCGGGCCGATCGCGATCCGCCGCGTCCTCGCCAAGCTGCACGCCGCCGAAGACCTCGCGCAGGCGCGCTCGATGCTGCCGATGCTGGGCGAGGGCGAATCGATCATCACCCGCAACGGCGAGCGCCTCGGCGCCGGCTGGGTGCGGATCCTGCGCTCGGGCGCGGCCAAGCAGGGCGCACTGCTGCGCGAGCGCGAGATCCAGTCGCTGCGCGCGGAGATCGACACGCTGCAGGCACGCGAGCGCGAGCTTGAGTCATTGCTGGTGCAACTGCGCGACCGCCTGCTCGCCGCCGAGCAGCATCGCGAGGACGCGCAGCGCACGTTGTACATGGCGCACCGCAGCGTTTCCGAACTGGCCGGCCAGCTGCAGAGCCAGCAGGGTCGCCTGGATTCGGCGCGCGGTCGCATCGAGAAGATCGATGCCGAACTTGCGCAACTGGCCGAAACCCTGGAAAGCGCCCGCGAGCAGTCGCGCGATTCGCGCACGCTGCAGGAAGAAGCGGTCATGCGCATGGGCGAGCTGGAGGACACGCGCCAGGCGCTGGAGTCCGAGCGCCGTGCCCTGGGCGATGCCCGCGACCAGGCCCGCAACATCGCCCGCGAATCGCGCGACACCGCGCATGCGCTGGCACTGACGCTGGAATCCCAGCGCACGCAGATCACCGCACTGGCGCAGGCGCTCGATCGCATGGGCGGCCAGCGTGGCCAGCTCGATTCGCGACTGGGCGAACTGTCGGCGCAGCTGGCAGACGGCGACGAGCCGGTCAACACGCTGGAAGAACAGCGCCAGGTCGCGCTCGAGCAGCGCGTGATCACCGAGCAGGCACTGACCGCCGCGCGCACCACGGTCGACGGCATCGACCATGACCTGCGCCGCTTCGAACAGGTCCGCCACCAGCGCGACGAACAGGCCATCCAGCAGCGCGAGGCCATCGGCCAGCGTCGCCTCGAACAGCAGGCACTGGTGCTCAAGGCCGAGCAGCTGTCGGCGGCGATCGTCGAAGCCGGCTTCGTGCTCGAGGACGTGGTCAACACCCTGACCGACGACATGCAGCCGCAGGTGTGGGAGCGCACGGTCAGCGAGCTCGACGGCAAGCTGCGCCGGCTCGAACCGGTCAACCTGGCTGCGATCGCCGAGCACGCCGAGGCCGCGCAGCGCAAGGAATACCTGGACGCGCAGGACGCCGACCTCACCACCGCCCTGGAAACGCTCGAGGATGCGATCAAGAAGATCGACCGCGAAACCCGCGGCCGCTTCAAGGACACCTTCGACCGCGTCAACAGCGGCGTGCAGGAGCTGTACCCGCGCCTGTTCGGCGGCGGCCATGCCTATCTGGAACTGACCGGTGAAGACCTGCTCGATACGGGCGTGTCGATCATGGCGCGTCCGCCCGGCAAGCGCGTGTCGAACATCTCGCTGCTGTCCGGTGGCGAGAAGGCGATGACCGCGGTGGCGCTGGTGTTCGCGATCTTCCGCCTCAACCCGGCACCGTTCTGCCTGCTCGACGAAGTCGACGCTCCGCTCGACGAAGCCAACGTCGGCCGACTGGCTGCGATGGTCAGCGAGATGAGTGAACAGGTACAGTTCCTGTTCGTGACCCACAACAAGGCGACGATGGAAGCGGCGCAACAGCTGTCCGGCGTCACCATGCGCGAACCCGGCGTCAGCCGACTGGTCTCGGTCGACCTGGCGGAGGCTTCGCGCCTGGCTGGTGTGGCCTGAGTCCAGGCCACAGCGGTTTTCGCCCGTCGACATTCCCCCGTACGTCATTCCCCCGTACGTCATTCCCTGTAAATCCGCCTGCCGTAAGGAAGCCCCTCAATGTCAGACGTGACCCTGCTGCGTATCGGCATCCTGATCGCCGGCCTGATCCTGATCGCCGCGATCGTGTTCTTTGGTCGTCCGCGCAAGCCGGGCCAGGGCAAGCGCGTGCCGCGCGAAGCGGCCGCCGCCGACGGCAGCCGTCGCGAACCGTCCCTGGGCGAGCAACTGGAACGTGAGCTTGGAGGCGAGGGCCCCGCGGCCGGCGAGTCCACGGCCCAGGCCGAACTGGAACTGTTCGACCGCACGCTCGAGGGCGCGGCCAGCAGTGAACTGGGCCGTCGTGCCACCGAAGAATTCGACAAGATCGTCACGCTCTACCTGGCCGCGCGCGCGGGGCAGAAGCTGCACGGTCCCGACATCGTCGTCGCCGCCGAGAAGGCCGGCCTGGTCTATGGCCACATGGGCGTGTTCCATCGCCTGGTCGAGAACCATCCCGAGCGCGGCCCGGTGTTCAGCGTCGCCAACATCATGAAGCCCGGCAGTTTCGACATGGCGCAGATCCAGGCGCTGGAGACACCGGCCATCGCCTTCTTCCTGACTCTGCCGGCGCCGGTCAACGCGCTCGACGCCTGGGAAACCATGCTGCCGACCGCGCAGCGGATGGCCGAACTGCTCGACGGCGTGGTCCTGGACGAGCAGCGAAACGCGCTCGGTCGCCAGCGCATCGCCCATATCCGCGACGAGCTGCGCGCCTACGACCGCCAGCGCGAAGCGCCGCCGCTGACCAAGCCGGCGCGCTGGTAATTTGAAGCCCTCTCCCGATGGGAGAGGGTGGCGCGAAGCGCCGGGAGAGGGACGCGCGCAGCGCGAGTGCTTTCTCCGGCCGGTGTGAGCAGAACGCAACGTCCCTGGATCCCCGCCTGCGCGGGGATGACGAGAAGGTGGGATCGATTCAGTGGCCAAATCCTCCAGCAATCCGTCCTCCCGCATCGCCGAGCTGCGCGCCCAGCTCGATGACGCCAACTACCGCTACCACGTCCTCGACGATCCCGCGATTCCGGACGTCGACTACGACCGCATGCTGCGCGAGCTCGACGAGCTCGAGGCCGCGCACCCGGAACTGATCACGCCCGACTCGCCGACCCAACGCGTGGGCGCAGTGCCCAGCGGAAGTTTCGCCCCGGTGCGCCACGCCATCCCGATGCTGTCGCTGGGCAATGCCTTCAGCGACGACGAAGTGGCGGTGTTCGTGCGCAAGATCGAAGAGCGCCTGGGCCGCGATTCGCTGGCGTTCTCGGTCGAACCCAAGCTCGACGGACTGGCCATCAGCCTGCGCTACGAGGACGGCCGCTTCGTCCAGGGCGCCACGCGCGGCGACGGCGCCACCGGCGAGGACGTCACCGCCAACCTGCGCACGATCAATGCGATTCCGCTGCAGCTGCGCGGCAAGGGCTGGCCGCGCGTGCTGGAAGTGCGCGGCGAGGTCTACATGCCGCTGGCCGCCTTCAAGGCCTACAACGAGCGCGCGCTGGCAGAGGGCGGCAAGGTCCTGGCAAATCCGCGCAACGGCGCGGCCGGATCGCTGCGCCAGCTCGATCCACGCATGACCGCGCAGCGGCCGCTGGCGTTCTACGCCTACGGCATCGGCCTGGTCGAAGGCATCGAACTGCCCGAGACCCATTCGCAGACACTGGCCCGCCTGCGCGAGTGGGGCTTTCCGGTCAGTGGCGAAAGCGACGTCGTCGAAGGCCTGCAAGGCCTGCTCGACTACTACCGCGCGATCGGCGACAAGCGCGACCGCCTGCCGTTCGACATCGACGGCGTCGTCTACAAGCTCGACGACTACGAAGGCCAGGCGGAGATGGGTTTCGTCTCGCGCGCGCCGCGCTGGGCCATTGCGCACAAGTTCCCCGCGCAGGAACAGATGACCGTGGTCGAGTCGATCGAAGTCAACGTCGGCCGCACCGGCGCGGTCACGCCGTGGGTGCTGATGCAGCCGGTGCAGGTCGGTGGCGTCACCGTCACCCGTGCGACGCTGCACAACGCCGACCAGGTCGCGCGTCTGGACGTGCGCAACGGCGACACGGTGATCATCCGTCGCGCCGGCGACGTCATCCCGGAAGTGGTGCGCGTCGTCGTCGAGAAGCGGCCGGCGGGGACCAAACCCTGGTCGATGCCCAGTCATTGCCCGGTGTGCGGCTCGGAACTGGTGCGCGAGGAAGGCGAAGCGGTCTGGCGCTGCTCGGGCGAGCTGACCTGCGCGGCGCAACGCAAGGAAGCCATCGGCCACTTCGCCTCGCGCCGCGCAATGGACATTGAGGGTCTGGGCGAGCGTTTCATCGAGAGCCTGTCCGACCTTGGCTACGTGCAGTCGGTCGCCGACCTGTACAAGCTCACGCTCGACGACCTTCTGGAAATGAAGCGTCGTGCCGACGAACGTGACGACACCACGCCGGAGACCGTGAAGTCCGGCAAGGTTGCCACGCGCTGGGCCGAGAACCTGCTCGAGGCCATCGACCACAGCCGCAACACGACGCTGGAACGATTCCTCTACGCGCTCGGCATCCAGCACGTCGGCGAGAGCACCGCCAAGGCGCTGGCGACCTGGTTCGGCGATCTCGAACTGATCCGCCACCTGCCGTGGCCGCTGTTCAAGCGCGTGCCGGACGTCGGCGGCGAAGTCGCGCGTTCGATCGGTCATTTCCTCGACCAGGCCGGCAACCAGCAGGTCATCGACGACCTGCTCGCGCGCGGCGTCACCATCACCGATACGCATCCGCCCACGCCGAAACTGCGTGACGGACTCAACCTCGCCACGCTGCTGGTGGACCTCGAGATCCCCAAGGTCACCCGCGTGCGTGCAGAGCAGTTGGCCAGTGCCTTCCCGAGCGTGCAGGCACTGCTCGACGCGCCGAAGCACAACTACGTCAGTGCCGGCTTGCCGGCGGACACCGCGCAGGCGCTGGCGGACTGGCTCGAGGACGAAACGCAGGCAGGCCAACTGGTTGCCGGTGGCAATGCACTGGCGCGCCTGGATGCAATCACGCCCGCCGCGGCCGAAGTCGCGCAGGGCCCGCTCGATGGCCAGACGGCCGTGCTGACCGGAACGTTGTCCTCGCTGAGTCGCGATGAGGCCAAGGCGAAACTCGAGGCGCTCGGCGCCAAGGTTTCCGGCAGCGTTTCAAAGAAGACCAGTTTCGTCGTTGCCGGCGAGGCTGCCGGCTCCAAGCTCGACAAGGCGCAGGAACTGGGTGTCGAGATCTGGGACGAAGAAAAGCTGTTGTCGTTCCTGGCCGGCCACGAACCGTGACCGACTGGCGTCCTTCGGCGAGCTTCGAAACGCTGCGTCTGCGCGCACGGCTCAATGCGCTCATCCGCGCATTCTTCGCCGGGCGCGACGTGACGGAAGTGGAAACCCCGGTGATGTCGATGGCGGGCAACACCGACGCCAACATCGCCTCGTTCCAGCTCCAGTTCAGTGGCCGCACCGACGGCGCGCCGCGGACGCGCTGGCTTCGCACGTCGCCGGAGTACCCGCTCAAGCGACTGCTGGCGGCGGGCTTCGGTGACTGCTACGAACTCGGTCGGGTGTTCCGTGACGGCGAGGCCGGCGGTCGCCACAACCCCGAGTTCACCATGCTCGAGTGGTATCGCCTGGGTTGGGACCATCAGCGCCTGATCGACGAAACCGCGCAGCTGGTGCTGGCGGCACTGGAGCTGGTGGGGCGCAGCGCCACGTTGAAGCGTGTCGCCTATCACGACCTGTATCGCCAGCAGCTCGACATCGATCCGCACAGCGCACCACTGGAACACGTGCAGGCCGCGCTGGGCGATGTAGTCATCGATCCGGAAGGGCTGACCCGCGACGACTGGCTGGACCTGTTGATGACCCATCGCCTGCAACCTGCGTTCGCCCCTGACCAGTTGCTGGCTGTGCACGACTATCCGGCCTCGCAGTGCGCATTGGCGCGGTTGGGGCAACGCGACGGCATCTGCGTGGCCGAGCGCTTCGAGCTCTACCTGGGGCCGCTGGAACTGGCCAACGGCTACCACGAGCTGGCCGACGCGCACGAACAGGGGCAGCGCTTCGATCGCGACCTCGCCCTGCGCCGCGAGCGAGGCGATGTGTTGCCACCGCGTGACGAGCGCCTGCTGGAGGCCCTGCACGCGGGGTTCCCGCATTGCGCGGGCGTGGCGATGGGCATCGACCGGCTGCTGATGGCCATGCTGGGCAGTCCACGCATTTCCGATGTGGTCGCCTTCGACTTCGGTCGTGCCTGATTGTTTGCACGCTACGAAAAATTAAGGAAGTTCCGGATGTCGGTTTTCATCCGGACGGTTTAGAGTGGCTGCGTGAACTCAGGGGTGCACGATGCGCGGCTGGTCGCCTTCGACTTGCTTACTCGCACTATTGGTACTGCTGGCCGGGCCTGAAACGAAGGCACAGGACACGGGCGGCCGTTTCTTCGGCGACCGCGTCGTGCGCTGCGAATCCAAAGGCGGACAGGCGCACCTTTGTCCCGTGGACATCCGTGGCGGCGTGCGCCTGTTGCGATCGCTGTCGAAGTCCAATTGTGACGAAGGCCGGACCTGGGGCCTGATCGATGCCGGCATCTGGGTAAGGGACGGATGCCGTGCGGAGTTTGTCCTGGGCTATGGCGGCAGCGTCGGCAGTGGCCTTGGCAGCCGCACCATTCGCTGCGAATCGCGCGGCAACCGCTGGCAGCACTGCGACGCCGACATCAGTGCCGGCGCGGAGCTGGTACGGCAACTGTCGAAGAATCCCTGCATCCGCGGTGACAACTGGGGCATCGACAATCGTGGCGTCTGGGTGTCCGGTGGCTGTCGCGCCGAATTCCGGATGATGGCGGTGGTCTCGCCCGAGACGACGCCTGGAAAGATCGTGCGATGCGATTCGACCGACAAGCTGCCGCGGCATTGCCCGGCCGTCACGGAAGGCGGGGTGGTGCGCCTGTTCCGGCAACTGTCACGCGCGGCCTGCATCGAGGGGCGCAGCTGGGGTGTCGACAAGAACGGAATCTGGGTCGAAGACGGCTGCCGGGCGGAATTCGAGGTCCGTCACAAGGAAGACCTCAGCGGCGGCTGAATGGCCGTCAGCGGCGGCCAATCGGTGAAGCATTCGTTAAGCTGTCCTCGCTAGAGTGAGAACCAACTCAACGAGGAGCTGTTTCATGACCCCGTACTTGCCCAATTTCTTGCCGAGGGGCCTCGGGATTCTGATTGTGCTTGCAGCTTCATCCGTGGCCGTGCCGGCCGCGGCGCAATACAACGGCGGCACCACGCCGACCGTCCGCTGCGACTCCAACGACAACAAACACCGCCAGTGCGCCGCCGACACACGTAATGGCGTGCTGTTGCTGCGGCAGTACTCCAAGAACGCATGCGTGGAGGGACGTACCTGGGGGTACGACCGCAACGGCGTGTGGGTCAATGGCGGCTGCCGCGCCGAGTTCGCGCTGGTCCGTGCCGGGCAGGGTGGCGGCCACGGCGGTGGCCAGGGTGGCGGCCAGGGTGGGGGATGGGGCGGCGGCAACGGAGGCAACAACGGCGGCGGCCGCAGCGTGCGCTGCGATTCCAACGACAACCGCTACGTGCAGTGCCAGATCGACGGCCGCAGCGCCTATATCGTGCGCCAGTACTCGAAGTCGCCATGCATCGAGGGCCGTACCTGGGGCACCGGCCGCGGCTTCGTCTGGGTCGACGAAGGCTGTCGCGCCGAGTTCGCCAGTGGTTACGGCGGCGGCCACGGAGGCGGCAATGGCGGTGGCTGGAACGGCGGCGGCAACGGCGGTGGCTGGAACGGTGCGCAGGCGCAGAAGCTGTACTGCGGCTCCGACGATCGCCGCGAGCGCCGCTGCAACGTGACGATCCGTCGCGATGCCCGACTGGTCCGCCAGGCGTCCAAGGCGCCGTGCATCGAAGGCCAGAGCTGGGGCTGGGACCGCAACGGCGTCTGGGTGAGCAACGGCTGCCGCGGCGACTTCAGCGTCCTGTAAGGCAATCGCGCCGTCCGCCCTCCCTTTCGCCGGCGGCGGAGGGGAGGGCAAGCGTGCAGTTCGCTAAACTGCACGCATGAACACCACCATCGATTTCGACCGTTACGACCGCATCCGCCCGATCCGCTGGACCGGGCAGGCCCTGGAACTGCTCGACCAGCGCAAGCTGCCGTTCGTGGTCGAGTACGTGACCTGCAACGACAGCGCTGCCGTGGCTGAAGCCATCCATGCCCTCACCGTGCGCGGCGCTCCGGCCATCGGCATCGCCGCCGCCTGGGGTGTGGTGCTGGCCGCGCGTGAAGTCGACGCCGCCGATGGCGCGCAGGCCGCAGGCAAGCTCGAGCCGGCCATGCAGCATCTCAACGCCGCACGGCCGACCGCGGTCAACCTGGCCTGGGCACTGGCGCGAATGCGCCGCACCCTTGCCGCCGCCGGCGCCGACTGGCGCGAAGTGCTCGAGCGCGAAGCGCACGCGATCGCCGACGAAGACCTCGCCGCGAACCGCCGCATGGGCGCGCTGGGCGCCGCCCTGATCGCGCCGGGCAGCGGCGTGCTGACCCACTGCAATACCGGTTCGCTGGCGACCGCAGGCTTCGGCACCGCCCTGGGCGTGATCCGCGCCGGCGTGGCCGAAGGCCGCATCGAAAAGGTGTTCGCCGGCGAGACGCGGCCGTGGCTGCAGGGCGCGCGCCTGACGGTGTGGGAGCTGCAGCAGGACGGCATCGCCCCGACCCTGATCGCCGACTCCGCCGCATCGCACCTGATGAAGACCGGCGACGTGCAGTGGGTCGTGGTCGGTGCCGACCGCATCTGCGCCAACGGCGACACGGCCAACAAGATCGGCACCTACCAGCTGGCGATCGCGGCACGCCACCACGGCCTGAAGTTCATGGTCGTGGCCCCGTCCTCGACGGTCGACATGGAGACCCCGTCCGGCGACGCCATCCACATCGAGGAACGCGACCCGGGCGAGTTGTTCGGCGTCGGCGGCGTGCGTACCGCGGCCGAGGACGTGGGCGCCTGGAACCCGGTGTTCGACGTGACCCCGCACGAACTGATCGACGCGATCGTGACCGAGCGCGGGGTGATCGAGCGGCCGGATGCGGCGGCCATGAAGGTCGCCTTCGGCTGAGCGCGCCGTCATCCCGGCGAACGCCGGGACCCAGGCTGGCCACACATCCGCCGAGGGCCTGGATCCCGGCGTTCGCCGGGATGAGCGCCATGCCCATAAACCCTCTTTAAAAACCCCCGCAACTGCTTGTTTCTGCGTGGGAATCAGGCAGCAGCGGGACCCCGTTCCGTGCTATGATTTCGTGTCCTTTTGAAGCCGTCGACGACGGGCTGTCAAAGGGCCCCTGACGGGGTCCGCGACGCAGGCCTGGCGGGCAGTTGCCGCGACGGTTCTTCAAGACGTGATGCCCGACCGCAGTCGTCGCTGCGGACAACCAACGAACGGAAACCTGATGGCCGAACTCGCCAAGGAAATCATCCCGGTCAATCTCGAAGACGAGATGCGCCGCAGCTACCTCGATTACGCCATGAGCGTCATCGTCGGGCGCGCGCTCCCGGACGCGCGCGACGGACTCAAGCCAGTCCACCGCCGCGTGCTCTACGCGATGAACGAGCTCGGTGCCCACAGCAACAAGCCGTACTACAAGTCGGCGCGTATCGTCGGTGACGTCATCGGTAAGTACCACCCGCACGGCGACACCGCGGTGTACGACACCCTGGTGCGCATGGCCCAGCCGTTCTCGCTGCGCTACATGCTCGTCGACGGCCAGGGTAACTTCGGCTCGATCGACGGCGACAACGCCGCGGCGATGCGATACACCGAAGCACGCATGTCGCGCATCGCCCATGAGCTGATGGCCGACATCGACAAGGAAACCGTCGACTTCCAGCCCAACTACGACGAGAAGGAACTCGAGCCCACGGTCATGCCGACCCGTGTGCCGAACCTGCTGGTCAACGGTTCCGCCGGCATCGCCGTCGGCATGGCGACCAACATCCCGCCGCACAACCTGTCGGAAGTGATCGACGCCACGATCGCCCTGATCGACGACCCGACCATCGATGTCGACGGCCTGATCCAGTACATACCGGGTCCGGACTTCCCGACCGCGGGCATCATCAACGGCACCGCCGGCATCGTGAACGCCTACCGCACCGGCCGTGGCCGCGTGCGCATGCGCGCGCGCGCCGAGGTCGAAGTGGCCGACAACGGCCGCGAAGCGATCGTCGTCACCGAGATCCCGTACCAGGTCAACAAGGCGCGGCTGATCGAGAAGATCGCCGAGCTGGTCAAGGAAAAGAAGCTCGAGGGCATCAGCGAGCTGCGCGACGAGTCCGACAAGGACGGCATGCGCATCTTCATCGAGGTCAAGCGCGGCGAGTCGGCGGAAGTCGTGCTCAACAACCTCTATCAGCAGACGCAGATGGAGTCGGTGTTCGGCATCAACATGGTCGCCATCGTCGACGGCCGACCGAAGCTGCTGAACCTGAAGGACCTGCTGGAAGTGTTCGTGCGCCACCGCCGCGAGGTGGTGACCCGTCGCACGATCTTCGAGCTGCGCAAGGCCCGCCAGCGCGCCCACATCCTCGAAGGCCTGACGGTTGCGCTGGCCAACATCGACGAGATGATCGAGCTGATCAAGACGTCGGCGAATCCCAACGAAGCGCGCGACCGCATGCTCGCCCGCAAGTGGGAAGCCGGCCTGGTCGGCGCGCTGCTGTCGGCGGCCGGTTCCGATGCCTCGCGTCCGGAAGACCTGCCGGCCGGCGTCGGCCTGGTCGATGGCTTCTACCAGCTCACCGAAACCCAGGCCCAGCAGATCCTCGAGATGCGCCTGCACCGCCTGACCGGGCTGGAGCAGGACAAGCTGACCGAAGAGTACAAGCTGCTGCTGGAAACCATCCGCGGCCTGATCGAGATCCTCGAGGATCCGAACGTGCTGCTGGAAGTGATCCGCACCGAGCTGCGCAACGTCAAGGAAGAGTTCGGCGATGCACGCCGCAGCGAGATCCGTGCCAGCGAGGAAGACCTCGACATCCTCGACCTGATCGCGCCGGAAGACGTGGTCGTCACCCTGTCGCACTCGGGTTACGCCAAGCGCCAGCCGGTCAGCACCTACCGCGCGCAGAAGCGCGGCGGCAAGGGCCGCAATGCGGCAGCGACCAAGGACGAGGATTTCATCGACCACCTGTGGCTGGTCAACACGCATGACACGCTGCTGACCTTCACCAGCGCCGGCCGCGTGTTCTGGCTGCCGGTGCACCAGTTGCCCGATGCCGGTCCGAACGCGCGCGGTCGCCCGATCATCAACTGGATCCCGCTGGAAGCCGGCGAGCAGGTGCAGGCGGTGCTGCCGGTGCGCGAGTACGTCGAAGACCAGTTCGTCTTCTTCGCCACGCGCAATGGTACGGTCAAGAAGACCCCGCTCACCGAGTTCGCCTTCCGCCTGCAGCGCGGCAAGATCGCGATCAACCTCGACGACGGTGACGCCCTGGTCGATGTCTCGCTGACCGACGGCACCCGCGACATCATGCTGTTCGCGAGCAACGGCAAGGCCGTGCGCTTCGCCGAGGACGCGGTGCGCTCGATGGGCCGTACCGCCACCGGCGTGCGCGGCATCCGCCTGGCCGAGGGCGAGGAAGGCGAGGACGGCGCCGCGGACACCAGCGGCGCGCACGTGGTCAGCCTGATCGTGGTCGAAGGCGACGGCGACATCCTCACCGCCAGCGAACGCGGCTTCGGCAAGCGCACCTCGCTGGAGGAATACCCGCGCAAGGGTCGTGGCACCCAGGGCGTGATCGCGCTCAAGACCACCGAGCGCAACGGCATGCTGGTCGGTGCGGTGCAGCTGTCGGATCACCACGACGTGCTGTTGATCTCCGACGGCGGCACGCTGGTGCGTACGCGCGCGGCGGAGATCTCGCAGGTCGGCCGCAACACGCAGGGCGTGACCCTGATGCGCCTGGCCGCCGATGAAAGCCTGCAGACCATCGAGCGCGTCGATGCCTCGCTGGACGAGGACGAGGAAGGCGGCGAAGCGGTGATCGACCCGGGTGCCGGCGACGGCGCCGTCGAGACCACCCCGATTGCGGGTTGATCGGACGCAGTAACGAAAACGCCGCCGAAAGGCGGCGTTTTCGTTTCCGGCATCCGCGGCTACGGAAGCGGAGGGACGCGCGCCATCACTTCATCCACCGACAGCTTCTGCAGCTCCGCCACCTCGATCGCATCGAACGAGCGCACGCGGATTCCGGTTCGTTGCACGCTGGTGTGCTGCCCGAACAGCGCCAGGCCCGGTGTCCCCAGGCAGGCGGCGAGGTGGGTGGGCCCGGTGTCGTTGCCGACGACGAAGGCGGCGTTGGCCAGCACGCCGGCGAGGGCGAACCAGTCCAGGAAACCCGAGGGCCCCAGCAACACCTGGCAGGGCAGGGTCCGGGCAAGGTCGAGCTCGTCCGGACCGGGCGCGACCACGACCTGCCGGCCAGCGGCGACCAGGCGCCGGGCAAGCTCCGCGTAGTGGGGCCAGCGCTTTTGCGGATGACGGGCTGCACTTCCGGGAATCAGCGCGACGTAGCCTGCTTCGACGCCGGCCGCGGTGAGCAGGGCGGACACATCGTCGGCCATCCAGCCCACGTCAGGCGCGCCCGTTTGCGTCGCGGGCACGCCGGCCTCTGCGAGGAGGCGGGCATACGCGATCCGGTCCGGCACCGCGCTGGAACCGGGGTTATCCCTTCCGTGCCAGGGCAGGCCAGGGCTCAGCAGGCGCCGGTACAGGCGCGTGCGCTGGCTACCCTGGAGGTCGTAGACGCGGTCGAATCGACGCCCGCGCAACTCCCGCACCAACTCCAGGTTGTGGTCGATGCGGAGCCACGGCGCGCGCGGGTCGACGATCAGCGCGTCCACGTGCGGGCACCGGGCCATCAACTGGCGGAACTGTGGCGCGACCAGCAGGGTGATGTGCGCATCCGGGTGGTGCGCGCGGATATCGCGCAGGGCGCCGTCGGCCTGGACCAGGTCGCCGAACGCACCCTGGCGGATCACGAGGAGGGAACGGCGCGGCCCGTTACCCGGAACCGGCATGCCGGCGCCTGGTTCACTGGCCAAGGAGGGCATGTGTTCGTGCAGCATCGCGGTCCGGGGAAAGGCGGGCGGGCCACGGCCCGGCGCGTGGATGATCGCATAGACGATCGCAATTCCGTGTGTCTGCCCATGCAGGGCAGCGGCGACACCAACGGTAGCTGACGCGCAGAAGGCGTGAACGGTTCCAGTCGCGATCCTCCTATACTTCGCGAAAATCAGGGGAGGTCGCATGAAGCGCGTATCCGTAACGGAAGGAACCGTCCATGTCTCGCCGCATGCCCCCCCACGGCGCGTAGCGTCGTCGTCGAGCCGACGGTTGCGAGGCCGCTTGTTGCGCAGCCTGGTCGCCGTCGTCATGGCGGCGACATTGCTGTGTGCAGGCTGCAAGCGCGATGCCGATGGCCAGCTGCCCGCGGTCAGCGGCGAAGCGGTTCAGGGCAAGCGCGAAGCCGTGCAGGGGTTCGCGCTGGTCGCGGCCTATCCCGACCAGAAGGCTGACGAGCAGATGGCGATCGCGCTCGAATTCAGCCGGCCGCTGGTGGGCAGCCAGGACTTCGACCAGCTGATTTCCGTTACCGATGCCAACGGCGCGGTGATCAAGGGCAGCTGGGTACTTTCGGACGATGCCAAGGTGCTGCGTTTCCCGCATGTCGATGCCAGTCGTGATTATGTGGTCGCGATCAAGGGCGGGCTGACCGCGGCCGCCGGTGATCGTCTGGGTCAGCCGATGCGCAAGCAGGTGCATACCGGGCCGCTGGATCCGGTGGTCGGATTCGCCTCGCAGGGCAGCGTCCTGCCGGCGCGCGAAAGCCGCGGCCTGCCGGTGGTATCGGTGAATGTCTCCGAGGTCGATGTCGAGTTCCTGCGCGTGCGCGACAAGGAGTTGCCGCGGTTCTTCGCCCAGTACCAGCGCGGCGGCCGTCGTGGCAGCTGGGAGCTGGGCAGCGAATACAGCGACAAGACGCCGATGGAGCGTCTTGCCGAGCCGGTTTACGTCAATCGCTTCGTGCTCGGCGGGAAGACCAACGAACGCGTGCTGACCTACCTGCCATTGCAGGACATCAAGGAGCTGCAGCAGCCCGGCCTGTACTTCGCGGTGATGAAGCGCGCGGGCGAGTTCCAGGATCGCTACGAGACCGCGTTCTTCACCGTCAGTGACCTGGGCCTGCACGCACGCGCCTACAAGGACAAGCTGTTCGTCCACGCCGCTTCGCTGCACAAGGGGTCGGCCGTCGGCGGCGTTGAGCTGAAGGTGCTCGACGGCAAGGGCGAGACGGTGATGAAGGGCGAGACCGACGGCAACGGCAACGTGATGCTGGGCTACACGCTCGATTCCGGACACGTGCTTGTGGCGTCGCACGGCAAGGACGTGTCGATGCTGCCGTTCAACCAGCCGGCACTGGACCTGTCGGAGTTCGCGGTCAGTGGTCGCGAGCAGGCCTGGTTCGACGTGTTCGCCTGGTCGGGACGCGACCTCTACCGTCCTGGCGAAACCGTGCGCGTTTCGGCGCTGCTGCGCGACCAGGATGGACAGCCGGTCGCGACCAAGGGCAAGCCGTTGCAGCCGCTGTTCCTGCGCTACGTGCAGCCAGACGGCAAGACCTTTCTGGAGACCCGCCTGCAACCCGATCCGCAGGGTTATGTGCGGCACGCGCAGGTAATCCCGGTGGACGCGGCCACCGGTCGCTGGCGCATCGAGTTCCGCACCGATCCGGGCAGCAAGGAGGCGGTGCAGGGCATGACCCTTCGTGTGGAGGAGTTCCTGCCGGAACGGCTCAAGCTCGATCTGCAGGCGCAGCCGGTGCTCAAGCCGGGCGAACCGGTGCACCTGGCCGTGGAAGGCGCTTATCTCTATGGCGCGCCGGCCGCGGGCAACCGCTTCACCGCGAAGCTGGCGGTGGCGGTGGAACAGCACCCGCTGGAGCAGATGCCGGGGTACTTCTTCGGTGATCCGACACTGTCGCTGCCGAAGGAGGCCAAGGACGTCGTCGATGCGAAACTCGATGCCAACGGCCGGCTGCAGCAGGACATCGCCTTGCCGGCCGAGGCAAAACCGGTCAGCACGATTGCCGCGATCGTGACCGGCAGTGTGTTCGAGAGCGGCGGTCGCAGCGTCAACCGCAGCGTCAAGCGCGTGCTGTGGCCGGCCGAAGCGATCGTCGGCGTGCGTCCGCTGTTCGACGACAAGGAAGGCAGCGACGCCAACGCAACTGCGGGCTTCGAACTGGCCCGCGTCGGCAGCGACGGCAAGCCGCGGGCGGGCAAGGGCCTGCGCGTGACGCTGGTCCGCGAGCATCGCGATTACCACTGGAACTACCAGGACGATGGCGGCTGGGACTACGACTTCACCCGCCGCCATGAGGACATCCAGACACGCACGCTAGATGTCGGCGACGTGCCACAGCGGATCGACTTCCCGGTCGAGTGGGGCGACTACCGCGTCGACGTTTTCGATCCGGCGACGAAACTGACCACGCGCTACCCGTTCACCGCCGGCTGGAGCTGGGACGACGACAACCGCGGCCTCGACGCGCGCCCCGACAAGGTCAAGCTCGCCCTCGACAAGACGGCCTACCGCGCCGGCGACACGCTCAAGGTGACGTTGACGCCACCGCACGAGGGCAAGGGACTGCTGATGGTCGAGAGCGATCGCATGCTCTACGTGCAGGACATCGAAGTGAAGGCCGGCAGCACGTTCGAGATCCCGGTGACGAAGGACTGGGAACGACATGACGTGTATGTCACTGCGCTGGTGTTCCGCGGTGGCAGCGCGCCGAGCAAGGTCACACCCGCACGCGCTGTCGGCGTCGCCCACGTGACCATGGACCGGCGCGATCGCAAGGTCGCCGTTGGCCTGTCGGCGCCGGCGCTGATGCAGCCCGAGCGCGATCTGCCGGTAACGGTGAGCGTGCCGCAGCTGGCGGGCCAGGACGCGTTCGTGACGGTGTCGGCGGTCGATGTCGGCATCCTCAACATCACCCGCTTCCCGGTGCCCGATGCGGCCGCGCAATTCTTCGCCCAGCGCCGACTGGGTGTCGATGCGTATGACGTCTACGGTCGCGTGATCGAAAGCTTCGAGGGCGGAATCGCCAAGCTGCGCTTCGGCGGCGACATGGCATTGGCGGCGTTGCCGCAGGCAAGGCGTCCGACTGCGCGCGTGCAGACGGTCGACCTGTTCGCCGGTCCCGTGAAGCTCGATGCGCGCGGCAATGCGCGCATCAACCTCGCGGTTCCCGACTTCAATGGCACGCTTCGTGTGTCGGCACTGGTGTACTCGGGCAACCGATACGGCAGCCGCGATCGCGAGACCATCGTACGTGCGCCGATCCTTGCCGAAGCCAGCCTGCCGCGCGTGCTCGCACCTGGCGACCGCAGCAACGTCACCCTGGACGTGCAGAATTTCACCGGCCGTGCCGGCGAGTTCAAGGTCGAGGTCAACGGCGAAGGTCCGGTGTCGCTGGCCGATGGCGGGCGCACTGCCAGCCTTGGTACGGAGGCGAAGACCACCTACACCTTCCCGTTGCAGGCCAGGGAGGGGTACAGCACCGCCCAGGTACGCGTGCGCGTGCAGGGCAACGGCTACAAGGTCGACCGCCGCTACGAGGTGCCCGTGCGGCCGGCGTGGCCGTCGGTGCTGCGCGCCCGTACGCGTGTCCTCGATGCCGCAGGCGCGGTGCCACTGCCGGCGGACCTGGCCGAGGGCCTGATGCCCGACTCCGTCAACGCGCAACTGTCGGTCAGCGCATTGCCGCCGATCCCGTTCGCGAGTGCGCTGAAAGGCGCGCTGGAGTACCCCTACGGCTGCGCCGAGCAGACCACCAGCAAGGGCTTCGCCGCGCTCGAGCTGGACGATGCGACCGCGCGCATGCTCGGCGTCACCGGACTGGATGCGAAGCTGCGCCGCACGCGGATGGAAGGCGCGTTTGGACGCCTGGCGGCGATGCAGATCGGTTCGGGTCACTTCTCGATGTGGGGCAGTGGCGACTACGTCAATCCGCTGATCACGCCTTACGTGGTCGAGTTCCTGCTGGACGCGCGCGAGGCCGGTTTCGCAGTCCCCGACACCGTGTTGCAGAAGGCGCTGAAGGTCCTCAATGAAGACCTGCTGTCAGGCGGTCAGGCGTTCTTCGGCTACGACCGGCGCGAGCACCTGAAGTTTGCCTACCAGGCACATGCAGGTTACGTCCTGGCGCGGGTGAATCGTGCGCCGCTGGGCACGCTGCGCGCGCTCTACGACAACGATCGCAAGCAGAGCCTGACCGGGCTGCCGCTGGTGCACCTGGGCCTGGCGTTGACGCTGCAGGGCGACAAGGCGCGCGGCGGCAAGGCGATCGCGGAAGGTTTCGCGCGCGATCCGGTGGACCGGCCGGAATACCTTGGCGACTACGGCAGCCGCGTGCGTGACGATGCACTGATGATCGCACTCGTCCACGAGCACGACCTGGCGACGCCGGCGTACGACGCGCGGGCGGTGGACCTGGGTCGCGAACTCGACGCACGCCGCAACAGCGGCTGGATGTGGCTGAGCACGCAGGAACAGGTGGCGCTGGCGCGGCTGGGCAAGGCGCTGATGGCCGAGAAGGGCAAGCAGGTGTCGGGCCAGTGGAAGGTGGGCGAGGTCGTGACCGATGCGGCTTCTGCTCGGATCATCGGCCGCACCTTTGACCATGCCGCATTGCTGCGCGGCGTGTCGTTCATCGCCAAAGGCGAGCCACCGCTGTTTGCCAGCTTCGAAGTGGCCGGCGTCCCGCGCCGCGCACCGGAACCGGACGAGTCGCTGATCAAGGTGTCGCGAAAGTACTTCGCCACCGATGGCACGCAGTGGAAGGGTGGCGTGCTGGAGGAGGGCGAGGCGCTGATCGTGCAGGTCGCCATCACGCCCAGCCGGGACATGCCCGACGCACTGCTGACCGACCTGCTGCCGGCCGGCCTGGAGATCGAGAACTTCAACCTTGGCGACGGCAAGCAGTGGGCCGGCGTGGTGATCGACGGCATCGAGATCGCCGACCGTGACGAGGCGGCGGAAGTACGACACGAGGAGTTCCGCGACGATCGCTACGTCGCCGCGCTCAAGCTCGAAACCGGTAACACCGCGCGCGTGTTCTACCTGCTGCGGGCGGTGACGCCGGGCACCTACACCGTGCCGCCGCCGCTGGTGGAGGACATGTACCGGCCGCAGTTGCGTGGCGTCGGCAAATCGGTGCCGGCAACGGTGACGGTGACGCAGCCGGGAGGCGGATGAAAAGCCTCCCGTCATCCCGACGGAGCACGTCATCCCGGCGTACGCCGGGATCCAGGCCCGCAACCGGTCAGGAACCGGGGCGTGCCGATGAGGACGCCGTGACGGCCTGGGTCCCGGCGTTCGCCGGGACGACGGTGACTAGTTGAGTGGTCAGTGAAGTGAGCAGGGCAATATCGAGCAGCAAGCCACAGCGACGACGCCGGCGCGCCCTCGTGGTGTGCCTGGCTGCGCTGCTGGTGCTCGTCAGCGCCATGCTTCTCGACCTCGCATTCCCCTTGCCCTTGCCTGACAAGAACGACGACGGCGCCGTCGTGGTCGCCGCCGACGGAACCCCGCTGCGCGCTTTCGCCGATCGCAAAGGAATCTGGCGGTATCCCATCACCGCCGAACAGGTTTCGCCGCTATACCTGCAAGCACTGCTGAATTACGAAGACCGCTGGTTCTGGAAACATCCCGGAATCAATCCCGTCGCGATGCTGCGCGCAGGCGGGCAGTGGCTGCGCAGCGGGCGGGTGGTCTCGGGCGGATCGACACTGACCATGCAGGTCGCACGCATCCTCGATCCGGCGATGCGCACCGGCACGCGCACGCCATGGGCGAAGCTGCGCCAGGTGTTGCGGGCGATGCAGCTGGAAGTGCACCTGTCCAAGCAGGAGATCCTCGCGCTGTACCTGCAGCGCGCGCCATTCGGTGGCACCGTCGAAGGTGTCGAGGCGGCCAGCTGGGCGTACCTCGGCAAGCCGGCGTCGCGCCTGTCGCACGCGGAGGCAGCGCTACTGACCGTGCTGCCGCAAGCACCCAGCCGCCTGCGACCGGACCGCGAGCCCGAACGCGCCCGCATCGCCCGGGACAAGGTGCTGTCGCGCATGCAGGCACTGGGCGTGTGGTCGCGCGAGCAAGTGGCCGACGCCCGCATCGAACCGGTGGTGGCACGGTCGCTGCAACCGCCGCTGCTCGCACCGTTGCTCGCACAGCGCCTCCGCTTCGAACATCCGCAGGCATCGCGGCTGGTATCGACGATCGATCCGGAGCTGCAACGTACGCTGGAAGAGCGTGTCACCCGCTATTTCTCCGACTTGCCCGCGCGTACCTCCGCAGCGCTGCTCGTGGTCGACAACGCCACGCTGGAGGCGCGTGCCTACGTCGGTTCGGCCGAGTTCGCCGACGCAAGCCGGTTGGGCCACGTCGACATGGTCAAGGCCTGGCGTTCGCCCGGCTCGACACTCAAACCGTTCCTGTATGGACTGGCGCTCGACGATGGCCTGATCCACTCCGAAAGCCTTCTGGTCGACGCACCGCAGTCGTTCGGCGGCTACCGGCCCGGCAACTTCGACGCCGCGTTCAATGGCCCGGTCAGCGCCGCGCAGGCCCTGCGCCTGTCGTTGAACGTGCCCGCCGTGGACCTGCTCGACCGGATCGGGCCGGCGCGCTTTTCCGCGCGCCTGGCGCACGCGGGCATCCGCCTGCAGTGGCCGCGTGGCGCCTCGCCCAACCTGGCGATGATCCTCGGCGGCACGGGGGCGAAGCTCGAAGACCTGGTCGGCGCCTACGCCGCGCTCAACCGCGACGGTGTCGCTGGCAAGGTGCGTTACACATCCGATGCCCCGCGCTTGGAGCGGCGCCTCATGTCGCCCGGAGCGGCGTGGATCGTGCGCGAGATTCTCCAGGCCAATCCGCGACCGGGCAGCGCCGCCGATACGTTCGACGCCGGCGGCCGGCCGCGGGTCGCCTGGAAGACCGGCACCAGCTACGGCTTCCGCGACGCCTGGGCGCTCGGCAGTACGCGCCGCTACACGGTGGGCGTCTGGGTCGGTCGACCGGACGGAACGCCGTTGCCCGGGCAGTACGGTGCGGTGACGGCGTTGCCACTGCTGTTCGAAGTGATCGACACGCTGCCGCGCCAACGCGGCGATGCATCGCCGCGGACACCGCCGCCCACGGTCGAAGACGTGGAAGTGTGCTGGCCGCTGGGCCTGCCACCGGACCCGCAGGCACCACAGCTGTGCCAGCGCCGCATGCAGGCATGGACGCTGGAGGGTTCATTGCCACCGACCATGGCCGAGCGCGATGCACGGCTGTGGAACACCGGTGTCGAGCGCTTCGAAGTGGATGCGCGCAGTGGCCTTCGCCTGTCCGGGGAATGCGCCGCGCCGCATGTGCGGGCGACGCGCCAGCTGGCGCGCTGGCCGGTGCTGGCCTCGCCGTGGCTGCCTTTGCAGACCCGCCAGGCAGCGACGCTGCCGCCGCTGGCGGCCGATTGCGTGGCCGATGGGCGTAATGCGGTCGAAGAACTGCGAATCGACGGACTGGCCGATCGCGCGACGCTGGCGCGTGCGCCAGGAAGCGAGCATCGGGTGCGATTGTCGTTGCGTGCACTCGGCAGCGACATGCGCATCCGCTGGTTGCTCGACGGTCGGCTGATCGGCGAGTCCAGCGGCGCGGGTGCGTTCGTGCACGACTTCGGCGAGCCTGGCACGCACACGCTGACGGCCCTGGCCGACAGCGGTGCGTGGTCGCGAATACAGTTCAGTGTGCTGCGCTAGGTGCGCAGCGAGCTTTCACAGGTCCTGCTTGAGCTGGGACAGCATGTGCTCGGCCGATGACACGCGGAACTCGCCCGGTGCTTCGACGTTGAGCAGCTTCACCACGCCGTCCTCGGCGTACAGCGAGAAGCGACGGGCGCGGCGGCCCATGCCGTAGGCACTGGCGTCCAGCTCCAGGCCGAGTGCGCGGGCGAAGTCGCCGTTGCCGTCGGCGAGCATCATCAGCCCCTCGGGCACGTGCTGGCTCTGGCCCCAGGCCTGCATCACGAACGGGTCGTTGACCGACATGCAGGCCACATCGACGCCCTGGCTGCGGAACTCGTCGAAGTGCTGCACGAAGCCGGGCAGGTGCTTCTCAGAGCACGTCGGCGTGAAGGCACCGGGCACCGCGAACAGGACGATGTTGCGACCGTCGAACAGGGCATTGGTGTCGAGCGTCTCGACGCCTTCGCGAATGCGCTGCAGGGTAACCTCGGGGATGTGATCGCCGATCTGGATGGGCATGGGGGACTCCGGTGAGAATGGGCACCATACTGGCAGCGCCAGGAATGCCGCGTCAAAGTCACTTGAAATCGACTGCGCGGCTGCCATTGTCTGCCTCGACCCGCCACGTCGGGCCCCAGGCCATGGCCATTGCAATGATGGAGCCAGAGCATGCAGTTCAAGGATTATTACGAGACCCTGGGCGTTGAGCCCAGCGCCGGTGAAGCCGAGATCAAGACGGCCTATCGCCGGCTCGCCCGCAAGTTCCACCCGGACGTCAGCAAGGAAACCGGCGCCGAGGAGAAGTTCAAGGCGATCAACGAAGCCTACGAAGCACTGCGCGACCCGCAGAAGCGCGCGGCCTACGACCAGCTGCGCGCGCGCGGCTATCGCCCCGGCGACGAAGTGCAGCCGCCGCCTGGCGGCTTCGGTGGCGGCGGCTACGGTGGCGGTGTCGACTTCGACGAGATCTTCGCCGGCGGCGGTGCCGGCGGCGGCTTCAGCGATTTCTTCGAGAGCATGTTCGGACGCGGCCGCGCCGGCGGTTTCGGCCAGCGCGGTGCACAGCCGCGCGGTGACACGCGAGCCAAGCTGGCCGTGTCGCTGGAAACCGTGCATGACGGCGGCAGCGTGCGCATCTCGGTCAACGATCGCACGCTTGATGTGCGCATCCCCAAGGGCATACGCCCGGGCCAGGTGATCCGCCTGGGCGGGCAGGGTGCGCAAGGGGACCTGTTGCTGGAGATCGAGTACGCCGCCCACCCGCAGTTCGAAGTCGACGGCCGCAACGTGATCTACGTGCTGCCGGTGGCGCCGTGGGAAGCGGCGCTGGGAGCCGCGGTCAGCGTGCCGACCCTCGGCGGCGCGGTGGAGTTGAAGATTCCCGCCAATTCCGAGGCCGGCCGCAAGTTGCGCCTGCGCGGACGCGGATTGCCCGGCGATGCATCGGGCAAGGTGGCGGCAGGCGATCAGCTGGTCGAGCTGGAAGTGCTCGCGCCGCGCGCCCAGGACGACGCGCAGCGGCAAGCGTATGAAACGATGCGTGAGGCGTTCGGCGACGACTGGCGTCGCGCCTGAGCATGCTGGCGACCCTGCGGCGCGGGGTCGCCAGTCAGACCGCAGCCGTCAGGCCGGAATCATCTGGGCGATGATGTCGGCCAGGTCGCTCTCGCTGAAAGGCTTGGTGATGTAGGCCTTGGCACCCTGGCGCATGCCCCAGACGCGGTCGGTGTCCTGGTCCTTGGTGGTGACCAGGACGACCGGAATGTGCTTGGTGCTCGGGTCGCGGCAGATCGAACGCGTCGCCTGGAACCCGTTGAGGTTGGGCATGACCACGTCCATCAACACCATGTCCGGAAGCTCGCGCTTGGCCGCTTCCACCCCTGCGGCGCCGTCCTCGGCCGTCAATGCTTCGTGGCCAAGCTTCTCGACGATGCGACGGATGCCCATCAACTGCGACGGCGAGTCGTCGACGATCAGAATGCGCGCCATATGTTTCCCCCTGAACTTGACGCGATTGTAGCGGTCGGCGGTGGGGCCGCAATAGCGGGGTGAATGCGCGAGGGCTTCAGGATCCGGAACCGGGAACCCGGTGCCGGTAGTGAAATCCCGATCAGGCCACCGCCACCAAGGTCCGGCCGAGCGAGCCGCCCGCCAGCATCGAGGCGAACACCTCGGGCAGCTGTTCCAGGCGCACTTCGCGCATGCAGATGCGGTCGAGGTGGCGCGGCTTCCAGTCGCTTGCCAGGTGCTGCCACACCGCTTCGCGGATGTCGCGGGCGGTGCCGGCGGAGGCGACGCCGAGCAGCGAAACACCGCGAATGATGAACGGCATCACGGTTGCGTCGAGTTCGGCAGAGGCAGCGAGCCCGGCGCTGGCGACGTTGCCGTAAGGCATGGTCTGCGCCAGCAGGCTGGTCAGCATCGGTCCGCCGACGTTGTCGAGGCCGCCGCCGAATCGCGCCGTCTCCATGGGGCGCGTGGTGGCGAGGGCATCGCGCCCGAGCACCTGGCTGGCGCCGATGGCCTTGAGGTAATCGGCGTGCTCGGCCTTGCCGCTGACCGCATGCACTTCGAACCCGGCACGGCTGAAGATGTCCAGCGCCAGCGAACCGACGCCGCCACTGGCACCGGTGACTGCAAGCGGACCGAGCTCGGGCGTCTGCCGGTTCTCGGTCATGCGCAACAGAGCCAGCGCGGCGGTGAATCCGGCCGTGCCCAGGATCATGCTCTCGCGCAGGTTCAGGCCCTTGGGCAGCGGGATCACCCACTTCGATTCCAGTCGCGCGTACTGGCCATAACCGCCATCGCGCGTCTCGCTGAGCCCGCAGCCGGTGACCAGCACTTCATCGCCTTCACGAAATGCCGGATCGGTCGACGCCACGACATGACCAGCGACGTCGATGCCCCCGACAAGCGGGAAGCGACGCAGGATCTTGCCCTGCCCGGTGCCGGCGAGCGCATCCTTGAAGTTGACCGAGGAGTAGGCGGTCCTGATGACGACTTCGCCAGCTGCCAGGTCGTCGATCGAAACCTGCTCGATGCCGCTGCGATAACCGGCGTCGTCGTTGTGGATGCGGAAGGCGTTGAAGGAAGTGGGCATCGTCATCGTCTTGATTCCGTCATCCCGGCGAGCGCCGGGATCCAGTGGGGCGCGTCAGCCCATGATATCCGCGAACAGGTCTCGCCATCGCGGGTTCGCATTCTCTATCAGGTCGAGCTTCCATGCCCGACGCCATTCTTTCAGGGCCTTCTCGCGGGATATCGCGGATTCCATCGATTCGTGGAGTTCGTACCAGACCAGGGTATGGACGTTGTAGCGCCTGGTGAATCCGTCAACCGCGTCGGTGCGGTGTTCAAAGATGCGCTTGATCAGATCTGACGTGACGCCAATGTAAAGCGTACCGTTTCGTGCGCTGGCCAGAATGTAAACGCATGGCTGCTTCACCTGCGACTCCTCCATGAGTCCAGATTGGATCCTAAAGCAGCAACAAACAGCCCGTCATCCCGGCGCACGCCGGGATCCAGGCCCGCAAACTGTCAGTTCGTGATGTCGTCCCGCTTGATGCTCCGGCACTGGATCCCGGCGTTCGCCGGGATGACGGTGAGGGCGGGAATGCGGAGAGGGCGGGAATGCGGTGAGGGCGGGAATGCGGAGAGGGCCGGGACGACGGGCGTCACCTCAGCGCCTTGCGCCGCTTCTCATCCATCCACTTCGACGCAGCCGCGGGCTGGTATGCCTCCATCCACGTCAGCATCGCGTCGATGTCGTCGCCGTGCCACAGGTCCTCGCGCTGGTCAGGATGCAGGAAGCGTTCGGTGACCATCCGGTCCAGCATTGCGATCAGCGGCTCGTAGAAGCCGTCCACGTCGAGGAAGGTGCAGGGCTTGTCGCCGATGCCCAGCTGGCGCCAGGTGAGCATCTCGAACATCTCGTCGAGCGTGCCGAAACCGCCGGGCATCGCGATGAACCCGTCTGACAGGTCGAACATGCGCGCCTTGCGCTCGTGCATAGAGCCGACTACTTCCAGTTTGGTCACGCCCTTGTGCGCGACTTCCCAGTTGACCAGCTGCTCGGGAATCACGCCGATGACTTCACCGCCGGCGGCAAGCACGGCGTCGGCGACCACGCCCATCAGGCCGACATTGCCGCCACCGTAGACGAGTCCCAGCCCGCGCTTGGCAAGCTGCGTACCCAGTGCGATCGCGCGCTCGGTGTAGATCGGCTTGGCTCCGGCGTTGGAGCCACAGTAGACGCAGACGTTCTTCATTCAAATCGATCCAGGTTGCAGTGAATGATTGACCCAATGGCGCTCATCGCGCGCGCAGCAGGACGATGCCGGACATGCGCACCATCTCCTCGCGCAGCCGTTTGGGTTGCAGCAGCCGCAGGAGCTTCCACAGCCATGCATGCGGCGCGGTGCGGTTGAGGCGTATTGATTCGGTCCAGCTGGAGCGGAACTCGGCTTCGTCCCAGCCGAACGGCGCGAAGAATGCAGTGCCTTCGGCCGGGCCAAACCGGAACGGGGCGTTGCCCTCGCGCAGCTTCGGCGACCAGCGCTTCTCGAGGAACTTCAGCAGGCGTGGCGAAGCCAGGTCGGTCAGCCACCACCGTGCCTGCGCGAGGTCATGGAGGTCGGCGGCCAGCTCGGCGACATTCTCGGCTTCGAGGTAGATCAGCAGTCCCTCGGTGATCACCAGCAGCGGTCCTTGCCCCGCCGCGTGCGCCAGGACCTGCTGGCGCACCGCGCGCTCGCGCAGGTCCGCGGCGATGAACTCCACTTCGCAGTGCGGCGTTTCGCTCGCCATGTGCCGGCGGAAGTAGTCGACCATTTCCGGCAGGTCGACATGCAGCCAGCGCAATGACGCCGGCAGCGGCAGTCGATAGGCGCGCGCGTCCAGGCCCGCGGCGAGGTTGAGGACAGTGGTCGCGCCCTCCTGAACGCAGCGCAGGATGATCTCGTCCATCACGGCCGTGCGCACGACCATCGGCCAGCTCATCGAGGTGCCCTGTGGCATCGCATCGACGATGGCCTGGCCGCGCTCGCCGGCGAGGCGGCGTGCATACGGGTCGCGGAAGATCGCGTCCGGCCGTTCGCTTTCCATCGCCCGGTAGACCGCCACCCAGGCGGCGGTGTCGGAGACGTTACGGATCGGATTTGCGTCGGCCATGGTCGTGTCCTGTGCGGAAAAGCAAAAGGCCGCCAGCACCTGCGTGATGGCGGCCTTTCGGCTCGTTCATTGCGACGAGATCGGCAGGCCGATCAGTTCGCCTTGTGGATCGAGCGCTTGTCGACCGCCATGGCGGCGTCGTGGATCGCCTCCGACAGGGTCGGGTGGGCGTGGCAGATGCGTGCCAGGTCGTCGGCCGAACCCTTGAACTCCATCGCCAGCACGCCTTCGTGCACCAGTTCGGAGACACCGACGCCGACCAGGTGCAGGCCGAGGATCAGGTCCGTCTCGGCATGCGCGATGACCTTGACGAAGCCGGCCGGCTCGCCCATCGCCACGGCACGGCCGATGGCGGCGAACGGGAAGTTGCCGGTCTTGAACGGCGTGCCTTCGGCCTTGAGCTGCTGCTCGGTCTTGCCGACCCAGGCAATCTCCGGCTCGGTGTAGATGACCCACGGAACCGTGTCGAGGTTGACGTGGCCCGGCAGGCCGGCGATCAGCTCGGCAACGGCGATGCCTTCCTCGAAGCCCTTGTGCGCCAGCATCGGGCCGCGCACGCAGTCGCCGACCGCCCAGACGCCATTGACGCCGGTGTGGCAATGCTCGTCGACTTCGATCATGCCGCGCGCATCGAGCTTGACGCCCGTGCCCTCGGCGAGCAGGCCCTTGCTGGCGGCGCGACGGCCGACCGAGACAAGAAGCTTGTCGACGACGATCGTCTTCTCGCCTTCGGCGTCGGAGTAGGTGACCTCGACTTCCTTGGCCTTGCCCTTGGTCTTGATCTCGGCCTTGCTCACCTTCGCGCCGAGCTTGATGTCCAGGCCCTGCTTCTTGAACTCGCGGGCAGCGGTCTTGGCCACTTCGGCATCGGCGGCGGCGAGGAAGTCGGGCAGGGCTTCGAGGATGGTGACCTCGGCGCCCAGGCGCTTCCACACGCTGCCCAGCTCCAGGCCGATCACGCCGGCGCCGATCACGCCAAGGCGCTTGGGCACGGCGGTGAAGTCGAGCGCGCCGACGTTGTCGACGATGGCGTCGTTGTCGAACTTGGCGAACGGCAGCTCGATCGAATCCGAGCCGGCGGCAAGGATCACGTTGGTGCCCTTGAGCTCGACTTCGGAACCGTCGTGCTGCTTGACCTTGACCACGTTGCCCGGCTGCAGCTGGCCGAAGCCGTAGAACGGCGTGACCTTGTTGGCCTTGAACAGCATCGCGATGCCGCCGGTGAACTGCTTCACGATCTTGTCCTTGCGGGCGATCATGGTGCCGACGTCGATCTTGGCGTCCTTGGTGGTGATGCCGTGCTCGCCGAACAGGTGCTGCAGGTTGTAGAACTGGCGCGAGCTGTCGAGCAGCGCCTTGGACGGAATGCAGCCCACGCGCAGGCAGGTGCCGCCGAGGGCGGGCTTGCCGTCCTTGCCGAGCGCGGCGTCGATGCACGCGGTCTTCAGGCCGAGCTGGGCGGCGCGGATGGCGGCGTGGTAGCCGGCCGGGCCGGCGCCGATGACGACTACGTCGAAGGTCTGCTGTTCGCTCACGTCTTTGATCCTTAGCTTTTCGTTCCCTCCCCTTCAAGGGGAGGGCTAGGGAGGGGATGGGTTCCAGGTCGCGGCCGCACGTGCAGTACGGCGCTTGCAACCCATCCCCATCCCGACCTTCCCCTTGAAGGGGAAGGAGCAATGCATTACATGCCCAGCAGCATCCGGTGCGGATTCTCGAGCTGGTTCTTGATGTCGACCAGGAACAGCACCGCTTCCTTGCCGTCGATGATGCGGTGGTCGTACGACAGCGCGATGTACATCATCGGCGCGGCGATGACCTGGCCGTTCTCGACGATCGCGCGCTCCTTGATGGCATGCATGCCCAGGATCGCCGACTGCGGCGGGTTGACGATCGGCGTCGACATCAGCGAACCGAAGGTGCCACCGTTGGTGATGGTGAAGGTGCCGCCCTGCAGGTCGTCGAGGCCGAGCTTGCCGTCGCGCGCCTTCTTGGCGTAGTCGGCGATGCCCTTCTCGATGTCGGCGAAGCCCATGCGCTCGACATTGCGCAGCACCGGCGTGACCAGGCCCTTGTCGGTCGACACGGCGATCGAGATGTCGGCGTAGCCGTGATAGATCACGTCGTTGCCGTCGACCGAGGCGTTGACCACCGGGTACTTCTGCAGCGCATTGGCAGCAGCCTTGGCGAAGAAGCTCATGAAGCCCAGCTTGATGCCGTTGGCCTTCTCGAACTGCTCGCCCAGTTCCTTGCGCATGGCCATGACCTTGCCCAGGTTGACCTCGTTGAACGAGGTCAGCATGGCGATCGAGTTCTTCGACTGCATCAGCCGCTCGGCGATGCGGGCGCGGATGCGGGTCATCGGCACGCGCTCTTCCGGACGCGCGCCGCCAGCGGCGCCGACGCCCTTGCCCGAGGCGTAGTTGACCAGGTCTTCCTTGGTCACCGCGCCGCGACGGCCGGTGCCTTCGACCTGCGCCGGATCGATGCCCTGGGTGACGGCGGTGAAGCGCGCGCCCGGCGGCAGCTGCTCGGTGCCGGCGGCGGCAGGCTTGGCAGCCTCGGCCTTGGGCTGCACCGGCTGGGCTTCAGCGGTGGTGGCGGCGACGTTCTTGGCGTCGATCTTCTCGGCGGCGGCCGGTGCGGTCGCAGCGGCGACGGCGCCGGCTTCGACGATGGCGATCAGCTGCTCGCTGTTGACCGTGGTGCCTTCCGGAAACTTGATTTCCTTCAGCACGCCGTCGACGGGCGAGGGGACTTCCAGGACGACCTTGTCGGTTTCCAGGTCAACCAGGTTCTCGTCGCGCTTGACCGCGTCGCCGACTTTCTTGTGCCAGGTCGCGATGGTGGCGTCGGAGACGGATTCGGGCAGAACGGGAACTTTGATCTCGGTGCTCATGGGGTGCGTCCTAATGTCATTCCGAACGTAAGAGGAATCTGTTTTCCCGGGCCGCGAGTGCGGCCCGGGGCGACACGGTGGTTACTCGGCGGTGACTTCGCCGCGCAGCGGGTTGCGCAGCGCGTCGGCGACCAGCGCGGCCTGCTCGGCGACGTGGTCGGCGAGGTGGCCGGCTGCCGGCGACGGCGAACGTGCACGACCCGCGTAGTGCAGCGTCTGCCCGGACTGCAGGCAGGCCGCCAGGTGGTGGCGGATCTGGTACCACGCGCCCTGGTTCTGCGGCTCTTCCTGGCACCAGACCACGTCGGTGGCCTTGGCGAAGCGCTTGAGCTCGGCCACCAGCTGCGGACGCGGGAACGGATACAGCTGTTCGATGCGGACGATGGCGACGTCGGTCTGGCCCTGCTTGGCCTGTTCCTCGATCAGGTCGTAGTAGACCTTGCCGCCGCAGACCACGACGCGCTTGACCTTCTTGGCGTCGGCCGCGGCATCGGGGATCAGCTGCTGGAACTCGCCCTTGGCCAGCTCGTCCATCGTCGACACCGCCAGCTTGTGGCGCAGCAGCGACTTGGGCGTCATCACCACCAGCGGCTTGCGCGTGGTCATGCGCATCTGCCGGCGGATCATGTGGTAGGCCTGTGCCGGCGTGGTCGGCGTGCAGACGATCATGTTTTCCAGCGCGCACAGCTGCAGGAAGCGCTCCAGGCGCGCGGAGCTGTGCTCCGGGCCCTGGCCTTCGTAGCCGTGCGGCAGGAACAGCGCCAGGCCGCACAGGCGACCCCACTTGGCCTCGCCCGAGGACAGGAACTGGTCGATCACGACCTGCGCGCCGTTGGCGAAATCGCCGAACTGCGCTTCCCAGATGTCCAGCGTCATGGGATCGGCGGTGGCGTAGCCGTATTCGAACGCCATCACCGCTTCCTCGCTGAGCAGCGAGTCGATGATGGTGACGTCCGACGGGTTCTTGACCAGGCGGCGCAGCGGCAGGACGTACTCGTCGTTGGTCTGCTCGTGCAGGATCGCGTGGCGATGGAAGAACGTGCCGCGACCGCAGTCCTGGCCGACCAGGCGCAGCTTGTAGCCTTCGTCGACGAGGGTGGCGTAGGCCAGGTTCTCGGCGAAGCCCCAGTCGCCGCCGAGCTCGCCGGCGGACATCTTGCGGCGGTCTTCGTAGATCTTGGCCACGCGCGGATGCAGCTTGAGGTCGGCCGGGACGTCGTTGATGGTGACGGCCAGCTTGTCGAGCTTCTTGCGATCGAACGTGGTGTCGACCTTGTCGGTCAGCTTGCCCGACAGGTACTTCGACCAGTCGATGGTGAACTCGTCCGGCTTGACCTCGACCACCTCGGTGGTGACCGCGCCGTCGTCGAGCTTCTGGCGATAGCCGTCGACCAGCGCCTGCGCCTCGTCGGCGCTGAGCGTGCCTTCGGCAACCAGCTTGGTCGCGTAAAGCTCGCGCGGGGTCTTGTGCTTGCGGATGACCTGGTACATCACCGGCTGCGTTGCTGCCGGCTCATCGGCCTCGTTGTGGCCGTGGCGGCGGTAGCAGACGAGGTCGATGACCACGTCCTTGCCGAAACGGTTGCGGAAGTCCAGCGCCAGCTCGGCGCAGAACACCACCGCTTCGGGATCGTCACCGTTCACGTGCAGCACCGGCGCGTCGACCATCTTGGCCACGTCGGTGCAGTACAGGGTCGAGCGCGCGTCCTGGACGGCGCTGGTGGTGAAGCCGACCTGGTTGTTGATGACGATGTGGACCGTGCCGCCGACGCGGAAACCGCGTGCCTGCGACATCTGGAACAGCTCCATCACCACGCCCTGGCCGGCAAACGCGGCGTCGCCGTGGATCAGGATCGGCAGCACCTGGTGGTGGCCCTTGTCGCCGCGGCGGGTCTGGCGCGAACGCACGCTGCCGACCACGACCGGGTCGACGATTTCCAGGTGCGACGGGTTGAACGCCAGCGCCAGGTGGACCGGGCCGCCCGGGGTGGCGACGTCGGCCGAGAAACCCATGTGGTACTTCACGTCGCCCTGGTGGGCCAGGTCGCTGTGGACGTGCTCGAACTTGCCTTCGAACTCGTCGAACAGATGGCGCGGCGGCTTGCCCAGCGTATTGATCAGCACGTTGAGGCGGCCGCGGTGGGCCATGCCGATGACCACGTCCTTGGCGCCCTGTTCGCCGGCGCGGCGAACGGTGGAGTCCATCAACGGAATCAGCGCATCGCCGCCTTCCAGCGAGAAGCGCTTCTGGCCGACGTACTTGGTGCCCAGGTAGCGCTCCAGGCCATCGGCGGCGGTGAGCCGCTCGAGGATGCGCTTCTTCTCTTCGGCGGTGCGGCCGAACTTGCCGCCGGCCTTTTCCAGACGCTCATACAACCAACGCCGCTGTTCGGAGTCGGAGATGTGCATGAACTCGGCGCCGATCGGGCCGGTATAGGTGGCCTTGAGCAGCGCAAGCAGGTCGCCCAGCTTCATGCGCTCGTTGCCACCGACGCCGCCGGTGCTGAACTCGGCCTTGAGGTCGTTGGCGGTCAGGTGGTGGAAACCCAGCTCCAGGTCCGGCGCTTCCGGCTTGGCCAGCAGGCCGAGCGGATCGATGTCGGCACCGAGGTGGCCACGCGACCGGTACGCCGTGATCAGGCGGCCGACTTCGCGCTCGCGCTCGTCGCCCGCGCCGGCGGCCACGGAGACCACCCCGCGGGCAGCCATGCGACCGGCCAGGGCGATGTTGTCGATGACGGCCGAATGCGGCACGTCACCGGCTTCGCGGCCCTTGAAGCCGTCGAAGTACGCCTTCCATTTCGGGTCGACACTGTCGGGGGAAACCAGGTACTGCTCGTACAGGTCCTCGACGAAAGCGGCATTGGCGCCGAGCTGGGAGGACTGGGAGAACTGCTTCAGGAGACTGTCCACGATGGTGATCGGGAAACTCGAGTGGGAGAAGTCGGAGAGGCCTGGATTGCACGCTTGTGCGGCTATTCAGGCGCCAAGATTCGGAATTATAGCCCTTGGCTGGTGCTAAACGGCTAACACTTATGTCGAATCAGCCACAGCAGCCAAGCCCTGGTCACATAGCGTTGGGTCGCTGCGGGCTGCTTCAAGGGCGAGCGGGCCATTCGCGCCTTGCCATCACAGGCCCAGCGCACGGTACTCGCTGCAAGGCCGGGCCCGTTCCCAGACGGGATCGAAGTGGGCACGCAGCTGGCGGCCGCGGGCCGGGTCGTCGAGGCGGGTCTCGCCATCGAAGCGATGACCGAGCGGCCGGTAGTACCAGCCGCCGTCGTCGTTGGCGACGTAGGCAGCGGGATAGTCGCGGTCCACCGGTTCCTCGATCGCACGCAGGCCGAACGCGCTGGTCAGGCGCTGCGCCAGCCCGAGCAGTGGCGCGATGGCGCGCTGCGGCGCGGCCGGGTCCTGCAGCAGGATCCGCACCTCACCGCCGGCCACGGCGAAGCGGCGCAGTTCGGCCAGGACCTCGGGCTGGTCGAACAGGCCGGGGTCGAGTTCGCGGCTGTAGATGCACAGGCGCCGGCGGGCATTGGCGATCACCCCGACCGTGGCGGCGATACCGGCATCGCGGCGCTCCACGGCACTGACCGTGTCCAGTGCCAGCTGCATCGACTGGTGGTCCAGGCCGGCCTCGACGAAACGATCGCCATAGGGCAGGAACCCCTGGCGCGCGTAGAAAACGATCGCTGGAACCTGCGCATGCAGGCTCACGATCGGCCAGCGCAGTTGCCGGGCCTGCGAGAGCAGGGCGCGCAGGAGTGCCTCGCCGACGCCCTGTCCGCGCCAGGAGGGCAGCACCGCCATGCGGCCGATGCGGTGGTCGGGGGTGAGGCGGCCGGTGCCGATCGGCTCGCCGTGGCCGTCGCGGGCCAGGACATGGACGCAGAGCGGGTCCAGCGCGTCGCGCTCGATCTCGACCGGGACGCCCTGTTCCTGGACGAATACCGCGTCGCGCACCACGCGAAGCTCGGCCATGGCCTGCTGGAATGCGACGGCCTCGACCCGGAACGCGCGGCTGGCCTGACTCATGTCATTCATTCTTCTTCGTCCGCCAGGACCAGCTGGTAATGGCCGGCCTGGAGCAGGCCATACACGCAGTCCCGCCCGGCCTCGCTCAGTCCTGCATAGGTCGCGCCATCGAGTACGACGGCATTGGCGATCGCCGAGGCATCGTCGGCCGGCAATGCGTACGACTGCCCGGCGACGAACAACTGCGAGGGTTGGCCCTTGCCGTGGGCACGGCGCCAGGCCATGCGCGACCACGGGTGGCGGTGCAGGGCGGCCTCGTGCTGCAGGTCCCATTCGATCTCGATGCGCGAACGTGGATCGGCGCCGGGCTGGACCTCACCGGCTGCGCGATACACGGTCATGAAGCGACCGAACCACTCGCCGAGGCGATCCGGGTCGTTCATGCGCAGCATGTTCAGCGCTTCGACGGCGCGGTTCATCGCGGCAGTATCTATTTCGGCCGGATCGGCGGCTGGCGCCAGGTCCGGATCGGCGTAGCGCAGCGCCTCGTCGGCATCGGCCGCCAGCGTGTCGACGAAGTCGCCCAGCAGTTCCGCCGCCGACGGTGCACGCATGCCGACTGAGAAGGTCAGGCAGGCATCCTCGGCGACGCCGTTGTGCGGCACGCCCGGCGGCAGGTACAGCATGTCGCCCGGGCCGAGCACCCACTCGTGGCTGGCATTGAACTCGCTCAGCAGCTTGAGCTCGACGTCGTTGCGGAATCCCAGCGGCGGATTCTCGCTCGCATCGATCTGCCAGCGCCGATGGCCCTGCGCCTGCAGCAGGAACACGTCGTACTGGTCGACGTGCGCGCCGACCGAACCGCCGGGTGCGGCGAACGAGACCATGATGTCGTCGATGCGCCAGCGCGGCAGGAACGAGAACGCCGGCAACAGCGCGGCGATGTCGCTGTCCCACTTGTCCATGTCCTGCACCAGCAAGGTCCAGTCCTGGTGCGGCATGCCGGGGAACTCGGCTTCCTCGAAGGGGCCATGACGCACGGTCCAGCGGTCGTTGCCGCGATCGTGCATGACGATCCGCGACAGCGCGGCTTCCTCGCAGGCCAGGCCGGCAAGGTCTTCCGGCTGCAGGGGCGACTGGTAACCGGGGAAGGCGTTGCGGATCAGCAGCGGCTTTTTCTGCCAGTAGTCGCGCAGGAAGCGTTCGGGCGTCATGCCCAGCGGCGGCATCGCCGACGCGTCGATTTCGATGAGGGGTCCCTGCGGGGCCGGCTGCTTCGCTGCCACGGTTTTCCTGGTCATGTCATGCTGCTCAAAGTCGTGCTGCTCGATGTCGAGATCTCGTCGTAGCCGCGGCCGCGGAACTGCAACAAGCACCAGCCATGCCCGAACGGGTCGGCGAGGGTGACGATGCGGCCCCAGTCGGCTTCGCGGATGGCACCTTCCTGTCGCCCGCCGGCGGCGACGGCCTGGGCCAGTGCGGCATCCAGATCGTCGACCACCACGTCGCAATGGAGCGGCGTCCAGTGTCGGTCGTAAGTGCGTGGATGGCCGCCGGCACCGGTGCTGCCGTCGGCCTTGTGCAACAGATAGAAGGAAACTTCCGCGCCGAGCATCTCGACCATGGCATCACCGAAGCGGCGCGCCGGCCTCAGGCCGAAGGCGGCGATGTAGAAAGCCTCGGCCTTGGGCAGGTCATCGACGTCGATGTTGAGCAGCAGCTTCATCGCCCTGTTCCATGGTCAGACCCGGATGTCCGTCATCCCGGCGAAAGCCGGGATCCATCTTGCCTTTGCTTGCTGGTAGCTGCCGTGAACGGCAAGATCAAATTGGGTCCGCGGCTTTCGCAGGGACGACGGGATCGTCAGATCTCGCGCGCCAGCTTCTCGGCCAGGCCGGTGTAGCTGCCGGGCGTCATATCGAGCAGACGCTGCTTGTCGGCGGCCGGAAGTTCCAGCGTGGAGATGAATTCGCGCATCGAGGATTCGTTGATGCCCTGGCCGCGGGTCAGCGCCTTGAGCTGCTCGTACGGATTGGGCAGGCCATGGCGACGCATCACCGTCTGCACGGCTTCGGCCAGCACTTCCCACGAGGCATCGAGGTCGGCGGCCAGGCGCTCGGGATTGACGCTGAGCTTGCCCAGGCCGCGCTGCAGCGCATCGAAACCGATCAGCGCATGGCCAAATGCGGTGCCCAGCGCACGCAGCACCGTGGAGTCGGTGAGGTCGCGCTGCCAGCGGCTGATCGGCAGCTTGGCGGCGAAATGCTCGAACAGCGCGTTGGCGATGCCGAAGTTGCCTTCTGCATTCTCGAAGTCGATCGGGTTGACCTTGTGCGGCATCGTCGAGCTGCCGACTTCGCCGGCCTTGACGGCCTGCTTGAAGTAGCCCAGCGAGATGTAGCCCCACACGTCGCGGCACAGGTCAATGGCGATGGTGTCGATGCGGCGCTGCGCGTCGCAGACCTCGGCGATGCCGTCGTGCGGCTCGATCTGGGTGGTGTAGGGCTGCCAGTTCAGGCCGAGCGAATGGACGAAGTGCTCGGAGAACTTCGGCCAATCGACGTCCGGATAGGACGCGACGTGGGCGTTGTAGTTGCCGACGGCGCCATTGATCTTGCCGGGCATGCGTGCGGCGGCGAGGGTCTCGCCCTGGCGCTGCAGGCGCGCGACCACGTTGGCCAGTTCCTTGCCGACCGTGGTCGGGGAGGCGGTCTGGCCGTGCGTGCGCGAAAGCATCGGCAGTGCAGCGTGCTCGTGCGCCATCGTGCGCAGCGTCTGGATCAGTTCATCGAGCTTGGGCAGCAGCACGAACTGGCGCGCCTGGTTGAGCATCAACGCGTAGCTGAGGTTGTTGATGTCCTCGGAGGTGCAGGCGAAATGCACGAACTCCAGCGCGGGGCCGAGCTCTTCGAAGGCTTGGCCGGCGTCGTCCTTCAGGCGCTCCTTGATGAAGTACTCGACCGCCTTGACGTCATGGTTGGTGGTGCGCTCGATCTCCTTCACCCGGGCCGCATCGGCCGGCGACAGGTTGTCGGCGAGCGCGCGCAGGCGCGCCGCGGCAGCTTCGGAGAACGGCGACAGCTCGACGATGCCCGGCTCGTCGGCCAGCGCCAGCAGCCATTCCACTTCGACCTTGACCCGCGCCTTGATCAGGCCGTACTCGGAAAAGATCGGGCGCAATGCATCGACCTTGCCGGCGTAGCGGCCATCGAGCGGGGACAGGGCGAGCAGCTGGGATTCGACGGACATGGCGGGCCGGGGGGCGAGAAAACCGCGATTCTACTACTCCTGCCCAGCCCCGAGCCCGACCCGTCATCCCGGCGGACGCCGGGATCCAGGCCCGCAGCCCCCATGCGCAGGCCGCGCCGGCGTCGTCGCCGTCGCAGCGAGCGGCGTAAGCTCACGACATCGATCCCCCGGAGAGTCGGCAATGGCCAGGCAGCAAGGCAGTGGCGCGAAATTCCGCACCGAACGCGACAGCATGGGCGAGCTGCAGGTACCGGCAGCCGCGCTTTGGGGCGCGCAAACCCAGCGCGCAGTGCAGAACTTCCCCATTTCCGGCCAGCCGATGCCGCGCGAGTTCATCCGCGCACTGGGCCTGATCAAGGCCGCCGCGGCCCAGGTCAATGGCGGCTACGGCCTGCTCGGCAAGGGGGCGACGCAGGCCATCCAGGCCGCGGCCATGGCAGTCGCCGCGGGCGAGCACGACGCGCAGTTCCCGATCGACGTCTACCAGACCGGTTCGGGCACCTCCAGCAACATGAATGCCAACGAGGTCATCGCCAGCCTGGCTACTGCCGGCGGCCGGCAGAAGATCCACCCCAATGATCACGTCAACCTGGGCCAGAGCTCCAACGATGTGATTCCCACGGCGATCCGCGTGTCGGCGCAACTGGCCACCGTCGAGCACCTGCTGCCGGCGCTCAAGCACTTGCGCCGGACGATCGAGCGCCGCGGCAAGGCACTGGGCAACGTGACCAAGACCGGCCGCACCCACCTGATGGACGCGATGCCGCTGACGTTTGCCCAGGAGTTCGGTGCCTGGGCGTCGCAGCTTGCGTCGGCGCAGGAACGCATCGATGACGCGCTCAAGCGCCTTCGACGCCTGCCGATCGGCGGCACGGCGATTGGCACCGGCATCAACGCCGATCCCCGTTTCGGCCGGGGAATGGCCAAGGCGTTGTCGACGTTGGCCGGCACGCGTTTCGAATCGGCGCAGGACAAGTTCGAGGGCATCGCCTCGCAGGACGATGCGGTCGAACTGTCGGGGCAGTTGAGCACGTTGTCGGTAGCACTGATGAAGATCGCCAACGACCTGCGCTGGATGAACTCCGGCCCGCTGGCAGGGCTGGGCGAAATTGAACTGCCGGCGCTGCAGCCGGGCAGCTCGATCATGCCGGGCAAGGTCAACCCGGTGATCCCGGAAGCGACCTGCATGGTCTGCGCGCAGGTGATCGGCCATCACGCAGCGATTACGGTCGCCGGGCAGAGCGGCAATTTCCAGCTCAACGTGATGCTGCCGCTGATCGCTTACGACCTGCTCGATTCGATCCGGCTCCTGGGCAACGTGATGCGGCTGCTGGCCGACGACGCGATTGCCGGCTTGAAGGCGCGCCCGGAACGCGTGCGCGAAGCACTGGACCGCAATCCGATCCTGGTGACCGCGCTGAATCCGATCATCGGCTACGAAAAGGCCGCGGCGATTGCCAAGCAGGCCTACAAGGAAGGACGGCCGGTGCTTGAAGTCGCGCTCGAGTCGAGTGGGTTGTCCGAAAAAGACCTGCGCCAACTGCTGGACCCGGCGGCGTTGACGCGCGGCGGTATCCACGAGGGAGCGGGCGGGGGAGGCTGACTGCAGTAGCGCACGTCGCCTGTGGCCGTGCGTCCTTGTTCACGACTGCATTCGTGTCGACGGCATCAATGCGCGCCGTGCGCACTCATCAGGCGTGGCTAAGTATTTTTCTCTCTGAGTCCGTTCTTATATGAACAGATGGTTTCGCGGCCTAGAGTTGCCGCCGGTCTACAGCAGGGCGACGTGAGGCTTCAAGCCTGTCGATGAGCAAACACTCGACGCCGCCGGATGTGGCCGACCTTCAAACCATCGACTTGGGAATCCAGCAACATGAGCAAGAACCTGATCAACGTTTTGGCATTGACCGGTATCGCATTGGCCTCGCAGGCCGCCTTCGCTTCCGACGGCACCATTACCGTCACCGGCCGAGTCACCGATTCGACCTGCACGATCGCCAGCACCGCCGGCGGCAAGGATTTCACCGTCGCCCTGCCGACCGTCTCGAAGACGACGCTGGCCGCGGCTGGCAACACCGCCGGTGCCACCGGCTTCGGCATCAAGCTCAGCGGCTGCACGCCTGACAGCGGCAACGTGCGCACGCACTTCGATGCCGGTGCAACGGTCGATCCGAACACGGGCCGACTCACGCTCAACGCCGGCGGTGCGAGCAACGTCCAGATCCAGATCAAGAATGTCGACGGTTCGGTGATCAAGGCCGGCGCCGATTCCACGCTGCAGAACTCCAAGCCGGTGGCCCTGGCCGCTGGCGTCGCGCAGCTGAACTACATCATGGAGTACTACGCCACTGGCGCCGCGACCTCGGGCGAGGCCAACTCCAGCGTCACCTACACCATCGCTTACCAGTAATCGCACCAGGCAGGAGCGGGGCAACCCGCTTCTGCCTGCGCCGAAATGCACCGACAGGACAAACTCCGCATGAAGCATGCAATCAAGGCCATCGCAGCCGCGGTGCTGCTGGCGATCGGCCTTGGCCACGCACAGGCTTCCGTGGTCATCGCCGGCACGCGCGTCGTCTATCCCGCGCAGGAACCGGAAGTGACCGTCAAGCTCACCAATGTCGGACAGTCGCCGGCGCTCGCGCAGGTCTGGCTGGACGACGGCGATGCTGCGGCCGACCCGGCGACGATCGACGTACCCTTCACGGTGACGCCGCCGATGTCGCGCATCGATGCAGGCAAGGGCCAGACCCTGCGCATCATCCATACCCGCGATCCGTTGCCCCAGGACAAGGAGTCGGTGTTCTGGCTCAACATGCTGGAAGTGCCGCCCAAGCCCGGCGCCGGCATGGCCGCCGCCAACAAGGTGCAGCTGGCATTCCGTTCGCGCATCAAGCTGTTCTATCGGCCGCAGGGCCTCAAGGGCAGTGCCGATCAGGCGCCTGCGCAGATCACCTGGCGGATCGGTCGCGACGGCGATCACGCCGCGCTGGTGGCAAGCAATCCCACGCCGTATCACGTGTCCTTCAGTGCGCTGGAACTGGTGGCCGGTGGCCGCAGTGTCAGCACGGTCGACGGCGGCATGATCGGGCCAGGCGAAACCTTGGCCTTCCCCTTGAAGGGCGAGCCCATCGCCAGCGGTGCTGCACAGGTGCAATACCACGCGATCAATGATTTCGGCGGGTCGATCGACGGCAAGGCGCCGTTGTAACGGCGGTCGGGACGCAGCGGCATCCGGTTGACGGATGGTCCGCCCTGCGCGGGCCCGACCTCGCTCTCCATTCAACGAATTTTTCAGGACGCCGCGCGGTGCGGCAGGGGCAAGGCTTGCCCAATGTCCGGAGTCGAACCGCAATGCAAATGACGCAAGATCAATTTTCAGGCCTTCGGATCAGTCCGATCAGTCTGGCCATCACGACTCTGTTGCTCAGTGGCGCCGCTTGCGCCGATCCCACGGCGGCCGGTGACATGGACGCCGGCGGGCCGGTCGAGTTCAATGAAACCTTCCTGCACGCCACCGGCGGCGGCACGCACGCCGATATCAGCCGTTTCAGCAGGGGCAACCAGGCGTCGCCGGGTACCTATCGTGCCGACCTGGTCATCAACCAGGACCTCGTCGGCATCGTCGATGTGACGCTGCGAGCCGTCGACGCCGGGCTGCGGGACGTGCAGCCGTGCTTCGACCGCGCGCTGCTGTCGCGCATCGGCGTCGACCTGGGCAAGCTGACGCCGCAGGCGGCAATACTGATGGCCGATGGTGGACGCTGCACCACGCTGCCGGAGCTGGTCGAAGGCGCGACCGCGTCCTTCGACAACGGCGAGCAGCGCCTGTACGTGAGCGTGCCGCAGGCCAACCTGAGCCGCCAGCCGCGCGGCTATGTCGATCCGCAGTTCTGGGACGATGGGGTGACCGGCGCGCGCCTGCAGTACGACGCCAATGCCTATCGCTCCGAGATGGACGGCATCGGCGCGACGCAGAGTTACCTGGGTATGGACGCCGGTTTCAATGCCGGGCCGTGGCGACTGCGCCACACCGGCAACCTGACCCACGACAGTGGTGCAGGCTCCAGGTACCAGTCGGTGCGGACCTACGCCCAGCGCGGCATCCCCGTGCTCAAGAGCCAGTTGACCATCGGCGACGCTTACACGGACGGCGCCGTGTTCGACAGTTACGGTTCTCGCGGCATGCAACTGGCGAGCGACGACCGGATGTTCCCGGAGTCGCAGCGCGGCTACGCGCCGACCGTGCACGGTATCGCCAACAGCAATGCGCGCGTGCAGATCCGCCAGGACGGCAACGTCATCTACGAGACCACCGTGGCCGCCGGTGCCTTCGCCATCGACGATCTGTATCCCACCGGTTACGGCGGCGACCTGGAGGTGATCGTCACCGAGGCCGACGGCAGCGTGCATGTATCGCGGGTGCCCTTCGCCTCGGCCGTCAACGCACTTCGCCCGGGCGTAACCCGCCATGCCTTCACCGCCGGCCAGTACCGCAACGCCGTACTGGCGGTCACTCCCTACGTGTTCCAGGGCACCTTGCAGCACGGCTTCAACAATCTGCTCACCGGCTACGGTGGCGTGGTCGCGTCCGACAACTACTCGGCCGCCGCGCTCGGCGCGGCACTCAACACGCCCCTTGGTGCGTTCGGCGCAGACATCACCCATGCCCGCACCGGCCTGCGCAACCGGCCAGACCGCGAAGGCCAGAGCGTGCGCGTGAGCTTCAGCAAGCTGCTGACGCCGACCAATACCAACATCACCGTCGCGGCGTATCGCTACAACAGCCGCGGCTTCCTTGGGCTGCCCGATGCGATTGCCCTGCGCGAACTGGACGACCGATTCTCCAACGTAGGCGATCCGGCGATCCAGCGCGGCAAGCTGCAGTTGAACCTCAGCCAGCAGTTGCCGGGCAATGGTGGATCGTTCTACCTGTCGGGTTTCCGCCAGGACTACTGGAATCGCCGCGACACCGATACGCAGTACCAGGCCGGTTACAACAACACCTTCCGACGGGTCAATCTGGGCATCTCCGCCAGCCGTCAGTTCGAGTTGAACCTGGGCAAGTGGGACAACCAGGTCATGCTGACCGTCGGCGTCCCGCTTGGCAGGAGTGAGCATGCGCCGTACTCGACCACCAGCGCGCAGCGCCTGGCCTCCGGCGCGACCGCCCTTCAGCAGTCTCTGACCGGCTCTTTGGGCGAAGACCACGCCTTCAGCTATGGCGTCAACGCCGGTCACACCCACGGTGGCGGCCAGAACAGCATCAGCACGGTCGGCGCCAATGCCGCCTATGCCTCGCCAGTGGCCACCGTGAGCGCCAGCGCCAGCGCCAGCCGCAGCGGCGAGTACCGCCAGGCCAGCGCCGGCATTTCCGGCGGCATGGTGGCCTACCGCCATGGACTGGTGTTCTCGCCGAGCCTGGGCGACACAACGGCCATTGTCGAAGCCCCGGGCGCGCGCGGCGCGCGGGTGGTCACCGGTACCGGTGTGCGCGTGGACCGATGGGGGCATGCAGTGGCGTCGAGCCTGCAGCCGTTCGCCAACAATCCAATCGAGATCGATCCCAAGGGGCTGCCGCTCAACGTCGAGATGAAATCGACGCTGCAGCAGGCCACACCCACCGCCGGTGCCATCTCGCTGGTCAAGTTCGAGACCGCCAGTGCCGGTCGCGCGGCCATCCTGCGTGCCCGCAGGGAGAACGGCGCGCCGGTGCCGTTCGGCGCGGAGGTCTTCGACGGCGCCGGCCAGAGCATCGGCACGGTGGCGCAGGCCGGACGCATCATTGCCCGCCGTCTGTCGAGCGATACCGGCGAGCTCACGGTGCGCTGGGGCGACGATTCGATGGCGGCGTGCACGCTGTCGTATCACTTGCAGCCAACTGACGCCGCCACGCTGTATGCGACGGACGATGTTACGTGCCGATGATCAAGACACCCGCATCAGGAAAGACAATGACCACAGCAAACGACGGACTTCGCAACTACGCCGCGGTCGCGCTCATCGCCACGCTTGGCGTGCTGCCCGGGACCGCCAAAGCCGTCTGCACCGCCAACGGTAGCGCGCCACTGGACGTCAGCTTCACGCTCACGCCGTCGGTCATATCGTTCCCGCGCAATGTGCCGCAGAGCTGGGAAGTGAAATACTCCGACACCATCGTTCGCCCGGCCTTCTCCGAGGTCAGCTGCACCGGGGACGGTTACGGCATCATCAATCAGGCCGGTTCCCAGCCGCCAATCGGAAGCGTCGATTTCCCGGTCGGCAACACCGGGGTGGCGATCCAGTGGCGCCTGTTTTACCGAAACGTGTCCGTGCCGTCCTTCGGCACACAGAGCCTCACCGGTTCGGCTCCGTTCCCGTTCGCCAGGCGCGGGCTTTCCCTGGTCAAGATTGGTCCGATTCCCTCTGGCACCGTCGTTCCGGCAGGTCTGGTGGCAAAGCTGAGGTACGGCCAGATCGATCTGTTCAACCTCTACCTGGCCAACTCGCTGACCATCGTCACGCCGACCTGCACGACGACCGATGTCGCCGTGTCGCTGGGTACGCAGCAGGCGACGGATTTCAAGGGCCCCGGCAGCGCTGGCACTTCAGCCGCTCTGAAGATCCCGCTAAATTGCGAGGCCTATATCAATGCCATCAGCTACCGGATCGATCCGGCAACGAAGGTCTTGAATTCGGCGCAGTCGGTGGTTGCGCTTGACGCGGATTCCAGTGCCAGCGGGATCGGAGTGCAGGTGCTCAACGATGCGGGCACCGCCCCGATTCCGTTGAGCGCGTTGCAGACATTCGCCGACTTCAAGGGCGATGCCGGCCTTTACTCCGTGCCGCTGCGCGTTCGCTATTACCAGACTGGAGCGTCGGTGAAGGGCGGTACGGCCAATACGTCCATGGTATTCACCATGGACTACAGGTAAGCCTGGATCGCCAGGTCCGCGACCTCCCTTGCAGGGCGGTCGCGCGTGACAGGAGAGGCGAGGGCTACTGCTTCGACGCCTTGTCTTCTGCCGCGGCAGTCTCCGCATGCTCGCTGGTCTCGCGCCAGCAGTCGTCCACGTCGGAAGCATCCATCGTCGCGTACGGCTTGAACTCCGGCAATGCGGCGGCCAGCTTCTGCTGCGAATCCAGCATGGCCGGCAGGTGCGTGCACAGCTGCTTGGCGGCGGTACGGACCTTGTCGGCTTCGGCCTGGACGCGCTTTTCGACATCGTCGGTGTTGCCGGTGAACACGCCCTTGAGCGATTCGGCCACCGCCTTGGTGGCCAGGTCGGCGCTTTCCATGCCGATGTGCATGCCGGCAGTGGCGACGGCGACGACATGGCTGCGGTATTCAAGCAGCAACGTGCGCTGCGCCGGCGTGATCGCGACGGCCCGGCCGTCGATCAGGAGGTCGCCCTTGGGCGTGATCTCCGCCTTCTTGCCACCGTTGTGCTCGTCTTTCGAGACGGTGATGTTGCCTTCCGCGATCTCCTTCTGCGCCTCGCCGATGGCTTCCTGGATGGCGGACGAGATGACCGTGGTTTCCTGCTTCTTGCCAGATGATGTGTTGCCCGACGCGCTGCCCGGAGCGGGGTTGGCGCCACAGGCAGCCAGGAGCGAGATGCCGCCGAGCACGGCGGCGAACAGTACGGTGCGGCTTGCGGCGATCATGTGGAGCTCCTGGCTGGTGGAGGGAGCGCGAGTGCGCCCCCCGCTTGTCGTTGGATCAGTTGTCTTGCGGCACGTCGGTGCGACCGGACACGCCGCTATGGTCGACCGAACCGCTGCCGACATGGCGCACGCTCAGGTTGCCGCGCACGCCGCGCACGTCGAGGTCGCCCGAACCGATGCGGTCGACGTTGACGTCGCCGCCGACATCGATCAGTTCGACGTCGCCCGAGCCGATGCTGCCGACCGTGGCGCCTCGTCCGACCCGACGGGCACTGAAGTCACCGGAGCCGACGCTCAGCACCTGCAACGAGCCGATCGTGTCGAGTTCGATATCGCCCGAGTTGAGGTCCGCGGTGACAAGGCCGCGGATGTCGCGCGCTTCGACGTCACCCGAACCCAGGTCGATGCTCAGCGAGGTGGCACCGGTGACGCGGGCATCGCCGGAACCGACCTTGAGTTGCACCGGCACGCTGTCCGGGATCGAGGCCTTGATATCGAGGTAGGCGTAATGGTTACCGCCGAAGTTGAAGGTGATGCCGTCATTGCGCTCGGCCGTCACCACCAGCTTGTCGCCGACACGCTGCTGGGTCAGCCGCAGGTCCTTCAGGCGGCCGGCGTCGGAGGCGCAGGCCTTGCCGTCGATGGTCGGGCGGGCGCCGGGCGATGCGGTGACGATCAGGTCATGCGGGCCGATGTCGAACACCACGGCCTTCACCCCGGCCAGGTCGAGCTGCAGGTTGCGCGCTTCGGAGTGCTGGCACTGCGGGGTGGCGGCATGGGCGGCCGGTACCAGGGCAGCGCTAAAGGACAGGGCGACGGCAATTGCGGACTTGTGAATCATTGGGTCAGGCTCCGTGGTCAGTACGGCTGGGATGCGGGACAGTGGCCGAAGGTTGCGTGCCACCGTCCCGCGAGCCCATCGGGGGTCAGCCGTCGTCGCGCCAGCGGCGCATGCGGATCGCGCCGTACAGCATCGCCGCACCGGCCACCGCGCCAATCCACAGCTGCGGCGTGAGCAGGACCGAGTACATCGTGCGCAGGTTGATCACCGAGTGGATCGCCTGCGGACCATCGACACTGATGTCGCCGATGTTGGCTGCGTCGAACCAGGCGCCGGGCACGATGCTGGTCAGGCTGCGGGCGACGATGTTCTTCCAGAACCAGGCCGTATCCAGGTCGAAGGCGTGCATCAGGTCGAACCAGCCGACGAAGATGCCGGCGAAGATCGGGATGATCAGTGCCCACAGGAACGGCTTGCTCTTGGCCCAGGACGAGCACAGCATCAGCCAGCCCACCGTCGGCAGCGCCCAGAGGGCATACACCGGGATCGAAGCGAGCAGGTGTGCGCAGACCTTCAGCGGGCTCGCCGGCACCCAAAGCAGGGTGTACGGGTTGCCGCCGTGCAGCAGCACGACCAGGCTGTAGATCAGCATCGAGCCAAAGACGGTCAGGATGGCCGCGGTCGCGGCGATCACCGGCGCCATGAGCGTGGCACTGAGCACCTTCGACAGCACGGTGTCGCGGTCGGAGATCGGCAACGACTTCCAGAACAGCACGCTGCGGTCCTTGCGGTCGTCGTACAGGCTGCCCAGGCAGTAGAAGAAGACGACGAAGGCGAGGACGACGAAGGGCCAGGTAGCCGCCATGTACAGGCTGGCGTCGATCGCGCCGCCGAACTCGCGAAGTTCGTCCGGGCTGATCTTCTCGGTCAGTCGCGCCAGGTCGAGGCCATTGACCTGGAAGCTGCCGCCTTCGACATTGATCGTGGCGTGGTCGGGAACCTTGCGCAGCAGCACTTCACCGGCGCCGACACCCATCAGGGTCAGCAGCAGGAGGATGCCGCCGGCCACCAGCGGTGCCCAGAAGAAGCCGCCCTTGTGCTCCCAGAACTCGCGCTTGAGCAGCATCTTGTAGGTGTGGGTGGGGTGCGGCGCGGCCACTACGGCCGCACGGGCTCCACCGTGGGATTCCTGGATTGCGTTCATGCGTAGGTTCCCTTCATGGTGGCGACGAACAGGTCGGCCAGGCCAGGCGTGCGGGTTTCACCGAGGCCGGACAGGTGTTCGTGCGGCACGGAATCGAACAGCATCACGGTCTTGCCGAAGGGCAGGGCGCGTTCGTCGATCGGCTTGAGTGCACGCGCCTGGTCGGTCTTCTCGCCGTTGACCAGCACTTCGATGAAGCGCTCGCCGAGCGATTCCATGTCGTTGTCGAGGACGATCTTGCCGTCGCGGATGAACATCACGTCGGTAAGGATGTGCTCGATCTCCTCGACCTGGTGGGTCGTGACCAGGATGGTCTTCTCCTCGTCGAAGTAGTCTTCCAGCAGGCGCTGGTAGAACTGCTTGCGATAAAGGATGTCCAGGCCCAGGGTCGGCTCGTCCAGGACCAGCAGCTTGGCGTCGATCGCCATCACCAGCGCCAGGTGCAACTGCACGATCATGCCCTTGGACAGTTCGCGTACCCGCATTTTCGGGGTGAGCTTGGTGTGGGCGAGGAAACGCTCGCACTTGGCGCGGTCGAAGCGCGGATGCACTCCGGCGACGAACTCGATCGCCTCCTTGACCCGGATCCAGCGCGGCAGCACTGCCACGTCGGCGATGAAGCAGACATCGCGCATGAGCTCGTCACGCTCGGTGCGCGGGTCGCGGCCCAGCACTTTCAGCGTGCCTTCGAACGGGATCAGGCCGAGGATGGCCTTGAGCGCCGTGGTCTTGCCGGCGCCGTTGGGACCGATCAGGCCGACGATGCGGCCGGCCGGGATCTCGAACGCGGTGTCATCCAGCGCCAGCTTGTTCTTGTAGGCCTTGCGCAGGCCGTGGGCGCTGACCACGGATGCGGAAGTGGTGACGGGGGCGTTCATTGCGTGCCTGCCTTGACGTCGGTGGCCAGCAGTTCCTGTGCGGTGAGGCCCAGGCGCATGATGCGTTCCAGCACCAGCGGCCATTCCTCGCGCAGGAAGCGTTCGCGTTCATTGAACAGCAGTTTCTTTGCGGCCTCTTCGGTCACGTACATGCCCAGACCCCTGCGTTTTTCGACGAGAGCCTCGTCCGCCAGTTCCTGATAGGCGCGCGAGACAGTGATTGGATTGAGCTGATATTCGGCGGCGACCTGGCGGACAGAGGGAAGAGCGTCTCCGGGCTTGAGCACCCCGTCGAGCATCATCGCAATGACGCGCTCCTTCAGCTGGCGATAGATCGGAGCGCCGTCGCTCCATTGAATTGCGGTCATGGGTTCAGCCCCGCGGTGCGAATGAGAAATAAGGCATGACTAGGGTTTGCCGGCGATGCCGGGCGGCAGTCCTTGCCTGCTTCTTTTCGGTGTCGATGGTGGCGCTCTCGAAGGACCTGGAACTTGTCACCGCTTCGGCCAGGGCCGCGGCGGTTGCGATTTCAGCGGTCAGGGCGGCGGCATCGGCCAGGCTGTCGACCTGGTCGGCGCGACGCTCGATGCTGCGTGCGAGGGCCTCGACCTGCTCGCCATGGCTGGCGGTCGGATCGGAAGGCGTGAAGGTGAAGTCGACCGGACCCATGTGCATCGCGATCGGGCGGGCCTGCGGTTGCTGCGGCGCGGGGAGCGCCATCGCCAGGCACAGCGCCAGCGTCGAAGCCGAGGCGAGCAGGGCGAGGAAGGAGTTGTGGAGCCTGCGGTTCATGGTGGGCGTCCTGCTCTTTGGTCAACCGGTGTTGTAGGCAACTATAACACCTAAATACTTCCGGTCAAGTCCGGCCTACCCAACTGATGGCATAGGCCGATGAACGGGGTGGGAGGCGGTCCACCGGGCCCCGGCCGCGGGAACACTGGTCATAATCCCGGGCAGATCCCTCCAAACCGGCCCCAACACGCCATGCCCATGCCTGTTTCCCCTCGCTGCAAGCATCTGTTCGTGCCCCTGGGGCTGTCCTTGCTGCTGGTGTCGGCTTTCGCTTCGGCCGCTGGCGGCCTGCTCGATCGCAGCTACAGGCCATTGGCCGGCAAGGCGCCGGTCAACCTGGCCTCCACGTATGGCGGCGATGTGGTGCTGGTGGTCAATACCGCCAGCAAATGCGGCTACACGCCGCAGTTCGAAGCGCTCGAAGCGCTGCACGCACGCTACAAGGGCAGGGGATTTGCGGTGCTGGGCTTCCCCTCCGGCGACTTCAAGGCACAGGAATTCGAGGACGAGAAGCAGATCCAGGAGTTCTGCACGCTGACCTATGGCGTGAAGTTCCCGATGTTCCAGAAGGTGCACGTGGTCGGGGCGGACGCCACGCCGCTGTACCAGGACCTGAGCCGCGTCTCGGGCGAGGCGCCGAGGTGGAACTTCCACAAGTACCTGATCGGCCGCGATGGCCGCCTGATCGCCAGCTATGGCAGCAAGACCACGCCGGACGATCCGGCGGTGGTGGCCGCCATCGAACAGGCGCTCAAGGCACCGCGCGCGGCCACGAAGTAGACGCCGGAACAATCGGGCCGGGCAGCGGTCTCACCGTACTGCGCGCACGGTCATTGCCCATGCGATCCTGTGCCGCGACAATGCACCGCTTGCGTGGCGGTGGCGGCAGCTGACGCCGTCCAGACGCAATCTGGCCATTCAGGCCAACGACCATACCCATACGGAGCAGGTACCCGATGAAGGCTTTTGTGCGCGGCGCCGCCGTGTTGATCACCACTGCGGCCACGCTGATCGGCGCGGCAGCCTCTGCCCAGGACAAGACCGTGCTTACTACCGAACGCGACAAGGCCAGCTACATGGTCGGCAGCGATATCGCCCAGTCCATCGCCCCGGTGGCGCCGGACATCGACCTGGCCGCTTTCGAGCGCGCCATCAAGAACGCATTCGACGGCGGCAAGCCGCTGATCACCGAGGATGAGGCGCAGGTCGTCGGTCCGGCGCTGATGCAGCGCATCGCCTCGCGCCAGGGCCAGGCTCCGGCCGGCGCCAAGGTGCCTGACGTCGCGAAGGACAAGGTCGCCTATCTGGTCGGCGCCGACGTCGGCCGCTCGCTGGCGCCGATCAAGGACGAGCTCGAGTTGCCGGTGGTCGTGCAGGCCATCCGCACCAGCTTCACCAAGGGCACGCCGCTGTTGAGCGAAGCCGAGCAGAGCGCAGTGCGCCAGTCCTTCCAGCAGAAGGTCCAGGCCAAGATGCAGGCACAGGCCTCGGCGCTGGGCGACAAGAACAAGGCCGACGGCGCTGCGTTCCTGGCCAAGAACAAGTCGGTCAAGGGCGTGTTCACGACCGGCTCGGGCCTGCAGTACATGATCCTGCGCCAGGGCTCGGGCGCGCGTCCGAAGTCGACCGACCAGGTCCGCGTGAACTACCACGGCACGCTGCTCGACGGCACCGTGTTCGACAGCTCCTACGATCGCGGCCAGCCGGCCGAGTTCGCGTTGAACCAGGTCATCGCCGGCTGGACCGAAGGCGTGGCGATGATGCCGGTCGGCAGCAAGTTCCGCTTCTGGATCCCGGGCGAGCTGGCCTATGGCCCCAAGGGCACGCCGGGCGGCCCGATCGGTCCGAACGCGACGCTGGTGTTCGACGTTGAATTGATGGCCATCCTCTGAAATTGAACGGTACGTCTACCGTTCAGTTCGCTGCTGGCAGTTTGTGAGGCCTTGAAGGCGGCGTGGCGATGCCACGCTGCCGAAGCCAAAACCCGAAATCGACACCGATCCGACCCTGATGTCGAAACCCCATTCCTGGAGCCTCCATCCGATGAAGTTTTCCCCGCGCCACACCGCTCTCGCCCTGGCCATCGCTTCGCTTGCGGCGCTGACCGCTGCCTGCAACAAGCCGGCCGACAAGGCCGCGGACGCCAAGCCCGACGCCGCAGCTGACGCCGGCAAGGCTGGTGACAAGGCGATCCCGGGCCTGCCGACCGAGAAGGAACAGGTCAGCTACATGATCGGCATGGACATGGCGCGTTCGCTGGAGCCGGTCAAGGATGAAATCGACCTGGATACGCTGAACAAGGCGCTCAAGAGTTCGCTCGCCGGCGGGAAGCTGCTGCTCGACGAGAAGCAGTCGGCGCAGATCCGCGAGACGTTCGCGCAGAAGGTGCAGGCCAAGCGCATCGCCAAGATGATGGCCGATGCCAAGAAGAACCTCGAGGACGGCGAGAAGTTCCTTGCCGAGAACGGCAAGAAGCCGGGCGTGATCACCACTGCCTCGGGCCTGCAGTACCAGGTCCTGACCGAAGGCAAGGGTCCCAAGCCCAGCGCCACCGACGCCGTCAGCGCGCACTACAAGGGCGCACTGCTCGACGGCAAGACCTTCGACAGCTCCTACGACCGCGGCGAGCCGGCGACCTTCGTGCTCGGCCAGCTGGTGCCGGGCTGGCAGGAAGGCATCGCGCTGATGCCGGTGGGCAGCAAGTACCGTTTCTGGATCCCGAGCAAGCTGGCCTACGGCGAGCAGGGCGCAGGCCCGATCGGCCCGAACCAGACCCTGGTGTTCGAAGTCGAGCTGCTCGACATCGTCAAGCCGGGCGGCAAGTGAGTTGACGGGTAACCATCCGGGCACAGGGAGCGAGGAACGCTCCCTGCTGCTGCAGATTCGTTCCTCGTTGGAGTAACTATGCGCGTCACCATCTTCGGAACCGGATACGTTGGCCTCGTCACCGGCACCTGCCTGGCCGACGTCGGCCACGACGTGATCTGCGTCGACATCGACCAGGCCAAGGTCGACGGGCTCAACCGCGGCGTGATCCCGATCTACGAGCCGGGGCTGGAGCCGATGGTCAAGGCCAACCACGCCGCCGGACGCCTGCGTTTCACCACCGACGCCGAAGCCGCGGTCGCCCATGGCGACGTGGTTTTCATCGCCGTGGGCACGCCGCCGGACGAGGACGGCAGCGCCGACCTCAAGTACGTGCTGGCGGTGGCGCGCACGATCGGCCGTCATCTCGAGCGGCAGGTGGTGGTGGTCAACAAGTCGACCGTGCCGGTCGGCACCGCCGACAAGGTGCGAGCGACGATCGCGGCCGAGCTGGCTTCCCGCGGCGCCGAGTTCGGTTTCGAAGTGGCCTCCAATCCCGAATTCCTCAAGGAAGGCGATGCGGTCAACGACTGCATGCGTCCGGACCGGATCGTGATCGGTGCAAGCAGTGCGGCGGCCGTGGACAAGCTCAAGCGCCTGTACGCGCCGTTCAACCGCAACCACGAGCGCATCGTGGTGATGGACGTGCGTTCGGCGGAGCTGACCAAGTACGCCGCCAACGCGATGCTGGCGACCAAGATCAGCTTCATGAACGAGATCGCCAACATCGCCGAGAAGGTCGGCGCCGACGTGGAGATGGTGCGCCAGGGCATCGGTTCGGACCCGCGCATCGGCTGGCACTTCATCTACCCCGGCGCCGGTTACGGCGGCTCGTGCTTCCCCAAGGACGTGCAGGCATTGGCGAAGACGGCACAGCAGCACGGCTATGACGCACAGCTGCTGGGCGCGGTCGAGTCGGTCAACGACCGCCAGAAGGAACATCTGTTCGAACTGATCGGTCGTCACTACGACAGCGCGGCCGATGACGGCGCGCTTGCAGGCAAGACGTTCGCGGTGTGGGGCCTGGCGTTCAAGCCCAACACCGACGACATGCGCGAGGCTTCGAGCCGCCGGCTGTTGCAGTTGCTGTGGGATGCCGGCGCCAAGGTGCGTGCCTACGATCCGGAAGCGACCGAAGAGGCGCAGCGGATCTTTGGTGAGCGCGACGACCTGGTGTTGTGCGACTCGGCGCGCGCCACGCTGGCCGATGCCGACGCACTGGTGGTGGTGACCGAGTGGAAGCAGTTCCGCAGCCCGGATTTCCAGCGGCTGGGCCAGTCGCTTGCAGACCGCGTGATCTTCGATGGGCGCAACCTCTACCACCCCGACGAAGTCGAGGCGGCAGGATTGGCTTACTACGGCATCGGGCGTGGTCGCTCGATCCTGATCGACTGACATGCCCAATCAAAGCGAACTCGAACAGCGCCTGGTCGACCTGGAGATGCGCGTTGCATTCCAGGAGCAGGCGTTGACCGAACTGAGCGATGCGCTGGCAGGCGCGCGCGAGGAAGAGGGTCGCAATGCCCTGTTGCTGCATCGCGTGCTTGAGGAGCTCAAGCAGATGCGCATGGCGATGTCGACCAACCCGATCACCGGCGACGCTTCGCAAGAACCGCCCCCGCCGCACTACTGATACGACGCAATGAGCAATAGTCTTCGCGACCAATTGATGGGGCTTGGCTTCACGCCGGCGCCGAAACCCGAGCGTCCCGAGCGTCCGGCGCACGGCAAGGCCGATGGCAGGCCGGGCTCGCGCGGCCCGGGCAAGCCGCACGGCGGCAAGCCAGGCGGGCATGCGGCCGGCGCCAACAAGGGTGGCGAACAGCGCAAGGGTGATCAGCGCAGGGGCGATGCGCGCAGGGGCGATGCCCCCCGCGGCGATGCACGCAAGCAGGGCGGCCCGCGTCCGGGTGGCAAGCCGCAATCACGCGAGGACATCGACCTGGCCAAGGCCTATGCCATCCGCGCCCAGCGCGAGAAGGACGAGCGCATTGCGGCCGAAGCGGCCAAGCAGGAAGAAGCACGCCTGCGGCGCGAAGCGCGCGCCCGATTGACCGAGCTGGTCAAGGACAAGGCGCTCAACGATCCGGCAGCGGAGATCGCACGCCACTTCCCGTATGGCGGCAAGATCAAGCGTGTCTACGTCAACGAGGCCCAGCTCAAGGCGCTCAACGCAGGCGAGCTGGGCGTGCTGCAGATGGACGGTCGCTACGTGCTGGTCAGCGCTGAAGTGCTGGCCCAGGCCGAAGTGATTTTCGCCGCCGCGATCGCGCTGAAGGTTGATCCGAATGCGCCGGCCGGCGACGACCCGTACGCCGACCCGCAGTACCAGGTGCCCGACGACCTGGTCTGGTAGTGATCACCGTCGTCCCGGCGAACGCCGGGACCCAGGCCGACAACGCATCCGCCGCATCACCGTCGTCCCGGCGAATGCCGGGACCCATCCTGCTCTTCGCTGGCCCGGGCAAATGCCAAAGGCCAATGGATCCCGGCTTTCGCCGGGATGACCTTCTCTGGAGGGGATGACTACTCCGGGTCGTAATCCAGGTTCGAGGCCAGCCAACGCTCGGCCTGCGCCAGGCTGACGCCCTTGCGACGGGCGTAATCCTCGACCTGTTCCTTCGACACCCGTCCGACCACGAAGTACTGGCTGTCGGGGTGGCTGAAGTAGTAGCCCGACACGGCCGCGGCGGGATACATGGCGAAGCTCTCGGTCAGCTGCAACCCGGCATTGCCGGGGGCGTCGAGCATCGCGAACAGCGTCGCCTTCTCGCTGTGCTCCGGGCACGCGGGGTAGCCGGGGGCGGGTCGGATGCCGCGATAGGCCTCGTGGATCAGCGCATCGTTGTCCAGCACTTCTTCGGTGGCGAAGCCCCAGAACTCCTTGCGCACCCGCTCGTGCAGGCGTTCGGCGAGCGCTTCGGCGAAGCGGTCGGCCAGCGCCTTGAGCAGGATCGCGTTGTAGTCGTCGTGGTCGGCCTCGAAGCGGGCGACGTGCTCCTCGATCCCCAGCCCGGCGGTGACGGCGAAGCCGCCGATCCAGTCCTGCCGGCCCGAATCCTGCGGCGCGATGAAATCGGCGAGGCAGAAGTCCGGGCGCTCGACCGGCTTGTCGACCTGCTGGCGCAGGAAGTGCAGCGTGGTCGGCGTGGAACCGGTGTCGACGACGACGTCGTCACCGACACTGTTGGCCGGCCACAGCGCGAACACGGCCTTGGCCTTGAGCCACTTCTCGTCGACGATGCGCTTGAGCATCGCCTTGGCATCGCCGAACAATTCGCGCGCCTGCGCACCGACGATCTCGTCATCGAGGATCGCCGGATACTTGCCGGCCAGTTCCCAGGTATTGAAGAACGGCGTCCAGTCGATGTAGTCGACCAGTTCCGCCAGCGGGTAGTCGTCGAACACGTGCAGTCCGGGCTGCTTCGGTGTCGGCGGAACGTAGTCCTGCCAGCGGCCATCGAAGCGCTGCCCGCGTGCCTTCGCCAGCGGCACCAGGCGCTTGCCGTCGCCGCGGTGCTTGTGGCGTTCTCGGATCTCGGCATAGTCGGCGTCGTTGGCGGCTACGAAGCCCACGCGCAGGTCGGGACTGATCAGCGACTGCGCCACGCCGACGGCGCGCGATGCGTCCTTCACCCAGACCGTGGGCGACTTGTAGTGCGGGTCGATCTTGAGCGCCGTGTGCGCGCGTGAGGTGGTCGCGCCACCGATCAGCAGCGGCATGTGGAAGCCCTGGCGCTGCATCTCGCGGGCGACGTGGCTCATCTCCTCCAGCGATGGCGTGATCAGTCCGGACAGGCCGATCAGGTCGGCGTTCTCGGCGCGTGCGCGGTCGAGGATGGTCTGTGCCGGCACCATCACGCCCAGGTCGACCACTTCGAAGTTGTTGCAGGCCAGGACCACGCCGACGATGTTCTTGCCGATGTCGTGGACGTCGCCCTTGACCGTGGCCATGACGATCTTGCCATTGGACTTGCCGACGTCACCGGTGCGCAGCTTCTCGGCTTCGATGTAGGGCAGCAGGTAGGCCACGGCCTTCTTCATCACGCGCGCGGACTTCACCACCTGCGGCAGGAACATCTTGCCGGCGCCGAACAGGTCGCCGACCACGTTCATGCCGTCCATCAACGGTCCCTCGATCACGTCGAGCGGGCGCGTGGACAGGGCGCGTGCTTCCTCGGTGTCGGTCTCGATGTACTGGTCGATGCCGTGCACCAGCGAGTGGCTCAGGCGCGCGCGCACGGGTTTCTCTCGCCACGCCAGGTCCTCGACCCGCTTCTCGCCCTTCTTGCCCTTGTAGCGGTCGGCGATCTCGAGCAGGCGCTCGGTGCCGTCGCTACGGCGATTGAGCACCACGTCCTCGACGCGTTCGCGCAGGTCGGCATCGAGGTCGTCGTAGAGGGGCAGGGCGCCGGCGTTGACGATGCCCATGTCCATGCCGGCGCGGATCGCGTGGTACAGGAACACCACGTGGATGGCCTGGCGCACCGGCTCGTTGCCGCGGAAGGAGAAGCTGACGTTGGAGACGCCGCCGGAGATGTGGCTGAACGGGAAACGCCGCTTCAGTTCGCGCGTGGCTTCAATGAAGGCCACGGCGTAATCGTTGTGCTCGTCGATGCCGGTGGCGATGGCGAACACGTTGGGGTCGAAGATGATGTCTTCCGGCGGGAAGCCGATCTCCTCGGTCAGCAGCCGGTAGGCGCGCGAGCAGATGTCGACCTTGCGCGCGATCGTGTCGGCCTGGCCGGTCTCGTCGAAGGCCATCACCACCACGGCGGCGCCATAGCGACGCACCAGTCGCGCCTGGCGCAGGAACTCTGCTTCGCCTTCCTTCATGGAGATCGAGTTGACGATGCCCTTGCCCTGCAGGCACTTCAGTCCGGCCTCGATGACGCTGAACTTGGAGCTGTCGACCATCACCGGCACGCGCGCGATGTCGGGCTCGGCGGCCATCAGGTTGAGGAAGTCGACCATGGCCCGCTCGGAGTCGAGCATGCCTTCGTCCATGTTGACGTCGATGACCTGGGCGCCGTTCTCGACCTGCTGGCGGGCGACCACGACCGCTTCGTCCAGGCGGCCTTCCAGGATCAGCTTCTTGAACTGCGCGGAGCCGGTGACGTTGGTGCGTTCGCCGACGTTGATGAAGTTGCTTTCGGGGGTGATCTGCAACGGCTCAAGGCCGCTGAGCCGGGTCTGGCGCGGCAGTGCGCTCATGCAGCCAGTTCCTTGTCGGTGTCAACGGCGTCGGCACGCACCAGCGCGGGCAGGACCCGCGGCGGATACGCCGAAACGGCTTCGGCGATCGCGGCGATGTGCTCCGGCGTGGTGCCGCAGCAGCCGCCGACCAGGTTCAGCAGGCCGGCCTGGGCGAACTCGCCGAGCACGGCGGCCATGTCTTCCGGCGTTTCGTCGTAACCGCCGAAGGCGTTGGGAAGGCCCGCGTTCGGGTGGGTGCTGACGTTGGCGTCGGCGACCTGGGAAAGCACGTCCACGTGCACCCGAAGGTCCTTTGCCCCGAGCGCACAGTTGAGTCCGATCGCCATCGGCTGCGAATGCCGCAGCGAGTACCAGAACGCCTCGGCGGTCTGCCCCGACAGGGTGCGGCCGGAGGCATCGGTGATCGTGCCGGAGATCATCACCGGCAAGCGCGCACCGCGGCCATCGAAGGCTTCCTCGATCGCGAACAGCGCGGCCTTGGCATTGAGCGTGTCGAACACCGTCTCGACCATCAGCACGTCGGCGCCACCGTCGATGAGACCGTCGGCGGCTTCGCGGTACGCCACGCGCAGTTCGTCGAAGGTGATCGCGCGGAAGCCGGGACGGTTCACATCGGGGCTGAGCGAGGCGGTGCGGCTGGTCGGCCCGAGCACGCCGATGACGAAGCGCGGGTGATCGGGGTTGGCAGCTTCGGCCGCATCGCAGGCGGCACGGGCCAGGCGCGCGCCGGCTTCGTTGAGTTCGCGCGCCAGGTGTTCCAGCCCGTAGTCGGCCAGCGACACGGTGGTGGAGTTGAAGGTGTTGGTCTCGATCAGGTCGGCACCGGCATCCAGGTACTGCGAATGGATGCTGCGGATGATGTCCGGCTGGGTGAGCGTGAGCAGGTCGTTGTTGCCACGCTGGTCGCGCGCGCAGCCGCAACCATCGCCGTGCACGTGCTCCGACAGGGCGTATGCGCGGTCGTAGCCGTGGGCGAAGCGCTCGCCACGATAGGCCGCTTCGTCCAGTTCATGGCGCTGGATCATCGTGCCCATGGCGCCGTCGATGATGAGGATGCGTTCTGCCAGCCGCTGCTGCAGCGCCTGCGCGCGGGTGGGGTTGAGCCAGGGGAGCGTGCTCATTTCAGGATTTCCTGCTTGCCTTTCTTGCTGCGGATTTGGGTTCTGGTGCGGCGGCGCCGGCCGGCTTGCGCGCGATCAGGGCGATCACCTCGAAATGGGGTGGGCGCCGTTCACGGGTAACGGTTTCGCAGCTGCTGATCTCGAAGCCGGCCTTGCCCACGAACTTCGACAGGTCTTTCTCGCTGAAGCCGAGATTGACGTGGCCATAGGCGCCGACCACGCCACGGTGTTCATGCCGTGCCAGGCTGGTGAGCAGCAACCGGCCGCCCGGACGCAGCACGCGCGCGGCCTCGGCCACCGCCTGCGCCGGATGCTCGGCATAGGTCAGCGCGTGCATCAGCACGACCAGGTCGAAATGGGCGTCGGCGAAGGGCAGGGCGTGCATGTCGCCTTCACGGACTTCCACGTTCTTCAGCTTGCGCAAGCGCTCGGACGCTGCCAGCACGACCTTGGTGCTGGAATCCAGGCACACGTAGCGGTGCGAGTGCGGCGCCAGCAGTTCGGCCAGCACGCCGTCGCCAGAGGCGATATCGAGCACGTCGCCGGGTTCGAGCAGCGGCAGGGCGGAGCGGGCGAGCGCCTCCCAGGTGCGGCCGGGCGAGTAATGGCGCTCCATGTCGCCGGCCACCGAGTCGGCCCAGTTCTGTTCGGTCGCTCGCGCGGCCAACACATTGCCCACGCGTTCGGCATCCTGGCGCAGCAGCGGATCGTCGCTGCCTTCACGCAGCGTTTGCCACAGTGACTTCTGCGCCGAATCCAGCGAGGCGTCGTCGAAGCGGTAGTAGGCCGACACGCCGGAGCGGCGATCGCGCACCAGCCCGGCCTCCTTGAGCTTGGCCAGGTGGGTTGAAACGCGTGGCTGGGCGAGGCGGGTAATGGCCGACAACTCGGCGACCGTCAGCTCCTCGCGCTCCAGCAGTGCCAGCAGACGCACGCGGGTGGCATCGGCGAACACCTTCAGTCGCAGCGACCAGCCTTCAAGATCCATGATGTATCAACCTATCGCGATATAGCGATAAGTGTCGCCCGCAAGGCCCCAAGGGTCAAGCACGCCAATGGTCGTCATCCCGGCGAATGCCGGGACCCAGGCCGGTAACCCATCGGATCGCGCTTGATGCTTCGGCCTCTGGATCCCGGCGTTAGCCGGGATGACGGCGCGGGGCGGTTTCCGCCGCAGGCGGAAAAGGGCGGGTATGGCGCTGCGCAACAACCTCGGGGCCTGCGTTTCCTGCACGAGACAGCTACAATTCTCCGCCTGTAGCAATGAAACATCCCCATACTTGACGCCCCGAGGTATCCGACGTGGATTTTCGCTTCACTGAAGAGCAGTTGATGATCCAGGATGTGGCCCGCCGCATCGCCCAGGAAAAGATTGCTCCCAGCGCAGAGCACCACGACCAGACCGGCGAGTTCCCGCTGGCCAACATCCGCACCCTCGGCGAAAACGGCCTGATGGGCATCGAGGTGCCGGCCGAGTACGGCGGCGCCGGAATGGACCCGATCAGCTACGTGCTGGCGATGATCGAGATCGCTGCCGGCGACGCGGCCCACTCGACGATTGTCTCCGTCAACAACTCGCTGTTCTGCAACGGCATCCTCAAGTTCGGTACCGAAGAGCAGAAGCAGCTGTACGTGCGCGCCATTGCCGAAGGCCGCGAGATCGGCGCCTTCGCGCTGACCGAGCCGCAGTCGGGTTCCGATGCCACCGCGATGCGCTGCAAGGCCACCAAGCAGGCCGACGGCACCTTCGTCATCAACGGCAAGAAGAGCTGGATCACCTCCGGTCCGGTCGCCAAGTACATCGTGCTGTTCGCGATGACCGAGCCGGACAAGGGAGCGCGTGGCATCACCGCCTTCATGATCGACACCGCCAAGCCCGGCTTCCTGCGCGGCAAGACCGAGCCCAAGCTGGGCATCCGCGCTTCGGCCACGTGCGAGATCGAGTTCGAAAACTACGTCGCACAGGCCGAAGACGTGCTCGGTGACGAAGGCCATGGCTTCAAGATCGCCATGAGCGTGCTCGACGCCGGTCGCATCGGCATTGCCAGCCAGGCCATCGGCATCGCCCGTGCCGCCTACGAGAAGACCCTGGAGTATGTGCGCGAGCGCAAGGCGTTCGGCGCCCCGATCGGCACCTTCCAGATGACCCAGGCCAAGATCGCCGACATGAAGTGCAAGCTCGACGCGGCCACGCTGCTGACGCTGCGCGCGGCATGGCAGAAGGGCCAGCACGAGCAGGGCGGCGCACGCTTCAGCAACGAGGCGGCGATCGCCAAGCTCACCGCTTCGGAAGCGGCGATGTGGATCACCCACCAGGCCGTGCAGATCCACGGCGGCATGGGCTATTCCAAGGAGATGCCGCTGGAGCGGTACTTCCGCGATGCCAAGATCACCGAGATCTACGAAGGCACCAGCGAGATCCAGCGCCTGGTGATCGCCCGCAACGAGACCGGCCTGCGCTGAGGCCGGCCGTAGCAATCGGCCACGAGCGATGCATCCTGTATGTGTCGCGCGAGTTGTAGTGATCCAAAAGCAGTAGCGAGCCACGTCATGAAACGTTTCGGATCGTCACGCCCTACCGCCTGTCCTGTAGACCGCGGTGGCGGCCTGCTGACAATTGCCCGCCTCCGCAAGCCCGGAGGCGGCGCACGCGACGCCGTCCCGGACGCATCGCGCCCACTGCTCGCGCCGCGCCAAGTCGCGTCCGCAAACAGTCCGTACTGAACCGTATCCCCTGGCCCGCGCGAATAGCGTGGGCCTCTTTCCATTGGACCTTCAGTTCCCATGAGCATCAAACGCAACGTTGCTGCCAAGCCCGCCGCCAAGGCCCCGTCGACGAAATCGAAGGCGCCGTCCAAGGCGTCATCGAAGGACGCCACGGCGATCGAGAAGAACGACACCGTCTCGCTCGAACCCATCCTCGCCGCCATGCGCAAGCGCCTGCCGAAGGCGCGCCATGCCGAGACAGAGGCGTTCATCAACGCCTTCTACAAGCGCATGAGCAGCGATGAGCTGCCGCAGCACAGCGCCGAAGGCTGGGCCGAGCTGGCCACCGACTTCCTCGACTTCGCGCGTGCGCGCAAGCCGGGCTCGGCGCTGGTGCAATTGTTCAACCCGACCATCAAGAACGAAGGCTGGGAATCGACCCACACCGTCGTCCAGATCGCCAATGACGACATGCCGTTCCTGGTCGACTCGGTGACCATGGCGCTGGCCGAGCAGGGCATCGGCGTGCACGTGCTGGGGCACCCGGTGGTGACCTTCCGCCGCGACAAGGCCGGCAAGCTGGTTGCCGTCGGCGAAGGCGTGTCCGAATCGCTGATGCACCTGGAGATCGACCGCCAGCCGCAGGAGGCGATGCCGAAGATCAGGCAGGCGCTGGAAGCGGTGCTGGCCGACGTCCGCGCCTCGGTGCGCGACTGGCCGCAGATGAAGCAGAAGATGGTCGAGATCGCCGAGGACCTGGGCTCGCGCAAGCTGCCGGTCAGCGATGCCGGCAAGCACGAAGCGCAGGAGTTCCTGCGCTGGGCCGCCGACAACCACTTCACCTTCCTCGGCTTCCGCGAGTACGACGTGGTCGACAAGGGCGGCCAGCAGGTGCTCGCGGCCGACAAGGCCAGCGGCATGGGCCTGCTGCGCGGCCAGGATGTCGGCAAGCCGCGCCTGCTGACCTCGCTGGCGGCGCATTACATGCCGCAGTCCGGCTCGGTCGATGCGCTGATCCTGACCAAGACCAATGCCCGCGCCACCGTCCATCGCCCGGGCTACATGGACTACATCGGCATCCTCAGCTTCGACGCCAAGGGCCAGCCGGTGCGCGAGGAGCGCTTCCTCGGCCTGTACACCTCCAGCGCTTACAACCGCCGCCCGTGGGACATCCCGCTGGTGCGCCAGCGCCACAACTACGTGATGGAAAAGTCCGGCCTGGCGCCCGACAGCCACAGCGGCAAGGCGCTGCGCCACATCCTCGAGAGCCTGCCGCGCGACGAGCTGTTCCAGTCCAACGAGGAAGAGCTGCTGCGCACCGCGACCGGCATCCTCGGCCTGCAGGAGCGCGTGCGCAGCAAGCTGTTCCTGCGCCGCGACCGCTACGGTCGTTATTTCTCGGTGCTGGTCTACATCCCGCGCGACCGCTTCAACACCGACATGCGCCTGCGCATCGAGGCGATGCTCAAGCGCGAGCTGCACGGCGAGCACGTCGATTCCTCGGTCACGCTGGGCGGCGAGTCGCCGCTGGCGCAGGTGCACCTGATCGTGCGCCCGAAGAGCGGCGAAACCGCACGTGAGGACATTTCCGCGGCCGAGGCGGCGCACATCGACGCCGAGCTGTCGAAGATCGTGCGCAACTGGCAGGACGACCTGCGCGAACAGCTGATCGATCGCCACGGTGAAGAGCGCGGCCTGGCGCTGACCAACAGCATCGGCCGTGCGCTTCCGACCGGCTACATCGAGGAAGTCAGCGCCGCAGTTGCCGCCGACGACGTCGATCACCTCGCTGCGCTGAGCGGTCCGGACGACCTGCGCCTGAGCCTGTACCGCGCCCACCGCGGTGTCGGTGGCCTGCGCTTCAAGTTCTACCGCGAGCACGACGACATCCCGCTGTCGGATGCGCTGCCGATGATGGAGAACATGGGCCTGCGGGTGATCTCCGAGCACCCGTACCGCCTGGTCACCGGCACCAAGACCATGTTCATCCAGGACTTCGAGGTCGAGATCGCCGACGCCAACCTCGACATCTCCAACCTGGACGCCAACTTCGAAGATGCCTTCGGCCAGATCTGGCGCGGCAACGCCGAGAACGATGGCTTCAACCGCCTGATCCTCACCGCCAACCTGTCCTGGCGCCAGGTGTCGATGCTGCGCGGCTACACCAAGTACCTGATGCAGGTCGGCGTGCCGTTCTCGCAGCCGTATGTCGAAGCCACGCTCAACCGCTATCCGCTGCTGGCACGCCTGCTGGTGGAGCTGTTCGAAGCCAAGTTCGATCCGATCACCGGCAACGAGAGCAAGGCCGAGATCAAGGCCGGCATGGAGAAGTTCGCCGCCCAGCTCAAGACCCTGGCCAATGGCGACGAGGCCGCGCTGGCCGTGCTCAAGCCGGCCATCGATGCTCGCGCCGGCAAGCGTGAGGCACAGGTCGAAGCGACCCGCAGCGCGATCAAGGGCCTGCTCGACCGCGTCGCCAGCCTCGACGAAGACCGCATCCTGCGCAGCTTCATCGGCGTGATCGACGCGACCCTGCGCACCAGCTACTACATCCAGTACAAGAACGGCCTGCGTGCCGACGGCGGCCCGACCGACTACATCAGTTTCAAGTTCGACTCCAGCAAGGTGCCGGACCTGCCCAAGCCGCGTCCGTACCGCGAGATCTTCGTCTACGGCCCGCGCGTGGAAGGTGTGCACCTGCGCTTCGGCCCGGTCGCCCGTGGCGGCCTGCGCTGGTCGGATCGTCGCGAGGACTTCCGCACCGAGGTGCTGGGCCTGGTCAAGGCGCAGATGGTGAAGAACACGGTGATCGTGCCGGTCGGCTCCAAGGGCGGCTTCTTCGCCAAGCAGCTGCCTGATCCCGCTGTCGACCGCGATGCCTGGTTCAACGAGGGCGTGGCCTGCTACCAGCGCTTCATCAACGGCCTGCTCGACATCACCGACAACCTGGTCGAGGGCAAGGTCGTGCCGCCGTCGAACGTGGTGCGTCATGACGGCGATGATCCGTACCTGGTCGTGGCCGCCGACAAGGGCACCGCGACTTTCTCCGACATCGCCAACGCCATCGCCCGCGCGCACGGTTTCTGGCTTGACGATGCGTTCGCCTCGGGCGGCTCGGTCGGTTACGACCACAAGGGCATGGGCATCACCGCCCGCGGTGCATGGGAGTCGGTCAAGCGCCACTTCCGCGCCATGGGCCGCGACAGCCAGAAGGCGGACTTCACCGTCGTCGGCGTCGGCGACATGTCCGGCGACGTGTTCGGCAACGGCATGCTGCTGAGCAAGCACATCCGCCTGCTGGCCGCATTCGACCACCGCCACATCTTCCTCGACCCGAACCCCGATGCGGCGGTGACGTTCAAGGAACGCCAGCGCATGTTCAAGCTGCCGCGTTCGAGCTGGGACGACTACGACAAGTCGCTGATCAGCAAGGGCGGCGGCGTGTTCCCGCGCTCGGCCAAGTCGATCCCGCTGTCGCCGGAGATCAAGGCCGTGCTGGGCATCGACAACGGCGTGACCGCGATGAGCCCGGTGGAACTGCTCAGCGCCATCCTCAAGGCGCCGGTCGACCTGCTGTGGAACGGCGGCATCGGCACTTACGTCAAGGCCAGCAGCGAGAGCAACGCCGACGTCGGCGACCGCGCCAACAACGCCCTGCGCGTGAACGGTCGCGACCTGCGCTGCAAGGTGGTGGGCGAGGGCGGCAACCTGGGCATGACCCAGCTCGGCCGCATCGAGGCAGCGCAGCACAACGTGCTGCTCAACACCGACTTCATCGACAACTCCGCCGGCGTGGACACCTCCGACCATGAGGTGAACATCAAGATCCTGCTCAACGGCGAAGTGCAGAAGAAGAAGCTGACGGTGCCGGATCGCAACAAGTTGCTGGCGCAGATGACCGACGAAGTCGGCCAGCTGGTGCTCAACGACAACTACCGCCAGAACCAGGCGCTGAGCCTGATGGAGCGGATGAGCGTGCATCGCCTGGGATCCAAGCAGCACTTCATCCACACGCTGGAGTCGCAGGGCCTGCTCGATCGCCAGATCGAGTTCCTGCCCTCCGACGCCGAGATCGCCGAGCGCAAGGCGCGCGGCCAGGGCCTGACCCGTCCGGAACTGGCGGTGCTGCTGTCGTACTCGAAGATCGTGCTGTTCCAGCAATTGCTCGAGTCCGACGTGCCGGAAGACACGTACCTGTCCAAGGAGCTGGTGCGCTACTTCCCGCAGCCGCTGCAGGCCAAGTACGCCAAGGCCATGGAGAACCACCGCCTGAAGCGCGAGATCATCGCCACCGCGGTGACCAACTCGATGGTCAACCGCATGGGCGCGACGTTCACCCTGCGCATGACCGAGGACACCGGGCGCAGCCCGGCCGAAGTCGCCGAGGCCTACACCATCGCCCGCGAAGCGGTCGATGCACGTGGCCTGTGGGCGCAGATCGACGCGCTCGACGGCAAGGTCCCCGAGAGCGTGCAGGTCGACGCCCTGCAGGTGATCTGGCACCTGCTGCGCTCGATGTCGCGCTGGCTGCTGTCGCGTCCGGGCAAGATGCCGGAGATCGCGGCTGCGATGGCGCGTTACGGCGACGGCATCAACGCCGTGCGCAACGCGGTGCCGGGCGTGCTCTCGGATGTCCGTCGCGAGACCTACGCCGCGCGCGTGGCCGAGTGGCAGGGCAAGGGCCTGCCGGCGGCACTGGCCGAACAGCTGGCCGTGCTGCCGCTGCTCGAGTTCGGTTGCGACATCGTCGAGATATCGCTGGCGCGCAAGATGCCGGCGGTGGAAGTGGCGCGTGCCTACTTCTCGCTGGGTGCGGCGCTGCACCTGCCGTGGCTGTACGAGCAGGTCGAACAGCTGCCGGTCGACGGTCGCTGGCAGGCGCTGGCCCGTGGCGCGTTGCGTGACGAGCTGGCGACGCAGGCACGCACGCTGGTCTCGCAGATCCTCGCCGACGGCGGAAAGAAACCGGCTGAAGCCAAGGTCGAAGCCTGGCTCAAGCGTGACGATGCATCGCTGCGCTTCACCCAGGCGATGTTCGCCGACCTGCTCAACCAGAAGGCGCTCGACTACCCGACGCTGTCGGTGGCGGTGCGTCGCCTGGCGCAGGTGGCTGCATCGGGGGCGTAACAAGCCCCGGCAAAAGCAGGAAGGAGCCCCGGCATGCCCGGGGCTTTTTCTTTCTGATCCACCGGTTTCAATCTGCACCGGGTTATGCTGATCCCATCCACCGGAGCAGCCGATGACCGCGACGCAACGCATCGCCTTCCTCGCCAGTACCGCCGAAGAGGCACAGCGCGCACTGGCCGAGCTGGTTGCACGACACGGCCAGCACGAACCTGCCGACGCCGACGTCATCGTGGCGCTCGGTGGCGACGGCTTCATGCTGTCGACGCTGCACCGCCACGGCAGCCTTGGCCGGCCCGTCTACGGGATGAAGCTGGGCACCGTGGGCTTCCTGATGAACCACCATGGCGGCGATGGCCTGCTCGGGCGGCTGCACGCGGCAGAGCCGGCGGTGTTGCGTCCGCTGGAAATGGTCGCGCAGACTGAATCCGGCGCGACCGTCGGTTCGCTGGCCTACAACGAAGTGTCGTTGCTGCGCCAGACCCGCCAGGCCGCGCACCTGCGCATCGACCTCAACGGCGAAACCCGCCTGGACGAGCTGATCTGCGACGGCGTGCTGGTGGCGACCTCGGCCGGCAGCACCGCATACAATTTTTCCGCGCACGGGCCGATCCTGCCGTTGGGTGCGAATGTCGTGGCACTGACCCCGATCGCAGCATTCCGCCCGCGCCGCTGGCGCGGCGCGGTGCTCAAGGCCGACACCGAGGTCCGCTTCCGCGTCCTGGACCCGTACAAGCGCCCGGTCAGCGCCACCGCCGACTCGCACGAGGTGCGCGACGTGGTCGAGGTCACCATCCGCGAGTCGCACGATCGCACCGTGACCCTGCTGTTCGACCCGGAGCACAACCTGGAAGAACGGATGCTGGCCGAGCAGTTCACCAGCGGCTGACCGGAGCGGCCCAGCCCTTGCCGCGGGACTGCCAGTTGCCGTCGCAGTGGGCGAGACTGGCCTGCGGCATAATGGCGCCATGCCCGACCGTGACGCCGATCCCCTGATAGTCGCGATTTCCTCGCGCACCCTGTTCGACATGGAAGACAGCCACGCGCTGTTCGAGCGCGAAGGCATCGACGCCTATGCCGACTTCCAGCGTGCCCACGAGGACGATCTGCTCGCCCCGGGCGTGGCCTTCCCGCTGGTGCGCAAGCTGCTCGCGCTCAACGAGGGTGCGCCGCCGGAGGCGCCGCGGGTCGAGGTGATCCTGATCTCGCGCAATTCGGCCGACAGCGGCCTGCGCATCTTCAACTCGATCGCCCACCACGGGCTTTCGATCAAGCGCGCGGCCTTCAGCAATGGCGCGCCGCCGTTCCCGTATATCCGTCCGTTTGGTGCCGACCTGTTCCTGTCGGCCAACGCCGAGGACGTGCGCAACGCGCTGGTGGCCGGCGTCGCCGCCGCGACCCTGCTGCCGTCACGCGCGCCGCAACAACGTCATGACCAGCTGCGCATCGCGTTCGACGGCGACGCGGTGATCTTCGACGACGAGGGCGAGCGGGTCTCGCGCGAGGGCGGCTTGGCCGCATTCGCCGAGCACGAGCGCAGCCATGCGGGCGAACCGTTGTCGGGTGGGCCCTTCCGTGGCTTCCTGGATGCCCTGCACCGGCTGCAGGAAGCCTTTCCGACCGGCCAGAACGCGCCGATCCGGACCGCCCTGGTCACCGCGCGCTCGGTGCCCGCGCATGAACGGGTTATCCGCACGCTGCGCGACTGGGGTATCCGCCTGGACGAGGCGCTGTTCCTGGGCGGGCGCGCGAAGGGGCCGTTCCTGGAAGCGTTCGGGGCCGACATCTTCTTCGACGACTCCGAGCACAACATCGTCTCGGCGCGCGATCACGTGGCCGCGGGGCATGTGCCCCATGGCATCGCAAATCGCTAAGCCGACCCGACCCGCCCCGGGCAGGTCGAAGCGTTCAGTCGTCGTGGTCGTGGTCGTGATCGTGCCCGAGCTGGCTGCGTATCTCGCCGCCGGGCCATAAGGTGCTGTGCACGTTGGCGTAGGCAACGCCATCGCGCAGCGCTTCGATCACTTCATCCAGTTCACCGGCAGCCACGCCCTGCGCACCCGGACCGATGACGTTCGCCGCGGTGATCACGCCGGTGATCCGTGCCGGCGGTGCCGGACAGGCCTGGGTGCCTGCGGGGCCGTTGCCGAGGTTCGAGCACAGGAATGCGGCGATGCCTCCATTGACGCTCTTCTGGCCGATATGGATGTGCGCCTGCGTCACTGCGCCTTCGAGCCGGTCGTAGGCAAGCTCGTAATGGATCGCGTCGCCGTCGTTGCTGATGCGGGCGCGGAAGCTGCCACGGCCATCCGTGGAGATCGCCGGCACTTCCTGCGTGCCTGCCAGCACTGCCTTGATCTGCTTGTTCTCTGCATGGACGCCCACTGCCGGAAGCAGGGCGATCATGGCGAGCACGGTTAATCGTGTCATGTCCTCACCTCGCGCGAAGGGGTGGCGGACGCGTGCTGCGTCCGAGCGGGACGGTGAGCCGATGCAGGTTAGGGCAGAGTGAATCACGTGGGGGGGCGCGACCGTTAGTCGGATCGTTGCGCCGACGTCGCTGGCGGCAGCCGGATATCGGCGAGTTTCCAGTCCAATCCCTGACGTAACAGGACGAACACGACCGGCGCGCCATCGGCGGTCAGCACCGTGGCGGTGAATCGGGAGGGTGATTCGAAGCGGTAGCGAGCCTCGCGCAGCGGATCGGGCGGCGGCTGATGCGCGTAGGCGTCGTCCTTGCTGATGCCGCCGCCGCTGATGCGGTGCAGCAGTCCGCGGCCTTCGAGGATCGCGCCGATGCCGGCGGGCGTGGCGATGGCGTCGACCATGCCGCCGGCGGCCTGGTTGGCCAGGCCCAGCGCAAGGCCGCCCAGCGGGCTGTCCAGCACCTGCGCGCCGGCGCGTCGTGCCAGTGCGTCTTCGACCTGGGCGCGCAGGCTCTGGCGCAACAGCGGGAAATCGACATGGCGCGACAACGCGGCACTGTCCTGTGCCTGGATCGCCTCGCGAATGGCCTTGATCGTCATGAAAGGGCCTGCCGCGATCCAGGCCAGCAGGAGCAGCAGCGCCAGTAGCGGCAAGGCGATCCATTTCTTCATGCGACGATCTCCGATGCGGATGTCACAGCATAACGATGCCTTGATCGACGACAAAACATGTCGCGACAAGGCATTCAAGCCTGCGAAAGCAGGGCGAATGAGACGTTTCTCATTGTGCCGACAGGTCTTGGCTGTCACCTTGTGCGCGCCGTGCACCGTCCGCTTCTGCAGCGACAGGTCCGGCGCGGACCCGTGAAGCAGGCACGCATGAAGCAAGTACGCGTGAAGTGAACACGGGACGAGCGAGCAACACGAGACACCGCAAAGCCCCCTTGGCGGGCCGCTGCGACCGTCTCCATGACTGCCAGCCAGTCGCCAGCCCTGGAGGATTCCGCGTGAAGGAAACACGACCCGAAATGCCTTGTGACGCCAGGTCACGATTGCGCCCAGCCACGTTGCTGCGGCTGGTCCTGCCTGCCTTGCTGGTGCACTCGGGGCAGGCGCTCGCGTCCGGATCGATGGAAGACAAGATCGCGGACGTGATGGTCTGGGTCGTCATCGTGGTGGCACCGATCCTGGGGCTGACCGTGTTCTGGATCCTGCATGTCTGGCCCGAACGCGTCGCGCTGGCGCGCGATCACCCACAGAAGGACGCGATCCAGGCGTTGTGCCTGATGTCGCTGGTGTTCGGCGGCATGTTGTGGCCGCTGGCGATGCTGTGGGCCTACATGAAACCACTGCGTTTCCGTCTGGAGCCATCGACTGCCGCCGTCGAACCCGCGGCGCCGCCTGCGATGCCGGAGCCGTCCGCGCATGTCGAAGCGAACGTCCTGACGCACACGCCCGTTGAGGAGGAAATCGTCTTCCTGCGCCATCGGATCGAAGCGCTGCAAGGCCGCCTGGATGTCCTGGTCGAGCGCGATTCGTCGACGCTGCATGGCTGATTGCCACGCCCGGCCGGCACCTGCCATGCCAGGCGACGCACAGCCCCTTCCACACGCACAGAAGCTGGTAACGCCTTGGAAATCCTGATACTCGCGCTGTACAGCCTGCTGGTCTGGCTGGTCTTCATCAAGTTCAAGTGGTTGCCGTGGAATATCTATTCGCAGGTCGCGGTCGTTGTGATCGCGATGGCGGGCATGGCAGGCACGATCCTGACGCTCAACGTGGTCGCGCCGTCATCGAGCGACGTGCGTGTTCTGAACTACTCGATCGAAGTCGTGCCGCGCGTAACCGGGCGCGTGATCGAGGTTCCGATCGAAGGCAATCGCCTGTACCGGAAGGGCACGCCGATCCTGAAGCTGGACCCGGAGCCGTTCCAGCTGCGCGTGAAGGAGCTCGAGGCCAGGCTGGTCGGGGCCGAGGCGTCGGTCGCCCAGCTCGACCAGGACCTGCTGGCGGCGCGCAACAACACGCAGGCAGCGCTGGCGCAGCTCAATCTGGCGCGGACGCGGTTGCGTCAGTCGCAGCAGCTGTCCGCAGAGGGCGCCGGAGCCCACTACGACGTTGAATCCTACGAGGCCGACGTCCGCCGCCTTGAACCGGCGCACCGTGCCGCCATGGCGGCCGAAGCGAAGGTGCAGGCCGAGCTCGATGCGGTCGTCGGCGGCGAACAGTCGTCGGTGGCCAGCACGCGCGCGCAGCTGGAGCAGGCCAAGTGGGAGCTGTCCCAGACGATCGTCTATGCGCCGGCTGATGGCTATGCAATCAACCTGCAGGTACGCGCTGGTTCGTACGCCGCCGCGCTGCCGCTGCGTCCGGTGATGACCTTCGTCGAAGTCGAACAGCAGGTCGTGGCGTTCTACAACCAGAACGAGCTGACCCGCGTGAAGCGCGGCGACGAAGTGGAGATCGCCTTGCCGACGCTCCCGGGCAAGGTCATCAAGGGTGAAGTCGATTCGATCGTGTGGGCGACCGGGCAGGGCCAGTTCCAGGCCTCCGGCACCTTGCCCAACCTGCCTGCCGAATCGGGGCCGGCGGCGCCGCCGCAGAAGTATGCGGTGAAGGTGCGCATCACCGATCCCGAGCGCAACTTCCTGGCCATGGGCGCGCGTGGTATCGGCGCGATCTATACGACGCATGGCAAGCCCATCCACCTGATCAGGAAGGTGATCCTCCGGGTGAACTCGGTGACGAACTACCTGATCCTGAAGTTGCATTGACGTGGCCATCGCCGTGACCACGCATCGTCAACGTTTTCGAACCCGTGCGGCATGGCTGGTGGCACTCGCAGCGGCCGCGACCGGTTGCGCCAATCTGACCGCGCCCGACGCGGACACCATCTACGAGCAGGCCATGGGCGGCGTGGTCGTGCCGAAGGCATGGAGCACGGCGGCCCAGGCCAGCGCGTTTCGCCCGCAATGGATCGGCTTCGCCGACGACGGGCAGCTCAAGCAGCTCATCGAGGAAGCGCTCGCGCACAACCCGGACCTGCGCGCGGCAGGTAGCCGCCTTGAACAGGCTCGCCTGCAGATGAGCCTGGCCGGCGCGGACCTGCAGCCCACTGTCACCCTGGGCGGCAAGTACTCCGATTCGCTGCAGCCGGCCAACGGCCTGGACATCAACGGCTATGGCGTGGTGCTCAACTGGGAGCTCGACCTGTGGGGTCGGGCACGCGCGGAGAAGAAGGCGGGCGAAGCGGCCTACCGCTCGGCCGAAGCCGACTATGCCTACGCCCGCCAGTCGCTGGCGGCCATGACCGCGCGCGCATGGTTGCTTGCGATAGAGGCGACAAGGCAGACGGAACTGTCCATGCAGCTCCGCGATGCGGCACGCGCGCAGACCGTGCTGATGGAGCGGCGCGAACAGGTCGGCAAGATCTCGGCGCAGGACGTTGCCGTCGCCCGCGCGCAGGCACAGACCAGCGAAGATGCCGCACTGCAGGCGGAGCAGGGCAGGCAGCAGGCGCTGCGTGCGCTGGAGTTGCTGGTGGGACGTTATCCGTCCGCATCGATTGCCGTTCCGTCGGCGCTGCCCGGTGAACTGGAACCGGTCCCCGCCGGCGTGCCCTCGGACCTGGTGGAGCGACGCCCGGACCTGATTGCCGCTCGAAAGCGCTACGAGCAGGCATTCTTCAGTCGCGAGGAAGCGCAGGCGGCACGCTTGCCGCGGGTCGCGCTGAATCTCGGCGCCGGCCGCCTGACCTCCGAGTTCCTGCAGCTCAAGGACGGCCTGGGTTCCACCGTCTATCCGGTGGGAGGAAAGCTGCTGTGGCCGCTGTTCGATGCCGGTCGGCTCAAGACCCAGGTCGAGATCCGCGACGAGCAGCAGCGCGAAGCGGCGGCGGAGTACGCGCGAACCATCCTGACTGCCTTCACCGAGGTCGAAAGCGCGCTCGCGGCAGACAACCTGCTGCAGCAGCGCGAGCGCTCGCTGTCACGCCAGGCCGAGGCCCTGCAGCAGGCGCTCGATGCCGCCCACACGCAATTACGTGTCGGCAAGGCCGACCGCCATGACGTACTCGATCGCGAACTGGCACTGGATGCGGCCAGGATCGGCCTGATGCGTGTTGCCACCGAACGGCGCACGCAGCGCGCAAACCTGCACCTTGCGCTGGGCGGCGACTTTGGCATCCCGCTGCAGCCGGCCGCCGGCGCCGGGGTCTCCGGGCGGTGATCGCGATGGTGAAATCACGCTGATCCGGATCTTGGTATAAGGGCGTGCGGTCCGTAGGGGCCGCGCCGCAGTTCTCGCTCTGCAAGCTCGACCACCACCATCAGCCGTGGATGCATGCAATGAGCAGCAAGCGCCATTCTTCGCTCATGCACCGATACCTCGACCCGGCGACGAGCCTGGCCGAAGTGTTGTTCGGCCTGATCATGACGCTGACCTTCACTCTGGGCGCCGGCATCATCATCGAGGACGAAGGACGCGAAGGCGCGCGCGAGCTGCTGATCGCGCTGATCGGCTGCAACCTGGCCTGGGGCATCATCGATGCGGCGATGTACCTGGTCGGCGTGCTGTTCGATCGGGGCAGGAAGCGGCGGCTGGGTCGGGCGGTTCGCGCCTCGCCCGACGATCGCGCCGCCAGTTCGGTCGTGGCAGGCGAGCTCGATGAGCTGCTTGGCGAGGTGATGGCGGAAGGCGACAGGCAGACGCTGTACGCGCGAATTGCCGCCCGCCTGCGCAGCCGGCAGGAAGCATCCGTGGCGTTGCACCGATCCGACTATCTGGGGGCCTTCACCAGCTTCTGGCTCGTGGTACTGAGCAGCGTGCCGGCCGCGGTGCCCTTCCTGCTGATCGACGATGCGCGCCTGGCCTTGCGCACTTCCAACGCGGTCCTTCTGGTGCTGTTGTTCGCCACCGGCCATGCCTGGTCGCGCTACACCCTCGGCAAGCCGTGGCTGGTCGGGCTGTGCTTCCTGGTCGGGGGCGCGGCGCTGGTGGCGCTGGCGATCGCGCTGGGCGGCTAGGGTTGGGCGGCCAGGGCCGGGAACCGAACGGTCAGGTTGCGGCTTGCGGGCGCAAGGCACGCACCGGCACCAGGTGCATCAGCAAGGCCATCACCGCGACACCGGCGCCGAGCAGGAAGGCGAGGTGACCACCGCCGTGCTGCCAGCCCACGGCGGCGATGCCGGCACCGGTGACGCCGCCGATGCCGCCACTGAAGCCATAGAGCATGCCCTGTGCCGCGGCCATGTCGCGTCGCTCGGGGAACAGTTCGGCCATGCGCCGCATGCAGCCGGCATGGAAGGCGGCGAAACTGAGCGCGTGCCCGGTCTGCGCCAGCGCCATCCACGCGAAGGAACCGCCGAGCAGGGCGACCATGACCCAGCGCAGCGCGGTGGCGACCAGGCAGGCTGTCATCAGGCGTTGCGCACCGAATCGCTGCACCAGCCGCGGCGCCTGCCAGAACATCAGGATCTCGCACAGCACGCCAATGGCCCAGAGCACGCCGACGGCGAAGCCGTCGTGGCCCTGAGCCTGCAGGTGCAGGGTAAAGAACACGTAGAACGGACCAAAGCCCAGCTGCATGAGCATCGCCACCAGCAGCAGGCGGCGCACGCCCGGGCGGCGCCATATCGCCTGCCGGGGAACATCGGAGGCGAGTGCTGGAAGGGGACGGTCGCCGCGGTGCAGCCAGGAGGCGCCGACGGTCAACAACAACCAGGGCAGGGTCAGCCAGACGAAGGCGTCGTTGCCGAGCCGGTCGAGCAACCAGCCGTAAGTGCCGGCGACGATGAGGAAGCCGATCGAACCCCACATGCGGATGCGGCCGTAGTCGTGATTGCGCTGGCCCAGCGCCGACAGCGTCATCGCTTCGAACTGCGGCATCACCGCGTTGAAGAACAGGCCGAACCAGGCCATGGTCGCGAACAGCATCACGCCGGTCGTGAATCCGGCAAAGGCGGCGAAGCCGAGCAGCGACAGCACGCAACCGGCGACCAGCCAGTGCCCCGGGCTGGGGCTGCGTGCACTCATCCGCGCCCAGGTGGGCGGCGCGATGATGCGTCCGCCGTACCACAGCGCCAGCATCGCGCCGACTGCGTAGCCGCCGTGGCCATTGGCGACCACCCAGCGGCCGATGTAGGGCGTGTACGCGCCCAGTGCGCCGTAGTAACCCAGGTAGAACAGCGCGTAGCGGCGGAAATCGGCGGGGGACAAGGGGGCGGACCTGCGGAGGCGATCGCGAATTATGAAGCACCGCACCGTCGTCCCGGCGAACGCCGGGACCCAGGCCGTCAACGCATCAGATTCGCGACTGGTGCGCCACGGACAGGCTCCCGGCCTGGGTCCCGGCGTTCGCCGGGACGACGGTGTTCGCTCAGAACTCCAGGTCCAGCGCCGCGCACAGGTAGTCGGTGAAGGGCGCCAGGCCCTGCAAGTCGGTCTCCAGCGTCTTGAGCAGGCGCGGCCCGGTCATCGTGGCGTCCTCGATGGCGCGCAGTGCGACGAAGTTCTTGCGCTTGAGGTCGTCGGCGAATTCGAAGTCGTCGGGGAACCCGCGTGGCATGCGGGTCAGCACTTCGCTGTCGTCGAGGTCGAAGCGGCGACGGAAATTCGTCGCGTGTGCGGCGGCCTTCCAGCTGCCCGGATTGTCGAGGATGAAGTGGCGCACCCGGCGCAGGCTGTCCGGCTGCGGATGCCAGATGCCCGATGCGATGAAGCAGTTGCCGGGTTGCAGGTGCAGGTAGAACGACGGCGCTTCCACCTGGCGCCCGCGCTCGTGGAACAGGCGCGCGCCCTGCCAGTTCTTGTACGGCGTCTTGTCGTTGGCGAACCGGGTGTCGCGGTGGATGCGGAACAGCGACCCGCCCACGCCCTTGGGCTCGGACCGGTAATGCGTACTGACGCCGGCCAGGACCGGCTGCAGGTCGCTCAGCAAGTGCTGGAACGGCTCACGCACGTGGCTGTCGTAGTCGGCCTTGTGCGCATGGAACCATTCGCGGTCGTTGTTGCGCGCAAGGCCGCGCAGGAACTTGAAGCTGGCGTCGCTGAAGTAGAGGCTCATGGCAAGTGTTCGAACACGGGGGGCGCAGAGACTGGGTTCAGGCTGGCCGCGATGTCACCGCCCCAGGCTTCAAGGCGGTCGAGCAGGGCCAGCTTGTCGGGGGCGGCGGCGTGGACGGTGCGCAGCTCGGCGATCTCGGCACCAAAGCGGTCAAAGCCGTACTCGGCCAGTCCGGTGTCGGTGTAGAGACGCTGGCGTCGGTACTCGTCCCAGCGCGCACGCTCTTCGGCCGACAGGGTCTGCGGCCAGTTGCGCGCGCGATAACGGAACAGGATGCCCGGCAGGCGCGCATCGCGGAATGCGAACTCGCGTTCGCCCAAAGCCTCGGGCGGAGTCGTGCGCACCTGTGCGAACAGACGCTTGTCGCCGTCGCCGATGAAGCCGTCGTAGAGCGAGGCATCCAGGTCGGGTGCTACCCGCTCACGCTCGCGCGCGAACACCTGGCGAACCTTCTCCACCAGCGCTGGGCCGGCTTCGCGTATCCGCGCCGCGCGTCGCTCCACTTCGGCGGCGTCGATCTGCAGGCGTTCGAAGTCCGGTGCGCGCAGGTGATCCCAGGCGACCAGGGCCGGGCTGCGATTGCTGTGTACTTCCTTCAGCGCGATCCGCTCTTCGCCTTCGGCCAGGTCGGCCGTGCGCGTGTACAGACGCGCGGCGATGGCCTCGGCATCGAGCTGCAGCAGCGGTTCGGGATCCTGCGCCAGGTCGAACACGATCACGCGGCTGTCGATGTGCGGGTGTCGCGCGATGGGCAGCACTGCTGCCGAGCACAGACGGCTGGCGGGGAATCGCTGGGATACATTGAGCAGCGGATTCATCGCGACCACGTCCATCAGGCTCGCCGCGTAGCGTTTGTCGCGCAGCTTCAGCGCGTAGTCCCACAGGCGCGGCTGCGCGGCCTTGAGCTTGCGGGCAAGGCCGATCAGTGCGCGCACGTCGGAGAGCGCCTCGTGCGCGTCGCCTTCACGCACGCCGTTGGCCTCGGCCAGGTGCTCGAGGCGGAACGACGTCGCGCCGTCCTCGCGTTTGGGCCACACCAGGCCTTCCGGACGCAGGGCGTGGGCGAGGCGCAACACGTCGAGCAGGTCCCAGCGCGAATTGCCGCCGCGCCACTCACGCTCGTAGGCGTCGAAGAAGTTGCGGAAGAAGCCGTAGCGGACGAACTCGTCGTCGAAACGCAGCGAGTTGTAACCCAGGCTGCAGGTTTCCGGCCGCGCCATCTCCTCGAAGATCTGGGCGAACGCGGCGGCCTCGTTGACGCCCTCGCGCATGGCGTGCTGCGGCGTGATGCCGGTGACCATCGTCGCGCCCGGCGAGGGCAGCAGGTCGTCGGCTGGCTTGACGAAGAAGCTGATCGGCTCGTCGATCTGGTTGAGATCGGCATCGGTACGGATCGCCGCGAACTGGGCGATTCGCGACGTGCGCGGATCGGCGCCGAAGGTTTCCAGGTCGTAGAAGAGGAAGCTGGCAGGCATGGTCAGGCCGGGAGCACTTCGAGCCGCTCACGCACCGTCGCATCGACGAGGTCCCAGTCCAGCGTGTCGAGCGAGTGGTGGCCGCGTGTCAGTTCGACAAGCAATTCGCGTTGCAGCTGCCCGCGCTCAAATGCGGTGGCGTACGGCATGCGCTGGAAGGTGACCATCGAATAGCGCGGCATGAAACGCTCGGGATGGCGCTCGGCCAGCGCGCGCTCTAGGGCGCGCTGCAGCAGGTAATCATCGTTGTCGACGCGGTCGCGCATCTCCAGGTAATTCTCAAGCGCCATCGCCTGGATCGCGCGGGCGTTGGGCAAGCGTTCGGCCTGGAAGGCGGCGAATGCGGCGGCGCGATCGGAATTGGCGTCCAGGTGTTCGGCAAGGGCAACGCAGTCCTCGAACGCGCAGTTCATGCCCTGGCCGTGGAACGGTACCATCGCATGCGCGGCGTCGCCGACCAGGACGGCACGGTCGTCCAGGTGCCAGCGGTCGAGGTAGAGCGTGGCCAGCAGGCCGGCCGGGTTGCGCTCGAAGTCCTGTTCCAGGTTCGGGATCAGCACAAGCGCGTCGGCGAAGTCGCGCTCGAACAAGGCGCGTGCCTCGGCGCCATTGCGCACCGTGGCAAAGCTGGGATCACCTTCGTTGGGCAGGAACAGCGTCACCGTGAAGGTGCGCTCGTCGTTGGGCAGTGCGATGCACATGTAACGGCCGCGCGGCCAGATGTGCAGGGCATTGGGTTCGATGCTGAAGCCGCCGTCGGCCGAGGGCGGAATCTCCAGTTCCTTGTAGGAATGGCCAAGGAACTCGGTGCGCTCGCCCAGCTCGGCCTGCGTCGCCATGGCGGTGCGCAGCGCCGAGCCGGCGCCGTCGGCGCCCACCAGGGAGACGAACGGAACTTCGTGCGTGCTGCCGTCGCGCGGATCGGCGAAGCGGGCGATGCGGGCGTCGAAATCGACCGACGCCAGGCCGCGGTCGAAATGCAGTCGGGCGCCGGCGCGCTCGGCGATGTCGAGCAGGATCACGTTGAGCTCGCCACGGTGCACCGACCAGATCACCTCGCTGTCGTCGCGACCGTAACGCTGCAGGTCGGTGCGGCCATCGAGGAAGTGGACCATGCGCCCGCGCATCATCACCGCGTGCTGCATCACCGCGTCATCGGCGCCGGCCAGGCGCAAGGCGTGGCGGCCACGCTCGGCCAGTGCGAGGTTGATCGAGCGGCCACCCAGGTAGCCCTTGAGGCGCGGATCGCCGCGCTTTTCGTACACGTCCACGCTCCAGCCGCGCTGCACCAGCAGCGTGGCGAGCACGGCACCGGCCAGGCCGGCTCCGATCAGGGTGATGTGCTTGGAAGTGTCGTTGCTCAAACGGGTCACCTTTGGGTACTGCGATTGCCCCTTCCAATCGCGGAAGAGGACTCGATGAAGTGGGTGGCTCAGCCCAGGTCGCGCCAGGCTTCGGTGGTGCGTACGAAGCGCAGCACGTCGGCGTAGCGGTTGTAGAGCGGGGCGGGCGAAATGCGGATCACGTCGGGCTCGCGCCAGTCGCCGAGCACGCCGTTGCTGGCCAGGTACTCGAACAGCGCGCGGCCGCGCTCGCGGCCACCGACCACGCGCAGCGACAGCTGGCAGCCGCGGCGCTCGGGCTGCGACGGCGTGACCACCTGCAGGGTGTCGGCCAGGCGCAAGCGGATCAGCGCCTCGAGGTAGCCGGTGATCTGCAGCGATTTTGCGCGAAGTGCATGCATGCCAGCCTGGTCGTACAGCTCCAGCGATGCGCGCAGCGGTGCCAGGCCGAGGATCGGCGGATTGCTGAGCTGCCAGCCTTCGGCGCCCGGCGTGGGTACGAACTGCGGGCCCATGCGGAAGCGCGTATCGGCTTCGTGACCCCACCAGCCGGCGAAGCGCGGACGATCGCTGCTGGCGTGGCGCTCGTGGACGAAGCAGCCAGCGACCGCGCCGGGACCGCTGTTGAGGTACTTGTAGTGGCACCACACGGCGAAATCGACGCCGCTGTCGTGCAGCGCCAGTTCGAGGTTGCCGACGCCATGGGCCAGGTCGAAGCCGCACACCGCACCCTGCGCATGCGCCAGGCGCGCGATCGCGGCCAGGTCGAACGCCTGACCCGTGCGGTACTGCACGCCCGGCCACAGCACCAGCGCCAGGCGCGGGCCGTGCTCGGCGATGGCGCGTTCGATCGCGGCCATCGAAATGGTGCCGTCGGCTTCGTCGGCTTCCAGCTCGATCAGATCGGTGGCCGGATCGAAGCCGTGGAAACCGATCTGCGAGGCGACGGCATGCCGGTCGGACGGAAACGCACCGGCCTCGATCAGGATCGCCGGACGCTCGCGCGTGGGCCGGTAGAAGCTGACCATCATCAGGTGCAGGTTGACGGTCAGCGTGTTCATCGCGACCACTTCGATGGGCTTGGCGCCGACCAGGCGCGCCAGCGATTCGCGCACCAGCTGGTGGTAGGCCATCCACTGCGCATCGCCGGTGAAGTGGCCCTCGACGGCTTCGGCCGCCCACTTGTCGAGGACTTCCTCGACATGACGGCGCGCACCGCGTGGCTGCAGGCCCAGCGAGTTGCCGACGAAATAGGCCTGGTCGGCGCCGTCGTGCTGCGGGATCAGGAACTGCGCGCGCATCTCGCGCAGCGGGTCGGCGGCGTCGAGGGCCTGGGCGTATGCGTCGGTGTAGAGGTCTTGCGGAGTGGTCACTTGGAAGAACCTTGAAGTAATCCATCGCCGTCATCCCCGCGCAGGCGGGGACCCAGCGACGTTGAAGTTAGTTACGACACCGGGTTCCCGCCTTCGCGGGAATGACGAGGTGTGGGGGGCGTGGGGCTGAAGCTGCTCACACGAACCGCGCCTTCGACAGCCCCAGCCATTCCAGCGCCGTGCCGTGGTAGAGCCGCGCCTGTTCGGCTTCCGTCAGTGTGAGCGCGGCGATGCCCGCACCGGGTTCCTGCTCGCCGAGCGGGAACGGGTAGTCGGTGCCGAGCATCACCCGGTCGACGCCGCAGGTGTCGAGCAGGTACTGCAGCGCACGCGGATCGGCGACCCAGGAATCGAAGAACAGCTGGCTGAGGTATTCGCGAGGATTGCGCGGGTTGTCGGTCGCGACCAGGTCCGGGCGCATGTTGAAACCGTGCTCGATGCGGCCGATCGTGTACGGGAAGCTGCCGCCGCCATGGGCCATGCAGACCTTGAGGTTGGGGATGCGCTCGAGCACGCCGCCGAACACCAGGCAGCAGGCCGCGCGCGACTGCTCGGCCGGCATGCCGACCAGCCAGGGCAGCCAGTATTTGGGCATCGTCGCCGCGCCCATCATGTCCCACGGGTGCACGAGGATGGCCGCGCCGAGTTCGCCGGCGGCCTGGAAGAAGTCGAACAGCTCCGGCGCGTCCAGGTTCCAGTCGTTGATGTGGCTGCCGATCTGCACGCCCTGCAGGCCGAGCTGGTCCATGCAGCGTTCCAGCTCCTGTATCGCCAGGCGCGGGGACTGCAGCGGTACCGTGCCGATGCCGGCGTAGTGTCGCGGATAATCGCGGCATGCCTGGGCCATGTGCTCGTTGAGCGCCTGGTGCAGTTCCAGCGCGTGGTGCGGCTTGGCCCAGTAGCTGAACATCACCGGCACGGTGCTGATCACCTGCACCTGCACGCCGAAACGGGCGTAGTCGTCGATGCGCTCCTGCGGGTCCCAGGTCTTGGACCAGATCTCGCGGAAGAACTTGCCGTCCTTGTAGATGCGATGACGCCCGTCCTCGGTGTGGTGGATCACCGGGAAGCGGTCGTCGCCGTACTTGCGCGCCAGGTTGGGCCAGTCGCGCGGCAGGTAGTGGGCGTGCGTATCGATCTTCAGCATGAACTGTAGAGGCCTTTGCTGGCAGTTTGCCCGGCGCTGCAGGTACCTCCATACAATACCCGACAAGCCGTATGGGTATGCAGCGGCGTAGCGCCAGCGGCGACTGGCTCGCCGCAAAGATTGCGTTCCAGCACGCCTTTGTCGGCCCGCGTGCGTTCACGCGCCTGTTCAAGCATTTTCCCTGCGGAGCAGTCAAGCCAGGCGAATCCCGGGTATCGGCCTTGATCCATTCCGGGCATTCGCGCGCCGGAGACGGATCGGCAAACGATGGAACCGGCAATCAAATCCATGCCGGATTGCGCGCCATAGGCTGCAATCGTGCGTCTCCGGGGGGAGCCGGGCCGCACGCCCACTCAACCACCTTTCGCACCCGCAGATCCGGCGCGGCCACAGTGCCCTTGCGCCGTTGGAGATAATGAAGATGAGCCTGTATTCCAATGCTGGACGCCCGCGTGGAGCGCGTCTGGCCAGTGCCGTTGTGCTCGCACTGGGACTGACTCCGGCGTTCGCCGGTGCCCAGACGTCCTGTGACGATGCCGGGGCCAACCCGGTTGGTTCGGCCACTGCTGCCGACGCAACCGCCTGCGGTGTGGCGCAGCCCGATGCGGCCGCCAGCAGCCTTGCCGATTCCAACGACTACTTCGCGGCCGCGGGCGTGGGCGACGGCAGCGACATGGCCATTGCGACCGCCGAGAACGCGATCGCCGCTGGCGCATTCGCCGCGGCGACGGGCATCGAGTCCAGCGCATTCGGTTTCCAGAGCGCCGCGTTGGGCGATCACGCCAGCGCCTTCGGCGGCAGCAGCTTCGCGCTCGGAACAGGCTCGACGTCAGTGGGCACCAGCACCAGCGCGCTGGGCGACTTCAGCACCGCGCTCGGCTTCCAGAGCCAGGCGCTGGACACCGCTGCAACGGCGATTGGCGGCGGCTCCCAGGCCAACAACTACGGCAGCGTCGCCCTTGGCGCCGATTCGGTTTCCAGCGGCTACCTGAGCACCGCGGTTGGCCCGCTGTCCACCAGCACCGGCGACTACGACATGGCGATGGGGCCCGGCAGCATCGCGTCGGGCGGGTACGGCAGCATGGCGCTCGGGCACATGGCGAAGTCGTCCGGCGGCCGCGCCATCGCCATCGGTTCGACCAGCCTGGCGTCAGGCACCATGGCCGTGGCCATTGGCGAGTCGAGCAACGCCGCGGGCGTCAGCTCGGTCGCCATCGGCGGCACGGCGCACCCCAGCCTGTTTGGCCAACCTCGTTTGACCCAGGCCTGGGGCCAGAATTCCGCCGCATTCGGCGCGGGCGCGTACACCAGTCCGGACGCCAAGAATGCCGTCGCGATCGGTGCGTCGACCGTGTGGGGCGAGAATGCCCTCGCGATGGGAACCAAGGCCTTCGGCCAGTACAAGAACTCGGTTGCGCTGGGCGCCGGTGCGCGTAGCGCCCACGAAGGTTCGGTGGCACTGGGCGCGGGCTCGCAGACCAATCGTCTGGGCAGCGTCGCGATCGGCAATTCGACCACCGGACTGACCCGTCAGATCACCGGCGTCGCCGCCGGCACCGAAGCCACCGATGCAGTCAACGTCGGCCAGCTCGGTGCCGCGATTGCGGGCGTCGGCGGTGATGTTGCCCAGCTTGGCGCTGGCGCGGTGAAGTACGACGATGCCGCCAGCAAGGATGCGATCACCCTCGGTGGCAGCGAAGGCACGGTCATCGGCAACGTCAAGGCCGGAACGGCCGCGATGGATGCGGTCAACTATGAGCAGCTGTCGACGGTCGCCGCGATGCTGGGTGGCGGCAACGGTACGTTCGGGACGCCATCGTATTTCATCGGTGGCAGCCACTTCGGCAATGTCGGCGACGCGTTCGCCGCCGTAGACGGCGCGCTGACCCGCCTGACCAGCCGCGTGACTGGTCTCGAGCAGACGCCTGGCCTGGGCCTGCCGGCCGGCACCGGTGACGGCGTTGCGATTGGCGAAGACAGCCATGCAGCCGCCGTCAGCGACTCCGCCTTCGGCAACGGCGCCGTGGTCAATGCCGACGGCAGCACCGCGGTTGGCAGCAACAGCATCATCGACGCGTCAGCGACCAACTCGGTCGCGGTCGGTGCAGACAGCAGCGTCACGGCCGCGTCGGGCACGGCGCTGGGCCAGGGCGCGTCGGTAACGGCGGGGAACTCCATTGCACTGGGACGCGGCTCGGTGGCGGATCAGGCCGGCACGGTTTCGGTCGGCAGCGCCGGCAACGAGCGTCGCGTGGTCAATGTCGCCGCAGGTACTGCCGCGACCGATGCTGCCAACGTGCAGCAGATGCAGGCAGCTGACGAAGCCACGCTGGCTTCTGCCAATGCCCACACCGACATCACCGCGACGCAGACGTTGACGCGTGCCAACGCCTACACCGACGGCCGCCTGCAGGCACTTGATGACCAGTTCAGCGGCCTGCGCGACGAGATCGGCCTGCGCCTGGGCAAGCAGGACGAGCGTATCGATCGCCAGGGTGCGATGGGCAGCGCCATGATGAACATGGCCATCAACGCGGCCAACAGCCGCAGTCCGCGTGGCCGCGTCGCGGTCGGCGCCGGTTGGCAGAACGGCGAAAGCGCGCTGTCAGTGGGCTACGCGAAATCCGTCGGCGAGCGCGCCTCGTTCTCGGTGGGCGGTGCCTTCAGCAGCGATGACCAGTCGGCGGGCGTCGGCTTCGGTATCGATCTGTAAGCAAGGCATCGACACGGCATCCCCCTCGCATTTCATTCACTGGAAACATTCCATGAGCAAGCAAGTCCGCATCATCGGTGCCAGCGTCCTTGGCACCGCCATCATGGCCGCGATGGCCGCCAGCATCGGCGGCGCCACCGCTGCCACCACGGGCGCGAGCGCCAGCCGCATCATCGCCAAGCTGCCGGCCGCTGCGGTGGTCGAAACCGGCTATGACCGTTTCATCATCAAATACAAGGACGGCGTCGCTGCACCGCGCGGTCAGCTGGCCGCGATGAATGCGATAACCAGCGCGGTTTCGCGCGCCGGTGTCCGCGGCGCCAATGGTGCCGCGATGGGCATCAAGCATCTGCGCAGGATGTCCGGTGGCGCAGACGTGATCAAACTGGCACGCGTGCTCGATCGTGTCGAGGCGGACACGCTGCTGGCACAGTTGCGTGCCGATCCGGCGGTGGCGTTCGCCCAACCGGACTACCGGAAGCAGGCGCTCGATTTCACGCCGGACGACAGCAACTACAGCCTGCAATGGCATTACCTCGACAATGCCGGCGGCATCCGCGCGCCGAAGGCGTGGGACAGCTCGCGTGGCGCTGGCATCAAGGTGGCGGTGCTCGACACCGGCTACCTCGATCACCGCGATCTCAACGCCAACCTCGTGCCGGGTTATGACTTCATCGATGATCTGGAAACGGCCGGCGACGGCGACGGCCGCGATGCCGACGCGCATGATCCGGGCGATTTCATTCTGCCGAACCGGCCGACGAGCTCGTGGCACGGCACGCACGTGGCCGGCACCATAGCGGCCGTCACCAACAACGGCTTCGGCCTGGCCGGCGTTGCATTCGACGCCAAGGTTCAGCCGATCCGTGTCCTTGGCAAGGGTGGCGGCTGGACTTCCGATATCGCCGACGCGATCACCTGGGCCTCCGGCGGCGCAGTGGATGGCATGGCGATCAACGACGATCCGGCCGAAGTGCTCAACCTCAGCCTGGGCGGTTCAGGCGCTTGCTCGCAGGTCGAACAATCGGCCATCGACGGCGCGATCTCGCGTGGCGTGGCCGTGGTCGTCGCCGCCGGCAACAGCAACGATGATGCCGCCTACTACTCCCCGGCCAGCTGCGCGGGTGTGATTACGGTGGGCGCCACTGGCAAGACCGGCGCCCGCACGTCGTACTCCAATTACGGTCCCACCGTGACCGTGTCGGCGCCTGGTGGCGAGAGCAACGGTGTGGCTCCGGACTATGGCGTGATCTGGTCGCTCGGCAACAAGGGTGCCACGACGCCAATCGCAGGTACCGACGGTGAAGTGCTGGTCGGCATGGTTGGCACGTCGATGGCATCGCCGCACGTTGCCGCCGTGGTCGCACTGATGCAGGCCGCCGCGGTTGGCAGCGGCCAGCCGGCACTGAATCCGGCGCAGGTGCGCTACGTATTGCGCAAGACCGCGCGCACGTTCCCGGTGACACCGCCTAGCAACACGCTCATGGGCGCCGGCATCATCGATGCAACCGCCGCCGTTGCCGCCAGTTCGCTGCCGGTGCCGGTCGATCTGACCACGTTGCTGGTCAATCGCGTCGCGGTGGGCAACCAGGTCGGGTCCGCGGGCGAAGGCCTCATGTACGAGATCGTCGTGCCGGCGGGTATGAAGACCTTGAACCTGCGTACCCTCGGCGGCAGCGGCGACGTGACGCTGTACGTGTCACGCGGCGTCGCCCCGACCCCCACCGCGTTCGAGCGCAAGGCGGCGAAGTTCGGCAACTCCGAGACGATCGCCTACACCTATCCGCTGGCGGGCACCTACTATGTGCGCGTCCAGGGCGAGCAGGCGTTCTCCGGCGTGTCGGTGCTGGGCGTGTACCAATAACAGTCCGCGTTGCACCAATGCCGCGCATCAAGGGGAGGCGGGCGCAAGCCCGCCTTTCCCGTTCCAGGCACCCCACGGGCACTCAGGTGTCGGGCATCACGTACTTGGCCGGAGCCGGGTTCAGATGTCCGCACTGCTTGCAGGTGCGGTGCTCGCGCGAGGAATAGAAGTGGTCGAACACCGGCGGGAAGTCGGTTTCGATGTTCTTCAGAGTGAAGAACTCTTCGTACAGCTTGGTGTTGCACTGTTCGCAGAACCACATCAGGCCGTCGAGTTCGTGCGGCAGGCGGCGACGCTCGATCACCAGGCCGACCGAGTCGGGCATGCGCTGCGGCGAATGCGGCACGCGCGGCGGCAACAGGAAAGTCTCGCCGGCGCGGATCGGGATGTCGCGTACCGCGCCGCCGCCTTCATCAGTTTGTTCCTGGATGCGCAGCACCATCTCGCCTTCCAACTGGTAGAACCACTCCGCGCCTTCCTCGAAGTGATAGTCGGTGCGCTGGTTCGGCCCGCCGACGATCATCACGATGAAGTCGCCGAGGAAGACGACCTTGTTGCCGACCGGCGGCTTCAGCAGGTGGCGGTGTTCCTCGATCCAGGCCTGCAGGTTGATGGGGTTGGGCAGCATGGGTTCTCTCACTCTCCCGCTGGCTTGGCGGGGAAGGCGGCGACGCACTTGAGCTCGATCGCGATCGGCGTCGGCAGGGCGGTGATGCCGAGCGTGGTCCGGCACGGCGCCGTGTCGATGTCCGGGAAGTACTCGGCCCAGACTGCGTTGTAGGCCTTGAAGTCGTGTGCCATGTCGGTGAGGTAGACGGTGACGTCGACCAGGTCCTCCCAGCGCGCGCCACTGGCTTCAAGCACGGTGTGCACGTTGGCGAACACTGCACGCGTCTGCGCATCGATGTCGTAGCTGATCAGGTGGCCGGCGGCGTCGTGCACGTTGCCGACGATCGCATTGCTGGCCGGATCACGCGGACCGATGCCGGACAGGAACAGCAGGTCGCCGACGCGACGTGCATGCGGGTACGAGCCGACCGGTCGCGGCGCAGCGCCGGCGCGGATGACGTCACTCATCGCGGCGAGTCTCCCTTGAACGAATTGACCCGGGCGACCGCGGCCTTGTACAGGCCATCGAGTGCTTCGAAGCTGTCGACGTTCATGGCCATGTCGTGGACCAGGCCGTTGCGCAGGCTGTAGACCCAGCCGTGCACCGACAAGTCCTGGCCCCGCGCCCAGGCATCGCGGACGATGGTGGTCAGGCAGACGTTCTGCACCTGCTCGATCACGTTGAGCTCGCACAGGCGATCGTGGCGCTCGCCCTGTGCGGCGTGTTCGATGCATTCGCCGTGCTTGTCGGCGACGTCGGTGACATGGCGAAGCCAGTTGTCGGCCAGGCCGACGCGCTGGCCGTGCAGCGCCGCGTGCACGCCGCCGCAGCCGTAGTGGCCGACCACCAGGATGCGCTTGACCTTGAGCACGTCGACCGCGAACTGGATCACCGACAGGCAGTTGAGGTCGGTGTGCACCACGACATTGGCGATGTTGCGGTGGACGAAGACTTCGCCCGGTGCCATGTCGATGATCTGGTTGGCGGGCACGCGCGAATCGGAACAGCCGATCCACAAGTATTCGGGCGCCTGCTGCTTGGACAGGCGCTTGAAGAACTCCGGGTCTTCGCGGTTGATCCGCTCGGACCACTCGCGGTTCTTTTCCAGCAGGTCGGCGAGGGGGCTTGTGCTCATTGCTTCCATCCCAGGTTCAGTCCGACGTTCTTGGCGTCGGTGAAAAAACGCATGGCCTCGAACCCGCCCTCACGGCCCATGCCGGAGGCGCCACTGCCGCCGAACGGTGTGCGCAGGTCGCGTTGCAGCCAGGTGTTGACCCAGACCATGCCGGCGCGCAGGTGCGCGGCGAAATGGTGGGCGCGGTTGAGGTCGCGGGTCCAGACCGACGCGGCCAGGCCGTAGTCGCCGGCGTTGGCCAGGGTCAGGGCTTCGGAATCGTTGTCGAAGGGCTGGAGGGTCACGACCGGTCCGAAGATCTCGTCGCGGTTGCTGGCGCAATCCGGCCCGAGGCCATCGATGACGGTCGGTGCGACGAACCAGCCCGGACGTTCCAGCGCATTGCCGCCGCACAGCACCTGGCCGCCTTCGTCGCGAGCGCGCTGCAGCGCCGCCATGACCTTGTCGAAGTGCGCCTGCGACACCAGCGGACCCAGCTGGTTGTCGCCGTCCATCGGATCGCCGACGCGCAGGCCGATGGCGCGTTCAACCAGCGTGTCGCGAAACTCGCGATAGATGCTTCGCTCGACCAGGATGCGCGAACCGCACAGGCAGATCTGCCCGGAATTCTGGAAGGCCGAGCGCACCAGTGTGTCGAGATGGTCGCGCCAGTCGCTGTCGGCGAAGACCAGGGTAGGGTTCTTGCCGCCGAGTTCCAGCGAGACCTTCTTCAGCAGTGGACCGGCCATGCCGGCGATGCGGCGACCGACCGCGGTGCTGCCGGTGAACGACACCGCCTTGATGCGCGGGTCCACCACGAGGGGTTCGCCGACCTCCGGGCCCAGGCCGTGCACGATGTTGAGCACGCCCTTGGGGAAGCCGATCTGCGCGGCCAGTTCGCCGAGCATCGTCGCCGTCAGCGGCGTCACCTCCGACGGCTTGGCGACGACCGTGTTGCCGGCCGCGAGTGCCGGCGCGATCTTCCAGGTGAACAGATACAGCGGCAGGTTCCACGGCGAGATGGTGGCGACCACGCCGAGCGGTTGGCGCAGCGTGTAGTTCAGCCCGGCCTGGCCGTGGTGCGATTCGCTGGCGAACTGGGTCGCGGCGTGGGCGAAGAAGCGCAGGTTGCTGATCGCGCGCGGGATCTCCGCTTCGCGCGCCAGTCCGATGGGTTTGCCGCCGTCGCGCGATTCGGCGTGGGCGAAATCGTCGAGCTTCGCCTCCAGCGCATCGGCGAGCTTTTCGAGCCAGCGCGCGCGCTCGCTGTTGGGCAGGGCCGACCAGGCGGGGAAGGCGGCTTCGGCCGCGGTGATCGCGGCCTCCACGTCCGCTGCGTCGCCCTGGGCGACTTCAGCGAAGGGTTTGCCGTTGGACGGGTCGATGACTTCGAGCCAGCGGCCCGATGCGGGCTCGCGGGATTGGCCGGCGATGAAGTGACAAAGTCGCATGGGCCTAGCTTAACAGTGCAGCTTCGCCGTGCCTGCGCGTATGTTCCGCCGCGCCCGGGCCCCTACAGCGACCGCGTCCGCCCGCCGTCCACCGGCAGGTTCACCCCGGTGATGTAAGACGCCGCCGGCGAGCACAGGAATGCGATGGCCGCTGCCGTCTCCTGAGGCCGCGCGAAGCGGCGCATCGGGATCTCCGACACCATCTTCTCGAACACTTCCTCGCGGCTGCGCCCGGTCTTGCTGGCGGTGTTGTCGATGATCTGCTCGATGCGCGGCGTCTCGGTCGAGCCGGGCAGGACGTTGTTGACGGTGATGCCCTTGGCCGCCACTTCCGTCGCCAGGGTCTTGGCCCATGACGCCACCGCCCAACGCGTGGTGTTGGAGACACCCAGGCCCTGCAGCGGCTCCTTCACCGAGGTCGAGATCACGTTGACGATGCGGCCGTAGCCATCGCGCTCCATGCCCGGGATCACTGCGCCTGCGAGTACGTGGTTGGCGATCAGGTGCTGCCGGTAGGCGGCCTCGAACGCCGCGATCTCTGCGCCATGCACCGGTCCCGGCGGTGGGCCGCCGCTGTTGTTGACCAGGATGTGCACCGGCCGCGCGGCCACGAGCGCCTCGACCTTGGCGCGCAGGGAGTCGGTGTCGGCGCTGTCGACGGCGATCCAGCCGTGCGCCTGCCCGGGCTTCACCGGCAACTGCTCGGCCGCTTCGCGCAGCCGTTCCTCGCGCCGGGCGAGCAGGGTGACGTTGGCGCCCAGTTCGGCCAGTGCCTTGGCCGTCGACAGGCCGATGCCCTGGCTGGCGCCGCAGACGAGGGCATGCTTGCCGCTCAGGTCCAGATCCATGTCTCAGTCTCCGTTGGGTTCGTTCATGCGCTCGCGCATCAGCATCGCGATTTCGCGTCCGCCTTCGCGCGGGCTCGCATCGAGCTGGGCGATGACCGATTCGCGATTGGCGAGCGGGTGGTTCTGGCTGAGCTTGAACTTCAGCGTGACCTGCTCGGCGACGAAGCGGAAGCCGATGATCCCGCGCAGCTGGCTGCGGTGGTCGTCGCGTTCGAATTCGAAGCGCCAGTCCCGACCGACGCTGGCCTCGTGCTCGCGGCTGAGCCCGTCGACGACACCGGCCAGCGAGGCCTCGTCGTTGAACGTGGCCAGCTGGCCGCGCAGGTGGGCCACGGCGTAGTTCCAGGTCGGAACGCGCGCCTGCTCTTCCTTGTCCGGGTACCACGACGGCGAGACGTAGGCGTGGGGTCCGTGGAAGATCGCCAGTGCAGGACCGCCGTGGCGCGCCTGCGGGTTGGGCCTGGCCCAGTGGCCGATCAGTTCGACGCGATCGCCTTCGCGGCGATAGAGCACCGGCAGGTGGCTGACGGTTGGTTCACCGTCGTGCACGGTGACAAGGGTGATGAAGCGGTCGCGCCCGGCAAGCCAGTCGAGCGCCTGCAGGTCGGTTTCAGCGAAGGCGCGCGGCAGGTACATGCGGTCAGCGCTGCGGTGGCAGCTGCCGCACCATCTGCGCGCGCAGCAGGTCGTCGTCACCGCCGCCGGGCGGTGCCAGCTCGTCGAGGGCGAAGCCGCGCGCGTTGGCGTCGTCTTCATCGAGGCCGTCGAGGGCGACGAACTCCGCATCCATCAGCGCGGCGCGGGCAGTGTCCTCGCTGTCGTAAGGCTGGCTGACGCCGTCGCTGTCGAGCACTTCGGCCGTGCCGGCATCGAGCACGCGAAGCCGCGCCCAGATCAGCGTGCGGCCGATCGTGGCCAGCCACCATTGGTCGTTGTAGCTCATCCGATCACCACTGAAAGCAGCCAGAGGAGGGCGGCGCAGACCAGGCCGGCGATGATCGTCAGCAACGAGATCCGCGCCGGGTTGGCCAGTCCATTGAGATTGCCGTCGGCGACCGACAGGTAGCCGCGACGCAGCAGCCAGCCCCAAGCCGAGGGACGGGCGAACGCGCCTTCGCCAAGCTGCGCCTGCAACTGCGGATGGCGGTCGCGGATGTGCACCAGCGACAGCGGCCAGAAGATCACGAACGCGCAGAAGCCGGCGATGGCAACGGCGACGAAAAGCAGGGCGAAGAACAGGATCATGTCATTCCCAGTTCGTCATTCCCGCGCAGGCGGGAATCCATGGACGTAGCCGTGTGCAACACAACGTCCCTGGATTCCCGCCTTCGCGGGAATGACAGCTTCATCAAAACTCGGCGTGCCCCGGCGCGCGCGGGTAGGGGATCGCATCGCGGATGTTGCTCAGGCCGCAGACGTAGACCACCAGGCGCTCGAAGCCCAGGCCGAAGCCGGCATGCGGCACCGTGCCGTAGCGGCGGAAGTCGCGGTACCAGCCGTAATGCGACGAATCCAGGCCGAACTGCGCCATGCGCGCGTCGAGCAGGTCCAGGCGCTCCTCGCGCTGGCTGCCACCGATGATCTCGCCGATGCCCGGGGCCAGCACGTCCATCGCCGCAACGGTCCTGCCGTCGTCGTTGAGGCGCATGTAGAAGGCCTTGATGTGCTCGGGGTAGTTGGTCACCACCACCGGGCGGCCGACGTGTTCCTCGGTGAGCCAGCGCTCGTGCTCGGTCTGCAGGTCCAGGCCCCATTCGACCGGGAACTCGAACTTCTTGCCGGACTTCTGCAGCAGCGTGATCGCATCGGTGTACTCGATGCGCTCGAACGGTGCGTTGACGAAGGCTTCCAGGCGCGTGATCGCGTCGGCCTGCACGCGCTCGGCGATGAAGGCCAGGTCGTCGCCGCGCTCGTTGAGCACCGCGCGGAACAGGTACTTGAGGAACTCCTCGGCCACGCGCGCGTCTTCGGCCAGGTCGGCGAAGGCGATCTCCGGCTCGACCATCCAGAACTCGGCCAGGTGGCGCGTGGTGTTGCTGTTCTCGGCGCGGAAGGTCGGACCGAAGGTGTAGACCTTGCTCAGCGCCAGGCAGTAGGCCTCGACATTGAGCTGGCCGGACACGGTCAGGAAGGTTTCCTTGCCGAAGAAGTCACGGCTGAAGTCGACCTCGCCCTTGTCGTCGCGGGGCAGGTTGGCCATGTCCAGCGTGGAGACGCGGAACATCTGCCCGGCGCCTTCGGCGTCGGACGTGGTCACGATCGGGGTGCTGATCCAGTAAAAACCGTTCTCGTGGAAGTAACGGTGGACGGCCTTGGCCAGGCAGTCGCGGATGCGGGTGACCGCACCGAACAGGTTGGTGCGCGGACGCAGGTGGGCGACCTCGCGCAGGAACTCCAGCGAGTGCGCCTTGGGCTGGATCGGGTAGGTCTCCGGATCCTCGACCCAGCCGACCACTTCCAGCGAGGTCGCCTGGATCTCGAAGCTCTGGCCCTGGCCCTGCGAGGCCACCAGGGTGCCCGTGGCGATCACGGCGCAGCCGGCGGTGAGGCGCTTGACCTCGGATTCGTAATTGGCCAGGTCGGCCGGGGCGACCACCTGGATCGGCGCGAAGCAGGAACCGTCGCTGACGTTGACGAAGCTGAGCCCGGCCTTGGAATCGCGGCGGGTGCGCACCCAGCCACGGACCGTGACTTCACCACCCGCCGGGATCCTGCCCGCGAGCGCGTGTTCGACGCTGACCACCGTCATGCCTTGAATCCTTGCCTGTTCGGGCCGATATGGGGAATGCGGCAGTTTACCGAAGCGTCCGCATAGCGTCGCTATAATTCGCCGGAAGTCCGACTTTACCGAAAGTCCTCAATCCGCGGACCTCGATCCGCAGCACGTCCCGCCACCCCGGAGCGCCTCAATGGCTGTCACCCTTGCCCCCGCCGCCCTCGAACGCGTACAGCGCTACCTGGTCGAATCGCCCGATGCGATCGGCCTGCGCTTTGGCGTGTCTCGCACCGGCTGCTCGGGCTGGCAGTACAAGGCCGACCTGGCCCGCGAGACGCACGAGGGCGACACGGTGTTCGAGCAGGAGGGCGTGCGCATCTACGTCGATGCGCTGAGCCTGGCACTGGTTGACGGCACGCAGATCGACCTGGTCAAGCAGCGACTGGGTGAGCAGTTCCTGTTCCGCAACCCCAACGTCACCGCCGAGTGCGGTTGCGGCGAGTCGTTCACGACGAAGGCCGACGCGGCCTGAGTCACCGGGCTGCCGCCACTGGCAGCCGCTGCGCCCGCTAGACTCGTCCCCTGGTTCCCGGGGACTCCCAGCATGCTCCGTCCTGTTCTGCTTGCCGCGGCCATCGCCGCCTGCCTGTCCATGCCTGTGGCCGCAACCGCCGCCCAGGCTGACGCCACCACTCCAGCCGTCGCCACGCCAACACGCAACGCCGCCACCCAGGCCCTCTACGCGCTGTTCGACGAAGAATGGGAGCGCGGACTGCGCGAGAACCCGGAAGAGGCGAGCTACAACGGCGACAAGCGTTTCAACGACCGCTGGACCGACATGAGCATGGCGGCGATCCAGGCGCGCATGGACGGCGACCGCAAGGCGCTGCAACGGCTGCGTGCGATCGACCGCAAGGCGCTGTCGGCCAGCGACCAGCTCAATTACGACGTGTTCGCCTGGGATCTGGAAAAGGCGGTCGAGCGGCAGAAGTACCGCGAATACTTGAGCCCGGTCGGTCACAGCGGTGGCGTGCAGACCGCCGAAGGCATCTCCGAGGTGCTGCCGTTCGCGACGACCAGGGACTACCGCGACTGGCTGGCGCGCATGCGCGCGTTGCCGGTGGTGATCGAACAGAATGAAGCGCTGATGCGCGAAGGCGTCGCCAGCGGCAACACACCGCCGCGCGTGCTGATGGAGCGGGTGACCGGACAGATCCAGGCGCAGATCGTTGACGACCCGACCAAAAGCCCGTTCTACAAGCCGTTCGCCCGCTTTGCCGACACCGTGCCCGAGGCCGATCGCGCCGCGCTGCAGGCCGAGGCGAAGCAGGTCATTACCGACACCATCGTCCCGGCCTACCGTGGCTTTGCCACGTTCTTCGCCAACGAGTACCTGCCGAAGACGCGTACCTCGATCGCCGCCACCGAACTGCCTGACGGCAAGGCCTATTACGACTTCGTCGCCGGCTACTTCACCACCACCGACCTCAGCGCCGATCAGATCCACCAGATCGGCCTGAAGGAAGTGGCGCGCATCCGTGCCGAGATGGAGAAGATCCGGACCGAGGTCGGCTTCAACGGCAATCTCGCCGGGTTCTTCCAGTACCTGCGTACCGATCCGAAGTTCTTCTACAAGACCCCGCAGGAACTGTTCACCGGCTACGAGGCGATCGCCAAGCGGATCGATCCGCAGCTGGTGAAGGTGTTCAGGACGATCCCGCGCCTGCCTTACGGCGTGCGTGCGATCCCCGACAACATCGCTCCGGACACGACCACCGCCTACTACCAGCCCGGTGCCGTCGACGGCACCCGTGCCGGCTTCTATTACGTCAACCTCTACAAGCCGGAAGTGCGGCCGAAGTGGGAAATGATGGCGCTGTCGCTGCACGAGGCGGTGCCAGGACATCACTTCCAGTTCGCCCGCGGCATGGAACTGCCGGACGCGCCGATGTTCCGCCGCACCGCCTATTTCGTTGCCTACGGTGAAGGCTGGGGCCTGTACGCCGAGCGGCTGGGCTACGACATGGGCCTGTACGACGACCCGTACGACCGCATGGGCCAGCTGGCCTATGACATGTGGCGGGCGGTGCGGCTGGTGGTCGACACCGGCATGCACAGCAAGGGCTGGAGCCGGGACAAGGCGATCGCCTATTTCATGGACAACTCGCCCAAGACCCGCCAGGACGTGGTCAACGAGATCGACCGCTATATCGGCTGGCCGGGGCAGGCGCTGGCGTACAAGATCGGCCAGCTCAAGATCTCAGAGTTGCGTGAGAAGGCGTCAACGCAGCTGGGCGACCGGTTCGATCTTCGCGAGTTCAATGACGCCGTGCTGGAGACCGGTTCGGTGCCGCTGCAGGCACTGGAGGCGCGGATCGACGCGTGGATTGCGCTTAAGAAGGGGTGATTGGGCTGAGGGGAGACCCATCCCCACCCCGGCCCTCCCCTTGAAGGGGAGGGAGACTATCGGGTGCCGGGCCCTTGGATTTGCCCCAAGCCCTTGAATCAGCCATAATTTCCGGCTCCGCGGGCCCCGGCTCGTGGAGACCTTGCTCCACCGCCTCCATTCCGGGAGGCCGGGGGGCTGATCCGGTCCGCGCTGAAGCTGCGCGGATCATCATCCACAAGGAATCACACCATGCGTCATTACGAAGTCGTGTTCCTGGTCCATCCGGACCAGAGCGAGCAGGTGCCTGCCATGATCGAGCGCTACAAGTCGCTCATCGAAGGCGGCGAAGGCAAGATCCACCGTCTCGAGGATTGGGGCCGCCGTCAGCTGGCCTACCCGATCGAGAACCTGGTCAAGGCCCACTACGTCCTGCTCAACATCGAAGTTACCCAGAACGTGCTCAACGAGCTGGTCGACGGTTTCCGTTTCAACGATGCCGTGCTGCGCCACCTTGTCATCAAGCGTGACGAAGCCGACACCGAGCAGTCCCTCATCATGAAGTTCAAGGATGAGAAGGGCGACAAGCCGGAGCGCGGCGAGCGCCGCCGCCGTGACGAAGAAGGCGAGACCGTGGTCGGCACCGCCGACGTCGCCGACGATAACGAAGCCGCCTAAGGGATCGCCAACATGTCCAAGTTCTTCCGTCGCCGCAAGTTCTGCAAGTTCACCGCCGAGGGTGTGAAGGAGATCGACTACAAGGATCTCAACACCCTGCGCCAGTACCTCACCGAGACCGGCAAGATCGTGCCGAGCCGCGTGACCGGTACCAAGTCGAAGTACCAGCGCCAGCTGTCCACGGCCGTCAAGCGCGCCCGTTTCCTGGCCCTGATCCCGTACACCGACAACCACAACGCCTAATGAAATTGGTCCGCTCCCCCGGGAGCGGACGTTCCTCTCCCTGCCGCCGTCCGCGGCGGGGGAGGGTTTCGGACAGCGAAACACCGCTGCGGGGCATCGCCTCGCTAACGAAATAGGAGCAACACCATGCAACTGATCCTCCTGCAGAACGTGCAGAACCTCGGCAAGCTCGGCGACAAGGTCAACGTCAAGCCGGGCTTCGGCCGCAACTTCCTGATCCCGTACGGCAAGGCCGTGCCGGCGACCGCGACCAACCTGGCCGAGTTCGAAGCGCGTCGCGCCGAGTACGAAGCCAAGGCCAAGGCCGCCCTCGACGGCGCCGAAGGCCGCAAGGCCGCGCTCGACGGCGTGGAAGTCACCCTGTCGGCCAACGCTTCGACCGAAGGCAAGCTGTACGGCTCGATCACCCCGCGTGATATCGCCGAAGCCCTCACCAAGGCTGGCCACAAGGTCGAGAAGTCGGAAGTCGTGCTGGGCGAAGGCCCGCTGCGTCGCACCGGCGAGTACGAGATCGTCGTGCACCTGCACGCCGACATCGAAGCCACCGTCAAGGTCATCGTGGTCGGCGAAGTCGCCTGATCCGGGGATCCACCGGGTTTCGAACGAAGGGCGCCGCAAGGCGCCCTTTGTTTTTGCGGAAGACGGTTTGCGATTTGCCAGATCTCAGACGTTTCCTATTTGGGTCCGGCAGTTGGGATGACAAAGTTGCTCCGCCATCGCGGTAGATGGCGCTTTCCCTCGAGGCAGCAGCCATCCCATGGACACCCAGACGCTCCCTGCTGTCAGAGATAACGAGCTGGTCGAACCGCTGGTCGACTCCCACTGTGGCGGTCCGTCCCGTTCCCTGTGCATGGCGCCCGTTCGCAGCGCCACCGGCAACGAAGCGGCGCCGCCCGCGCTGGTTGACCTGATCGCCGCCAGCCTGCGCGCGGTCTGCCAGGACGAGCGCGACAGCGATCGCGCGTTCTGGCTGATGGCCAGGATCGTCGACCTGCATCTGGCCGGCACGCTGTCGCCCGGCACGGGCAGGTGGGCAGGGGAGGCGATCGACGCGCTCATGGGGATGCTGTCGCGGCCGCTGCTGGTTGAACTGCACGCCCACCTCGCCAGGCAGGGCGCCGCTGCGACCAGATCAACGCCGCCGCATCACTGAGCCTGCCAAACACGCGATACTGCCGACGGGGCGTCGCCTGCGAGTGCCGGCGACGGGCGGTCAATGGTTGCTGTCTCAGGGGATGAGACGGTGCCATGTCATCTGTGGGCCGGATTCTATCCACCTGATATCCACAGAGTTATCTGCAACCCCTCGACGGCATCGGCGACTACGATGCCCGACCCGTCACACAAACACAGCCGCAACAGACGGCGCACGGAAGGGGCAACAAAACGGCATGAGCGCACGTCCAGGGTTTCGCGGCGAGAAGCGGTTCGAGACGCGCACAGAGCAGCGCCTTGACCAGCTGCGTGTGCCTCCGCAGTCGATCGAAGCCGAGCAGGCGGTGCTCGGCGGCCTCATGCTGGTTCCTGATTCCTACGACCGCATCGCCGACCAGCTCAACGACAGCGACTTTTACCGGCGCGACCACCAGCTGATCTATCGCGCGATCCGCGAGCTGGCCGGGAAGAACCGTCCGTTCGACGCGGTCACCCTGGGTGAGTGGTTCGAATCGATGGGCCTGTCGGAGACGGTCGCCGGTGGCGCCTACCTGATCGAACTGGCCAGCACCACCCCCTCGGCCGCCAACATCACCGCGTATGCGGAAATCGTCCGCGACAAGGCGATCCTGCGCCAGCTGATCGACGTCGGTACCGGCATCGTCAACGACGGCTTCCAGCCCGACGGCCGCGAGAGCAGCGAGATCCTGGAAGAGGCCGAGCGCCAGGTCCTGGCCATCGCCCAGGCCAACACGACCGGCAAGACCGATTTCACCGCGGTGACCAAGGCGTTGTCGGAAGCCTTCGACCTGCTGCAGACGCGCTACACCAACGGCAGCGGCGTCACTGGCCTTGCGACCGGCTACACCGAGTTCGACATGATGACCGCCGGCCTGCAGAAGACCGACCTGATCATCCTGGCGGCGCGTCCGGCGATGGGCAAGACGACGCTGGCGCTGAACATGGCCGAGTACGCCGCCTTCCGCAGCAAGCAGCCGGTGGCGGTGTTCTCGATGGAAATGTCGGCCTCGCAGCTGGCGATGCGCCTGATCTCCTCGGTCGGCCGCGTCAACGCCCAGCGCCTGCGTACCGGCCAGCTGGAAGACGAGGACTGGAGCCGCGTCACCAGCGCGATCCGCCAGCTGCGCGAGGTCAAGATCTTCATCGACGACGAGCCCGGCCTGTCGCCGGTCAAGCTCGCCGCCAAGGCGCGCCGCCTCAAGCGCGAGCACGGCGGCCTGGGCCTGATCGTCATCGACTACCTGCAGCTGATGTCGGTGCCCGGCAACAGCGAGAACCGCGCGACCGAAATCTCGGAGATCTCGCGCTCGCTCAAGGGCCTGGCGAAGGAACTGCAGGTGCCCATCATCGCCCTGTCGCAGCTCAACCGATCGCTGGAAACGCGAACCGACAAGCGCCCGGTGATGGCCGACCTCCGCGAGTCCGGCGCTATCGAGCAGGACGCGGACATGATCGTATTCATCTACCGCGACGACTACTACAACAAGGAAAACTCGCCGGACAAGGGCCTGGCCGAGATCATCATCGGCAAGCAGCGTTCCGGTCCTACCGGATCGATGAAGCTCAAGTTCTTCGGCGAGTACACCCGCTTCGACAACCTGTCGCACGACTCGGTCGGCAGCTTCGAATAAACGCGGGCACAACACGGCCGGCACGGATTGACGTGCCCCTAACGCCCATCGGTGCAGCGTGGCAGCCATCCCGTCGGAGGTGTGCCATGCGCAATTCATCGATCCTTCTGGCCGCTGCACTGATGGCCGCGGCGCCGCTGGCGACGGCGCAGACCAAGTCGTCGTCCAAGACGCCGCATTGCTATGACGTCCAGGTCGAGAAGCCCAAGGAAGTAAAGGACGAGCACAAGATCGCCGGCACTGCGATCGGTGCGGTCGCCGGTGGCCTGCTGGGCAACCAGATCGGCGGCGGTAGCGGCAAGAAGATCGCCACCGTTGCCGGCGCTGTCGGCGGCGGCTATGCCGGGCGCAAGGTCCAGGAGAACCAGCAGAACAAGACCGAGACGGTGACCGAGCGCCGCTGCGACTGATTCGGCATCTCGGCATTACAATGCCCGGCGCGTGACCACCCTCCGGGAACCTAGTGCACCAGTCAGCAGGCATGCCCCCGGCCGTCAGCGAACGGCCCACCCGTATCGTGGTCGATCTCGACCATCTGGCGTTCAACCTGCGCAGCATCCGCGCGCACGTCGGCGTGCCGGTGATGGGCATCGTCAAGGCCAATGCCTATGGCCATGGCCTGGTCCGCGTCGCACAGCACCTGCAGGCGCAAGGAGTCGAACAGCTGGGCGTGGCGTTCCTGGAAGAGGGCATCGCCCTGCGCCAGGCCGGCGTGACCGCGCCGGTGCTGGTGATGGGTGGCATCTTCGGCCGCCAGGTGACGCAGTTCATCAGCCACGACCTCGAGATCACCGTTTCCTCCCTGGACAAGCTGCGCCTGGTCGAGGCGGCGGCGCAGGCGCTGGGGCGCAAGGCGGTCATCCACCTCAAGATCGACACTGGCATGGAGCGCATCGGGGTGCACAGCTACTCCGCGCGCCCTTTCATCGAGGCCGCGGTGGCCTCGCCGTGGTGCGTGCTCAAGGGCATCTATTCGCACCTGGCGTGCTCGGATGACCCGTTCTCGCCGATGAGTGCGCAGCAACTGGAGCGCTTCCTCGAGGCGTGCGCGCACATCGAGCGCATCGGCGCGCCGATGCCGATCCGGCACCTGGCCAATTCCGGCGGCGTGCTGCACTTCCCCGAGACATGGCTCGACATGGTCCGTCCGGGAATCATGCTTTACGGGGTCCAGCCCGATCCTGCCTCGCGCCATTCCGTCGACCTCAAGCCGGTGATGTCGCTGGCCTCGCGGGTCGTCTACTTCAAGGTGGTCAAGGCCGGCAACCCGGTCAGCTACGGTGCGACCTGGGCGCCGGAACGCGACACGCGCGTGGTGACGGTTCCCATCGGTTACGGCGACGGCTTCCCGCGGGCGTTGTCGTCGCGCGGCGAGGTGCTGATCCGCGGCCAGCGTTACCCGATCGTGGGTCGGGTGTGCATGGACCAGTTCATGGTCGACATAGGCCAGGACAGCGCCTTCAACGAAGACGAAGTGGTGCTGGTCGGTGCGCAGGGCGACAACGCGATCAGCGTCGAAGCACTGGCGCAGCGGGCCGGCGTGATCCCCTACGAGATCCTGGTCGGCCTCAATGACCGCATCCCGCGCGAGTACAGCCTTCGCGAGTACCGCGGCGGGCCGTAGCCGGCATACTTCGCCCGTCGAGATACCTGGAGGGGCGATGCCTGCAACCGTTTCGAGTCAGGGGCCACATGCGCTGGTCTGGTTCCGCAACGATCTGCGGCTGGCCGACAACCCTGCGTTGCGGGCCGCGCTCGATGGCGGTTACACCCCGATCCCGGTCTACATCCATGCCCCGGACGAAGCCGGCGACTGGCGGCCGGGTGCGGCGTCCGATGCCTGGCGGCATCGCTCGCTCGATGCGCTCGACAGCAGCCTGCGCCAGCGCGGTTCGCACCTGCGCCGCTTCTTCGGCCCCAGCCTGGCGACGCTGCAGTCGCTGGTCGCCACCACCGGTGCCGAGGCGGTGTTCTGGAATCGCCGCTACGAACCTGCCTTCGAGCAGCGCGATGCGCGCATCAAGCAGGTGCTGCGCGGGCAGGGTGTACATGCCGAGAGTTTCAACAGCGCGCTGCTGTTCGAACCGTGGACGCTGAAGACCCAGCAGGGCAAGCCGTTCCGTGTGTTCACGCCGTTCTGGCGTTCTGCATTGGCGAACTGGCGCCTGGAACCATGCGTCGATGCTCCGGCGCGATTGCCCGACAGCGGCGAGGGGCCGGAAGGCGTGCCGTTGCAGGCGTTGCGGCTGGCGCCGGCGCGCGGCTGGGACAGCGCCTTCTGGGAGAGTTGGACGCCCGGCGAAGAGGGCGCATTGCAGGCCTTGGAAGCATTCACCGATGGCGCGCTGCGTGGCTACGCCCAGCAGCGTGACCGCCCCGACCGCATTGGCACCTCGCGGCTGTCGCCGCACCTGCACTTCGGCGAGATCGCGCCTTGGCGCGTGGTCGCGACGCTTGATCGCCTGCGCGGCTCGGCCGCCGATGCCGACCTCGACGCGGCCCGGCGCGAGCTGGGCTGGCGCGAGTTCGGCTATCACCTGCTGCACCACTTCCCGCAAACGCCGGATCTGAACTTCGACCCGAAGTTCAATGCATTCGAGTGGGCACAGGTATCGCCGTCGCACCTGCAGGCCTGGCAACACGGACGCACCGGCGTGCCCATCGTCGACGCCGGCATGCGCGAGCTGTGGAGCACCGGCTGGATGCACAACCGCGTGCGCATGGTCGTGGCCAGCTACCTGACCAAGCATTTGCGCTACCACTGGCGGCACGGGGCGCGCTGGTTCTGGGACACGCTGGTCGATGCCGACCTGGCCAGCAACACGCTCGGCTGGCAGTGGGTGGCCGGCACCGGCGCCGATGCCGCGCCGTACTTCCGCATTTTCAACCCGGTCACGCAGGCGCAGAAGTTCGACCCCGAAGGGCGCTACATCGCCCGCTGGCTTCCCGAACTGGCAGCGCTGCCGCTGCCGTTGCGGTTCGCGCCCTGGCAGGATCCGGCGACTTCGCAACGGCTGGCGCCGGACTATCCGCTACAGCCGCTGGTGGATCTGTATGCGGGACGTGACAGCGCCTTGAAGGCCTACCGCCAACTGCGCGTCGGGTAGGAGCGAGCTTGCTCGCGATCGCCCTTTCGGCCGCCCGATCGCGAGCAAGCTCGCTCCTACCGGCGGGATGCTGCGTTGACGCTGCTCTTGGCCGCGTGATTCACTCGCGGCAAGGCTTGGGAGGGCGCATGGCGACGACAGGAGAGCGGGCAACTTCGCGCAAGCGCGCGCGCCGTGAGGCGATGTCGCGCGTGGACACGGCCTGGTTGCGCATGGAGCGGCCGACCAATCCGATGATGATCACCGGCGTGCTGATGTTCGCCGAGACGATGTCGCTGGAACGGCTCAAGCGCGTGGTCAAGCAGCGTTTCCTCGCCTATCGCCGTTTCCGCCAGAAGGCCGTGGACACGCCCGCCGGTGCGTCCTGGCGGACCGACCCAAATTTCAATCTCGACTGGCACGTGCAGCCCGCGGCGCTGCCGGGCCGTGCCGACAAGCGCGCGCTGGAGCGTTTCGTCAGCCAGCTGGCGTCATCGCCATTGAGCCATGACCGGCCGCTGTGGCAGTTCCACCTGGTCGAGAACTACAACGGTGGCTCGGCGCTGATCGCGCGCATCCACCACAGCTACGCCGATGGCATCGCGCTGGTGCAGGTGCTGCTGTCGCTGACCGATACCCAGCCCGACGCCGGCAACGACAGCGAGCTGCCGCGCACCTGGCTCAAGCAGGACCATGCCGACGTCGCCCGTCGCGTCGGTGCCGTCGACCGCTACATGCAGCTGGGCAGCAAGGTCGTCGAGAAGGGCATGGATTTCTATCGCGACCCGGGCCTGGCCGCGGTGCTGGCGAAGGAGGGTGGCGAGATCGCCCGCGAGCTGTTGCATGCGCTGGCCTTGTCCGACGATCCGCCGTCGCTGCTGCGTGGACGCCTGGGCGTGAGCAAGCGCGTGGCCTGGGCCGAGCCGCTGGACCTGGAAGAGGTAAAGGCGGTCGGCCGCGCCTGCGACTGCACCGTCAACGACGTGCTCATGGCAACCGCTGCCGGCGCGCTGCGCAGCTACATGATCGAGCGCGGCGAGCGCGTGGATGGCATGACGCTGCGTGCGACCGTACCGGTCAACCTGCGTCCGCTCGAACACGCGCGCAAGCTGGGCAACCACTTCGGCCTGGTCTTCCTCGACCTGCCGGTCGGCGAGGGCAATCCGATCCGGCGGCTGGAGCGCGTGGCCGAGTGCATGCGAAACCTCAAGAATTCAAGGCAAGCCATTGTTGCGTATGGCCTGTTGGCCGCGCTTGGCATGGCGCCGGCGGCCATGCAGGGGCTGGCGCTGGAGCTCTTCAGCCGCAAGGCGACCGCGGTGGCGACCAATGTGCCGGGGCCGCAGCAGCCGCTGTACCTGGCCGGCTGCATGCTGCGGGAAATGATGTTCTGGGTGCCGCAGACCGGGTCGATCGGCATCGGCATTTCGATCCTGAGCTACAACGGCCGCGTGCATTTCGGCCTGATCGCCGATGGCCGGCTGATTCCGGATCCGGACGCGGTGATCAGCCGCTTCGGTGCCGAGTTCGAGAAGCTGCTGTATCTGTCCTTGATGGGAAGCTGGGAGCACACGCTGGATGCCGTTGCGGCTGAAGCCATGTTCCCTGCCGGAAACTGAATAGGTGTGACCGCTGGTCGCATCCGCTGCACGCGGACGTGATTAGCTTGCGCCACTGTTCAACCGATCTTCCCAGAAGGACCGCCCCGATGAAGACCCAGATCAAGATCGCATTCGCCGCGCTGGCGATGACCGCCGTGCTCGCCGGTTGCGCCACGAGCCAGCCGTATTACGGCCAGCAGTACCCGCAGCAGGGGCAGCAGTATCCCCAGGGCCAGCCGCAGCAGGGGCAGCCGCCGGCGCAGCAGCAGGGCATGAGCAAGACCGGCAAGGGCGCGCTGATCGGTGCGCTGGCCGGTGTCGCCGCGGGCCTGCTCAGCGGTGACGATGCCACCGAGCGTCGCCAGCGTGCGCTGGTCGGTGCCGGTGTCGGCGGCCTCGCCGGTGCCGCGATCGGCAACTACCAAGACCGCCAGGAGCGTGCGCTGCGCGACCAGATGGCCGGCACCGGTGTGGACGTGGTGCGCGATGGCAACAACATCACGCTCAACATGCCCAGCGGCATCACCTTCGATTTCGACAAGTCCAATCTGAAGCCGGAGTTCTACCCGGTGCTCGACAACGTCGCGCGCACGCTGCAGGAGTACAACCAGACCATCGTCGAGGTGGCCGGTCATACCGACAGCGTCGGTAGCGATGCCTACAACCAGAGGCTGTCGGAGCAGCGGGCCAATGCGGTGTCGGGTTATCTGACCAGCCGTGGCCTCAATCGCGATCGTTTCATCGTCGTGGGCGCGGGTGAGACGCATCCGGTGGCGAGCAACGATTCGGAATCCGGTCGTGCGCAGAACCGTCGTGTCGAGATCACGCTCGTGCCGATCGAGTCCTGATCTTCAGCGTTTTGTGATTTGGAAAGAGCCGCCTTCGGGTGGCTCTTTTCTTTTGTGTCTTTCGTGTTGTGTCGTCGTCGGGGCGTTGCTGTCTTCGGGAGGGCGCCGTCCGCCGACCCGGGGATTGCTCCGCCCCTTCGCCGGACATCCTGTCCGGAGGCGGGGCGTGGGCCATCCATGGCCCACTGCTCCGCAATCCCCGGGCCGGCGGCCGTCGCTCCGGCACGTCATTGCGTGGTCTTCGGCCGGTCAGTGGATCCCGGCTTTCGCCGGGATGACGGGTAATGAGAGTTCGTCATCCCGGCGAACGCCGGGATCCATTTTGATTTGCCGTTGCCTGTGCTCGTACCTACTTCAACAATAATCTGTAAACGATTGAACTGATTGATGTCATGGCTTGGGTAAAGCCGCGCGATACGAATCACAGCTTCTGCAAATACGACAGACAGATCTGTTCAACCGGAGCGTCAAGGTGTAAATATATGCACCATGGCCAGCCCTTCCCCGAAACGCACCGCCGTCCTGGCCTTCATCCGCGAACGGATCGAGGAGGGGCAGCCGCCGAGTCTGGCGGAGATCGCGCTGGCCTTCGGTTTCGCTTCGGTTACCGCGGCCAAAAAGCATGTGATGGCGCTGGCCGATGCGGGGCAGATCGAGCTGGTGCCGAACCAGCGTCGTGGCATCCGACTGCTCGGTCGCGATGCGCCGGGTGAGCTGGTCAGCCTGCCGGTATTGGGGCGGGTCGCGGCGGGTGTGCCCATTGGCGCCGACATCGTCGAGGACGCTCCGCGCCTGCGCCTGGATCGCCGCCTGTTCTCGCGTGCGCCCGATTACCTGCTCCGGGTGCAGGGCGATTCGATGATCGATGACGGCATCCTCGACGGCGATCTGGTCGGGGTGCATCGCAGCAACGCGGCGCGCGATGGCCAGGTGGTCGTGGCGCGGGTCGATGGCGAGATCACCATCAAGCGGCTGGAGCACGAGGGCGATGGCATCCGCCTGTTGCCGCGCAATCCGGCGCATTCGCCCATCGTGGTCGAACCGGGCCAGGACTTCGCCATTGAAGGCATTTTCTGCGGTCTGATCCGGCAGGGCTGAGGGCAGGGCATGGGCGCGGTCGTCGCCATCGACAGCCTGCTGGACCAGCGCCGGCTCTGGAAAGGCCAGCAGCGCCATGTGCTGCCCGCCAGTCCGCAGCCGAGCGGGCACGCCCTGCTCGATGCGGCGCTGCCGTCGGGCGGCTGGCCCGATGGTGCATTGACCGAGCTGCTGATCCCGGCCGACGGCGTCGGTGAGTTGCGCCTGCTGTGGCCGGCGCTGGCGCGGCTGTCGCAGCAGGAAGGAACGATTGTCCTGGTCGCGCCGCCGTACGTGCCGTTCGCGCCGGCGTGGCAGCGCGCCGGTGTACGCCTATCGCAATTGCAGGTCATCGATACGCCACCGCGCGATGCGCTGTGGGCGGCCGAGCAGTGCCTGCGTTCGGGTGCGTGCGCAGCGGTGCTGTGCTGGCCGCTGCACGCCGACGATCGCGCGCTGCGGCGGTTGCAGGTGGCGGCCGAGAGCGGGCGTTGCCTGGGCTTCGCGATCCGTCCGGCCAGGGCCGCGCGCAATCCTTCGCCGGCGGCACTGCGCATCGCCATCGACACCGATCCGCAGCAGCTGCGCGTGCTCAAGTGCCGTGGCGGGCTGGCGCCGACGCGGCCCATTGCCTTCGACTGGCAGTGAGGCAGGACCGTCATGCGCTGGGTCTGCCTGCTGTTGCCGCAACTGGCGTTGGACGGTGTCCTGCGTCGCCAGCCGATGCCCGATCAGCCATTGGCATTGATCGATGGGCCGGTGCAGCGGCGCGTGCTGCATTCGGTCAATCCGGCCGCGCGCGCGCTCGGGCTGCGGGCGGGGCAATCGCTGGCGGCGGCACAGGCGATCCATGCCGGTTTCACCAGCGTCGCCTATGACGCGAAGGATGCGGCGCACTGGCGTGACCTGGTCGCGGCCTGGGCCTACCGTTTCAGTTCACAGGTCAGCACGCAGTTCTCGCATGCGATCGTGCTGGAGATCGGCCGCAGCCTGAAGCTGTTCGGGCCGTGGCCGCGGCTGGAAGCGCAGATGCGCGAGGAACTGCGCGAGATGGGCTTCCGCCATCGCCTGGTCGCCGCGCCCAATCCGCATGCCGCGCGGGTGCTGGCCAATGTCCACGATGGCATCGGGCTGACCGACGAAAGCCTGCTCACCGGCCTGGGGCAGATCCCGGTGGAGCGGGCGGGGCTCGATCGCGAGACCGCGGTGTCGCTGTCGCGCATGGGCCTGCGTCGCCTGAGCCAGGTCTTCGAGTTGCCGCGCGACAGCATCACCCGGCGCTTTCCGAAGACGGTGCTGCCGTACCTCGATGCCCTGCGCGGTGAGATGACGCAGCCGCTGACCCTGTACCGGCCGCCGGACGTGTTCGACCAGCGCATGGAGTTCGACCACGAGATCGAATCCAGCCAGGCGTTGTTGTTCCCGCTGCGCCGTCTCACTGCCGACCTGGCCACCTTCCTCGCCGGCCGCGACGGCGGCGTGCAGCGCTTCGTGCTGGTGCTCGAGCACGAGCGCTGCGAGGACAGCGAAGTCACGGTTGGCCTGCTCGCGCCCGAGCGCGCGGCGGCGACCTTGTTCGAACTCACCCGCGGCCGCCTCGAGCAGGCGAGGGTGCCGGCGCCGGTGCGCGGCCTGCGCCTGATCGCGAGCGAACTCCCACCGTTCGTGCCGGCCAGCCGCGACCTGTTCGATGCCCGTTCGCAGCAGGCGATGCCGTGGCCGCAGTTGCGCGAACGGTTGCGCGCGCGTCTGGGCGACGATGCCGTGCATGGCTTGGCCATCCGTGGCGACCATCGGCCCGAGCGCGCTTGGGGCGTGGAAGCACCTGTACAACGCGAGACTGCACCGCCGTCGTTGCCGCGCCCGGGCTGGCTGCTGCATCAGCCGATCCCGCTGCGCGATCACGCATTGACCGTGCTGGCCGGGCCCGAGCGCATCGAATCGGGCTGGTGGGACGGCTTCGAGGTGCGCCGCGATTACTACCTGGTCGAGACCTCCAGCGGTCAGCGCGCCTGGGCCTATTGCGTCGCCGGCGAGCGCGGGCCGTACATGCTGCATGGGTGGTTCGCATGAGCCTGCCCGACTATGTCGAGCTGCACTGCCTGTCGGCCTTCAGCTTCCAGCGCGGCGCTTCGGTCGCGCAGGAACTGTTCGACCGCGCCAAAGAGCAGGGCTACCAGGCCCTGGCGATCACCGACGAATGCTCGCTGGCCGGCATCGTGCGCGCGCTGGAGGCGTCGCGGAAAAGCGGCCTGCCACTGATCGTCGGCAGCGAAATGCGGATCGAAGGCGGCCCGGCCGTGGTGCTGCTGGTGGCGGACCTGGACGGTTACGCCGCGCTGTGCCGGATGATCACCGTGGCCCGGCGTCGCGCCGAGAAGGGCCGCTACCGCCTGCTGCGCGAGGACTTCGACGGACTTCCCGACGGCCTGCTGGCGCTGTGGCTGCCGGTCGACGACGGCGATGGCGAAGTCGACTGGCTGAAGTCGATATTCCCCGAGCGCCTGTGGATCGCCGTCGAACTCCACCGCGGCCCGGACGATGACGACCGCCTGCAGGCCCTGCGCGAGCTCGGCGATCGCCATGGCCTGCCGCTGGTCGCCGCTGGCGATGCGCACATGCACGTGCGTTCGCGCCGCGTGCTGCAGGACACGCTGACCGCGATCCGCCACCGCACCACGGTGGTCGAGGCCGGGGCGTTGCTGTTTCCCAATGGCGAGCGCCACCTGCGCACGCGCCGCGCGTTGTCGGCGATCTACCCGGCCGACCTGCTGGCCGAGACCGTGCGCGTCGCGCAGCGCTGCCGCTTCACCCTCGAACAGCTGAAATATGAATACCCGCGCGAACTGGTGCCGCAAGGCCACACAGCCGCGAGCTGGTTGCGGCAACTGACCGAGGAGGGCGCGCGCTGGCGCTGGCCGAAGGGTGCGCCCGACAAGGCCCGCGACCAGATCGAGCATGAGCTGGCGCTGATCTCCGAGCTGCGCTACGAGTCGTACTTCCTGACCGTGCACGACATCGTCCGCTTCGCCCGCAGCCGCGCGATCCTGTGCCAGGGCCGCGGCTCGGCCGCCAATTCGGCGGTGTGCTACGCGCTGGGCGTGACCGAGCTCGACCCCGGGGCGATGAACATGCTGTTCGAGCGCTTCCTCTCGCGCGAGCGCAACGAGCCGCCGGACATCGACATCGACTTCGAGCACGAGCGCCGCGAGGAGGTGCTGCAGTACGTGTTCGAACGCTACGGCCGCGAACGCGCGGCGCTGGTGACGGTGGCGATCAGCTATCGCGGCAAGAGCGCGATCCGCGACGTCGCCAAGGCACTGGGGTTGCCACCGGACCAGGTCAACGAACTGGCCGCGACCATGGAACGCTGGAGCGGCGAACTGCCGATGCCCGAGTACCTGCGCGAGCGCGGCTTCGACCCGGAGGCGCCGATCCTGCGCCGGGTGCTGCAGCTCACCGGCGAGCTGATCGGCTTCCCGCGCCACCTGTCGCAGCACCCGGGCGGCTTCGTCATCAGCGAGCAGCCGCTGCACAACCTGGTGCCGGTGGAGAACGCGGCGATGGACGGCCGCACGGTGATCCAGTGGGACAAGGACGACCTCGACGTGATGCAGGTGTCCAAGGTCGACTGCCTCGCGCTGGGCATGCTGACCGCGGTGCGCAAGACGCTCGACCAGCTGCGCCGGCACGGGCGTCGCGACATGACCATGGCCGACATCCCGGCCGACGACCCCGACACTTACGAAATGATCGGCCGCGCCGATACCGTCGGCGTGTTCCAGATCGAATCGCGCGCGCAGATGGCGATGCTGCCGCGGCTGCGGCCGAAGAACTTCTACGACCTGGTGATCGAGGTGGCGATCGTGCGGCCGGGGCCGATCCAGGGCGACATGGTCCATCCCTACCTGCGCCGTCGCAACGGCCAGGAGCCGGTCGAGTACCCGCCGCGCCTGCGCGAGGTGTTCGAACGCACCCTGGGCGTGCCGCTGTTCCAGGAACAGGTGATGCAGCTGGCGATCCAGGCCGCCGACTACACGCCCGGCGAAGCCGACGAGCTGCGTCGCTCGATGGCGGCATGGAAGCGCCATGGCGGGCTGGAGCACCATCGCGAACGGCTGACCACGCGCATGCTCGACAACGGCTACCCGCTCGAATTCGCCGAGCGCATCTTCGAGCAGATCAAGGGCTTCGGCAGTTACGGTTTCCCCGAGTCGCACGCGGCCAGCTTCGCCCTGATCACCTATGTCACCTGCTGGCTCAAGCGGCACGAGCCGGCGGCCTTCGCCTGCAGCCTGATCAACAGCTGGCCGATGGGCTTCTACACACCCGACCAGATCCTGCAGGACGTGCGTCGCCATGGCGTGCGCGTGTTGCCGGTGGATGTGCGCTTCAGCGACTGGGACTGCAGCCTGGAACGCTTGCGTGAGCAGGCGGAGCCTTCGATCCGGCTCGGCCTGCGCATGATCCAGGGCTTCGACAGCGTCGCCGCCGAGCGCATCGAGGCGGCACGGGCACGGCGCGCGTTCGACGACGTGGCCGATCTGTGCGAACGCGCCGCGCTCGATCGCCGCCAGCAGGGCCTGCTGGCCGATGCCGGTGCGCTGAAGTCACTGGCCGGTCATCGCCATCGCGCGCGCTGGGCGATCACCGGCGTCGAACGCCAGCTGCCATTGCTGGGCGCGACCGTGTCCGGCAAGGAATCGCAGATCCGCCTGCCGATGCCGACCGCCGACGAGGACCTGCGCGCCGACTACGCCTTGACCGGCACCACGCTCGGACGCCACCCGTTGTCGTACCTGCGCAAGGCGCTGGCCGCGCGCCGCTGCAAGGGCTCGACCGAACTCGACCAGGTCGCCCACGGCCGCAACGTGCGCACCGCCGGGCTCGTGCGCGGCCGCCAGCAACCGCAGACCGCCAGCGGCGTGATCTTCGTGACGCTGGAAGACGAATCGGGAACGATCAATGTGGTGGTCTGGAAGCACCTGGCCGAACGCCAGCGGCGGGTGCTGCTGGAGTCGCAGCTGCTGGCGGTGGAAGGGCGCCTGGAACGCGTCGATGGCGTGCAGCACGTGATCGCGCAGCGGCTGGAGAATTACGCTGAGCTGCTCGGCGAGCTGGATACGAGTTCGCGCGACTTCCGCTGAGAAACCTGTGTGTAGGAGCGAGCTTGCTCGCGATCGTGGCCGCGGCGGACGCGCAGGATCGCGAGCAAGCTCGCTCCTACGGGGTCACTTACCGTTGTCCTTCACCTTCGCCATCATCCGCCGCTCGATCGTCCCGACGGCGGCCAGCACCAGCAGCGTCAGCACCGTCGCCGCCAGCGCGAGCAGGTGGTAGCGGAACCCGGCCATCACGCCGATCACCGCCACCATCAGGATCGAAGCCGCCGTAGTGATGCCGGCAACGACCTGTGAGCCGCGGTGGCCGAAGATGGTGCCGGCGCCAATGAACGACACGCCGGCGATCACCGCTTCGACCAGTCGCAACGGATCGAGCGTGAGGCCTTCGCCATCGAGGCGATGGTCAGTGATCACCAGTTGGCCCAGGCCAACGAGCAGGGCGGCGGCGCCGGCCACCAGCATATGGGTCCGGAAACCCGCCGGCCGGTTCTTGAGCTCGCGCTCGAAGCCGATCGCACCGCCCAGCACCATGGCGATGGCGGCGTCGCCGAGCACGATCAACTGCAGGGTCCAGTCCATCCGGCCACCCTAAGGTCAGGCGATGTATAGACGGCGTCACGACGGGCTGCCCGGCCAATAACATGCGCGTCACGCATGGCTTCCTAGGATCGGTCGCACCTAAACGGAGGGTATGCCATGGGTATCATCATCTGGTTGATCGTCGGCGGTGTCATTGGCTGGCTTGCGAGTCTGGTCATGCGTCGCGATGGTCAGCAGGGAATCCTGCTCAACATCATCGTCGGCATCATCGGTGCCTTCATCGGCGGCTGGCTGGGCGGCGTGCTGGGAATCGGCGGCGGTGACATCAACGACGGCAACTTCAGCATTGGCGGCCTGCTGCTGTCGCTGCTGGGCGCGATCGTCCTGCTGGCCATCGTCAATCTGTTCACGCGCGGACGTGCGCGCTGAGCACGTTTTGAAGTGATGCACGCGTCCGGTCTCACTGCCGACAAGGCGTGAGACCGGGCGCGCCTTATCGATTTCCCGTAGTCCTGCGGTACCAGTGGGCGAGCAGGTCCGGAAGTACGTCGGTTACGGGAACGTCGACTGCGGCATACGCGTCGAGCGTGTCGAGTGCATGCCGGCGCAGCTGCGCCATCTGCGCCCGGTCGAGCCATTCGGCGTCGCCCTGCAAGCCATCGAGCAGGGTGCTCGCCCAGGTAAACAGGTCGTCGCGACTGCGCAGCAGTTCGCGGCGCAGCCATGGCCGAAGCGGATGATGGACGGTGTATCCGCGCGCGGCGAGGGCGGTGATTTCGGCCGCCAGGGACGCGTGGGCGCCGCGATACCACTCGCTGTGGCCGCCGGCTTCCTCGCGCACCACCAGGGGGACCGGCGCGGCATGCACGGCAATCGCATGCCCCAGTGACAGCTCCAAGTCGCGCGCATCGCGCACGGTTTCGGTCTCGACCAGGAAGGCGCTGTCGAGATCGAAGAACTCGAAGTAACGGGTCTGAAGCGCCTGCATGCGTTGCAGCGGATGGCGCGAGAAGCCGAGCTTGAGAAGGTCCTCGCCGGCGCAAGGCAGGACGTAGACGTAACTCGCCCCCTCGCTGCTGGCGCGGGTGCTGTCGGGGTCGGCGGTGCGGATGAAAGCCATGGATCCAATGATCGCGCCGGAGCAGGCAAGGGCGCGCATTGATCGGCACGACATGCGGCCAGCAGGCTGAACGGATGCATGCGGCAGTGACATCCTCTTGATGCGCGCGCCGGGATGCTGCCCGGCATGGCCGCACGCGAGCGATCCCCAGCTTCCAGCAAGATGGTCTCCAGCAAAGCTGCCGAAGCCGAGCTGTCGGCTGCCGCGGGAGGCCTGGTCTACGTCAGCGACGACGCCCCCGGCCTGCGTCGCCACCGCGCGGGCAAGGGGTTCTCATACATCGACGCCAACGGCCGACCCGTTCGTGACGCCACGACGCTCGCGCGGATCCGCGCCCTGGCAATTCCACCTGCTTATCGCGACGTCTGGATCTGCGCCCGCGCCAATGGCCACCTGCAGGCCACCGGTCGCGATGCCCGCGGTCGCAAGCAATACCGCTATCACCCGGACTGGAGCCAGGTCCGCGACAGCAACAAGTTCGATCGCATCGTTGCGTTCGGCGCGGCGCTGCCGCGCCTGCGTCGCCGCCTGCGCAGCGATCTCGCGCGCAGTGGCCTGGGGCGCGAGAAGGTATCGGCCATAGTCGTCGCTGTCCTGGCCGACACGCTGCTGCGCATCGGCAACGACGAGTACGCGCGCGGCAACCGTTCCTACGGACTGACCACCCTGCGCAATCGCCACGTCGAGTTCCTGCGCGGTGGCCGGGCCAAGTTGCGCTTCCGTGGCAAGAGCGGCCTCGAGCACGACGTGGTCGTGGACGACGCCCGCCTGTCGCGGCTGATGCACCGATGCCAGCAGTTGCCCGGGCAGATGCTGTTCCAGTACCGCGACGACGACGACAACGTGCAGCCGGTCGACTCGGGCCTGGTCAACGATTACCTGCGCGACGCCACCGGCGGCGACTTCACTGCCAAGGACTTCCGCACCTGGGGCGGGACGCTGACGGCCGTCCGCCTCCTCGCCGGCAGCGAAGTTCCGCACAAGGACGACGGGCAACCCGATGCCCAGGGCATCGTCGCGACCCGCAACGCGGTGATCAAGGAGGTCGCGCAGTTGCTCGGCAACACGCCGGCGATCTGCCGTAAGTCCTACATCGACCCGGTCGTGTTCGCGTGCTGGGAGGATGGCCGCCTGCAGCGCGCCACCGCCAATGCGCGCGGCGCACGGCAATGGGAGCAGGCCGCGCTGCGATTGTTGAAGCGCGCGCACCGCAACGGCGGTTGAACTCAGTCGCTGTCTTCGTCTTCCCAGTGCCAGTCCACCGCATGCTCCTCGAGGTATGCGTCGACCGCGGCACCGATGGTCGGATACATCGTTCCGAAGCGCTCGAGGATCTCGAAGCGCCTGAGCTTGTCCTTGACCGGATCCTTCAGTTCGGCAAACCGGAACTCGACGCCGGACTCGCGCAGCGACCGTTCCAGTCCGGCGAGCATGTCGGCCGAGGTCACGTCGATGCTGGTGACCGGTTCGGCGGCGACGATGATCCGCCGTGCCGGCGTGGGCGATTGCGCGACAGCTTCGAGCACGCGCTGGTGGAACAGCTCGGCATTGGCGAAGAACAGAGGCGCATCCCAACGGAACAGCACCAGGCCAGGCACCAGCCCCGCCTGCGGATAACGCCGGATGTCGTGGAAGCCGCGGATGCCTTCGACCCGGCCCATGACGGCGTGGTGCGGACGCCAGCCGTCCCACAGGAACTCGATCACGGCGATGATGATGGCGATGCCAATGCCGTGGATCACGCCCAGCACGGCGACGCCTACGAAGCAGGCGACCGACAGCCAGAACTCCCACTGCTGGATGCGGTAGATGCGGCGCAGGTCTGCGAACTCGAACAGGCCGATCGCCGCGGCAATGACCACCGCCGCCAGCGCGCTGCTGGGCAGGTGCTCGAGCAGATTGGGTGCAAAGACCAGCAGCAGGGCCACAGCAATTGCCCCGACCACGCCAGTGAGCTGCGTCTTCGCGCCAGCGGCCTCGGCGACCGGCGTGCGCGAGGAACTGCTGCTGATCGGGAATCCCTGGAACAGGCCGGCGGCCAGGTTGGCCGCGCCCAGGCCGACCATCTCCTGGTTCGGATCGACGTGAGTGCCGGTCTTGGCCGCATAGGTGCGCGACAACACGCTGGTGTCGGCGAACGCGACCATCGCCACCGCGCAACCGCCGATCACCACCTGGCTGAGGTGGGCCGGTTCGATCCACGGCAGGGCGAACGACGGCAGGCCCTGCGGGAGCTGGCCGAGCACCTTGACCCCGGCGGTTTCATCCAGGGCCAGCGCACCAACGACGAATGTCGCGGCGACCACTGCGATCAGCAGCCCGGGGATCTGCTTGTACGGCTTGAGCAGCAGGATCAGCACCAGGGTGCCGGCGCCGACGGCGAACGCGGTCCAGTTGGCCTGGCCGCCGAGGATCGCCTGCGTCGTGCTGGACAGATCGCGCAAAGGCCCGGCGCTGTCGATCGAGAACCCGAACAGCTTCGGCAACTGGCTGACCAGCACCGTGAACGCAATGCCGTTCATGTAACCGTAGCGGATCGGCTTGGACAGCAGTTCGGTGACGAATCCGAGGCGAAGCACGCCGATCAGGATGCACACCAGCCCCGACACCACGGCCATCAGGCTGGCCACGACCACGGCGCGCGCCGGGTCGCCTGCCGACAGCGGCAGCACGACCGCCAGGATCACCGCAGCCAGCGAGGAATCCGGACCCAGCACAAGGATGCGGCTCGGGCCGAACAGGGCGTAGGCGAGCAGGGGAACGATGGTGGCGTACAGGCCGTAGATACCCGGAACGCCCGAGGCCACGGCGTAGGCGATACCGACCGGCACCAGCATCGTGGTCAGCACCAGGCCGGCCATCACGTCGTTCGGCAGCCAGGCCGCTTCGTAGCGCCTGATGATCTGCAGTCCGGGCAGCCAACGCATCCAGCCGTTCATCCGTCAGCTCCCTGTCGTCTCTGTCATGCCCTGGGCGACCAGTCCGGCCCGGGCAACGGTATCAGTACTGCTCCTTGATGAACTTGAAAGGATAGTCCGGTTCGACATAGTCGCCGCGCTTCTGCCGCTTTGGCAGGCTGAACTTCTCGCGCGGCAGATCCTCATAGGGAATCTTGTCGAGCATGTGGCGGATGATGTTGAGGCGGCCGCGTCGCTTGTCATCGGTGCGCGCCACGTACCACGGCGCCTGCGGCGAGTCGGTGGCGGTGAACATGTCGTCGCGTGCGCGTGAATAGTCGTACCAGCGGCCGTACGACTTGAGGTCCATCGGCGAGAGCTTCCACAACTTGCGTCCGTCGGTGGCGCGCTCCTTCAGGCGCCGGGTCTGCTCCTCGTCGCTGACTTCCAGCCAGTACTTGAGCAGGATGATCCCCGACTGCACGATCGCGGCCTCCACCAGTGGCGTGGTCCGCAGGAACTTGCGCACCTGGGCTTCCGAGGTGAACCCCATCACCCGCTCGACGCCGGCGCGGTTGTACCAGCTGCGGTCGAAGATCACGAATTCGCCTGCCGCCGGCAGGTGGCGCATGTAGCGCTGGAAGTACATCTGGCTCTTCTCACGGTCCGTCGGCGCCGGCAGCGCCACTACGCGGAAGACGCGCGGGCTGACCCGCTCGGTGATGGCCTTGATCGTCCCACCCTTGCCGGCGGTGTCGCGTCCTTCGAACACGACGCAGACCTTCATCTTCTTCGCCACCAGCCACATCTGCAGCTTGACCAGTTCGACGTGCAGCTTCTCCAGCTCCGCCTCGTAGTCCTTGCGCTTCATCTTCTCGGGTTCGGCGGGCGCCGAGTGTTTTTCGGCTTTCATGGCTTGCTCCGGGCAGCGTTACGCCTTCTTCTCGTTCTCGACCGCCTTGCTGATGATGTCGTCGTAGAGCTCGACGATCTGCACGCCGATCTTGTGCATGTCCGGATTGCGCGCCCACACCTGCTGGCCACGCTGCGCATCTTCGAGTGCGCCCTTGAGGAAGGTGATGTCTTCGTCGGTCAGGCGCTCGCCGGCGTCGACGCGCTTTTTCACCGCCATCGTGCGTGGCAGGCGGAAATTGTTCAGCCGGTCGAGCAGGGCCTTGAGGGTGCCGGTGTCGTCGGTTTCGTCGGCCATCGTCGCCGTCCTTGCGTGGGGAGGCGTCATTCTGCGCTCGCACCTTGTTACGCCGGGATCACGGCCGGTGACGTGGCCCAGCAAAAGGCCCGCACGGGGCGGGCCTCTTGTAGATCCTTGCCCTTGTGCGGACTAGCCCAGCTGCTGGATCCGCATCATGTTGCCTGACGGGTCGCGGACCGCGCAGTCGCGCACGCCATACGGCTGGTCGGTCGGCTCCTGGACGATCTCGGCGCCGCTGGCCTGCAGCTTCTCGAAGGCGCCGTCGAGGTCCTTGGTGGCCAGCAGGATGATGCCGTACGTGCCCTTGGCCATCATCTCGGCGATGGTGCGGCGCTCCTCCTCGGTGACGCCCGGGGTCGCGGCGGGCGGGTGCAGCACGATGGAGGTCTCAGGCTGGCCGGGCGGGCCGACCGTGATCCAGCGCAGGCCGTTGTAGCCGACGTCCTTGCGGACCTCGAAGCCGAGCGTGTCGCGGTAGAACGCCAGCGCGGCGTCCGGGTCGTTATGGGGGAGAAAGCTGGCGTGGATGGTGATGTTCATTGCAGTCGTCCTTGTTGGTCGAGCGGTCATGCTAGGTCGGGGTCGGTGCGCTTGGCTTCTCGATTCCTGACCGGTCTGGTCACCTGCTTCTCGACGCACGACGGAATGCCCGGCTCGGCGCCTTCCAGCTGGCGCCGATAGACGCTGGGCGGCACGCCGACCAGTTCGGTGAAGCGGGTGCTGAAGGTGCCCAGCGACGAGCAGCCGACCGCGAAGCAGACCTCGGTGACGCTGAGTTCGCCACCGCGCAGCAGCGCCATCGCGCGCTCGATGCGGCGGGTCATCAGATAGGAGTAGGGCGACTCGCCATAGGCCAGCTTGAACTGGCGGCTGAGATGCCCGGCCGACATGTGCACGCCAAGGGCGAGCGCCTCCACGTCCAGCGGCTGCGCGAACTCGCGGTCGATGCGATCGCGCACGCGGCGAAGGCGTGCGAGGTCGCGCAGGTGGACTGCTTCGGCAGGTCGGATGGTCACGGACGGGATCGTGCCACCGGCGCAGGCGGTGCTCAAGTTCGCACTCGGCATTCCACTGTCTGCGGTCCGCCAGCCCGTGTCGGATGGCATGCGAGGAACGCGTGGTCCGTCCATAGACTCTCCATATGCACTAGCACTCCGGCTCGTGCGATCACAGGGAAGCAACGCATGAGTTCAATGATCAAGGCAGTGCTGCTGGCAGTGGCGACGATGGCCGCGACGGTCGTGCATGCCGGTGAGGCGCAAGTACAGCGCCAGGGTTACGTGTTGCAAGCCGAGCAGGCCGGCAACGGTCCGATGGACATCGTCTTCGAGTCCGGCTTCGGCCAGGGCGCAGGCGTGTGGAAAGCGGTCATCGCCGATCTCGGCGAGCAGTGCCATTGCATCGCGTACGCGCGCGCCGGACTGGGCAAGTCCGTAACGGACGGCAAGCCCAAGACCATCCAGGCACACGTCGATGACCTGGGTGCGGTGATCGACTCGCTCGCACCGGGCCGCAAGGTCGTGCTCGTCGGTCACTCTTACGGCGGTTTGCTCGCGACCGAGCTCGCCCGGCAGCACCCCGATCGCATTGCCGGGCTCGTCCTGGTCGACCCGGCGACGATCAGCCAGCGCCACGCGTACATTGCGGCCGACCGCGCCCGCGTGCTCGCCGACGACAAGGCGCTGATGGGCATGCTGCCGGCGGCGATGGGCGCGGATTACCAGATGCTCATCAAGCAACTGGACAGCCCGGACGCCACGTCCGCACGCGCGATGCCCGACGTCCCAGTGGCTCTGCTGACATCGACGCAGGTCGCGGCGGATCCGATGGTGTTCGAGGAAACAGCCCAGGGCAAAGCCATCTGGAAGGCCCAGCATGGCGTCCTGTTCGCGAGCTTCTCGCGAGGAACGCACCGCTATCTGGCGACGGGCCACAACATCCACCGGGAAGATCCGAAGGCGGTTGCCGACGCGATTCGCGCTGTGGTGTCGTCGTCCAAACCGGGGAACTGATCGCCCAGAAGCAAAAAGCCCGCACAAGGCGGGCTTTTGCTTGAATGGTGGAGGTGGGGGGAATTGAACCCCCGTCCGAAGGCACTCCATCCCCGGCACTACATGCTTAGCGCTCCGTTGGATCTCGTCCCCGAACAGCACGGCGCGCAAAGCGCATCCGGGAACCAGCCTGCTTTAGGTTAACCAGGGATTGACAGGCAACCGTCCCCGGCGATTCCGTGATGATGACCCTACACTGCGAGCACGGACACAAGCAGTTTCGGGGCTTACGCCTTAAGCGGCGAGAGCGTAGTTGTCGTCGTTGGCAACTAGAAGTTTGCAGCTGGATTTACGAGGAAAGCTACCCCCTCGGCATGCGCCAGGCGATTTCGCAACCCCCGTCGAAGCCAGTGCACCCCCGGGGACAGCTGTTCGCTGACCCAGCCAGTATAGGGGCGCATCGCCCCGGCACAAGCGCTGTGCTGTTCTGCCAGGCAGCCGGCATTCAAGCGGCGGGCGAGGGCACAGGCGCGGGCTGGTCCCGGGGGCAATGCTCCGTTCGGCGCCCGGGCTTTGTATGCTTGGGGGAATGACCGACGCCGCCGGCCCCCGTTCCCCCGAGCTTGCGGAGCTGTCTCCGCGGCGGGGCTACCTGCTGGCGTTGATCGTGCTGGTCGGTTCGCTGGTGCTGGTGTTCACCGCCTGGCGCGCGGCACGCGAGCGCGAACTGCGCGCGGCCGAGGCGGAGTTCATCAGCAAGAGCGCGGAAGTCACCGAGCTGCTGCGCCAGGGCATGATCAAGTACGAACTGGTCGCCCGCGGCGGCGTGTCGATGTTCGCCACCGTGACGCGGGAGCGGCCAACACCGGCGCAGTGGAAGGCCTATGTCGACGGCATGGACATCCAGGAGCGTTTCGCCGGCATGGTCGGCCTGGGTTTCGCCGAGTACGTGACGGCCACGCGCCTGCCGGAGGTGCAGCTGCAATGGCGCGATGCTGGCTACGGCATGCTCGAGGTGTGGCCGCGCGGTGAACGTGCGGACTACGGACCGATCCTCTACCTGGAGCCGAAGACGCCGGCGAACGTGGCCGCGGTCGGTTTCGACATGTACTCCGAGCCGGTGCGGCGGGCGGCGATGACTGCCGCCATGGACACCGGCAACACCTACCTGTCAGGCCCCGTGCACCTGATCCAGGACGGCCCACTGCAGGGCACCGGGCTGCTGCTGTACCTGCCGGTCTATCGCGGCGGCGGCCGGCCGGCGACGACCGGGCTGCGCCGGGCCGAGATCCAGGGCTGGGCGTACGTGCCGTTGCGCGTCGACGGATTCGTGCGCAACGCCCTCGGGGCAGTGCATGGCAGCGCCCGCTTCCGCGTCGTCGACGAGGGCGGCGAGGAAAGCATCCTGTTCGCCACTCCTGTCGGCAGCGACAAGCGCCCGCCTGCGTTCCGCCACAGCGAGCGCTTCAACCAGTACGGGCGCCGTTGGCGCGTGGATTTCGAGTCGGCGCCGCTGGCGGTGGCCGCGCCGCGCCTGCAGGGATTGCAGAACCTGCTCGCGCTGGGCTTGTTCTCCTCGCTGCTGCTGTATGCCATCGCCTGGATGCTGGCGCGCACCGAGGCCCAGGCGTACCGGATCGCGGTGCGCATGACCGAAGACTTCCGCCGCAGCGAGATGCGATTCCGCAGCGCGATGCTGTACTCGGCGATCGGCAAGGCACTGCTCGACAGTGAAGGGCAGATCGTCGAAGCGAACCCGGCGCTGGGGATGATTGTCGGCCTGACGCCGGAGGCACTGGTAGGCGTGCGCTTCGATTCGCTGTTCGAAAGCGACGAGCCGGAAATGATCGCGCACGCAACCGGCAGCACCGACGCGCAGGGCATCCACCGTGCCACGCGTCGCCTGCACCGCGAGGGCGGGGAGCCGCGCCAGGCGCAACTGACCTACTCACCGGTGCCGGGCAATATCGGCCAGGACATCGCCGGCCTGGTGCAGGTCGAGGACGTCACCGAGCGCCTGCGCGCCGAGGCGCGCGTGCATGCGCTCAATCGCACGCTGGAAGCGCGCGTTGCACTGCGCACGCGCGAACTAAGCCAGGCCAACCAGGAGCTGGAGGCGTTCGCCTACAGCATCTCGCATGACTTGCGCGCGCCGTTGCGGGCGATCGATGGCTTCAGCCGGATCCTGGTCGAGCGCCATTCCAGCGGGCTCGACGATGCCGGCAAGGGCTACCTGGTGCGCGTGCGCCGCGCCGCCGCGCGCATGGGCGAGCTGATCGACGCGCTGCTGAAGATGTCGCGCCTGAGCCGTGGCGAACTGAAACTGGAGCGTGTCGATCTCAGTCGCCTGGCCAGCGAGGTGCTGGAAGAACTCAGGGTCGGCGACGGCAAGCGCCAGGTCGACATCCAGATCGAACCGGACCTGTTCGTGATCGGCGATGCGACGTTGTTGCGCAACCTGCTTGGCAACTTGTTGGGCAATGCCTGGAAGTTCACCCGCGACCGCGTCGGCGCGCAGATCGAGTTCGGTGCCGTGCTGCGCGAGACCGGCCCGGAGTACTTCGTCCGCGACAACGGTGCCGGGTTCTCGCAGGAGTATGTCGACAAGCTGTTCCGGCCTTTCCAGCGCCTGCACCAGAACGAGGACTTCGCCGGTCACGGCATCGGCCTGGCGTCGGTCAAGCGCATCGTCGAGCGCCACGGCGGAACAATCCGCGCCGAAGGCGAAGTGGGCCGTGGTGCGACGTTCTGGTTCACGCTGCCGCGCGAGAAGCTGATCGACTAACTGCCCGTCGTCCCGGCTTTCGCCGGGATGACGGTGAGTTGTGTGATGTGCTGAGGGCCTGGATTCCGGCGTTCGCCGGAATGACGGGGGAGGGCAGCGATTACGCGTTCTTGTTGTGCCCGCGCATCACGCGCTGCTTCTCGCGCTGCCAGTCCTGTTCCTTGCTGGCCTGGCGCTTGTCGTGCGCCTGCTTGCCCTTGGCCAGTGCGATCTCGCATTTGACCTTGTTGCCTTTCCAGTACAGCGCGGTCGGGACGACGGTGTAGCCGTCGCGCTGGATGCGGCCGATCAGGTTGTCGATCTCGTGGCGGTGCATCAGCAGCTTGCGGGTGCGGCGCTCTTCGGGGATGACGTGGGTCGAGGCCGAGATCAGCGGGGTGATCTGCACGCCGTGCAGGAACATCTCGCCGTTACGCACGACCGCGTAGCCTTCGATGATGTTGGCGCGGCCGGCGCGGATCGCTTTCAGCTCCCAGCCCTGCAGGGAGAGCCCGGCTTCGAACTTCTGCTCGAGGAGGTAGTCGTGGCGGGCGCGCTTGTTAAGCGCGATGGTGCCGCCTGCGCCGCCCTTTCCCTTATCCTTGCCGGTCTTGTTGTTGGAATTCTTGGACATCGCGCCATTGTCCCCGAACCGGGGCCTGGGCGATACCAGGCCCAGAGCCCAGGCGCGAAGCCCAGCCCAGACCATGCAGACCATCCGCCGCACCGCCCTTGTCGAGCACTCCGCCGCGCGCATGTTCGCGCTGGTCAACGACGTGGCCGCCTATCCGCGCCGCTTCGACTGGTGCGAGGCCGCGCAGGTGCTGGAGGCCGGGGAAGGCCGCATGGTCGCCCGCCTCGATATCGGTTTCGGCGCGCTGCGCACGTGGTTCACCACCGAAAACACCATGTCGCCGCCACACCACATCGAGCTCAAGCTGGTCGATGGCCCGTTTCGCAGTCTCGTCGGTCGCTGGGAGTTCCATGCCCTGGACGAGTCGGCCTGCAAGGTCACGTTGACGCTGTCGTTCGAACCGAAGGTCAAGCTGCTCGGCCCGGCGATGGCGATCGGCTTCCAGGGACTGGCCGACCGGATGGTCGACGATTTCATCAAGGTGGCCGACCGCGGCGAGGACGCATGAAGGTCGAAGTCGTCCGCGCATGGCCTCGCCGGTTCGAAGCGATGGCGCTGGAGTTGGGCGACGGCGCCTGCGTTGGCGATGCGCTGCAGGCCGCAGGCCTGGCGGACGATCCGGAAACGACCGGCTATGCGGTGTTCGGCGTGCGCGTGGCGGTCGACACGCGACTGCGCGATGGTGACCGTCTGGAACTGCTCAGGCCGCTGCAGGCGGACCCGAAAGAGTCACGCCGCCGGCGTGCGCAGCAGGTGCCGCGCAAGTAGCTCTGGATGTCGAGGGGCAGGGCAGCGCGGGTACCGCGCTGCGACCGGACTCAGCGCCCGCGGCGCTTGTCCTTTTCCTTGGGCAGGTTGCGACCGAACTGCTTCGGCGCGGCCTTGGCCAGGTCCTCGTCCTGCTCCGGGAAGTAATCGCCTTCCCACTTGGCCAGGGTGTCGTTCTCGAACCACAGGGTGAGGTTCTTGATCTCGGTGTGGCCAACGCGATCGGTGCGCTGGGTCGAGGTGTAGTCCCAACGGTTGTGGTGGAACGGGTCCTCGATCGACGGCGAGCCCAGCAGCAGGGAAACCTGTTGCTTGCTCATGCCGGCCTGCAGCTGGTCGACATTGGCCTTCTCCAGCAGGTTGCCCTGGTAGATCGGCTGCTTGTAGAGGATGCCGCACCCGCCGGTGACCATGGCGATGGAAAGGACCAACAGGAGCTTGTGCATCGTGTGCTTCGGCATCGGTGTCTACGACAGGCGGATAACGCGGCGATGATACACTGAAGCCCGCATCCACCAAGCGCGGGGGCAGGCGGCGGCGGCCCGGCAGCGTTCATCGGGCGTTCCGGCGCCCGACCAGCAGGCCCATACGCGGCCGCCACACCCGTCCGGCAAAGCTTGACCCGAGGAACCCAGATGGAATCGCAAGACCTGCGCAACGCCGGACTGAAGGTCACCCACCCGCGCCTGCGGATCCTGGAACTGCTGGAGCAGTCCAAGCCGCGCCACATGACCGCCGAAGACATCTATCGCCACCTGCTCGAGCATGGCGAGGACATCGGTCTGGCCACGGTGTACCGCGTGTTGACCCAGTTCGAGGCCGCCGGCCTGGTGCTCAAGCACAACTTCGAGGCCGGGCAGTCGGTGTACGAACTCGACCGTGGCCATCACCACGACCACATGGTCGACGTCGACACCGGCAAGATCACCGAGTTCGAAAGCCCGGAGATCGAGGAACTGCAGCGCAAGATCGCTGCCAAGCACGGTTACGAAATCGAAGAGCACTCGCTGGTGCTGTACGTGCGCAAGAAGCGCTGAGAAGTGAGAGCCAGGCCAAGGCAGGCCTGAAGAGCAAGCATCGCCGCCACCATGGCGGCCCATCACAAGGAAGAAAGCCATGCTCAACCAGTTGCTCTGGGCGTTGCTGCTGACCGCCATTACCGTGGTGATGCACAGCGGTTACAGCGCCATCACCATCAGGCTGCTCGCCAGGCAGCAGCGACCGCGCCAGGGCCGCTACCTGCATTTCTTCATGGTCCGGGTGGTGATCGAGCTGATACTGCTGCACAGCGCCGAAACCATTGTCTGGGCGGCCTTCTATGAGTGGAAGAACGCCGACTGGGACTGGAACACTTCGCTGTATTTCTCGGTGGTCAGCTACGCCACGCTCGGTTACGGCGACGTACTGCTGCCGCCGGAATGGCGTCTGGTCGGCGCACTGCAAAGCCTGGTCGGCGTGTTGCTCGCCGGCTGGTCGGTGGCTTTGATCGTGGCCGTGTTGCAGTCGACACTGCGCAAGAAGGCCATCGAAGACCGGATTCCCCAGAAATAGGGGGTCTGCGCCTGCGCTACACGTCGGCGAGCAGGCGCTTGGCTGCCGCCCGCGCTTCGCGCGTGAGCTCCACGCCGCCGAGCATGCGCGCCAGTTCTTCCTCGCGCTGCTTGTCATTGAGCAACTGCACCGCGCTCTGGGTGACGCCTTCGCTGGCTGCCTTGCTGACCCGGTAATGGGCATGGCCCTGCGCGGCGACCTGCGGCAGGTGAGTGACGCACAGCACCTGGCGGCTGGCGCCCAGCGCGCGCAGCTTCTGGCCGACGATCTCGGCCACGGCGCCGCCGATGCCGGTATCGACTTCGTCGAAGACCATCGTCGGTACCGCGTCCAGTCCCAGCGCGGCGACTTCGATCGCCAGCGAGATGCGCGACAGTTCGCCGCCGGAAGCAACCTTGCGCAGCGCGCGCGCCGGCTGGCCCGGATTGGCGGCGACCAGGAACTCCACGCGCTCGCCGCCCTGCGGGTCGGGCCGGTCGGCTTCGACCGGTTCGATCTGGACGTCGAAGCGGCCGCCGCCCATGCCCAGTTCGGAAATCAGCGCGGTGGTGCTGGCCGACAGCTTGGCCGCGGCCTCGCGGCGCAGGCGGCCGAGCGCGTCGGCGGCCTGGCGCCAGTCGCGACGGGCGGCTTCGATCTCGGTATCGAGACGGGCCAGGCGCGCGCCGGCGCCCTGCAGCGATTCCAGTTCGGACGCGATCGCATCGCGCTGCGCGCCCAGCTGCTCGGGCGGCACGCGATGCTTGCGCGCCAGCTCGTGGATGCGGGTCAGCCGCTGCTCGATGACTTCCAGGGCCGACGGGTCCAGGTCGAGATCGCTGCGAACGCGGTCGAGCAGGGCAAGGGCCTCGTCGACCTGGATCGCGGCGGCGTCGAGCATGCCGTCGACATCGCCCAGGCGCGGCTCGTGTTCCACAACGCGCTGCAGGTCGCTGCGAACCTGTTGCAGGCTGCGCGAGAGCGAGGGGCCTTCCTCACCGCCGAGGCGGGCGAAAGCACCTTCGCAGGCAGCGATCAGGTCAGCGGCATGGGCATGGCGGCGATGGTCGTCCTGCAGGCGCGCGATCGCGTCGGCCTCGAGGTCTTCGCGATCCAGTTCGCCATGCTGGTGTTCGAGCCAGCTGATGCGGTCGGAGACGTCGCCCTTGGCTGACAGTTCGTCGCGCTCGGCCAGCAATGCGCTCCAGCGGGTCGCTGCGGCGCCGACGGCGGCCAGTTCGGCCTGGGTGCGGCCAAAGGCATCCAGCAACGCCAGCTGGCTGGGGCGCGACAGCAGCGCCTGGTGTTCGTGCTGGCCATGGATCTCGACCAGCAGCGTGGACAGCTCGCTGAGCTGGCCCAGGGTGACCGGGCGGCCGTTCACCCAGGCGCGCGAGCCGCCGTCGGCGCGAATCACGCGCCGGATCTGGCAGGCTTCGTCTTCGTCGAGCTCGTTGTCGCGCAGCCAGGCACCGGCCAGCGGAACGTCGTCGAGGCTGAAGCCGGCGACCAGTTCGGCGCGGTCGGCGCCGTGGCGGACCACGCCGCTGTCGGCGCGCAGGCCCGAGATCAGGCCCAGCGCGTCGACCAGCAACGATTTGCCGGCGCCGGTCTCGCCGGAGATGACGGTCAGGCCGGGTCCGAAGCCGAGCTCGGCTTCACTGACCACGGCGAACTGCTTGAGGGAGAGGTGGACGAGCATGGAGCGCGATTGTGCCTTGTGTAGGTTGCGGCGTGATAGCGGGGGAGCGTCTCGCAGGTTCAGATCTGCGGCATCGGCCGCAATGGCCGGCGCCGAAAGCCCTTGCACCGGATCGGGCCGCGACCTATCAATATGCCCGTCATGAACCGCAAACCTGCCGATCCCAGCCTCGACCCGCGTGCACGGCAGCTGTTGCGCACCTTGATCGGCCGCTACATCAACAGCGGCGAGCCGATCGGCTCGCAGACGCTGGCGCGGCACGCCGGCCTGGATGTCAGCGCGGCAACCATCCGCAACATCCTGGCCGACCTGGAAGACGCTGGCCTGCTCAGCGCCCCTCACAGCTCGGCCGGGCGAATCCCGACGGCCCAGGGCTACCGCCTGTTCGTCGACTCGCTGCTGCAGGTGCGACCGCTCCCGGACTCCGACCTGGCCCGCCTGCGCGGTGAACTGCCGGCCGGCTCCGGCACCCAGGCCCTGCTCGGCAGTGCCTCGGAGCTGCTGTCGGCGATGACCCACTTCGTCGGCGTGGTCAGCGTGCCGCGGCGCGAGCAGTTCGCGTTCCGCCGCATCGATTTCGTTCCGCTCGACGGCGCGCGCGTGCTGGCGATCCTGGTATTCGCCGACAACGAAGTGCAGAACCGGATCGTGCAGACCCGCCGCCCGTTCGACAGTGGTGAGCTCGAGCGCGTCGCCAATTACCTGAATGCCCACTTCGCCGGGCGCACCGTGGCCGACATCCGCGCCACCCTCCTGCGCGAGCTGCGCACGGCCCAGACCGAGATGCAGTCGCTGCTGACGCAGTCGGTCGAGCTGGCCGAACAGGCCCTGGCCCCGGGCGGCGACGACATGGTGCTGGCCGGGCAGACCCGCCTGATGGGGGTGCAGGAGCTGGCCGACCTGGACCGCCTGCGTGACCTGTTCGACGCCTTCGCCCGCAAGCGCGAGATCCTGCAGCTGCTCGAGCGCACGGTGCAGGCGCCCGGCGTTCGCATCTTCATCGGCGAGGAGACCGGCCTGGCGCCGCTGGAGGGGATGTCGCTCGTCACCGCCCCTTACGTGGCCGGTGGCGGCAGTGGGCAGGTATTGGGCGTGCTGGGGGTGATCGGGCCGACCCGGATGGCCTACGAGCGGGTGATTCCGGTGGTCCAGGCCGCCGCCGATGCGCTCGGGGCCGCGATCCACTCCGAATCCTGACGGCCTGGGTCCCGAGGCCCGGCCTGGCCTACCACGCCTGAAACCGGGAACGCCTCCTGGCCGGCCGGGAAGGCATCTGGCCGTCGCCAACGGCGCAGTTCGTCTTGAAACCTCGCAGGGCGGCCCCATTGCTGCCCTGTCGCGCCTTGAGCGCGGATTTCCGAATTGTTTGGCGCCCTTGGCGCAGGGATGGAGCACCGCATGACCCAGATCGATCCGCAAGACACCCCCGACAACGACACCCTGGACATGGCCAGCGACGCCGACGGCGGCGAATCGCTCGCCGCGCAACTGCAGGCCGCCCGCGCCGAATTGACGCAGCTGCGCGAGGATTCGCTGCGCGAACGCGCCGAGCTCGAGAACCAGCGCAAGCGCATGGCCCGCGACATCGACATGGCGCGCAAGTTCGCCAACGAGCGCGTGCTCGGCGACCTGCTGCCGGTGATCGACAGCCTCGAGGCTGGCCTAACCATCCAGGCCGACACCGCCCAGCACCTGCGCGAAGGCATGGAACTGACCCTGCGCCAGCTGCTCAAGGTCGTCACCGACAACGGCCTGGTTGCGATCGACCCGGCCGGCAAGGCCTTCAACCCGGAGCACCACCAGGCGATGAGCATGGTCGAGAGCGCCGGGCATGCGCCGGGCGACGTGGTCCAGGTCTACCAGAAGGGCTGGCTGCTCAACGACCGCCTGCTGCGCCCTGCGCTGGTGGTGGTGGCCAAGCACGACTGAACGATCGGGGCAGGGCGGCGCCAGGCGAGCGACTTTGCCAACGCGGTCGCTTGAAGAGGCAACTGCCGGCCCCCAGATAACGCACATCGGCGCCACCACAGATTCGGCGCCACACCATTTCAAGCATTAGCGAGGGAGCTACACACATGGGCAAGATCATCGGTATCGATCTGGGCACGACCAATTCGTGCGTCGCGATCATGGAAGGCGGCAAGGCCAAGGTCATCGAGAACGCCGAAGGCGACCGCACCACGCCTTCAATCGTGGCCTTCACCAAGGACGGCGAAGTCCTGGTCGGCGCCTCGGCCAAGCGCCAGGCCGTCACCAACCCCAAGAACACCTTTTTCGCGGTCAAGCGCCTGATCGGCCGCAAGTTCACCGACGCCGAAGTCCAGAAGGACCTCGACCTGGTGCCGTACTCGATCGTGCAGCACGAGAACGGCGACGCCTGGGTCGCCACGGCCGACGGCAAGAACATGGCGCCGCAGCAGATCTCCGCTGAAGTGCTGGCGAAGATGAAGAAGACCGCCGAGGCCTACCTGGGCGAGACGGTCACCGAGGCCGTGATCACCGTGCCGGCCTACTTCAACGACAGCCAGCGCCAGGCGACCAAGGACGCCGGCAAGATCGCCGGCCTCGACGTCAAGCGCATCATCAACGAGCCGACCGCGGCCGCGCTGGCCTACGGCATGGACAAGAAGGGCGGCGACCGCAAGGTCGCGGTCTACGACCTGGGCGGCGGTACGTTCGACGTGTCGATCATCGAGATCGCGTCGGTCGACGGCGAGATGCAGGTCGAAGTGCTGGCCACCAACGGCGACACCTTCCTGGGTGGCGAGGATTTCGACAAGCGCGTCATCGACTATTTGGTGGAAGAGTTCCAGAAGGACCAGGGCATCGACCTGCGCAAGGATCCGCTGGCCCTGCAGCGCCTGAAGGACGCCGCCGAGCGCGCCAAGATCGAGCTGTCGAGCGCGCAGCAGACCGAGGTCAACCTGCCGTACGTCACCGCTGACGCCTCCGGTCCGAAGCACCTCAACATCAAGCTGACCCGCGCCAAGCTCGAAGCCCTGGTCGAAGACCTGGTCAAGCGCACCATCGAGCCGTGCCGCATCGCCCTGAACGACGCCGGCCTGCGTGCCAGCGAGATCAGCGAAGTGATCCTGGTCGGCGGCCAGACCCGCATGCCGAAGGTGCAGCAGGCCGTGGCCGAGTTCTTCGGCAAGGAACCGCGCAAGGACGTCAACCCCGACGAGGCCGTGGCCGTGGGCGCCGCGATCCAGGGCGGCGTGCTGGCCGGCGACGTCAAGGACGTGCTGCTGCTCGACGTGACCCCGCTGTCGCTCGGCATCGAGACCCTGGGTGGCGTGTTCACCAAGATCATCGAGAAGAACACCACCATCCCGACCAAGGCCTCGCAGACCTTCAGCACCGCCGAGGACAACCAGTCCGCGGTGACCGTGCACGTGCTGCAGGGTGAGCGCGAGCAGGCCCGCTACAACAAGTCGCTGGCCCGCTTCGACCTGACCGGCATCGAGGCCGCGCCGCGCGGCATGCCGCAGGTGGAGGTGTCGTTCGACATCGACGCCAACGGCATCCTGCACGTGTCGGCCAAGGACAAGAAGACCAACAAGGAACAGAAGGTCGAGATCAAGGCCGGTTCCGGTCTGTCCGAGGACGAGATCGCCAAGATGGTCGCCGACGCGGAAGCCAACCGCGAGGAAGACCAGAAGTTCCACGAGCTGGTCCAGGCCCGCAACCACGCCGACGCGTTGATCCACAACGCCCGCAGCGCGATCAAGGACAACGGCGACAAGGTCGCCGGCGACGTGATCGGCCGCACCGAAGGCGCGATTGCCGAGCTCGAGACGGCGATGAAGGGCGACGACAAGGGCCAGATCGAGGCCAAGTCGAAGGCGCTGGAGGAAGCGGCGCAGTCGCTGTTCGCCGCTGCCGCAGCCGCGTCGCAGCCGGGCCAGGAAGGCGGCGGTGGCAGCGCGCCGAAGTCCGATGACGTCGTGGACGCTGAGTTCACTGAAGTCAAGGACGACAAGAAGTAAGGCGGAAACCGAAGAACGGGGAGCCGGAATGAGGACAGCGCAGCCAACGGCAGTGCTTCCGCAGCCGGTTCCCCTTTCTTGTGTTCGATCTTCGCTTTGACGTTTCCCCCTTACCGAGTCACCGAGTCAACCCCGGCAAATGAGCAAGCGCGATTACTACGAAGTCCTGGGCGTGGCCCGTGACGCCAGCGACGAAGACCTGAAGAAGGCCTATCGCCGCTGCGCGATGAAATACCACCCGGACCGCAATCCGGGTGACGCCGCTTCCGAAGCGTCGTTCAAGGAATGCAAGGAGGCCTACGAGGTCCTCACCGACGGCAATCGCCGACGCGCCTACGACCAGCACGGCCATGCAGCCTTCGAACATGGCATGGGCGGTGGTGGTGGCGGTGCCGGCTACGCCGACATGGGCGACATCTTCGGCGACATCTTCGGCAACATCTTCGGCGGAGGCGGCGGTGCGCGAGGTCCGCGTCGCGGTGCCGACATCGGTTACGTGATGGAGCTGACGCTGGAAGAGGCGGTTGGCGGCATCGAGAAGACGATCGAGATTCCGACCCTCGACGAGTGCGACACCTGCGACGGCACCGGTTCGGCCGATGGCAACCTCGAGACCTGCTCGACCTGCCAGGGTCGTGGCCAGGTACGGTTCCAGCGCGGCATCTTCTCGATGCAGCAGGCCTGCCCGCACTGCGGCGGTCGCGGCAAGACCATCGCCAATCCGTGTGGCGACTGCAACGGCCAGGGGCGCGTGGAGCGCACCAAGACCTTGCAGGTGAAGATTCCCGCCGGCGTCGACAACGGCGATCGCATCCGCCTCACCGGCGAAGGCGAAGCAGGGCCGGCCGGTTCCCCGCCGGGCGACCTGTATGTCGACGTGCGCGTGCGCGAGCACGAGATCTTCCAGCGCGACGGCGACGACCTGCACTGCGAAGTGCCTGTTCGCATCTCGCAGGCAGCACTGGGCGACACGATCCGCGTGCCTACGCTCGATGGCGACGTCGAGCTGCGCATCCCGGCCGAGAGTCAGACCGGAAAGCTGTTCCGCCTGCGCGACAAGGGCGTCAAATCGGTACGCAGCCGCGCCCCGGGCGACCTGTATTGCAGGATCGTGGTCGAAACGCCGGTCAACCTGACCCCCGAGCAGCGCGAGCTGCTGGAGAAGTTCGAAGCGACGTTCGTCGGGGAGGGAGCCCGTCGACATTCGCCGCGCGCCTCCACCTTTCTGGACGGAGTGAAGGGCTTCTGGGACCGGATGACGTCCTGATCATGGGTGGGAGTGGCTTGCAACGAGCCGCTCCCGCCATCGCAGCAGATCCTCGAATTCCGTGGCCAGCGCCGCGTCGCTCCAGCAGCGGCGGGTGGCCGGGCCAAGTGGCGGCTCGATCTTCGCGGCGGGCGCGATGCCCTCCAGCACGACGGCCATGGCGATGTCGGCGTAACTGAAGCTGCCCAGCAGGTAGTCGCAACCCGACGCCTGCAGGCCAGCGCGCGTGCGCTGCAATGCAATCCGCAGCGATCCGGGCACGAGCAGGTGCCGGTATTTGCGATCGAGCCGGCGCGCGGCGTCGCGTGCGACGAAGCGCAATGGTTGCCGCAACGGCGGCGGCAGCACCGAAGCGGACGCCTCATCGAGCGCCTGCGGATCGGCCAGCACGCAACGCACGACGCGGCTGCGGGCCTCGGCCAGTGCGGCCTCGCTGAGTTCGTTCCACGGTGCGATCGCGTCGAAGTCACCGAGCCGGTCGTCGCCGGCGCGAGCGGCGGCGAAGCGGGCGATATCCCACGAGCCGCGAATCACCTCTGATCCAGCCAGCAGGACGGGGACCGACACCGTCCCCGTCCATTGCCGCATCCGCCAGCGCAGCCAGGGCTCGCTCAGCGTGGGCGTGTACTCGCGGTACGCAAAGTCGACAGCGCAGACCTGCAGCGCCCAGCGCGCCTTCTGCGTCCACGGCGAGAAGGCTTCGCCAATCAGTAGTGCCTGGGGTGACGACACGGTCGTGCTCCGGCATGGACGCTGGCGGATTATTACCATTCGCCATCGCCATTCGGGCAGTTCGCTTGTCCACGCGGCCGTGTTGCGATTAGCCTGCGCGCATGAATGAATCGAACCCGCCCGTCCGTGTGCTGATCCACGGCGTCACCGGCCGCATGGGCCAGGCCCTGCTACGCCTTGCCGCCGAGCGCGACGATGTCGTCGTGGTTGCCGCGGTGTCGCGCTCGCAACCTTCGCAGCGCGTGGTCGATGGCGTACCGCATTTCGCCGCGGCGGAACTGCCCGGCGTGCCGCCGTTCGACGTCGCCATCGATTTCAGCCTGCCGCAGGGTTTCGACGCCATCCTCGATCTGTGCGCGCATCGCGGTACGGCGCTGGTCTCGGGCACGACCGGACTGGAAGACGCACAGCGCCACGCCCTGGACGCGGCGGCCGGGCGCATCGCGCTGCTGTGGGCGGCGAACTTCAGCCTCGGCGTGGCGGTGCTCAGCGAACTGGTCGAGCGGGCCGCGGCCGCGCTGCCGGGCTGGGATTGCGACATCGTCGAATCGCATCACGTGCACAAGAAAGACGCGCCGTCAGGCACGGCCCTGGCCTTGGGTGCGAGCGCGGAGCAGGGTGGGGCACAGCCGCGCTACGCCTCGCTGCGCGCCGGCGACATCGTCGGCGAACACCTGGTGCAGTTCGCAGCGCCTGGAGAGCGCATCGAACTGGTGCACCGGGCGACCAACCGCGACATCTTCGCCCGCGGCGCGTTGCACGCCGCGGCCAGGCTGGCGGCGAAGGCGCCCGGTCAGTACCGCCTGCGCGATTTGCTCTGAGCCGACAATGGCGTGGGTGAGCGCTCCGGAGGGCCGCAAGCCCCGCTACGGGCTCCCGCCAGGCCTGTACGAGCCTGAAGAATCTCTGGCCGCCATTCATTCAAGGCTGGCGCCCGGGGCCGCGGACCGCTAGAATTCCCGCTCGCCTGAACCCCTTCCGTCGGACCGGTCCCGCACCGCGTCCGCGCTTTGCTGCAGGCCGGTTTTTGCCGACTCAGGCATTCCGGCGGATGCGCAGCGGTGGGGGTGTCAGCACCCCCCGGCAGCCAAGGCGATCCCCGTGACCCAACCCGCAATCCTCGCACTCGAAGACGGCACCATCTTCGAGGGCGTTTCCGTAGGCGCGCCCGGCCTTTCGGTCGGCGAAGTCGTGTTCAACACGGCCATCACCGGCTACCAGGAAATCCTCACCGACCCGTCGTATGCGCGCCAGATGGTGACGCTGACGTACCCGCACATCGGCAACACCGGCTGCACCGACCAGGACGACGAGGCCGCACAGGCCTGGGCTGCCGGCCTGATCGTGCGCGACGTGCCGCGTCGCCCGAGCAACTGGCGCAGCCAGGTGTCGCTGCCGGAATGGCTGGCCAAGCGCGGCATCGTCGCCATCGCCGACATCGACACGCGCAAGCTGACCCGCATCCTGCGCGAGAAGGGTGCGCAGAACGGTGCGCTGATGGCTGGAGAGATCAACGTAGAGAAGGCACTGGAAGCCGCGCGCAAGTTCCCCGGCCTCAAGGGCATGGACCTGGCCAAGGAAGTGACCACGGCCAAGAGCTACGAGTGGACCGACGGCCAGCTCGACCTGGACCGCAACGAGTTCGTCAAGGCGCCGCCGCGTTTCCACGTCGTCGCCTACGACTACGGCGTCAAGCACAACATCCTGCGCATGCTCGCCGAGCGCGGCTGCCGCCTGACCGTGGTGCCGGCTCAGACGCCGGCCGCGGATGTGTTCGCGCTCAAGCCCGACGGCGTGTTCCTGTCCAACGGCCCGGGCGATCCGGAGCCGTGCGACTACGCGATCAAGGCGATCGGTGAATTCATCAAGGCGAAGATCCCGACCTTCGGCATCTGCCTGGGCCACCAGCTGCTGGCGCTGGCCAGCGGTGCGAAGACCATGAAGATGGGCACCGGCCACCACGGCGCCAACCATCCGGTCCAGGACCTCGACAGCGGCCGGGTGATGATCACCTCGCAGAACCACGGCTTCGCGGTCGATGAGCCGACGCTGCCGGCCAACGTGCGCGTGACTCACCGTTCGCTGTTCGACGGCACCAACCAGGGCATCGCCCTGACCGATGCCCCGGCCTTCAGTTTCCAGGGTCACCCGGAAGCGAGCCCCGGCCCGCACGACGTCGCTCCGCTGTTCGATCGCTTCGTGGCGATGATGGAGCAGGCCAAGTGACCCAGGCGCTGCGCCGCGTGGCTGCGGTCGCACTGATGCTGCTGCCCGTCGTGGCCGCGGCAGCCGTGCCGTCCGACAGCCAGGTGGTGCGGGTCCAGCAGTTGCTGGGTTTCGACGAAGCGTTCGCGCTGACCATGGACGAGAAGTTCGACCGCTCGCCGGAGCTGTCGCACTACAGCGACCGCGAGCGCACCTGCGTCAGCGGACTGGTCCGGCCGGCGTTCGCCGGTGCAATGAACAATGCCTTCCGCGACCTGTTCGGCGATGCCGCGGTGGTCGAGGACTGGGAACGCTTCTCGCAGACGCCGGGCGGTGCGCGCTTCATGGAGTTCGTCCGCAGTGGCGTGGTCGCGACCGTGCGCAATCAGCCGCGCCCGGAGCCGGAAGAGTTCATGGACGGACTGACGCCGACGCAGCTGGATGACGTGGCCAAGTTCATGTCCAGTCCGGCGGCGGCCGTGCTCAAGCGCGATTTCCCGGAAGTGGACCTGCCGCAGGAGCAGCAGGCAACGCTGGCGGCGAAAGTGCAGTCGCAGTGCGGTGTGGAGTTGCCCAAGGCGTGATGGGCGCCGTCGTCGCCAGCAACGTCGTCGCGAGCCCTGAGCGCCGCCGCTGGCGTCGCTGGTTCCTGGCGGCGGCTGTGTTGGGTGCGTATCCGGTGTTCGTGATGGTCGCCGTGTACGCGCAGTTCTTCGCGGTCGGCCTTCCCGGCGGTCGCAATGGCCCGGCCGATGCCTACCGGCACACGCTGGCCAGCGCGATCGTGGCCTACACGCTGTCGCCGCGCTGCGTCGACTGGGTGACGCAGGTGATGGAGCGGGGCGGGCAGGGAAATGCCGCACGTGCGATGGATGCGCACAACAACCGGATCGGTGCGCGCATCGGCGCCACCGCCGGCAGCTGGAATTCGATGCAGCAGGCCGTGCTTGCTGCGATTCACAACGGCGCGGTCGATGCCCGATCCGCCGAGCAGATCACCTGGCTCGCGCCCCCCGCGTGGCAGGAACGACTTTACTGAGGACACCATGCCCAAGCGCACCGACATCAAGACCGTCCTGATCATCGGCGCTGGCCCGATCGTGATCGGCCAGGCCTGCGAATTCGATTATTCAGGCGCCCAGGCATGCAAGGCCCTGCGTGACGAGGGCTACCGCGTGGTGCTGGTCAATTCCAACCCCGCGACCATCATGACCGACCCGAACATGGCCGATGCCGTGTACATCGAGCCGATCAACTGGCAGACGGTCGAGAAGATCATCGCCAAGGAACGCCCGGACGCGCTGCTGCCGACGATGGGCGGCCAGACCGCGCTGAACTGCGCGCTCGACCTGGCCGACAACGGCGTGCTGGAGAAGTACAACGTCGAGCTGATCGGCGCCTCGCGCGATGCGATCCGCATGGCCGAAGACCGCGAGCTGTTCCGCGTCGCCATGGCCGAGATCGGCCTGGAGTGCCCGAAGGCGGAAGTCGCACGCAGCTTCGAGCAGGCGGTCGACATCCAGACGCGCGTCGGCTACCCGACCATCATCCGTCCGTCGTTCACCCTCGGTGGCACCGGTGGCGGCATCGCCTACAACAAGGAAGAGTTCGAGGACATCGCCAAGCGCGGCCTCGAGCTGTCGCCGGTACACGAAATCCTCGTCGAGGAATCGGTGCTTGGCTGGAAGGAATTCGAGATGGAAGTGGTCCGCGACAAGGCGGACAACTGCATCATCGTGTGCTCGATCGAGAACTTCGACGCGATGGGTGTGCACACCGGTGACTCGATCACCGTCGCCCCGGCGCAGACCCTGACCGACAAGGAATACCAGCGCCTGCGCGATGCCTCCATCGCGGTGCTGCGCAAGATCGGCGTCGACACCGGCGGTTCGAACGTGCAGTTCGGCATCAACGCCAAGGACGGTCGCGTCGTCGTCATCGAGATGAACCCGCGCGTGTCGCGCTCCTCGGCGCTGGCGTCCAAGGCCACCGGCTTCCCGATCGCCAAGATCGCCGCCAAGCTCGCCGTCGGCTACACGCTGGACGAGTTGCGCAACGAGATCACCGGCGGCGCCACCCCGGCCTCGTTCGAGCCGACGATCGACTACGTCGTCACCAAGATCCCGCGCTTCGCCTTCGAGAAGTTCCCGCAGGCCGACGCCCGCCTGACCACGCAGATGAAGTCGGTGGGCGAGGTGATGGCGATGGGCCGCACCTTCCAGGAATCGCTGCACAAGGCCCTGCGTGGCCTGGAGACGGGCAAGGTCGGCCTCGACCCCACCGGCCTGGACCTGTCCAGCGAGCAAGACCTGGCAACGCTGCGCCGCGAACTGAAGGAACCGGGCCCGGAGCGCATGTTCTTCATCGGCGACGCCTTCCGCGCCGGCATGAGCGTCGAAGACGTCCACGCGATGTCGTTCGTGGACCCGTGGTTCCTCGACCAGATCGAAGAACTCATCGCCGCCGAGAAGCAGGTCGCCGAAGCCGGCCTGTCCGCGCTCGACAAGAGCCGCATGCGCGCGCTCAAGCGCATGGGCTTCTCCGACGCGCGCCTGGCGCAGCTGACCGGCACCGACGAGACCGCCGTCCGCACGCTGCGTCGCGCCTTCGGCGTGCGCCCGGTGTACAAGCGCGTGGACTCCTGCGCGGCCGAGTTCGCCACCACCACCGCCTACATGTACTCGACCTACGAGGACGAGTGCGAAGCCAACCCGACCAACCGCGACAAGATCATCGTGCTTGGCGGCGGTCCCAACCGCATCGGCCAGGGCATCGAGTTCGACTACTGCTGCGTGCACGCCGCGCTCGCCCTGCGCGAGGACGGCTATGAAACCATCATGGTCAACTGCAACCCGGAGACGGTCTCAACCGACTACGACACCTCCGATCGCCTGTACTTCGAGCCGCTCACGCTCGAGGACGTGCTCGAAATCGCCGACCTGGAGAAGCCCAAGGGCGTGATCGTCCAGTACGGCGGCCAGACGCCGCTGAAGCTTGCGCGCGCACTGGAAGCCAATGGCGTGCCGATCGTCGGCACCAGCCCGGACAGCATCGACCTGGCCGAGGACCGCGAGCGCTTCCAGAAGCTGGTGCAGGACCTGGGCCTGGCGCAGCCGCTCAACCGCACCGCGCGCAACCCGGACGAAGCGCTTCTGCTCGCCTCGCAGATCGGCTACCCGCTGGTGGTGCGCCCGAGCTACGTGCTCGGCGGCCGCGCGATGGAAATCGTCTACGGCGACTCCGACCTGACGCGCTACATCCGCGACGCGGTCAAGGTGTCCAACGACTCGCCGGTGCTGCTCGACCGCTTCCTCGACAACGCCGTCGAAGTCGACGTCGATGTCATCGCCGACAAGGATGGCAACGTCCTGATCGGCGGCGTGATGGAGCACATCGAAGAGGCCGGCGTGCACTCGGGCGACTCCTCGTGCTCGCTGCCGCCGTACTCGCTGACCCCGGCCGTGCAGGACAAGTTGCGCGACCAGGTGCGGGCGCTGGCCAAGTCGCTCAAGGTCGTTGGCCTGATGAACACCCAGTTCGCGATCACCTTCGACGAGCAGGGCAAGGAAACGATCTACCTGATCGAAGTGAACCCGCGTGCCTCGCGCACCGTGCCGTTCGTGTCCAAGGCGACCGGCATGGCGCTGGCCAAGATCGCGGCGCGCTGCATGGTCGGCCAGACCCTGGCGTCGCAGGGCGCCACCAGGGAGATCATCCCGGAGTACTACTCGGTCAAGGAAGCGATCTTCCCGTTCGCCAAGTTCCAGGGCGTCGACCCGATCCTCGGGCCGGAGATGCGTTCCACCGGTGAGGTGATGGGCGTGGGCCGCAACTTCGGCGCGGCGATGGCGCGCGCGCAGGAAGCCGGCGGCATCAAGGCGCTGCCGCAGGGCGGCAAGGTGTTCGTGTCGGTTCGCGATCCGGACAAGACCCGCGTGTTGCCGGTCGCACAGGACCTGGTCAAGCGTGGCTACAGCCTGGTCGCCACCGAGGGCACGCATGCCTTCCTGACCGCGCAGGGCATCAGCTGCGAGCGCATCAACAAGGTCACCGAAGGCCGCCCGCACGTGGTCGACCTGATCAAGAACGGCGAGCTGGTCTACATCGTCAACACCACCGAAGGCCGCCAGGCGATCAACGACTCGTTCTCGATCCGCCGCGAAGCGCTGCAGCATCGCGTGACTTATTCGACGACGGTGTCCGGCGCGCGTGCGCTGGTCAACTCGCTCGAGTACCGCGGCACGGGTCCGGTGTGGTCGCTGCAGGAACTGCACAAGGAAATCGACGGCGCGGCCTGAAGCCGCGCCCGGCATCCTCATCCCCGCGAAGGCGGGGACCCAGCGTCTTGGGCTTCCGGGCAACAGCGAACGTCCCTGGGTTCCCGCCTTCGCGGGAATGACGGGCCAATCACGACATTCCCGCCTGCGCGGGGATGACGGACTGACACCATCTGATAGAGAATCCGGCTATCGAAGCCGTAGCCGGCCGTTGGGCCGGATCCAAAGGAAACAGCAATGCGAGCACCCATCACCCTGCACGGCGCCCAGCGCCTGCGCGCCGAGCTTGAAGAACTGAAGTCGGTCAAGCGGCCGGCCGTGATCAATGCGATCTCCGAGGCGCGCGCCCATGGCGATCTCAAGGAGAACGCCGAATACCACGCCGCGCGCGAGCAGCAGGGCTTCATCGAAGGCCGCATCAAGCAGCTCGAAGCCGAGCTGTCGCATGCGCAGATCATCGACGTGGCCTCGTTGAATGCCGGTTCGCGGGTCGTGTTCGGCGCCAAGGTCGAGCTGGCCGACAGCGAGACCGACGAAGAGCGCAGCTACCAGATCGTTGGCGACCTGGAGGCGGACATCAAGCAGGGCCTGATCGCGATTTCGTCGCCGGTGGCGCGTGCGCTGATCGGCAAGCATGAGGGCGACACGGTCACCATCGAAGCGCCCGGCGGTATCCGCGAGTACGAGATCATCGGCGTCAGTTACGCCGGCTGATGATCACGCTGCTGCTGCCGGCACGCGATCGCTTCGGCGGACAGCGGCTCTCGCCCGTCACGGGCAAGGCCCTGGCCCGCGCCGACCGCAGCCAGGCGGCAGCAGATCCGTCCCCGGACGGACGCGCGCAGATGGCGCGCGTGCTCGACGTGCTTCCCCGCGGCTGGCCGGTTGCCGCTGCCGCGCGCCAGCGTGACGCCGGCGATGCCGCCAACGCGGTCTGGCTGCGCGCCGATCCCGCCTACGTGCAGCCGGACATCAACGGTGCGCGACTGCTCTCGTACGGCCAGGCCCTGGGCCTGACGGCCGCCGATGCGGCCACGCTGCTGCGCCCCTTGAAGCCATTGTTTGGCGACGCCGGCTTCCCGATCGATGCGCCGGTTTCGTCGCGCTGGTACCTGCGCCTGCCGCTGGGCGCGAAGCTCCCCGAGTTCACCTCGCCTGAGCAGGCGCTCGGCGCTGACATGTTCGACCAGTTGCCGGAAGGCAACGAAGGTCGCCGCTGGCGCGCCCTGCTGAGCGAAGCCCAGGTCGTGCTGCACAATCACCCGCTCAATGCCGAGCGCGCCGCGGCCGGCCTGGCCCCGGTCAACTCGCTCTGGTTCTGGGGCGCCGGGATCCTGCCCGACCACGTCCGCACCGCCTTTGCCCACGTTGCCAGCGACGACGAGGCACTTACGGCGCTGGCCGCGATGGCTGGCGCAAGGGTCGATGGACGTCCGACTTCGTGGCCCGGCGGTGACGGCAACGCGTTGTTCGACCTGCGCGATGCGCGCGACCTGGCGCTGCTGGAGCGCGACTGGTTCGCACCGCTGGTTTCGGCGCTTGCGCATGGCGACATCGATCGCCTGCAGTTCGACTTCGCCGATGGCGCCCTCTACGACCTTGCACGCAGTCAGCGCTGGCGCTTCTGGCGCAAGCCGTTGCACTCGTTCATTGCCGGCGCGGCCGGCAACGCTGCATGAAGCCGCAAGCCAGATTGCGCCGGCGCGAATACGAGCAGGCCGGTCAATGGCCTGACACCTTGTCGCCGCTACTGCGCCGCCTGTATGCCGCACGCGGAGCGATGAGCATCGAGCAGGCGCAGCCGCGCCTGGCCAATCTGCTGGCACCCGATGACCTGGGCGGCCTCGATGCGGCCGTGTCGCTGTTGTCGGCCGCGATTGCGGAAGATCGCCACATCGTCGTTGTCGGCGATTTCGATTGCGATGGCGCTACCGCCTGCGCCGTCGGCGTGCGTGGCCTGCGCATGCTCGGTGCTCGTCGTGTCTCGCACGCGGTGCCCAATCGCATGGTCCATGGGTATGGATTGTCACCGGCGCTGGTGGAGGAGCTGGCGGCGCTGCAGCCCGAGCTGCTGGTGACGGTCGATCACGGCATTGCCTGCCATGCCGGCATCGCCGCGGCGAAGGCGCGCGGCTGGAAGGTGCTGGTCACCGACCATCACCTTCCCGGTGAGCAGTTGCCGCCGGCCGACGCCATCGTCGATCCGAACCTGCACGGCGATCCATTCCCGAGCAAGGTGCTGGCCGGTGTCGGCGTGATGTTCTACGTGCTGCTGGCGCTTCGACGTCACCTGCGCGTGCAGGGGGCGTTTGCCGGCCAAGGGCCGGATCTGACAACGCTGCTCGACCTGGTCGCTGTCGGCACCGTCGCCGACCTGGTGCCGCTGGACGCGAACAATCGCGCGCTTGTCGCCGCCGGTCTGCGCCGGCTGCGTGCGGGGCAGGGCAGCGTCGGACTTCGGGCGCTGATCGAAGTGGCGCAGCGCGACGCCAGTCGCCTGACCGCCTCCGACATCGGCTATGCCGTGGCCCCGCGACTCAATGCGGCCGGGCGCCTGGAGGACATGACGCTCGGCATCGAATGCCTGTTGACCGACGACCTGGCGCGGGCGCGCGACATCGCCGCGACGTTGAACGAGATCAACAGCGAACGTCGCGCCGTGCAGCAGCAGATGACCGACGAGGCCGAGCAGGCGCTGGCGCGCGTGAGCGTGCTTGAGCAGGGCACGCGCAGCGCGGTTTGTCTCTACGACGCTCAATGGCATCCGGGCGTGGTCGGGCTGGTGGCGTCGAAGATGAAGGAGCGGCTGCATCGTCCGGTCATCGCCTTCGCACCGGCCGAACCGGGCAGCGACACGTTGCGTGGTTCGGCGCGATCGATCCCGGGATTCCATATCCGCGATGCGCTGGCCGATGTCGCCGCGCGCCATCCGGCGCTGATCGAGCGTTTCGGCGGCCATGCGATGGCGGCCGGCCTGTCCCTGCGTGCCGAAGCCTATCCGGCGTTCGCGAGTGCATTCGAGCAGATCGCACAGGCAGCGCTGACGCCGGAGTTGTTGCAGGCCGACGTGCTCAGCGATGGTGAGCTGGGCGTTGCCGATTTCAATCGCACCAGCGCCGAGGTGCTGCGTGACGGTGGTCCGTGGGGGCAGGGCTTCGCGGAGCCGCAGTTCGATGGCGAGTTCGATGTAGTGAGCTGGCGCGTCGTCGGCGAACGCCACCTCAAGCTGGTGCTGCGTTTTGCCGGTGTGCAGTTGAATGCGATCGAGTTCGGCGGCTGGCTTGGCCATGCGCCGCCGGATCGTCTGCGCATCGCGTACCGTCTCGAACCCGATGACTACCGCGGCGGCGATGCCGTGCAACTGGTCGTCGTGCACAGAGAGCCTGCATAGGCTGCTGCCGCGTTGTGGGGAATGACTGACGAGGAACTCGGATTTTTTCGTTCCAGACTTTCAGACAATTCTTAAAGACTGAGGCGGTACCTGCCTATAGCGTCGACGCCGAATCTGAACATTTGTTCAGACACTGCAAGCACACGGCGGTGGCATTCATGAATATGGAAAAGTATCGCGCGTCACTATTGGCAGCGGCGCTGTTCGCTGCTTATTCGTCTGCCGCGATCTCCGCGGAGTGGCGCGAAGGTGCCACCTACAGCACAGGCACGACGGTCACCTACGAAGGGCGAACCTACCAGGCGCTGCAGGCGCATACGGCCCACGCCGGTGCCGGTTGGACGCCCAAAGCCAGCCCGACACTTTGGCGCGACACGGGAGCCGCTACCGGCTCGCCGACACCGACTCCGACACCATCTCCCGCACCGGCACCGGCGCCGACACCGAGTCCGTCTACGGGAAGCTGCGGAGCGGCCTGGTCTTCCAGTGCAACCTATGCCAACGCCGGCACGAGAGTGACCAGTGGTGGTCGTGTCTACCAGAACAAGTGGTGGACACAGGGCGACAGTCCGTCGCAGTCCGGTGAGTGGGGCGTGTGGCAGGACATGGGCGCTTGCTCGGGTGGCGCAGGCACTGCGACACCGGCACCTGCACCGACACCTACGCCGACTCCGACTCCGACTCCGACTCCGACTCCGACTCCGACTCCCGCACCAACACCAACACCAACACCAACACCAACACCAACACCAACACCAACACCAGCACCGGCACCGGCACCGGCACCGGCTCCTACGCCTACGCCGACGCCAACTCCGACGCCAGCTCCGACACCGGCACCAACTCCGACTCCGACTCCGACTCCGACTCCAGCACCAGCACTAGCACCAACTCCTACACCCGCACCCGCACCCGCGCCATCCCCAGCTCCAGGAACCGTCACAGGTTCCGGCCCGTCCTCAGGCAAGGAAGTCGGCGGCTACTTCGCGCAGTGGGGCATCTATGGGCGCAACTACCAGGTCAAGGACATCGCCAACAGTGGCGCAGCGCAGCACCTGACCTTCGTCAACTACGCCTTCGGCAACCTCTACCCGAAGAATGGTGGCTACGAGTGCGACATCATCACCAAGGCCGAACCAAGCGATTCCAACAGCCCGCAAGCCGGCAGCGGCGGTGATGGCTGGGCCGACTACCAGAAGGGCTTCACCGCGCCCGAGTCCGTCGATGGCGCCGCCGACTCGTGGGGCTTCGCCTGGGACGATCCGCGCAGTGGCAAGGCAGGTCCGCTCAAAGGCAACTTCAACCAGTTCAAGAAGCTCAAGGCCAAGTACCCAGGGATGAAGGTCATGATCTCGCTGGGCGGCTGGACCTGGTCGCGGTGGTTCGCCAAGGCGGCGGCGACCGATGCGCTGCGCAAGCAGCTGGCGAGCTCGTGCATCAACGTCTACATCAAGGGCAACCTGCCGTTCGACCAGGCCAGCAATGCCGGCGGTGACGGCGCCGCGGCCGGTGTGTTCGACGGCATCGACATCGACTGGGAGTTCCCGGGTGGTGGCGGAATGCCCTACAACGCGGTCGAAGCGGACGACAAGCGCAACTACACGCTGTTGCTGGCGGAGTTCCGCAAGCAGCTCGATGCGATCGGCCAGCAGAACGGCAAGCACTATCTGCTGACGGTGGCAATCGGATCCGGTGGCGACAAGATCGCCAACACCGAACCTGGCGAGTACAGCAAGTCGCTCGACTGGATCAACGTCATGTCCTATGACTTCCACGGCGGCTGGGAGGCCACCGGGCCGACCGATTTCCAGTCCAACCTGTACATCGATCCGGAAAGCCCGAACGCGAAGGGCAACGGCGCAACGTTCAACGTCGACAGCGCGATCAAGGCGCTGCTGCAAGGTGGCGTCGCGCCTTCGAAGATCGTCGTCGGCATCCCGTTCTACGGCCGCGGCTGGACCGGCGTGGCTGCCGGGTCGAAGGGCGACGGGCTCTACCAGCCTGCCAGCAAGCAGGCGCCAGGCAGCTACGAAGCCGGCGTCGAGGACTACAAGATCCTCAAGAACGCACCGGGCATCGTGCGCGAGCATCCGGTCAGCAAGCAGGCCTGGAAGTACGACGGCACGACCTTCTGGTCGTACGACACGCCGGCCACCGTTCGCGAAAAGCTCGACTACGTGCGCAAGAACAACCTGCGCGGCGTCTTCAGCTGGGAGCTTGACGGTGACGCGGACGGCGCCGAACTGACCAAGGTGATGGGAGAGATCAACAAGTAGCTGGCGAGTCGGCGCGAGGGTCCGCGCGCTTCACCGCTCCCGGATCCGTCAATCATCGGAGTCGACCATGCACGCTGCTTCCCTCGCTGTCGCCTCCACCCGCCGCAGGGCGGGTGGGTTCACCTTGCTGGAACTGCTGGTGGTCCTGCTGATCATCGCGCTGCTGGCGGGTTACGTCGGGCCGAAGCTGTTTGGCGAGATTGGCAAGGCCAGGAGCAAGACCGCCGCGTCGCAGATGAAATCGATCGCCGACGCGCTCGATCGCTATCGCCTCGACACCGGTCGGTTTCCCTCCACTGACGAGGGCCTGCGGGCACTCTCGGTCAATCCCGGGAATCTGCACGGCTGGGCCGGGCCCTACATGAACAACGACGTGCCGCCCGATCCGTGGGGCGCGCAGTACGTGTTCCGCATGCCCGGCGAGAGTGGCAAGGACTACGACCTGCTGACGCTCGGCGCCGACGGCAAAGCCGGCGGAACCGGCGAAGACGCCGACATCGTCGCCAAGTAGGGCCGATGGCATGCGCTTCCTGGTGCGCTTTCGTGCCGGTGACGGCCCGAGACAGATCGAGCTGGAGGCGGCGGACGAACCGCAGCTGCGGCAGATGGTGCAGGCAATGGGCCTGGGAGTGGTCGATGTGGCGCCGATGCCAAGGCGCCGGATGGGCCTGGTGTTACGCAAGCCGCGCTTCGACCGGTCGTTGTTCACGCAGGAACTGATCGCACTGCTGGAGGCAGGCCTGAGCCTGATCGAAACAATGGAGACGCTGCGCGACAAGAGTGGCGAGGGCATCAACCGGAGCGTGCTGGCCGGCATCGTCGACGCCTTGTGCGAAGGGCTGCCACTGTCGAAGGCGCTGGAGCGCCAGCCGGACGCGTTCCCCGCGCTGTACGTGGCCACGGTCGCCTCGGCCGAACGCACCGGTCACCTGGCCGAAGCACTCAAGCGCTATCACCACTACGACGCCAGGCTCGCGGTGGTGCGCAAGAAGGTGGTCGCGTCGATGGTGTATCCGATGGTGGTGATCGCGACCGGGGCGATGATCATCCTGTTCCTGGCGTTCTACGTGATCCCCAAGTTCAGCCAGGTCTACGCGTCGATGAAGGACCTGCCAGCGGCGGCGCGGCTGATGCTGTGGTGGGGCGAGACGGTTCACGCCCACGGCGCGGTGTTGTTCGCCGCGATCGTTGCCTCGGTGGTGCTGGCAGTGCTGGCACTGCGCAGTGCCGGGACGCGCGAGAAGCTGATGGGGCTGGTCTGGGCGTTGCCTCGCATGAGCCAGTACCAGCGCCTGTTCGCGTTGACGCGCTTCTATCGCACGCTTGGGCTGCTGCTATCGGGCGGCATGTCGGTTGTGGCATCGCTTGAGCTGTCGTCGCAGTTGCTGCCGGTGCGGATGCAACCGTCGCTGTCGCAGGCGCTGGGCGACATCAGTGCCGGCAAGGCCCTGTCGACCGCGCTGCCCGCCGCCGGCCTGACCACGCCAGTGGCCGAGCGCCTGATCCGGGTCGGCGAGCAGAGCGGTGAAGTCGCGGCCATGGTCACGCGCTCGGCCGAGTTCTGCGACGACGAGCTGGACCGCGCCATCGACACGCTGATGCGGATGGTCGAGCCGGTGCTGATGCTGGTCGTCGGTGCGATTGTCGGCACGATCGTGTTCCTGCTGTACATGCCTATCTTCCAGCTCGCCGGAAGCGTGGGGTAGGGCGATGGCGAACGTGCCCGCCGAAAGACTTGATCGCGACGCAGGGCCGGCCCCGGGGGGCGACGACTCGCTGCAGGTGCGCATGTGGAACGAGGCCGGGCAGGATCCGGATCAGTACCTGCAGCGGGTCGGCCGCCTCACCGGATTGCGTGGGCTCGACGCCAGCGAGCTGGAAGCGCTGACGCCATGCTTCGACCTGCTGCCATTCGCCGAGGCGATGCCGCGCAACTGCCTGCTGGCGCGCGACGCGGACGGCCTGGCGTTGCTGGTCCTGGCCGACCCGTTCGATCCCCGCCAGCGCTCGTGGGCGATGCAGCGCGTGCGCTCGGCGTTCCGCTTCACCTTCTGCGTGCCAGGCGTACTGCTGGCTTACCTGGCCACGCACGAGGTCGAGCACCAGGCGATGGGCCAGGTCGACATGGGCCATGCGCAGGCCGCAGGCAGCGACGGCGTCAAGATCACCCTCGCCACTTTGGCCGCCGACGTCCATCCGGTGATCCGCCTCGTGAACTCGTCGCTTTACGACGCACTCAAGGCGCGGGCCTCCGACATCCACGTCGAGAGCACGGCATCGGGGCTGGTGGTGAAGTACCGCATCGACGGCGTGCTCGCGGCTGCCGGCTCCGCCGCGGGAACCGATGTCGCCGAGCAGGTGCTCTCACGGTTGAAGGTGATGGCCGATCTCGACATCGGCGAGCGCAGGATTCCGCAGGATGGGCGATTCCGCGCCATCATCAACCAGCGCGAGATCGACTTCCGCGTCTCGATCATGCCCTCCATCCACGGCGAGGACGCGGTCCTGCGCGTGCTCGACAAGCAGCGCGGTCAGCGAGACGCGGCGCCGTTGCGGCTGGACGCGATCGGGCACGAGGCCGATATCGTCAGTGCGATCCGTGCCATCGCCCATGAGCCATACGGCCTGATCCTGGTGACCGGACCCACCGGCTCGGGCAAGTCGACGACGCTCTATGCCACCTTGTCGGAGATCAACACCGGCGAGGAGAAGATCATCACGATCGAAGACCCGGTGGAGTACGAGCTGCCGGGGGTCCTGCAGATTCCGATCAACGACAAGAAGGGGCTGACGTTCGCACGTGGCCTGCGCTCGATCCTGCGTCACGACCCGGACAAGATCCTGGTAGGCGAGATCCGCGACGGCGAGACCGCCGCTATTGCCGTGCAGGCGGCGCTGACCGGCCACCTCGTGCTGACTTCGGTCCACGCCAACAGTGTGTTCGCGGTGCTCGACCGCTTCCTGCACATGGGCGTGGATATGCACAGCTTCGTCGCCTCGATGCTCGGTGCGGTGGCGCAACGATTGATGCGGCTGAATTGCCCGCATTGCCTGTGCGACTCGCCGCCGGATGAAGCCTTGCTGCATGCCTCGGCACTGACCAGGTCGCAGGTCGATGGATGGAGATTCCGCAAGGGTGCCGGCTGCGATGCCTGCCGAAAGACCGGCTATCTCGGCCGGCAACCGATCGCCGAGGTGCTGCGTTTCAACGATGGGATCAGGCAGTGCTTCATGGAGCGCCGGCCACTTCTGGAGTTGCGGCAGGTGGCACGTGAGAGCGGCTTCATCCCCATCCGCCAAGTGGCCCTGCGCGCGGTGGCCGACGGGCGCACGACGTTGGCGGAGGTGAACCGTGTCACGCTGGTGGAATAGGATTCGCGCGATGCCGGCGACAGTCGCCGCCCGGCTTGCAGCGATGGCGCCGGCGGTCGAGGCGGTGTGGAGCCGCCACGTGCTGTGGATAGGCGACGACTGCGTCATCCTCCGTAACGCCGCCGGACAATCGCGCATGGAGGTCGCGCTGGAGCGTGCGGCTGACGTCGCCTCGGCACTGGCGGCGATCGAGACACTGCTCGCGACGGGACTTCCCAGGTCACGCAGGCGTGGGCTGCATCGCGTCGAAGTCGTCGTCTCCGGCGCATTCGCCTGCTATTTCATCCTGCCGTGGGCGCCGATGTCGCGACCAGCCGATTGGCTGGCATCGGCGCGGACGAGATTCGTGCTCGACGGTCTCGGCGCGCCTGAGGCGTGGCGGTTCAGTGTCGAGGACAGCCCCTGGGGCTGCGCACGCATGGCGGCGGCGGTGCCTGAAGCGCTGTGCGTCGGCGTCGCACGATTGTGCAGGGTGCAGGCGTTGCAGCTGATGCGGATCGAACCGGGATTCACGCGTGCGCTGTCCCGAAACGCGGCGCGAGTCGACGACGGCTCGATTGCCATTGTTGGCATCGAGGATCGCGCCGGCCGGCGTTCGGTCGCCCACCTGTGCTTCCGCCACGAGAAACGATGGGCGGGCTACGTCACGCTGCCGGCGGTTCCGCCGATCGCGCACGTGCTTCGTGACGCGGCATTCCTGTGTCGTGCCGCACCGCTGCAGCGTACCTACCTGATTGCGCCGGCACACATGCAGGTGGTGCTGGGCGGCCTGCCCGACGCACGCTGGTTGCCCTCGCCGCCGGGGGATGGGTCATGAGGGCTCCTCGGTTCGACCTGCATCTGGCCAACCGGCCGCCGCAAACCGTGTCGATGGCCAGTCTCCTGCTGTCAGTGACGGCGCTGGTGGCCGCGATCCAATACCTGGACGCGCTGCGCGATCGCGGTGCTGCGCTGGATGCGCAGGAGACGGCGATCAGCCACAGCGAGCACACCCGTCGCTCCATCGGCAATGCCCATCGCAGCGCCGCCGACCCGCAGGCGCGCGAGTTGATGGCCAGGCAGCGTTACGCGATGGAGCCGGCACGCGATCTGATGGAACGAGGCTGGCGTCCGGGCATCGCCTTCCTGCTGCTGGACCTGGCCACGGATACGCGCCAGATCGACATGGTGTTCGAATCGCGGTCGGCGCAGGAGGCGCTGGCCTACGTCGACTGGCTGGAGCGACAGGCCGGCGCCGAGCGTGTGCTGGTGAAACGGCAGACCGCGAAGCCCGGATCAACGGGCAGTCCGGTGGAGACCCGCGTGCAGGTGATCTGGCGACCGCTGGCTGGAGCGCAAACGCAAAGCGCGTCGCCGGTGGCTTCGACGCGACCGGCTTCGCCGCCATCGGGGCAGCGATGAAACGGTTCGAATGGGAGCTGCGACGTGGTCTGTGGCGGCTGGGCAACCTGGGCCGCCTGGCGGTCGCGGTCTTTGTCATTGCCGCAGTTGTGGTCTGCGTGGAAGTCTGGCCGTTGCAGCGCGATCTTGCGCAACGACGTGAGCAGCTGGACGCGCGCCTTGCAGCCATGGTCCACGCGCCGCCGCCGACTCCGGAAGAAGCGCTGGACAAGGCAAGCGCCGATCAGCGCTTCTCGGCGTTCCTGCACAGCTTCCATGCCATCGCCGCCCACCATGGCCTGACCATCCCCAGTGCCGTCTACCAGGCCGAGCCTGGCGATGGCAGCCGCTTGCGCCGCTATCTGGTGGAGGCCTCGTTCAACAGTGACTATCGCCAGTTCCGGGGCTTCACTGCCGACTTGCGGCAACTGCCCGGCGTTCGCATCGAGCTCCTGACATTGTCGCGGCAGGACATCGGTCAGACGCAGCTGGCGATCCGGATCCAGTGCTCGCTGCTGGTGGAGGTGGCGTCGTGAGGCGCGCTCGCAAGTGGCGAACGGCAGTTGAGCGCGCCGCCCCCTGGCTTGGGCTCGCGACAGTGGTCCTGTGCACGTTGGGTATCGTCAGTCTTTGGGAAGGCGACGAAGTGGCGCGGCCCACCGCATCGCCACCCACCGCGGCGAAAGCGCGGCCTCCTGTTCCCGCTCGACGCGCCCCCGCACGACCGCGCGGCGCCGCAGCGCCGCCGCCGCCGCACGAACCGACGACATTCGTCGACCTGTTCCCGCGCCAGGACTGGGCACCACCGCCACCACCGCCAGCGCCCGTGTCGAACGTGCCACCGCCGCCTGCGCAGCCGCCGCCGTTGCCGTTTTCGATCGGCGCACTGTGGCAGGACGGCAGCGGCGCGTTCTACGCCGTTCTCAACGCGCAGGGCCGTGACTTCCCGCTCTGCGTCGCCTGCCGGCAGGCCGGCTTCTACCGGCAGGGCGATGTCCTGATGGGGGCCTACCGGATCGAGAAGCTGACCAGTCGCGAAGTGCAGTTCGTCTACCTGCCGATGAAGCGTAGGCAGCACATGTCACTGGGAGGCTGACATGGGCGCGATCGGGGCACTCGTCGCCGTCGCTTCACTTGCATTGCTCATCGGCTGCGCCAGCGACATGCGCCATCAGCAGATGGATTCGATGCTCGACAAGCAGACCCCGGAAACCTCCCTGCAATGGCTGTCGAGCCAGGCGGCGGCGCATCCCGACGACCTGGCATTGCGCAGCAGGCATCTGCAGGTCCGGCGGGAAGTGGTCAATGACCATCTGCGCAAGGCGGTGGCCGCGTACGAAGCGGGCGACGCGGTGCAGGCAAAGGCCTGGGTCGGCAAGGCCATGGCGATCGCGCCAGAGGAGGAAACGCCGCGCGCGATGATGGACTGGATCGACCGCCAGGCGCAGATCGATTCGAAGCTGAAGTATGCCGAGTCGGTCAGCGCGCAGCGGCCGAAGGAAGCGCTGGCGATCGTCACCGAGGTACTGGCCAGGCAACCGGGCAACCTGCGGGCCGGGCGCCTGCGTGACGCCATCCAATCGCCCGGCGGCGCAGAAGCCGGACCGACGCTGTCGCGGGATCTCGACCAGCCGATCACGGTGCAGTTCCGCGACCAGCCGCTGATCAGCATCCTGGAGCTGATGTCCAACATCACCGGGCTGAACTTCACCTTCGATCGCGAAGTGGCGACGACGACGCCAACGACCATCTATGCCACCAACACGCCGGTCAAGCAGGTGCTGTCGCTGGTGCTGGAGGCCAACCAGCTGGCCAGCAAGGTCGTCAGCGGCAACTCCCTGCTGATCTACCCGCGCCGGCCGGACAAGGAGATGGAGTACCGCGACCTGGCGGTACGGACGTTCTATCTCCAGAACGCGCAGGCGCCGCAGGTGCTGGCCGCCCTCAAGCAGATGGTGAAGACCCGCGATGTCGTACTGGACGAGCGCACCAACGCGATCATCATGCGCGACTCGCGCGAAGCCATCGGCGTGGCCGAGCGACTGGTCGCGGCAATGGACGTGACCCCGGCTGAAGTGGTGCTGGAGGCCGAGGTGCTGGAAGTATCGGCGACCGACCTGTTGCAGTTCGGGCTGCTGTATCCGGACCGCATCGAGTTCACCGCCAGTCCCGCATCCGCCACCGACAGCCAGGGGCGGAACACGCCGGGGCTGCTGACCCTGGAGGAGCTCAAGAGCATCAACAGCGGCGACATCCTGGTGCGCCTGGGAGCCCCGTCGCTGGCACTGGACATGCTCCAGCGCGAGGGCAGGACCAACACGCTGGCCAATCCGCGCATCCGCGTGCGCAATCGCGAGAAGGCCAAGGTGTTGATCGGCGATCGCCTGCCGGTGGTGACGACGACGCTGTCGGACAACTTCAGCACCGAGAGCATCAACTACCAGGACGTCGGCCTGGCGCTGGAGGCCGAGCCGATCATCAGCAGCAACGACGAAGTCCAGGTCAAGTTGCGGCTCGAGGTGTCGAGCGTCACCGACACGATCAGCACCAGCACCGGACTGATCGCCTACCAGATCGGCACGCGCACGGCCGAGACGGTGATGAGCGTGCGCAACAACCAGACCCAGGCGCTGGCCGGGCTGCTGCAGCGCAGTGAGCAGGCCGGAGGCACCGGCGTGCCGGGCCTGAGCCGCATCCCCATCCTCGACCGGATCTTCGGCACGCGCGGCAGCGACAAGCGACGCACCGAGCTGATTCTGCTGCTGACTCCGCACATCGTGCGCAACCAGGGCGTACCGGCCGACAGCATCACCGATTTCTATTCCGGCACGGAGACGCGCCTGGGCACGCAGCGCGACGACGCGCCGGCAGGTGCTGCCCCCGCGCCTGCGCCGCACGGCAGTGTCGTGGTACCACCGCCTGCGTTGCCACCGGCGCCACCACGGTCAGCTCAGCCGGCACCGTCGTCACCACCGGCACCACCTCCGCAAGCGTCACCACCACAGGGCAGGCGCCGATGAGGCCGCCCATGCCGCGTGGATTCACGTTGATCGAGCTGCTGGTCACGCTCTCGATCATGGCCACCCTGGCGATGGTGGCGTTGCCGCTGACCCAGGTCGCGGCGCAGCGCTCGCGCGAGGACGGACTGCGGCGTGCGCTGTGGCAGATCCGCGATGCCATCGACGAGTACAAGGCCGCCACTGACGAGGGCAGGGTCGACAAGTCGGTCGACGACAGCGGCTACCCACCGACGCTGGACGTGCTGGTGGAGGGCGCGGTCGACAAGGGCAGCGCGGGCGGTGCGCGCATCTACTTCCTCAGGCGCATTCCGCGCGACCCGACCTGCGATTGCCCGAGTCGCGGCGACGCCAAGACCTGGGGGCTGCGCAGTTACGCCAGTCCGCCGGACGCGCCCAGCGAGGGCCTCGACGTCTACGACGTGTACTCCCTGTCGGAGGGCGCCGCGCTGGATGGCACGGCGTATCGCAAATGGTAGGCACGCGATGAAGCGACGCGGTTTCACCCTGATCGAACTCCTGGTGGTTCTGGCCATCATGGGCGCGCTGCTGACGCTGGTGGTGCCGCGCTATTTCGAGCAGGCCGAGCGGGCCAAGGAAACCGTGCTGCGCGAGAACCTGACCGTGCTCAGGGCGTCGATCGACCGCTTTCATGGCGACCGCGGCCGCTACCCGCAGACGCTGCAGGAGCTGGTCGAGCGTCGCTACCTGCGCGAGGTCCCCATGGACACGCTCACCGGCAGCCGCACCACCTGGACGCTGGAGGCGCCCACGAATGGAGAGGCAGGCATTTACGACGTGCGCAGTGGCGCCCGTGGCAAGTCGAAAGATGGCAGCGACTACAGTTCCTGGTAAGACCGGCGCGCGTGCCCCTGGCAGGCATGCTTCGCAACGCGGCTTCGGCATCCTGGCCGCGCTGCTGTGCGTGGCGCTGGTGGGGATCTACCTGATGGAAGTGGGGACGATCTGGAGCCTGCAGGTGCAACGGTCGAAGGAAGCGCAGCTGCTGCGCCACGGCGATGCGATCCGCGAAGCGATCCGCAGCTACGCGGTGGCCGACGGCGGCGGCGTCTATCCGACAAGCCTGCAGGATCTGCTGGCGGATCCGCGCGTTCCCTATCCGCGCCGTCACCTGCGCGCGCTCCATCCCGATCCGATGACCGGTGGCGACTGGGTGCTGATCAAGGGCACGCAAGGCGAGATCCATGGCGTCAACAGCGCGGCCCCCGGGATCCCGCTCAAGCAGCACGGTTTTCCGGCGCAGGACGCCAGCTTCGCGATGAAGTCCAGCTACCAGGAATGGAAGTTCACCCACTATCCGTCCGCCGGACGGATGCGACGATGAGAGTGCCGACCATGCTTTCAGATGACTGGACCTCGTGGCTGCGCGAGAACCTCGAGCGTGGCTGCGCTCCCGACGCGCTGGTGCGGACGATGCTCGCCGGGCGCATCGACGGCGCCGTGGCAAGCCAGGCAGTGGCCCGGGCGCTGGCGGAGATCGGCGCGGCGCAGACCCCGTGCGCGTCGTGCTGGCCCGATCGATTCGCGTTCCGCGTCGCCAACCGGGCCACGGTCGGCGGCCGCCGGATGGAGGCGGTCGCCCGGCTCCAACGGCCTGCCGCGGTGCTGCTGGACAATGTCCTGTCGTCGGACGAGTGCGACTACCTGATCACGCTGTCGAAGGAGCAGATGCGCCCGTCCACGGTGGTCTCGCCCGACACCGGCGAGATGGCCCGGATCGAAGAACGCAGCAGCGAGGGCGCCTGGTTCGTCCGCGGGCATGACCTGACTATTGCCGCCATCGAAACGCGGCTGGCGGAACTGATGCAGGTGCCGGTCGACCACGGCGAAGGCCTGCAGGTGCTGCACTACCGGGCCGGGGGCGAGTACCGGCCGCACTACGACTACTTCCCGCCGGAGCAGTCCGGCAGCGCCCCGCACCTGGCGCGCGGCGGGCAACGGACGGCCTCGTTGATCATGTACCTCAACGAACCCGATGCCGGCGGCGAAACGATTTTCCCGCTGGCGGGCGCCGCGTTCGTTCCGCGTCGTGGCAGCGCGCTGTACTTTGCCTACTGCGATGGCCTGGGGGGACTGGATGCCTCCAGCCTGCACGGTGGTGCACCTGTGGCGCGGGGCGAGAAGTGGATCGCGACCAAATGGGTGCGGCAGCAGACTTACCGGTGAGGCCCCTGTCCGCGCTGGCGGCGAAGCAGGGCGGGGCGGCCCGAGCCGGCCGGCGCCGTCGACAGGCCGCCGCCGGGGAGGGCATTGACGCGGATTCAACAAACAAGTCCCTAGGCTGACTGGATCGCCTTCACCGACCACGGAGCAAGCCATGTCGTTGACCCTCTCGATCGACTTCTCGGACGAGGACCTGGAGCGGTTCACCGGCCAGATCGAAGCCGCCAAGAAGGACGCGGAAAGCAAAAGCAACGAAGAGATCGTGGCGGCCGCCACCGTGCTGCTGGAAAAGGCACAGCAGGGCAATCCGCCCACGTTCGTGAAACAGCGACTTCCGGCCCTGGGCACGCTGATCGCGATGCTGCGCGACGAGGCCTGGGCGCTGTCGGACGAGGACTCGCTGCGCGTGCGTGCCGCCCTCAACTACCTGGCGGCGCCGATCGACATCATCCCCGACGACGTGCCGGTGTTCGGCTTCCTCGACGATGCGGTGATGATCGAGCTGTGCGCGCGCAAGTTGTCGCACGAGATCGAGGCCTATGACGACTTCTGCGACTTCCGCGAGCGCGAGGCCGAGCGGCGTGGCCTGAAGCCCGAAACCGTCGGCCGTGCGGATTGGCTGCAGGGGCGTCGGGACGAGCTCCAGGAGCGCATGCACCGCCGCCGCGGGCGCGAGTCCGGGCGTGGCTTCGGCCAGGGCTATGGCTCCAGCAGCGGCTACGGCAGCCCGGTCAGCCGCTACTCGGACGACAGCTGGCGCCCGGGTCCGTTCAAGTTCCGCTGAGCACTGGGACGTCAGGAGAGGGTGCGGGTCGGTCCTGGCGGGACCGGTCCGGCCCCGGCCTGTCCGGGGCTGCTACAATTTGCGGTTCCTTTGACCGCACCGCACGGACATGATCGAACTCAATCCCGTCCGCCAGCGAATCGCCGACCTCACCGGTCGGCTGGATTCGCTCAGGGGGTATCTTTGACTACGACAGCAAAGTCGAACGTCTCGAAGAAGTAAACCGCGAACTCGAAAGCCCCGATATCTGGAACGACTCCGAGCGTGCCCAAGGCCTGGGCCGTGAGCGCTCCTCGCTGGAAAAGGTCGTCGATGGCATCCGTAACCTCACCGACGGTCTCGTCGGCGCGGGCGAGTTGCTGGAACTGGCCGAAATGGAAGATGACGAGGGCACCGCGCTGGCGGTGGTCGACGACGTCGAGCGCTACGCCAAGGAAGTCGAGAAGCTCGAGTTCCGTCGCATGTTCTCCGGCAAGATGGACGCGGCCAACGCCTTCGTCGACATCCAGGCCGGCGCCGGTGGCACCGAGGCCCAGGACTGGGCCGAGATCCTGCTGCGCATGTACCTGCGCTGGTGCGAATCACGCGGCTGGAAGACCGAGCTGATGGAAGTCAGCGGCGGCGACGTCGCCGGCATCAAGTCGGCCACGCTGCGCGTCGAGGGCGACTTCGCCTACGGCTGGCTCAAGACCGAAACCGGCGTGCACCGCCTGGTGCGCAAGTCGCCGTTCGACTCCGACAACCGCCGCCACACCAGTTTCACCTCGGTGTTCGTGTCGCCGGAAGTCGACGACAACATCGACATCGACATCAACCCGGCCGACCTGCGCACCGACGTCTACCGCTCCTCCGGCGCCGGTGGCCAGCACGTCAACAAGACCGAATCGGCGGTGCGCATCACGCACATCCCGTCCGGCATTGTCGTGGCCTGCCAGACCGGCCGCAGCCAGCACCAGAACCGCGACAACGCGATGAAGATGCTGGCCGCAAAGCTCTATGAGCTGGAGATCCAGAAGCGCAACGCCGAGCGCGACGCGGTCGAGGCGACCAAGTCCGACATCGGCTGGGGCAGCCAGATCCGCAATTACGTGCTCGACCAGAGCCGCATCAAGGACCTGCGCACCGGCATCGAGCGCAGCGACACGCAGAAGGTCCTGGACGGCGACCTCGACGAATTCGTCGAGGCCAGCCTGAAATCGGGCCTGGAAGCAGGCTCCAAGCGCGCCGACGCCGTCTGATCCGCCGGTTCAACGCGCAAGCGGGAACCGGGCACCACTTGCCCGTCATTCCCGCGCAGGCGGGAACCCAGCGACTTTGCTTTCACCGAAAAGAACAAAGACACTGGGTTCCCGCCTGCGCGGGAATGACGGACTTCCCACCCTCAGCAAGACCAAGAATCCATGACCGACCAGCCCACGCCCCAGACGCACACCGACGGCACCGCGCCGGACGAGAACCGGCTCATCGCCGAGCGTCGCGCCAAACTCACGGCGCTGCGCGGGCAGGGCATCGCATTCCCCAATGACTTCCGCCGTGCCGACTTTGTCGGCGACCTGCAGGACGCCTACGCCGACGCCGAGCAGTGGACGGCCGAGGCGCTGGACGGCAAGCGCCACCGCGTCGCCGTGGCCGGTCGCGTGCTGCTCAAGCGCGACATGGGCAAGGCCGGTTTCGCGCAGATCCAGGACGAGTCGGGCCGCCTGCAGCTGTGGCTGAAGAAGGACCTGCTCGGCGACGCCTACGAGGTCTTCAAGGAACTCGACCTGGGCGACATCGTCTCCGCCGAGGGCGAGCTCACCCGCACCCGCACCGGCGAGCTGTCGCTCAAGGCCGAAAGCCTGCGCCTGCTGACCAAGGCGCTGCGCCCGCTGCCGGACAAGTTCCACGGCATGGCCGACGTCGAGCAGCGCTACCGCCAGCGCTATGTCGACCTGATCGTGACCCCCGAGGCACGCGACGTCTTCGTCAAGCGCTCCAAGATCATCCGCGCCATGCGCGCCTGGCTCGACGCCCGACGCTTCCTCGAGGTCGAGACGCCGATGATGCATTACATCCCCGGCGGCGCCGCGGCCAAGCCGTTCGTCACGCACCACAACGCGCTCGACCTGGAGCTCTACCTGCGCGTGGCGCCGGAGCTGTACCTCAAGCGCCTGGTCGTCGGTGGCCTGGAGCGCGTCTACGAGATCAACCGCAACTTCCGCAACGAGGGCGTGTCGACCCGTCACAACCCCGAGTTCACGATGCTCGAGCTGTACGAGGCCTATGCCACCTACACCGAGATCATGGACCTGACCGAAGGCGTGATCCGCGACGTCGCCCAGAGCGTGCTGGGCACCACGAAGCTCAACTGGGAAGGCCACGACATCGACGTCGGCCCGGCCTTCCGTCGCTGGTCGATGACCGATGCCGTGCTGGAGCACAACCCGGAAATCGCCCGCGACGACCTGCGCGACGTCGCGAAGATGCGTGCGCATTGCGCCCGCCTGGGCATCCAGGCCAAGCCGGGCAACGGCTGGGGCAAGCTGCTGCTGGACATCTTCGAGAAGACCGTCGAGCACACCCTGGTGCAGCCGACCTTCATCGTCGACCACCCGGTCGAGGTCAGCCCGCTGGCCCGCGCCAGCGACCGCGACCCGGAGCTGACCGACCGCTTCGAACTGTTCATCAACGGCAAGGAGCTGGCCAACGGCTTCTCCGAGCTCAACGACCCCGAGGACCAGGCCGAGCGCTTCCGCGCCCAGGTCGAGGCCAAGGAGGGCGGCGACGACGAGGCGATGCACTTCGATGCCGACTACATCCGCGCGCTCGAGGTCGGCCTGCCGCCCACCGGCGGCCTGGGCATCGGCATCGACCGCCTGGTGATGCTGATGACCGGCTCGACCTCGATCCGCGACGTGCTGCTGTTCCCGTACATGCGTCCCGAAGCTGGGCGTCCCGAGACCGGCAGCTGAGCCTGAACCGCCAACGTCGGCTTACTGGTCCGGTGCGCCAGACCCTGCGGACAATCGCGCCGCGGGGTATCCTCGGTACCGAGGCCACCACAGGGGGTGGCGGCTCTAATGGATGTCTGGTGTGAACGTCGTCATCGTTGATGATCAAACCTCCGCGCGCACCATGCTGCGCCACATCATTGAGGACATATCCTCCGAACTGAGGGTTTCCGACTTCGGGGACCCTGAAGCCGCCCTTGGCTGGTGCGAAATCAACCAGCCCGACCTGTTGCTGCTGGACTACCGCATGCCGGCCCTGGACGGGCTCGAGTTCGCCAGGCGCTTCCGCCGCCTGCCGATGCACCGCGACATCCCGATCATCCTGGTGACCGTGGTCGGCGACGAGCCGGTGCGCCAGGCCGCGCTGGAAGCGGGCGTCATCGATTTCCTCGTCAAGCCCGTGCGACCGCGCGAACTGCGCGCGCGTTGCCGCAACCTGTTGCAGCTGCGCCAACAGTCGGAGAACGTCAAGCAGCGTGCGCTGTCGCTGGAGCAGCGCCTGCTGTCGAGCATGCACGAGGTCGAGGAACGCGAGCGCGAGACGCTGTCGCGACTGGCGCGCGCGATCGAGTACCGCGATGCCGGCACGAGCGCCTACCTGGAACGCATGGCCCATGTCGCCGGCCTGATCGCCGAACAGCTGGGCATGTTCGAGGACGAGGTTCGCGTCATCGAAATGGCCGCGCCGCTGCACGATATCGGCAAGATCGCGATCCCCGATGCCGTGCTGATGAAATCCGGACCGCTGACGGAAGACGAAACCGCCGTGATGCGCCGCCACCCGCGCATCGGCTACGAACTGCTCAGCGGAAGCCAGAACCGTTTCATCCAGGCCGGCGCGCTGATCGCCCTGCGTCATCACGAACGTTACGACGGCAGCGGCTATCCTGACGGCCTGGTGGGCGAGGAAATTCCGTTGGAAGCCAGGATAGTGGCGGTCGCGGATGTCTTCGATGCGCTGATTTCGCCGCGGCCCTACAAGAAGGCCTGGGACGCGGATGCGGCGCTTGGCTACCTGTACGCGCAGCGTGGACGCTTGTTTGATCCGCGCTGCGTCGACGCCCTGATCCGCTCCCGCGAGCGGCTCGAGGATATCTGCAACCGATTCTCTACGGTTTCCGCACGCCCCGGCATGGAGTAGCCATGGTTTCGGTCCTGAACAAGCTGAAGACGCGCCTGGCCACCCGGCCCGACAGCGAACACGCCCAGGACCTGGTCCGCATCGTCATCACGGCGCTGTTCTCAACGTATCTGGGCTGGCGTTTCCTGCACCTGGACGGTGCCGACAACACGCTGCCGCTGACGTGGATGATCCTGCTCGGCGAGCTGCTGGTGGCGCTGGGCCTGTTGGCTGCGATCCTGCTGGAACCGGGTGTGTCGCACGTGCGGCGCTGGATCGGCATGCTCACCGACTACTCGGCGATGGGCGCGATCATGTGCATCCAGGGCGAGCCCGCCGCGCCGCTGTATGCCGTGTACCTGTGGGTGACGATCGGCAACGGCATGCGCTATGGCAGCCGTTACCTGCGCATCGCCACGGCGCTGGCCAGCGCCTCGTTCCTGGCGGTGATCCTGCTGTCGCCGTACTGGCGCAACAATCCGTACCTGGCCTGGGGCCTGCTGCTCGGCCTGGGCGCGGTGCCGCTGTACTTCGATTCGCTGCTCAACGCACTGACCCGTGCGGTCGACGACGCGCGCAAGGCCAACGAGGCCAAGAGCCGCTTCCTGGCCAACATGAGCCACGAGTTCCGCACGCCGCTCAATGGCCTGGCCGGCATGTCCGAGCTGCTGGCGACCACGCGCCTGGATGCCGAGCAGCGCGAGTGCCTGAGCACCATCCAGGCGTCAACGCGCAGCCTGCTGGCTCTGGTCGAGGACGTGCTCGACATTTCCGCGATCGAGGCCGGCAAGGTCAAGCTGGACCTGGTCGAGTTCATTCCGCAGGAACTGGTCGACAGCATCGGCCTGATCCTGCAGCCGCAGGCTCGCGCCAAGGAACTGCGCTACGAGGCGGTGATCGCCGCCGACGTGCCCGGCAGCCTGTGCGGCGATGTCGTCCATCTGCGCCAGGTGCTGATCAACCTGGCCGGCAATGCGATCAAGTTCACCGACAAGGGCTCGGTCCGCCTCGACGTGACCGTCGTCGACCAGGGCTCGGCAAAGGTGCGCCTGCGCTTTGCCGTCACCGACACCGGCATCGGCGTGCCGCTGGCGATGCGCCAGCGCCTGTTCGAGGCCTTCGAGCAGGCCGATGTCAGCCTCGCCCGACGCTATGGCGGCACCGGACTGGGCACCACGATTGCCAAGGGCCTGACCGAGGCGATGGGCGGCAGCATCGGCTTCGAGAGCGTCGAGCAGCGCGGCAGCCGCTTCTGGGTGGAGCTGCCGTTCGAGCGTGTCGTCGACGAAGCGACCACGGCCGGTGCGGTCGCGCTGGATGGCGACGCGGTGGCCGACGCCGAGGGTGGCAACTCACCCAACGTCATTGCCTTCTCCGATCCGTTCCTGCGCCACCGCGCCCGCGTGCGCAGCCTCGGCATCCTGGTCGCCGACGATCACGTCGCCAACCGGATGGTGCTGCAGCGTCTGCTGCAGAAAGCCGGCCATCGCGTCACCTGCGTCGATGGCGGCGGCGATGCGCTCGATGCGCTTTCCGGCTCCGATTACGATGCGGTCATCGCCGATCTGCACATGCCCGACGTCAGCGGCCTGGACCTGCTGCGCCAGTTGCGGGTCATGGAAGCCGGCGGCGGGCGCCGCACGCCGGTGCTGATCCTCAGCGCCGACGTCACGCCCGAGTCGATCCGCGCCTGCGAGCAGGCCGGCGCGCGCGCGTTCCTGGCCAAGCCGGTGTCGACGGTGCGGCTGCTCGACACGCTTGCCGAAATCGCGGCCAACATCCGGATCGGCGCGCCGCTGGTTGCGCTGCGCAGCGAGCTGCCCACGGGCGACGGCACCTTCGACAGCTCGGTGCTGGACGAACTGGGTGCACTCGGCATGGGCGCGGGCTTCGAGCGCGAGTTCATCGCCCAATGCCTGCGCGACGCCGATGGCTGCATGGTCGAGTTGCGCCAGGCCGGCGAGCAGGCCGACTGGGACCATGCCCGCGAGCAGGCACACGCCCTCAAGGGCGTGGCCAGCAACCTGGGCCTGAACAAGCTGGCCGCGGTCTCCGGCGAGATCATGCGGCTGCCCGACTGGCAGCTGGCGCGCGAATGGCAGGCCCGGCTCAACGGCTTGGGCGAACGCATGGCGCAGGGCAGGGCGGCGCTGGACGCGCGCGAACGGCAGCGGGCCTCCCGCGGAGAAGGCGAGCGCTAAACGGTCAGGCGGAAAAGGGTCCGGCCCGCCGGATTTCCCCTCCTGCGGGCGCTGGTTCCCCTTTGGCTCTTGCGGGTATTGCTTCGGATACTTCCTGTCAGGCGGGTGCGAACCTGCCTGATGCTCCTGCGTTTCCCCCGTCAATCATTGCCTTGCCATTGCTTGCCGCTTACGCAGCTCCGTTCGCGGCACGTCGCTCCTGCGCCCGCACCAGGCGGTCCATCGTGCGCAGCGACTTGTCGCCCAGTTGCAGCGCGGTGTCCACCCAGACTTCGGTAATGCGCATCATCTCGTCCAGGGTCACTGCCTGGGTCATCTGGCGCACCTGGTGCATCGCGGCGCGTGCGTGCGGGATGCGGCGGTTGGCGCGGATCACGTCCTCGACTGCCGCCACGCCTTCACCGCGCGGGACCAGCACGTCGACCAGGCCCATCTTGTGCATTTCCTGGCTGCTGAACATGTTGCCTTCCAGCATCAGCTTCTCGGCCACGTGCGGAGTGACGCGCTTGCACAGGAACGAGTAGGCGCCCATGCCCGGGAACAGGTCGAACAGCACTTCCGGCAGGCCCATCAGCACATCTTCTTCGGCGACGATGGTGTGGCAGCTCAGGGCCGCTTCGAAGCCTCCGCCCAGCGCGTCACCCTGGAGCAGGGCGATGCTGTGCGCACCGGCGCCGAGTCCGTCGTGGAAGGCATGCACGCCGCGCACGCACTGGCGGGCGTAGGTCAGCAGGCCGTCGCGGTCGCCGGCACGGATCAGGCGGCAGAACAGATCCAGGTCGCCGCCAAGGTTGAAGGCATCAGCGTCGGAGGCCAGGACCACGTGCGGCAGGGTGCTGCCCTTGGCGGCGCGAAAGCGATCGGCCAGGCCGCGCTGGTACTGGATGATGTCGTCGACCAGGTCCATCGAGAAGCAGGCGCGACGGCCCGGGACGGCGTCCGCGTGCATGTGGCACCAGTAAACGCCGCGGTCGGTCTCTTCGACGACGCGCAGGTTGCGGCCGGTGGCAGTGCGGTGGAACGGGTAGACAGCTGACATTGCGAATCCTCCGTGGATTAAAACCGTCCGGCCGGTCGCGCTGTTCGGGACGGCATTGCGAATCAAGGGGGTGCGTCCGACCGCTCGATTCTATGCCTACAAAAGCAGACGCCCGCAAGGCCGTGGGGCCTTGCGGGCGTCTGGGGCGGGTGCTGGCCGGGCCGGAACCCGGCCAGGATCAGTGGGCGGCGGGGCTTGCGGCCGGGCTGTCACGCAGCTCGCGGCGCAGGATCTTGCCGACATTGGTCTTTGGCAGCTCGGTCCGGAACTCGACGAAACGCGGGTGCTTGTAGCCGGTCAGGTGCTCGCGGGCGTGGGCCTTGACCTGCTCGGCGGTGAGGGTCGGGTCCTTCTTGACGATGACGACCTTGACCGCCTCGCCGGACTTTTCGTCCGGGACACCGACGGCGGCCACTTCCAGCACCCCCGGCATCATCGCGATCACGTCCTCGACCTCGTTGGGGTACACGTTGAAGCCCGAGACCAGGATCATGTCCTTCTTGCGGTCGACGATGAAGAAGAAGCCGTTCTCGTCCATGCGCGCCATGTCGCCGGTGTGCAGCCAGCCGTCGGCATCGATCACCGCGGCGGTGTCCTCCGGGCGGCGCCAGTAGCCCTTCATGACCTGCGGGCCCTTGATGCACAGCTCGCCGACTTCGCCCATCGGCAGCGTCACGCCGTTCTCGTCCTTGACGCAGGCGTCGGTGGACGAGATCGGCAGGCCGATCGAGCCGTTGTAGTCCTTCAGGTCCATCGGGTTGATGCAGGCCGCCGGCGAGGTCTCGGTCAGGCCGTAGGCCTCGACTAGGGTCACGCCGGTCACCTGCTTCCAGCGCTCGGCGACAGAGCGCTGCACGGCCATGCCGCCGCCCAGGGTCAGGTGCAGCCTGGAGAAGTCGACCTGGTCGAAGCCGGGCGTGTTGAGCAGGCCGTTGAACAGCGTGTTGACGCCGGTGATGGCGGTGAACGGCACGCTCTTGAGCTCCTTGACGAAGCCCTTCATGTCGCGCGGGTTGGTGATCATGTAGTTCAGGCCGCCGAACTTCATGAAGACCAGGCCGTTCGCCGTCAACGCGAAGATGTGGTACAGCGGCAGCGCGGTGATGATCACTTCCTCGCCGTACTTGACGCCGGTGCCCACCCACATCGCCGCCTGCTGCATGTTGGCGACCAGGTTGCGATGGGTCAGCATCGCGCCCTTGGCAACGCCGGTGGTGCCGCCGGTGTACTGCAGGAAGGCGATGTCCTGTGGCGAAATTTCCACCTCGGCCAGGGTGTGGCGCTGGCCCAGCGCCAGTGCGTCACGGAAGCGGATCGCGCCGGGCAGGTTGTAGTCCGGGACCATCTTCTTGACGTACTTCAGGACGAAGTTCACCACCGCGCCCTTGAGGCCGAGCATGTCGCCCAGGCCGGTGGTGATTACCTGTTTGACCTGCGTGTCGGCAATCACTTCCTGGACGGTGTGGGCGAAGTTGTCGAGCACCAGGATCACGTTGGCGCCGGAGTCGACCAGCTGGTGGCGCAGCTCGCGCGCGGTGTACATCGGGTTGGTGTTGACCACCGTCAGGCCGGCACGCAACACGCCGAACGTGGCGATCGGGTACTGCAGGCAGTTGGGCATCATGATCGCGACGCGATCGCCCTTCTTGAGCTTCAGTTCGCCCAGCAGGTACGCCGCGAACTGCGCGCTGAGCTGGTCGATTTCGGCATAGGTGAGGGTCTTGCCGAGGTTGGCGAAGGCCGGGCGATCGCGATACTTCTCGATCGCGTTTTCCAGCACGGCGACGACGGACGGGAATTCGTCCACATCGATCTCGGCCGCAACCCCCTGCGGATACTGTGCAAGCCAAGGACGTTCAAAACTCATCGCGCGATCCCCTCTCCAATCGCAGTTGATAGCCTTCGGCGACGCGTGTTGCGAATGCGCCGCCGTACGGTGCTTCCACCGATTGGAGCATAGGCCCCCAAGGCTGGCAAGGCGCGTGCCGATGCGGCGACGGCGGCCGTATCGGCGTGGCAGCATGGCCACGACGACAGCGTGGGCAATCGGCATGGGGCAGGGGATGGGGACCACAAACTGGTTTGTGCGGTGCAGCGTGACACTGATGCTCGTGGTCGTGTTGGCGTCCGGTTGCAGCCGCACGCCGCCGGAGCAACGCCTTCGTCAGTCAGTGGAGTCGTTGCAGCAGGGCATCGAGCAACGCGATGCCTCGGCTCTGGACGCGGTGCTTGCCGAGGATTTCATCGGCCCCGATGCACTCGACCGCGAAGGCGCGGGCAGGATCGCGCGGCTGATGTTCCTGCGTCATCGCCAGATCGGTGTGAAGCTCGGGCCGGTGTCGGTGCAGCTTCAGCCCGGCCATGCAACGGCGCGATTCACGGCGGCGTTGACGGGTGGTTCGGGCGAAGTGCTGCCCGATGCTGCGCAACTCTATGAGGTGGAGACCGGCTGGCGCGAAGTGGGCGGGGAGTGGCGGCTGACCAGTGCGGCGTGGGTGCCGAAGCTGTAGCTACGACAATCACGTCGCGCATCGCAAACGTCCGTCATTCCCGCGAAGGCGGGAATCCATGGACGTTCGCCTTGGCGGCGAGTAGCAACGTCCCTGGATCCCCGCCTCCGCGGGGATGACGGGCCCATGGGTTGTCGGCGCTCTTACGCCGGCTTCTTCGCCGCCAGCTGCCGCAGCACGTAATGCAGGATGCCGCCGTGGCGGAAGTACTCGACTTCCTTCGGCGTCAGCAACAGCACGCGCACTTCGAAGCGCTTCTCGCTGCCGTCAGGGCGCCGCGCGGTTACGGTTGCGGTGCGGGCGCGGCCATCGTCGATGCCGGTGACGCTGATCTCCTCCGAGCCGTCCAGGCCATGCGTGCGCGCGTTCTCGCCATCCTTGAACTGCAGCGGCAACACGCCCATGCCGACCAGGTTGGAGCGGTGGATGCGCTCGAAGCTTTCAGCGATCACCGCCTTGACCCCGAGCAGGTTGGTGCCCTTGGCTGCCCAGTCGCGCGAAGAGCCGGTGCCGTATTCCTTGCCGGCCATCACCACCAGCGGCACGCCGTCGGCCTTGTACTTCATCGCCGCATCGTAGATCGACATCTTTTCCGGAGCCGCACCGCCCTTGGCGAAGTACAGCGTGTTTCCGCCTTCCTCACCGCCAAGCATCTGGTTCTTGATGCGGATGTTGGCGAAGGTGCCGCGGACCATGACGTCGTCGTTGCCGCGGCGGCTGCCGTAGCTGTTGAAGTCGGCCGGCTGCACGCCGCGCGAGACCAGGAAGCGGCCCGCCGGCGAATCCTTCTTGATGTTGCCCGCCGGCGAGATGTGGTCGGTGGTGATCGAGTCGCCGAACAGGCCCATGATGCGTGCGCCGTGGACGTCGTTGATCGTGCCCACGGCCATGCTCATGCCGTCGAAATAGGGCGGGTTCTTGATGTAGGTCGACGCAGCGTCCCAGGCAAACGACTCGCCTTCCGGCGAGGCGATCTGGTTCCAGCGCGAATCGCCCTTGAACACGTCGGCGTAGTTCTGCGCGAACAGCTCCGGCCCGACCGTGGCGGCGATGACGTCGCCGATCTCCTTGTTGCTCGGCCAGATGTCGCGCAGGTGCACGGCGCGGCCGTCGGGCGTATGACCAACCGGTTCGCGGGTCAGGTCGATGTCGACCGTGCCGGCGATGGCGTAGGCCACCACCAGCGGCGGCGAGGCGAGGTAGTTCATCTTCACTTCGGGGTGGACGCGGCCTTCGAAGTTGCGATTGCCCGAGAGCACCGAGGCGACGGCGAGATCGTTCTCGGCGATTCCGCGCGACACCTCATCCGGCAGCGGGCCGGAGTTGCCGATGCAGGTGGTGCAGCCGTAGCCGACGACGAAGAAGCCGAGCTTCTCCAGGTCGTCGAGCACGCCGGCCTTCTTCAGGTAATCGGTGACCACCAGCGAGCCCGGTCCGAGCGAGGTCTTGACCCACGGCTTGGCCTTGAGGCCGAGTTTTGCCGCGTTGCGCGCGAGCAGGCCGGCGCCGAGCATGACGGCGGGGTTGGAAGTATTGGTGCAGGAGGTGATGGCAGCGATCACGACCGAGCCATCGCTCAGTTCCGCATCCTGGTCCTGGATGTGGATCTTCGATTTTGGCCGCGCCGCAAGGTGCTCGGCCTGCGGCTGGTGACCGCCTTCGGCATCCATGCGCCGCACGCTGCCGTTGACGCGGTGGGCGGTGAGGTCGCCGAGGTTCTCGGTGAAGTTGGACTTCATGTCGCTCAGCAGCACCCGGTCCTGCGGACGCTTGGGGCCGGCCAGCGACGGTTTGACGTCGGCGAGGTTGAGTTCGAGCGTGGCCGAGTAGTTGGCTTCGGCCTGGCCCGGCTCGTGCCACAGGCCCTGTGCCCTGGCGTAGGCCTCGACCAGTGCAACCTGCTCGTCGCTGCGTCCGGACAGGCGCAGGTAGGTCAGCGACTCGGCATCGATCGGGAAGATTCCGCAGGTCGCGCCGTACTCCGGTGCCATGTTGGCGATGGTGGCGCGGTCGGCCAGTGGCAGGTGCGGCAGGCCTTCGCCGAAGAACTCGACGAACTTGCCGACCACGCCGAGCTTGCGCAGCATCTGGGTGACGGTGAGCACCAGGTCGGTGGCAGTCGTGCCCTCGGGCAGCTTGCCGGTGAGCTTGAAGCCGACCACCTGCGGAATAAGCATCGACGAGGGCTGGCCGAGCATCGCCGCCTCGGCCTCGATGCCGCCCACGCCCCAGCCGAGCACGCCGATGCCGTTGATCATCGTGGTGTGGCTGTCGGTGCCGAAGACGGTGTCGGGGAAAGCCAGCAGCTCGCCATCGACTTCGCGTTCGACCACCACGCGCGCCAGGTTCTCCAGGTTCACCTGGTGGACGATGCCCGTGTTGGGGGGCACCACCTTGAAGTTGTGGAAGGCCTTCTGGCCCCAGCGCAGGAAGCTGTAACGCTCCATGTTGCGCTCGAACTCGATCTTGCCGTTGAGGTCCAGCGCGTCGGCGCGACCGAACACGTCGACCTGCACCGAATGGTCGATGACCAGTTCCGAGGGAATCAGCGGATTGATCTGGCCGGCGTTGCCGCCGAGCTTGCTGACCGCATCGCGCATCGCCGCCAGGTCGACCACGCAGGGAACGCCGGTGAAGTCCTGCAGCACCACTCGCGCGGGCATGAAGGCGATCTCTGTGTCGGGTTCCTTGCTGGCGTCCCAGCGCGCCACCGCCTCGATGTGCTCCTTGCCGACCGTGATGCCGCCGTCTTCATGGCGCAACAGGTTCTCCAGCAGGATCTTCATCGAGTAGGGCAGCTTGCGGATGTCGAACTTCTCACCCAGCGCCGGCAGGCTGTTGTAGGTGAGGGTCCGGCCATTGACGACAAGCTGGCGGCGGGTGGAGAAGGAGTCATGGGACATGGGGGAAGCTCCTGGCGTGCTGCGTGCTGTGGCTGAATGTGGCTGGGAGACCGGTCGATTATCCGCTGCTCGCGTTAAGGCTACCGGACGATGGTCCGGAACCTGAATACGTGGCCCATTGTGCGCCCGTGCGGTCCCGTCCGATTGAGTATGGGCGGGAAGGTATGTATCATTCATGCATACCTGTTCCGTCCGTCCGAGGAGGTGCGCCATGGAAGCCATCGTTGCCGAACGAGGCCAGATCACCCTGCCCAAGGCCGTGCGCGATGCGCTGGGCCTCACCAAGGGAACCCACCTCAAGGTGGAGCTCGAAGGCGGTCGCATCATCCTGCGCAAGAACGTGGACGACGCCATCTCGCGCGCCCGGGGCCGCTTCAAATTGCCGGAAGGCGTGACCACCGACGACATCATGCGCGAGCTGCGCGGACGCGCACCGGGCGATCCGGTGGACGTCTGACGCCATGACGCCCGCCGGCAACACCATCGCAATCGACACGTCCGTGCTGATCGACCTGCTCGGCGAAGACGCGAGCATGGCCGATGCCGCCGAACAATGCGTCCGCGACGCCCTGGCGCAAGGGCCGGTCGTTCTGTGCGACGTGGTGGTCAGCGAGATCACCGCCGGACTGGGCCATGGCACCGACATCATGGACGTGGTCGAGGAAATGGGGATGCGTTACCTCCCCGTCGAACGCCGTTCGGCCATCCGCGCCGGCGAAATGCAGCGCCGCTTCAACCAGCGTCGGGCCGCGGGGCAGGGCGCCCAGATTTCCCCGCGCACCGTACCGGACTTCATCGTCGGCGCCCATGCACTGCTGCAGTGCGCCGGCCTGATCACGCGCGACGCCGGGTTTTTCCGCGATTACTTCAAGGGTCTGAAGATCATCGTGCCCAAAGCCTTGTAGGGGCATCAAGTTCGTCTGACCGAATCAAGCACAACGCCGCAGTTTTTATGGAGAGAACCATGTTGGAAGCCTACCGCCACCACGTTGCCGAGCGCGCCGCGCTGGGCATCCCGCCGCTGCCGCTGACCCCCCAGCAGACCGCTGACGTCATCGAGCTGCTGAAGAACCCGCCGGCGGGCGAGGGTGCTGCCGCTGAACGGAATTTCCTTATCGATCTGATCACCAATCGCGTGCCGGCAGGCGTCGACGACGCTGCCAAGGTCAAGGCCTCGTACCTGGCCGCAGTGGCCTTCGGTACCGAAGTCAACGCGCTGATCAGCCGCGAGCGCGCTACCGAACTGCTCGGCACCATGCTGGGCGGCTACAACATCCATCCGCTGGTCGACCTGCTCGACGACGCCCAGGTCGGCGTCATCGCCGCCGAAGCGCTTAAGAAGACGTTGCTGATGTTCGACGCCTTCCACGACGTGCAGGAAAAGGCCGAGGCCGGCAACGCCAACGCCAAGGCCGTGCTGCAGAGCTGGGCCGACGCCGAATGGTTCACCAGCCGTCCTGAAGTTCCGGCCAGCCTGACCATCACCGTTTTCAAGGTGACCGGCGAGACCAACACCGACGACCTGTCGCCGGCGCCCGATGCCACCACGCGCCCGGACATCCCGCTGCACGCCCTGGCGATGCTGAAGAACCGCCGCGACGGCATCGAGCCGGAAGAAGACGGCAAGCGCGGCCCGGTCAAGTTCATCGAGTCGCTGAAGGACAAGGGCCACCTGGTCGCCTACGTCGGCGACGTCGTCGGCACCGGTTCCTCGCGCAAGTCGGCCACCAACTCGGTGCTGTGGTTCACCGGCGAGGACATCCCCTTCATCCCGAACAAGCGTTTCGGTGGTGTCTGCCTGGGCAGCAAGATCGCCCCGATCTTCTACAACACGATGGAAGACGCCGGCGCGCTGCCGATCGAGCTGGACGTGTCGCAGATGAACATGGGCGACGTGGTCGAGCTGCGTCCGTACGAAGGCAAGGCGCTCAAGGATGGCCAGGTCATCGCCGAGTTCTCGGTGAAGTCCGACGTGCTGTTCGACGAAGTCCGCGCTGGCGGCCGCATCCCGCTGATCGTCGGCCGCGGCCTGACCGCGAAGGCGCGTGAAGCGCTGGGCCTGGCGCCGTCGACCCTGTTCCGCCTGCCGTCCAACCCGGTCGACAGTGGCAAGGGTTACTCGCTGGCGCAGAAGATGGTCGGCCGCGCCTGCGGTTTGACCGACGGCACCGGCATCCGCCCGGGCACGTACTGCGAGCCGAAGATGACCTCGGTGGGTTCGCAGGACACCACCGGCCCGATGACCCGCGACGAGCTCAAGGATCTGGCCTGCCTGGGCTTCTCGGCCGACCTGGTGATGCAGTCGTTCTGCCACACCGCCGCGTACCCGAAGCCGGTCGACGTCAAGACCCACCACGAGCTGCCGGCCTTTATCAGCAACCGCGGCGGCATCGCCCTGCGTCCGGGCGACGGCGTGATCCACTCCTGGCTCAACCGCATGCTGCTGCCCGACACCGTCGGCACCGGCGGCGACAGCCACACCCGCTTCCCGGTGGGCATCTCGTTCCCGGCAGGCTCCGGCCTGGTTGCGTTCGCCGCGGCCACCGGCGTGATGCCGCTGGACATGCCCGAGTCGGTGCTGGTGCGCTTCAAGGGCACCATGCAGCCAGGCGTGACCCTGCGTGACCTCGTCAACGCGATCCCGCTGGCCGCAATCAAGCAGGGCATGCTGACGGTTGCCAAGCAGGGCAAGAAGAACATCTTCTCCGGCCGCATCCTCGAGATCGAGGGCCTGCCGCAGCTCAAGGTCGAGCAGGCATTCGAGCTTTCCGACGCCTCGGCCGAGCGTTCGGCGGCCGGCTGCACGGTCAAGCTCGACAAGGAACCGATCATCGAATACCTCACCAGCAACATCACGCTGCTGAAGTGGATGATTGCCGAGGGTTATGCCGACCCGCGCTCGCTGGCGCGCCGCATCAAGGCGATGGAAGCCTGGCTGGCCAACCCGCAGCTGCTGGAAGGCGATGCCGACGCCGACTACGCCGCCGTCATCGACATCGACCTCGACCAGATCGTCGAGCCGATCGTGGCCTGCCCGAACGACCCGGACGACGTGAAGACGCTGTCCGATGTCGCCGGCGCGGTCATCGACGAGGTCTTCATCGGTTCGTGCATGACCAACATCGGCCACTTCCGTGCCGCCGCCAAGCTGCTGGAAGGCAAGCGCGACATCCCGACCCGCCTGTGGGTCGCGCCGCCGACCAAGATGGATGCGTCCGAGCTGACCAAGGAAGGCCACTACGGCACCTTCGGCACCGCCGGCGCGCGCATGGAAATGCCGGGCTGCTCGCTGTGCATGGGCAACCAGGCGCAGGCGCGCGAGGGCGCGACGGTGTTCTCGACCAGCACCCGCAACTTCCCCAACCGCCTGGGCCGCAATACCAACGTGTACCTGGGTTCGGCGGAACTGGCGGCGATCTGCTCGCGCCTGGGCCGCATCCCGACCCGCGAGGAGTACATGGCGGACATCGGCGTGATCAACGCCAAGGGCGCCGAGATCTACCGCTACATGAACTTCGACCAGATCGAGGATTACCGCCAGGTGGCGGAGACCGTCGCAGCCTGATCAGTAGCGAAATGCGTTGGACAAGAACCCCGGCCATGCCGGGGTTTTTGTTTGCGTGCGTGGGTCAGTGGGGGAGGAGGTGGGGTGTATTCCGCGAACCTCCGCTTCGCTCCGTTTACTGTTCGCGAAATACACCCCACCCCCTCCTTTTGGAAGCTGCGGTTGTTTCATCGACCTTCGCGTGTCGGGTCGGTGCGCTGGCCGCGTGACACGGCTGATCGGGTCGGACTCGGGCTGTGGCGATACAGGGCGGTGTCCGTGCCCTCGCTCGGTTGCGAGTTTGGTCACGGACGCCCGCGGTAGCGCGTGGTGGTTCCAGAAGCTTGAAGCAACGTCCATGGATTCCCGCATTCGCGGGAATGACGGGCTGAAGGACAACGACGCTCGGTCCCTGCATTCGCGGGGATGACGGGTTGCTATTGAAGACCTGGCAATGAAGTGCCGGCCCGGCGGACGATGCCACGCCGCAGTCGGAAGACGAGTCTTCGCGGAAATCACGCGCCAATCACGCGTTGATCGGGGTGTGCAAGGGCCGCGTGTTTGCCGAATCGGCTCGCGGATTTTTCGCGATCCATCGGCTGTATTGAAATGTTCACGAAACGGCACTTGACACGTTGAATGCCGTTCATGACGAAAGTCATAGTCGGGTCGCCCTCGGGAGAAGGGCACTCACTGACTTTGGGAGAGGAAGAAGTGTCGAGAACAACAATGAATCGTGCGCTGCGACGCAGCGCGCTGACGGTGGCGCTTGGCCTGTGTTTCGCATCGAACGTGCAGGCGCAATCCAATACCGCAGGTGCCGTGTTCGGCCAGGCGGGCGCAGGCGATACGGTGCTGGTTGAGAATCCGGCAACCGGCTTCAAGCGCAGCATTTCCGTCGGCAGCGACGGCCAGTACCGCGCATCGGCTCTGCCGACCGGCAGCTATCGCATCACCCTGCAGCGCGCCGACGGCACCAGCTCGGTCCGCGAGAACGTGACCGTCAACGTCGGTACCGGTACCTCGGTCAACTTCGGCGCGGCACCGGCAGGTGGCGCCACCGACCTGGAAGCGATCCAGGTCACCGCCGCACTGGTCAATCCGATCGACGTCTCGTCGGTGGAGTCGACCACCATCCTCACCGCCGAGCAGATCGCCAAGATCCCCGTGCCGCGCGACGTGACCAGCGTGGCGCTGCTTGCCCCTGGCACGGTCAAAGGCGATGCCGCGTTCGGAAACCTCGCCTCGTTCGGCGGCGCCTCGGTGGCCGAGAACGCGTACTTCGTCAACGGCTTCAACATCACCAACTCGTTCAAGGGACTGAACTTCGCCAACATCCCGTTCGAAGCGATCGGCGAACAGCAGATCAAGACCGGCGGCTACGGCGCCGAGTTCGGTCGCGCCCTCGGCGGCGTGGTCAACCTGGTCACCAAGCGCGGCACCAACGAGTTCCATGCCGGCGGCAACATCTTCTATACCGCCAGCAGCCTGCGTGCCACCGAGCGCGACATCTACTCGCCCGATGGCCAGCTGATCTCCGACAACTCCAGGGACAAGGATCCGACCGAGACCATCGCTTCGGTGTGGGCCAGCGGCGCGCTGGTCAAGGACACGCTGTTCGGTTACGCCCTGTTGCAGTACGGCCGCGAGAGCGGTTCGCGCAGCTACGGCGACAACCTCAGCGTGCTCAACGACAGCGAGACCGCCAAGAACCCGAACTGGCTGGTCAAGCTCGACTGGAACATCAACGACGCCAACCTGCTCGAGTTCACCGGCTTCTCCGACAAGCGCGAAACCGAGCGTGACGTGTTCTCCAACCCGCAGGGCATCAGCCAGCGCCAGAACTACCTGGGCACGGTCCATGACGAGACCGGCGGCAACAACTACGTCATGAAGTACACCGGCTACCTGACCGACAGCTTCACGCTCAGCGCCCTGTACGGCACCGGTGAATACAAGCGCAGCAATTACGGCATCAACGCCGCCGGCGAGCGCCTGGTCTATGACGGCGTGGTCAGCCCGGACAATGCCGCCGGGATCATTGGTGCCACCGGTTGCCCGGTGGTCAGCGATGGCCGTCCGGACGCGGTAGCCGGCCTCATCCCGGCCATCACCAGTTCCTGCAGCTTCCTCGGCCAGAACCTCGGCCTGACCGACGCAAAGGACGAGCGCGACCAGTTCCGCATCGACGCCGAATGGCAGCTCGGTTCGCACCTGCTGCGCGCCGGTTACGACAGCGACACGTTCAAGTCGCGCGACGGCGAGGCCAGCGAAGGCGGCGTGGCATGGCGTTACGTGGTCCGCCAGGGCCGTGACCAGGTCCGTCGCCGAGTGTTCCAGACCGGCGCGGATGTCGAGGTCGATTCCGAGGCGTTCTACATCGAAGACACCTGGAGCATCACCGACAGCTTCAACGCCTACATCGGCCTGCGCTGGGACAGCTTCGAGAACAAGAACGGCGAAGGCCAGACCTACGTCAAGCAGGACAACCAGTTCGGCCCGCGCCTTGGCTTCTCGTGGGACGTCAACGGCGACTCGACGCTGAAGATCTTCGGTAACGCCGGCCGCTACGCGCTGCCGATCGCGGCGAACGTGGCCGTGCGCGGTTCTAGCCCGTCGCTGTACAGCCAGCAGTACTTCGATTACACCGGTGTCGATCCGGTCACCGGTGTGCCCACCGGCCTGACCGAGTCGAGCGCGCTGAGCTACCTCAACAACGAGTTCGGCATCGGCAAGGATCCGCGCACGATCGCTTCGAAGAACCTCGATCCGCAGTACCAGGACGAGTACATCCTCGGCTTCCAGAAGGCGATCACCGACAACTTCTCCGGCGGCGTGCGCGCGATCTACCGCGACCTGAAGCGTTCGATCGACGACCAGTGCGACTACCGCGTGTTCGAGCAGTGGGCCGACGACAACGGCTACGCGATCGACTCGTACAACCCGGCCTTCGCCTACTGCCACATCTACAACCCGGGCCGCGACCTGGATGTCGACATCGACATCGACGCCGACGGCACGCTGGAGCATGTGATGATCCCGGCCGACAAGCTCGGTCCGAAGTCCAAGCGCACCTACACCGCGGTGGAGTTCTTCGCCGAAGGCCAGATCACCGACAAGTTCTTCCTGCAGGGTTCCTACACCTGGTCGAAGAACAAGGGCAACGCCGAAGGCGGCGTGAAGTCGGACATCGGCCAGGACGACACCGGCGTTACCCAGGACTTCGACTATCCGGAGCTGATGGTCGGCGCCGATGGCTACCTGCCCAACGATCGTCGCCACACGTTGAAGCTGTTCGGAAACTACGAGTTCAACGACCAGTGGTCGACGGGCGCGAACTTCCTCTACCAGAGCGGTCGTCCGATCAACTGCTTCGGTGTGTACGGGGATGACCCGGTTGGTTACCTCAACAGCTACTTCTCGTGCGACGCCGGCCCGGTCGATCCGGACACTGGCAGCAACGGCACCACGATCGTGCGTCGCGGTTCGGCGGGTCGCACCGACGACATCTTCAACCTCGATCTGAACGTGTCCTATCGTCCGTCGTTCGCCGAGGGTCGCCTGGCCCTGAAGATGGACGTGTTCAACGTGTTTAACCGCCAGAAGGCGCTGGCGGTGGACGAGTCGGGCGAAGACACCACGGGCAACCCGCTGGTGGGCATCACCTACCTGACCCCGACGGTCTACCAGGCGCCGCGCGCGGTTCGCTTCATGGTCCAGTACAACTGGTAAGCACCCGCTGCTGACAGTTTGTTTCGCGGCCGCCCTCGGGCGGCCGCGCTTTTTCCGGGCTTGCGTGTTGCCTGTTGCATGCCGTGGGCCGTGGCCCTTGGCCATGTGCCATGTGCCATGTGCCGTGTGCCGTGTGCCGTGTGTGCCGCGCGTTGCGTGTTGAGTCTGCGGAGTGGCGTCGTCCGCCGGGCCGGGGATTGCTCCGCCCCTTCGCCGGACATCCTGTCCGGAGGCGGGGCGTGGGCCATCCATGGCCCACTGCTGCGCAATCCCCGGCCCGTCGAACGCCGCTCCGGCATTTCATTGCCCGGTCTTCGGCTGTTGTTCGTCATTCCCGCGAAGGCGGGAACCCATGGACGTTGCCCTTGCCCGTCATCCCCGCGAAGGCGGGGACCCAGCGACGTCGTTCTCCTCTGTCACGCCGCACAACCAATCCGTGACCCCGGTCGGGAACTGAACGGTCGCCACCGGGCCGGGTGGGGTGGCGCCACGGCCGTTGCGTTGTGGTGGGCATGGGAATGCCACTGTCGACGCCAGCCGCACCAGGGACGGGCACTACCGCGTCGCGGGCGGTCGTGCCGGTCCGGCCGGGCGCATGCTACAAATTGCGCGTTCGCGGCCGACCCGTCCGCACTGGAGCCAGCCATCCCCGTCATGCGCATGAGCGTTCGCCCCACTTCCGCTTCGAACCGGAACCGCTGCCGTTGCGGCGGCGCATGCCGCGTGGCGGGGTGAGCGACGCAATGGCCGAGGCGATGCTGCCGTCCCCACCGCGAGAAGACGAACTCGTCACCGCCGCGCCAGCCGCGGATGGCGACGGCTTCGACCAGTTCCTGCGTGAGCACCAGGCGCCGTTGATCGCGTTCCTGGCGCGACGCGCCGGCGATGAGGACGCCAAGGACATCGCCCAGGAGGCGATGGTCCGGCTGATGCGCTACCGCTCCCAGCCGGCGGACCAGTTGCGTCCGTTGATGTACCGCATCGCCCTGAACGTGCTCAACGACCGCGGCCGCCGCGACTCGACGCGACAGGCGTCGGCGCATGTCAGCCTCGACCAGGATTTCCTCGGCCTGGCGTCGTCGGAGCCCAGCCACGACCAGCGCATTGCCCATGAGCAGGAGTTGGCGCTTGTACGGGCGGCAATCCTGCAAATGCCCGAGCGCTGCCGCCAGGTCTACCTGCTCAACCGGATCGAAGGCATGAGCTACAGCCAGATCGCAAGCCACTGCGGGATTTCGGTGAAGGCCGTGGAAAAGCACATCGGCAAGGCGCTGGGATTGTTGCGGCTGAAGCTGAAGCAAAGCGGTCTCAGCCGCGAGGACCAATCATGAGTACAAGGATGTTCGAACATGACACCGGCCAGCCTGACACCGGTGCCAGCCAGGCAGAAGCCTGGCTGGCGCGGCTGATGTCGCCCGAATGCGAACCGCACGAGCGGGCCGCATTCGAGGACTGGCTGGCGCAGTCGCCCGACAACATCGCCGCCTACATCGAGGCCGAGCGGATCCATGCGCTGGCCGCGGGCCTGGGCTCGGACGATCTTCTGCGTGCGGCCGCACAGTCGGCCCGGCGCAGACCCGCGGAATCACAGCGCAACTGGCGGTCGTGGTTGCCAGCCGCGGCCGCGGCCGTCCTTGTTGTCGCCGTGGCCACCGCCACGCTGTGGCCGCGCCCGGCAGAGAAGGCCGTCGTCCAGCAGTTCGTGACGGCCCAGGGCGAGCAGCGCGAGATCACGCTGTTCGACGGTACCGTGCTGCGCCTGGACACAGGCTCGCAAATCACTACCCGCTTCGATGGCCGCCAGCGTCTGGTCGAACTCGAGAGCGGTCGCGCCCAGTTCGTGGTCGCCGCCGACCCGGATCGTCCGTTCCTGGTCAAGGCAGGTCCCGGCACCGTGCGTGACATCGGCACGACGTTCCAGGTCAGCCGCATCGACGGGCAGGTCAACGTCGGCCTACTCGAAGGACGGGTCGACGTCTCGGTCGGGTCCGGCGCCGATGTCCGCCGCAGCGAGCTGGCACCTGGCGAACAGATCAGCATCGATGGCAACGGCGCCATCGGCGGCAAGCAACCGCTCGACCTGGCTGCGGCGCATGCCTGGCCGCAGGGCGATCTGGTGTTCCGCCAGCGACGGCTCGACGAGTTGCTGGTCGAGATGAACCGCTATTCGCAGGTGCAGCTGCGACTCGACGACCCGGCACTGGGTTCGTTGCAGGTCAGCGGCGTGTTCCACGCCGGCGACCAGGAAGCGCTGGTGGCGGCACTGGAACGCGGCTGGTCGCTGCGGGCACAGCGCCAAGGCGCCGAAGAGATCGTCCTGAGCCGACCGGCGCAGTAATCGCCGGGCGCCGGAAACGCTGCCTGCGGCATCGCGGTGGAGGGGGGCCAAGCGTCCCAAGGGAACGCATTGCCACCCCCGTCGGCCTCCCGTAATGTGCGCCTCAGGGCAGCCCGTTCACCGGACGAATGGCCAGGTCGTACTGTTTCACCCTTGCCATCGCTGGCGCACTGTCATGGGGCTGCCTGGCGGCTGTCTGCTACGCGGCCGAAGAGGTTGCAGCGCCAGTGCGTCTGGTTGTCCCGGCCGGCAAGCTCGACCGCGCGCTGCAGGCGTTGGCGACGCAGAGCCACACCCAGATCCTCTACGCCCCCGGACTGGTGGAAGGCCGGCGCGCTCCCGGTCTGCAGGTGCGCATGCCGCCGCAACAGGCGCTGGACCTGCTGTTGCAGGGCAGCGGACTGCGCGCGGTGCAGGTCAATGCCAACACCTTCCTGATCGAAGCCGAAAGCGCATCCACGAGCGTTGCGTCCGGGGCGCCGTCGGCGCGAGGCGATGCCCCTACCGAGCTGGATACGGTGCAGGTCACCGGCACCCACATTCCGCGCTCGAGCCTGGACGTGGTCACCGCGGTGCCGCTGACCCGCATCACCCGCGCCCAGATCGAGGCCAGCGGCTACCAGGCACTGTTCGAGTTGCTGAGTTACCAACCCGGCATGGTCAGCCACCATCCGGTCGACGTCGCCACCGACGGCGGTTTCCAGTCGCAGCAACCATTCGCCGCCGCCGCAACTACCAGCCTGTACGGGCTGGGGCCTCGCGCCACCTTGTTCCTGCTCGACGGTCGCCGCATGGCCAACTATGGGTTGGCGTCGGCCGACCTGGGCGGACTGACCGATCTCAACGGCATTCCGTTGAGCATGGTCGAGCGCATCGAGATCATCCGCGGCGGCGCCTCCGCCATTTACGGTGCCGACGCGATGGCGGGCGTGGTCAACATCATCCTGCGCAAAGGCCAGGTGGGCGGTGAAGCGGTCGCCCGCTATGGATTGTCCGAGCGCGGCGATGCCGAGCAGCGGCGGTTCTCCTTCAACTATGGCCAGGTCGCCGATGACGGTGGCAACTGGTCGATCAGCGCCGATTACCTGCACCGCGACGCGCTCCTCGGCGACGACCGCGCCTGGCGAAGCGCCGACCTGCGCCGACTGGGCCTGCGCGACCAGCGCGTCCCGCTGGCCTACTTCAGCGCCCAGGGCCTGGAGCACTGGGCCTGCCCGGACCGTATCCGCGACGACGCCGGCGAGTGCTATCTCGACAAGCCGCGCTACGTCACGCTGCAACCGGAGCTGGAGAGCACCGCGGTCTATGGACAGATCCGGCAGCCACTGACCGACAACGTCGAATTCAGTGCTTCCTTGCGCCTGAGCCAGGTCCAGCAACGACTGCAGGGAGCGCCATTCCATGCCGCCGTCTTCCTGCCTTTCGATCACCCCGACGACTGGTTCCAGGGAAACGCCACCGTCCTCAACTACGCCTTCTTCGACATCGGACAGGTGCGCAGCCGCAGCACCGCCCGCAGCGGTGACCTCACCCTGGGCCTGGATGGCTATCGCGGCGAGTGGCAGTGGCGGCTGGATCTCGCCCACCACCGTAATGACGTCGACAACCTGATCGACGGACTGGTCAGCAACAGTGTCCTTCAGCGTGCGATCGATGACGTGAGCTACCGCTTCAACAGCGCCGGCAATCCGCAGGCGCTGCTGTCCGAACTGTCGCCACGTGTGAAGGTGCAGGGCGATGCGCAGTTCGACCAGTTCGCCTTCAGTGCCAACGGGCCCTGGTTCTCGTTGCCGGGCGGCCAAACCCAGGCCGCCGTCGGCATGGAATGGAATCGCGATGCGCTGGACAATCGTCCCGATCCGTTGATGATCGCCGGCGACATCGCCCTGGGCGCGCAGAAGATCGCCATCGACGAGCATCGCTACAGCTCGGCCCTCTATGCCGAACTGAGCATGCCGGTGACGACCTGGCTCAATGCCGACCTGGCATGGCGGATCGATCATCGCCAGGGTTATGAAAGCAGGTCCTCGCCGATGCTCGGCCTGAAGTGGAAGCTGTCGCCGTCGCTGACATTGCGCGGCACCGCCGCCTCCGGCTATCGCGCCCCGACCTTGTTCGAGCTGCGCCGCCCGACCGCCTCCGATTCGGTCGATATCGTCGAGATGACCGACGCACTGGCGCCGTGTCAGGTGCCGATCCAGGCCGACGATGGCGTGACCTATTGCCTGGTCTCGCTCGGCGGCAGGGAGAATCCGGACCTGCAGCCGGAAACCTCGCGCAGCTACATCCTCGGCATGGTGTGGGCGCCGACGGCCGACTTCGACGTCAGTCTCGACCGCTTCCGCATCCTGCGTCGCAACGAGATCCTCAGCACCAACGCGCTGGCCAATCCGTCGGCCTTCGCCGAGGCGCTGGAGCGCGACGAGCAGGGCGGGTTGTTCGCGATCAATGACTACTTCACCAACGTCGGGCGCACCGAAGTGGATGGCTGGGAGTTCCAGTCCGAATACCGCATCGCCACCGACGCGCACGGCAGCTTCGTGCTGCGCCTGGCGGCGAGTTACCTCGACCACCTTCGGCGCCAGGCCAACGCCGCCAGCCCGGAGCTCGACTACGCCGGTCACGGCACGCCCCAACGCTCGGTACTGGCCGGCGCGGAGTGGACCGTCGGCGACTGGATCGCGGCACTGAACATCCACGAGCTCGGACCGTCGGACGTTGCCGCGCCGGGCGAACCCTGCCCGCAGGGCAATGCCAGCGTGCGCAAATGCCGCACGCCGGCCTGGACCACGGCCGACCTCTACCTGGCCTATGTCGGGCTGGCCAGCTGGCGGTTCTCGCTCAACATCAACAACCTGACCGACCATCAGCCGGTCAACTACGACTCCGACAAGCTCGGCTACGACATCGCCTACGACGACCCGCGCGGTCGCTATTACCTGCTGAGCGCGGCGTACCGCTTCTAGGGTTGCCGGGAAGCGGGCGCGATGCCTCCGTGAAAATAAACTGCCAGGCCGGGTAGGGGGGTAGGGCGTCGCCTGCGTTACTGGCCATGACCTTCCGAAAGGAAGGCTCACGCGCCAAGGATGGCGCACCTATTCACCGCTTCGACAACGTTCGCGCTGCCCCGCGGGCTGTACTGGTGGTAAAGGCTTCCGGATGAAGCATCACGCGCCACGGATGGCGCAATTCAATTGAGACGGCCAGGCTCCGCGCGCCTTCCCCCGCGGATCGCGAAGGTCGTACCTGCAGTCTTCTGGATGAAGCATGGGGCGCCAAGGATGGCGCCAGTTTCATCCGCGCCTCTCTTTCGCCAAGACTTCGATGCACGTTCGCCGTGCCAATCGCGTATTCATCATCGCCGCAGCCAGCGTGCGTATTTCGCGCGTGCTTTGAGACGATTCTCATATACGACCCGCAATCGTAGTGGTCAGATGAGGCGTCCGCGAATTTTGTGTGATTGGGGACTTCGACTCAGCAACAGCTGTCTGGTTTTCGACAGGCATTCGTGCGCGCGGATCGCGCATGTCGTGTCGGCGAGCATTGCCTGCAAGTCGCACCAAGCAAGTCAGCGGGAACTGCGTAGTTTGCGCGCCAGGAGGGTGCGTAGCCGGGTGGGTTACCACGGACCCACGCCGGTCAGTGCCGGGGGCTCCCCCCCTGCGTCCGGCATGTCTGGGGAAGTCGATGGATCGACTTCTCCAGACTCTTTCGTGGTCCTCGGCGTCACCAGTCCTGCGCACGGTTCATGGCGGCGGGAGCGAGTGCGTGCGACATGAAACGCATGAGACGGCAGATCCCGCTCCTGACTAATGACAGGCTGCAGAATTGCGGCCCATTCCCGTGCATGCACGACAGCACTGCACCTCGAACGCTCGCAGGGATCTCCGAGTGTTTCAGATGATTCTCATTTTCTGACGTGGACTTGAAGTGGTCACCTACGCCGGGTCAGCCGGGGGCCGGAATTCGGCAAGGTTGACCAGCGGTAGACGGGAGCGCCGCGACAAGAAGCGGAACCTGGAGTCTGGAGAGCGCCAACGGCGTCTTGACCAGGCTCGTCCATGTCAAACAAGGAGCGTCTGGACATGCAGCAAAAGGCAAGGGGAGCGAACGCACAAGCTGAAAGCATCACATGCGCCAGCTCGGCACTATCCGCGGCGATCGCGGGGACCATTTTTCTCGCTGGGCTCGCGACCGCGAACGCTCAAGGTGCAGTCAGTGAAGCTGGTCGCACCGGTGACCCAGGAAGCTGGCGCTCCGAAGAATTCAAGGCGGACTGGGGGCTTGCCGCGATCCGTGCCGAGTACGCCTACGCACGCGGCCTGAGTGGTCGCGGCGTTCGCACCGGCATCTTCGACAGCGGCACCGGCCTCGATCACCCGGAGTTCGCGGGCAAGGATCACCGCAGTCTGCAGATTGCGGACACCCTTGCCGACGGTAGTCGATGCACCAATACGACCTTCCTCTCGGGTCCCGGCGCCTGTTTCTCTTCGCGTGGCGATGACGTCGCCATTGAGTACATCCAGATTGACGACAGCGTCCCGGAGCGTGTTCGCGAGATCATCCGCAGGGGGAGTTATGCGCCCGGCTTTCGGTACAACGACCATGGAACCCATGTCGGTGGAACGATTGCCGCCAACCGCGACGGTCGCGGTACCCATGGGGTAGCTTTCGGCGCAGACCTGACGACTGCGCGTCTGTTCTCCAACTCTGTTTCGCAGTGGCAAAGGGTCCCTGGCGGGTATTCGCCGGTGAATCTGCTTGGCTTCGGTGCCGATGTCTCGGCGATCGCCGATATGTACCGGCAAATGAACGCACAGGAGGTCCGGGTCATCAATCACAGCTGGGGCTACGCCGTTGAGCCCGACACGACCGAGGGCGTGGACTCCAGCCTTTTCGATCCAGGCGCAGCGGATTACTGGCGAGCCATTACCGATGGTTCGCGGGCAACGGGACTGATCCAGGTTTGGGCCGCAGGCAACAACGACGTTGGGGCCGCAAGTCCCGAAGCACACCCGATTGCGGGCATCCACGCCACGTTGCCGCGTGCATTCTCAGACATCGAGCAGTATTGGCTCAGCGTGGTCAATGTCGACCGAAACCTGGTCCTGGCCAGCAGCTCGAACAAATGCGGGCTTAGCATGAACTGGTGCGTTGCCGCACCAGGGGCCGAAATCCAGTCGACGATCTACGCAGGTGGCGGAAACACTCGAGGTGAACTTACGACGAGCCCGGATGGCAGCGTCAGCCTGGAAGTCCGTTCGCGAATGCCAACCTACCGTTATGCCACGTACACCGGCACATCGATGGCTGCGCCGCACGTCACTGGTTCGTTGGCACTGCTGATCGAACGCTTTCCGTACCTCGACAATGCCCAGGTGCGCGATGTCCTGTTGACCACGACCACCGACCTCGGTGCGCCCGGTGTCGACGACATCTACGGTTGGGGCCTGGTCAACCTGGAGAAGGCGATCGACGGACCGGGTCAGATTCGTGTGGATACCAATGTGGTGATGAACCAGCGCGCTGGCGGCCTCAAGGTCTGGGGAGGCGAGGCCTGGGACGACTGGCGCAACGACATCGGCGGCAGCGGTCGGTTGACCAAGTCGGGCGTTGGCTGGCTGCGGCTGAGTGGCAAGAACACCTTCGGCGGCCTTGATGTCAGGCAGGGCGTGCTCGAACTGGATTCCGATAATCGCCTGGGCAAAGTCGAGGTCAACGGCGGCTTGTTCGTGCTCATTGGAAAGCTGGCCAGTACCGACCTGCTCGTCAACAGCGGCGTCGCCAGCGTCGAGGGACGTGTGACCGGCGGCGCTACCCGGATTGCGGCAGGCGGCAGTCTGCACGGCAACGGCACTTTGGGCGACACCGTGGTCGAGGGCACCGTCGCTCCGGGCAACTCGATCGGCACCCTGCACATCGTGGGCACCTACACCCAGGCACCGGGTTCGTTGTACGAGGCCGAGATCGCAGCGCCGTCGGCATCCGATCTCATCGATGTCACCGGGCGCGCCAACCTGCTGGGCGGTACGGTGCGGGTGTTCAATGCGCCGGGCCAGTACTTGTTGGGACAGCGCTTCAACATCCTCACGGCGACCGGTGGCGTGTCGGGCCAGTTTGCCCGCATCGACGCGTCGGCCATTTCGCCGTTCCTGAAGTTCGACTTCAACTACGGCGCGGACGGGGTCAACGTTGACGTCGCTCGAGGCCTCGCGCTTGCGGCGGCCGCGCGCACAGGCAACCAGCGTTCTGCCGCGAGGTCCGCCGACGCTCTGCCATTCAACGCGCGGCTGGCGCAGACGCTGACGCTGCTGTTCCCGCAGCAGGCCCTCAGCGCGCTGGACTCGCTAAGCGGCGAACTCTATCCCAGCGTCCAGTCGGTGCTGGTCGAGGGCAGTCGTCATGTGCGTGATGCCGCGCTGGTCCGGGCCCGGGCCGGTTCCGGTGAGTTCGCGCCGGCCAATGGCGATGCGCCGTCGGCCGCGTGGATCCAGGTGCTCAGCAGCGGCGGCACGCTGCACGCCGATGGCAATGCCGGCGAAGTCGAGTACAACGGCAGCACCACGCTGCTCGGCTACGACTTCCGCTTCGATAATGGTTTTCGCGTGGGCGTGCTCGGTGGTCTTGGCCGGGATGACGTGAAGCTTCAGAGCCGGCATTCGAAGGGTGACATCCACACGCGTCACGCCGGCCTGTATGCGGGCCAGGCCTGGGGCGGCTTCGGCGTGCGTGCGGGTCTTGGCTATGCGGCGCATGACGTCGATGGCGAACGGACCATCGCGTTTCCCGGCGTGCAGGATCGGACCCGTGCCGACTACGATGCCGACACCCGCCAGGCGTATATCGAAGGCGGCTATCGCTGGGCTGCCGGTGCCTGGGAATGGGAGCCGTACGGGCAGTTCGCCCAGGTGCGGACGAGTTCGGATCGCTTTGTCGAACGCGGTGGCGTCGCTGCGTTGGCCGGGCAGGTTGCAGACAGTCGGATCAATCTCTCGACGCTGGGGCTGCGCTTCAACCTCAACCTCAAGGTCGCCGAACAGAAGGAAAGCTGGCTGAGCCTGCGCGGCGGCATGGCTCGTCGACATGCCAGTGGTGACCTGTCGTCGACTGCGTCGCTGGCCTGGCAAGGCGGCGGGGCGTTCGATGTTTACGGCGTGCCTCTGGCCGAGAACGCCGACCTGGCCGAAGTCGGCCTGGGGGCACGGGTCAGTCGCAATGGCCTGGTCGAGTTGAACTACAGCGGGCAGTTCGCCGACGAGTCCCGCGACCACGGCGTGAACGCGCGTTACACCCTCAACTTCTGACCAATGCAGCGACGACACCGTCGCTTGGAGCAGATGCACTCCAAAGCAAAAAGGCCGCGATTTCTCGCGGCCTTCTTGTTGTTGCATGCGCCGGGGAGGCGCCGGTGGCTTACGCCAGGCCGGCCTGCTTCATCACTTCGGCAGCGTAGTCCTCGACGACCTTCTCGATGCCTTCGCCAACAGCAAGACGCTGCATGGTGACGACGTCGGCGCCAGCGGCCTTGAGCACCTGCTCGACGGTCTGGTCGGTGTTGAGCACGTACGGCTGGCCGTACAGCGTGACCTCGTTGACGATCTTGGCGATCTTGCCGCTGATGATCTTCTCGAGGATCTCGGCCGGCTTGGCCTTGTCCTTCTCGGACATCTTGGCCAGCTCGATTTCCTTTTCCTTGGCCACGAACTCGGCCGGGACGTCGGAAGCCTTGATGTGCGGCGGGTTCATCGCGGCAACGTGCATGGCGATGCCACGGGCCAGCTCGATGTCGCCACCCTTGACCTCGACCAGCACGCCGATGCGGCCGCCGTGGACGTACGCGGCAACGTTGTTGGCGCTGTCGACGCGGGCGAGGCGGCGGACCTGCACGTTCTCGCCGACCTTGGAGATCACGGCGGCGCGAGTTTCCTCGACGGTCAGGCCGTCGTCGACCTTGGCCGACTTCAGCGCTTCGGCGTCGGCGGCGCCGGAGGCCAGGGCGGCCTTGGCGACGGCTTCGGTGAAGCCCAGGAAGTTGTCATCCTTGGCGACGAAGTCGGTCTCGGAGTTGATCTCGACCAGCACGGCCTTGCCGCCGTCCTGGGCAACCGCGATGCGGCCTTCGGCGGCGACGCGGTCGGCCTTCTTGTCGGCCTTGGCCAGACCCGACTTGCGCAGCCACTCGGCGGCAGCGTCGATGTCGCCATTGTTTTCGACGAGTGCCTTCTTGCACTCCATCATGCCGGCGCCGGTGCGCTCGCGCAGTTCCTTGACGAGGGAAGCGGTGATTTCAGCCATGGGGATTACCTCGGAATTCGGTGGATGTGCGGATGGCGCCAAAGGTCGCTCAGGCCATGGCTGGCCGGTGCGTGGCGCGTCCGCTGAATCAATTCAATGTGAACCAGATGCAGTACGACCAAAGCGATGCGACCGCGCATGATCGCGCGGCCGCATGACGCCGGCCTTACTCGGCGGCGTCGGCCTTCTTGGCCGGTGCCTTCTTGGCCGGGGCGCGGCCACGCGGGGCCTTGCGCTCGGCGCCGTTCTCTTCGCCTTCGGCGGCGGCTTCGGCGAAGTCTTCCTCGCGCACGCCAGCCGGCGTCGGCGCAGCGGCCTTGCCTTCCAGCACGGCGTCGGCGGCGGCACGGGCGTACAGCTGCACGGCGCGGATGGCGTCGTCGTTACCCGGGATGGCGTAGTCGACCAGGGCCGGATCGTAGTTGGTGTCGACGACGGCGATGACCGGGATGCCGAGCTTCTTGGCTTCCTTGATCGCGATGTCTTCGTGGCCGATGTCGATCACGAACAGCGCGTCGGGCAGGCGGTTCATTTCCTTGATGCCGCCCAGCGAGGCTTCCAGCTTGTCGCGCTCACGGCGCAGGCCCAGCACTTCGTGCTTGACCAGCTTCTGGAAGGTGCCATCGGTCTCGGCCGCTTCCAGCTCCTTCAGGCGCTGCACCGACTGCTTGACGGTGCGGAAGTTGGTCAGCGTGCCGCCCAGCCAGCGCTGGGTCATGTACGGCATGTTGCAACGCTCGGCTTCTTCCTTGATGGCTTCGCGCGCGCTGCGCTTGGTGCCGAGGAACAGGATCATGCCGCGCTTCTGCGCGATGCCCGAGATGAAGTTCATCGCGTCATTGAAGAGCGGAACGGTCTTCTCGAGGTTGATGATGTGGATCTTGCCGCGGGCGCCGAAGATGTACGGGCCCATCTTCGGGTTCCAGTAACGGGTCTGGTGGCCGAAGTGGACGCCTGCTTCGAGCATCTGGCGCATGGTGATCTGGGGCATTGCAAAACTCCAAGGCAGTGGAACCGGCCGCCGGGTAGGGTATGGCGGCTGCCCGCGGCAGGGCCGGGGGCGATGGTTCCGGGGTTGGGCCTCCCCGCTGCGTCCGTGACCGAACCTGTTGGCCCCGAAGGACCGCAGGCACCCCGGCACGAAGGGTTGCAGCGGGTGTGTATTCGCCTGCTCGGGGCCTGCTGGCCCGGTTGCTGCGCCCGGCGTGGGCGGTTGGGAAGGCACGAAGGCCTGGCCAAGCCGCGGGATTGTAGCCGTAACGCTGTGTTACGGGCAAGCTGGGGGTCGGTTGGACCCTGAACGGGCCGCAGATAGGCGATAATGGCGCCATGGCCATCACCATCAAGACCCCCGAAGAGATCGAGAAGATGCGCGTCGCCGGCCGCCTGGCCGCCGAGGTCCTGCAGGTCGTCGCCCCGCACGTGAAGGCGGGCGTGACCACCGAGGAACTGGACCGCATCTGCCACGATCATATCGTCAACGTGCAGAAGGCGATCCCGGCCAATGTCGGCTACAAGGGATTCCCCAAGACCGTGTGTACCTCGGTCAACAACGTCATCTGCCACGGCATCCCCAGCCCCGGCAAGGTCCTCAAGGACGGCGACATCGTCAATATCGATGTCACCGTGATCAAGGACGGCTGGCACGGCGACACCAGCCGCATGTACATGGTCGGCGAGCCGTCGGTCATGGCCAGGCGCCTGGTCGACGTGACCCGCGAGGCGATGTTCCGCGGTATCCGTACCGTGCGTCCGGGCGCGACCCTGGGCGACATCGGCGCGGCGATCCAGCAGTTCGCCGAAGCCGAACGCTTCAGCGTGGTGCGCGAGTACTGCGGCCACGGCATCGGCCGGATCTACCACGAAGACCCGCAGGTGCTGCACTACGGCCGCGCCGGCGAAGGGCTGGTGCTCAAGCCCGGCATGACCTTCACCATCGAGCCGATGATCAACGAGGGCGCGCGCCACACCAAATTGCTGCCCGACGGTTGGACCGTGGTCACCAAGGACCGCAAGCTCTCTGCGCAGTGGGAGCACACGGTCGTGGTCACCGACGACGGGGTCGAGATCCTGACCCGCGTTCCCGGGGACGACAACGACCTATGACGGCTCCGGTCGCCGACGCCGGATCCACCGCAGGATCGGCGGCGCGACCGGCGGCGCAGGAGACTGGTGACCAGGCGCTCGCCATCCGCAATGCGCTTGCGGCGGTAAGTGCCGGCCTGGCACAACGTTTCGACAGCGACCCCGACGCCGACATCGACCGCCTGCTGCAGGCGCGGACCGGCGCGGTCGACACCCAGGTGCGCGCCGCATGGGCCAGTTGCCTGCCGGCCGACGCGCCGCTGGCACTGTTCGCAGTCGGCGGCTACGGCCGCGGCGAACTGTTTCCGCAGTCGGACATCGATTTGCTGGTGCTCGCGGAGCCCGACGCCCAGGTCGCGCACGGCGAGGCGCTGGCCGCATTCGTCGCCTTGCTCTGGGATGCCGGCCTGCCGGTCGGCCACGCCGTGCGTTCAGCGGCGCAATGCACCCAGGCCGCCGCCGACATCACCGTGCTCACCGCGATGCTGGAAGCCCGTCCGCTGATCGCCACCGTCGAGGACATGCATGCCTTGCAGGTGGCGACGGCGCCGAACCAGGTATGGCCGGCGCGCGAGTTCTTCGGCGCCAAGCGCGAGGAACTGCGCCTGCGTCATGCCCGTTACGAGGACACCGCCGACAACCTCGAGCCGAACCTGAAGGAAGGCCCCGGTGGCCTTCGCGACGTGCAGACGCTGCGCTGGATGGCGCTGCGCATCGTCGGCACCGGCGACCTGGAGTCGCTGGTTGCGATCGGCCAGTTCGGCGCCGACGAACTGGCCACGCTCGAGCGCGAACGCCGCGCTTTGTCGCGCCTGCGCTTCGGCCTGCACCTGGTCGCGGGCAAGCGCGAGGAGCGGTTGCGCTTCGATTACCAGAAGCTGCTCGCGGAACGGCTGGGGCATGTCGACAACGCCGACACGCTTGCCGTCGAGCAGATGATGCAGGGCTTCTACCGCAGTGCCGCGCTGGTGCTGCGCATCGGCGAACGCCTGCTGCAGCGCTTCGAAGAGCAGATCGAAGGCGAGACCGCGCCGGTCGTCATCGACCATGCTTTCGAACTGCGCCGCGACTACCTGGCCGCGCGCGACCCGCAGTGGCCGCGCGATGCCTACGATGTCTTCGCACTGTTTGCCGTGTGGGCCGGGCACGATGCCGTCCGCGGCCTGCACTCGCAGACCGCGCGCGCACTGGCCGAGTCGCTGTCGCGCGTGCCGGCGTTCCAGCAGGCCGAGCCGGCGTTGCGCGAACGTTTCATCGCGCTGCTGCGCGGTCCGCACCCGGTGCATGCACTCGAGCGCATGGCGCGACTGGGCGTGCTGGGGCGCTGGATTCCGGCTTTCGCGAAAGTCTCCGGGCGCATGCAGTTCGACCTGTTCCATGTCTTCACCGTCGACCAGCACACGCTGGCGGTGCTGCGCAACCTGGCGCGCTTCGCCTCGGGCATCGTCGACGAGCGCTTCAGCATCGCCCACGAAGTGTGGCCGCGCCTGCGCAAGCCGGAACTGCTGCTGCTGGCCGGGCTGTTCCACGACATCGCCAAGGGCCGCGGCGGTGATCATTCCGAACTAGGTGCCGAGGATGCGCGCATCTTCTGCAGCACGATTGGGTTGTCGCGTGCCGACACCGCGCTGGTCGAATGGCTGGTGCGCCAGCACCTGCTGATGTCGGTGACGGCGCAGAAGCAGGACATCGCCGATCCGGAAGTGATCCATCGCTTTGCCGGCAAGGTCAACGATCGCGAGCACCTGGATCATCTGTATCTTCTGACCTGCGCCGACATCGCCGGCACTTCACCCAAGCTGTGGAATGCCTGGAAGGATCGCCTGCTGGCCGATCTCTACACGGCCACGCGCCTGGCGCTGCGCCGTGGACTCGAGCATCCGGTCGCAGGTGTCGAACGCGCAAGCGAAACCCGCGATGCCGCGCGCGCGATGCTGGCCACGCTCGGCTTCGGTGACGAGGACGTCGATCAACTCTTTGCGCGCATGCCCGAGATCGGCTTCCAGCGCAGCCGCCCCGACCAGATCGCCTGGCAGGCGGCCTCGCTGCGCGGCGTCGCCGTTGGCGAAACACGCGTGCGTGCGCGCGCCGTCGGCGAGCATGCCGGTGCCCTGGAAGTGTTCGTGCATTGCCAGGACCGCGATGGCCTGTTCGCCGCGATCGTGGCCACGCTCGATCGTCTCGGCCTGGCGATCCAGCAGGCGCGTGTGCTCGATGGGCCGAACGCGATGATCTTCGACAGCTTCGAGGTCGTGCCGATCGATCCGCGTTGCCCGCCGGGCATCGACGAGGTCGAACAGCGCCTGGCCGCAGTGCTCGACGGTCCGCTCGACCGCATCAAGCCGACGCGTCGCCAGCAGCCGCGCCACCTGCGCCATTTCCGCATCGCCGCGCAGGTCGGCTTCGACACGCTCGACGACGGCCGCACCATGCTCAGCCTGGTCTGCACCGACCGGCCCGGACTGCTGGCCGACGTCACCCAGGCCATCCGCGGCCAGGGTCTGCGCGTGCACGACGCCCGCATCGCCACCTTCGGCGAGCGCGCGGAGGACGTGTTCCAGCTCACCAGTACCCAACCCGACGGGCGCGATGGCGCGCTCGATGAAACGCAACAGGAGGCCCTGCGCGACGCGTTGCTGGCCTGCCTTGAAGGAGATCGTTGATGAGTTCCGAGAAGAAGCCCGCCCGCAAGACCACCCGCAAGGCCGTCCGCAAGAAGGTCGCGCCGAAGGGGCCGGGCGTCGACGAACTGAAGTTCATGGTCGACAGCGCCTTCGAGCGCCGGGCAATGCTGACCCCCGATGAGCTGGAAGGCTCGACGCGACCGACCGTCGAGCGCGTGATCTCTGGCCTGGAGAGCGGTGAGTTCCGCGTCGCCGAGCCCGACGGCAAGGGCGGCTGGACCGTCAACGAATGGCTGAAGAAGGCCGTGCTGCTGTACTTCCGCGTCAACGACATGCAGCTGGTCGAAGGTTTCCCGGCGCCGTTCTGGGACAAGATCCCGGGGCGCTTCGAGGGTTTCGGCGAGGCCGATTTCCGCAAGCTTGGCGCCCGCGTCGTGCCCGGTGCGATCGCCCGCCGCGGTTCCTATATCGGCAAGGACGTGGTGCTGATGCCGAGCTTCGTCAACATCGGCGCGCACGTCGGCGAAGGCACGATGGTCGATACCTGGGCCACGGTGGGTTCGTGCGCGCAGGTCGGCAAGCATTGCCACCTGTCCGGCGGTGCCGGCATTGGTGGCGTGCTCGAGCCGCTGCAGGCCTCGCCGACGATCATCGAGGACCATTGCTTCATCGGCGCCCGCTCGGAAGTCGTCGAAGGCTTCGTCGTCGGCCACCACAGCGTGATCGGCATGGGCGTGTTCCTCGGCCAGAGCACGCGCGTGTACAACCGCGCCACCGGCGAGATCACCTATGGCTACGTGCCGCCGTACAGCGTGGTCGTCTCCGGCCAGCTGCCGGCCAAGGACGGTTCGCACTCGCTGTACTGCGCGGTGATCGTCAAGCAGGTCGACGCCAAGACGCTGTCGAAGACCAGCATCAACGAACTGCTGCGCGGATTGGCGGACTGAAGATGACCACGCTCTACGGACTCAACAATTGCGACACCTGCAAGAAAGCCCGCAAGTGGCTTGACCGGTTCGGCCTGGGCTATGCCTTCGTCGATTACCGCGACGAGCGCCAGTCGCCCGAAAAGCTGGTCGAGTGGAAGGACCAGCTTGGTGGCTGGGACGCGATGATCAACAAGTCGTCCACGACCTGGCGCAGCCTGCCCGACAATCGCAAGACGCCAGGCTCCGATGCCGAATGGAAGCTGCTGCTGAAGGAATACCCGCAGCTGATCCGTCGTCCGTTGGTGATGACCGACGACGGCAGGGTCAGCCAGGGCTTCAGCGACAACGGCTTCAAGCAGCGCTTCGGCGTCGGCGCGCTGGGTTGACGGGCTGGACTGACGCATGAGCGACGTCCTTGACCTCACTCGCGACCTGATCGCACGCGCTTCGGTCACGCCGCAGGACGGCGATTGCCAGGCGATGCTCGGCCAGCGCCTGCTCGCCGCGGATTTCCGCTGCGAGCACATGCACTACGGCGACGTCGACAATCTGTGGGCGGTGCACGGCAGCGAGGGCCCGACGCTGGTGCTGCTCGGCCATACCGATGTGGTTCCGCCGGGACCTCGCGAAGCCTGGGCCAGCGATCCGTTCCTGCCCGAGATCCGCGACGGCGTGTTGTATGGACGCGGCGCCGCGGACATGAAGGGCAGTGTCGCCGCCTTCGTCATCGCGCTTGAGCGCTTCGTCGCTGCCCATCCCGACCATCCTGGCCGGGTCGCGCTGCTGCTGACCTCCGACGAGGAGGGCGATGCCATCGACGGCGTGCGCCGCGTTGCCGAGACGTTCCGCGAGCGCGGCGAACGACTGGACTGGTGCATCACCGGCGAGCCGTCTTCGATGGCGAAGCTGGGCGACCTGCTGCGCGTCGGCCGTCGCGGCACGTTGTCGGCGACGCTGACGGTGCGCGGCGTGCAGGGCCATGTCGCGTATCCCGACAAGGCCCGCAACCCGATCCACCAGGCCATGCCCGCGCTCGCCGAACTTTCGGCGCGTCGCTGGGACGACGGCTACGAGACGTTCCCGCCGACCAGCCTGCAGATCAGCAACATCCATGCAGGCACCGGCGCCAACAACGTCATTCCCGGCGAGCTCGAAGTGCTGTTCAACCTGCGCTTCAATCCCAGCTGGTCTGCAGAGCGGCTTGAGCAGGAATGCGAAGCGGTGCTGCAGCGGCACGGGCTGGAGTTTGAAGTGCGCTGGCATCGCGGCGGCGAGCCGTTCTACACGCCCGAAGGCCCGCTGCGTGCTGCCGCGCGTGAAGTGCTGGGCCGTTATTGCGGCGCCGCGCCGGAGGAAAGCACCGGCGGCGGTACTTCGGATGCGCGCTTCATCGCGCCGCTGGGCGCGCAGTGCATCGAGATCGGCCCGGTGAATGCCAGCATCCACAAGGTGGACGAACATGTGTCGGTGGCCGATCTCGAGGCATTGCCGGATCTGTACCTGGCACTGATCGAGCGGATGCTGCTGCGCTGACGCAGGCCTCTCCCGCGAACGGGAGAGGCGTCGCACCGATGCCGATTACTGCGGCGCCAGCTTGAGCGTGTGCTGCGTCTTTCCAGGCAGGAACGGCGTCGGCCGTCCATGCACCCAGTCGTCGTGGCCCGCGCCCCAGAACGGCGACATCAGGTGACCGCTCTGTCCGCCGGGCATGTGGATGATGCCGTCGGCTTCGTGGCCCGGTGACACCACCATGCGCTCGGACGCGCCGAAGTTCGGCCCCTGCACGCGCGGCATGCCGCTGTCGCCGGGCAGCTCATCGGCGGCCATGCACAGCGCCGGCTTGGCGAAGGCGGGCAGGGCACGGCTGAGCGGATGGCAGATCCTGGCGGTGTTGCGCTCGCCCCAGCTGCGCTGCGCGATCGGGCCCTTCTCCTGCAACTCGTCGCGCACTTCACGCGCGGCATCCTCGAACAATGCATCCCACGAGGCGAAGCGACGCGGCAGCAGGTTCGCCGGGCGCTGGGTCACCAGTGGCCAGGCCACGCCTTCGAAGTGCGAGAGGTTGGGCATCTCGAAGTCCTTGCCCAGCGCGGCCTGCGCCGGTGCGGTCAGGCCGTCGAGCAGGCGGTCGTGCACGGCCAGGCGCCAGGCGCGCACGATCCGGTAGCTGGCCGAGTCGGTGCTGGCGTGGCCCTGCCAGGTCGGTGATGCCACGGCCAGTTCGTGCAGCGCCGGCGACTTGTCCGACGTGCCCTGGTCGCGCAGCAGCTGCCACCAGCGCGTCAGGAACAATGCGCGATCGTCGAGCTGGATTGCCAGCAGGTCGCGTTCGTTGAAACGCTCCCTGGCGAACAGGCCGTCGCGGATCTGTCGGGCACGCGCGCCATTGGCGTAGCCACCGTCGCCGATGCGGGCAAGCAGCGCGCCGTCCACGACGCGGGTGTTGGCGCTCCACATCCGCTGCACCGTGCCCGGCGGCAGGGCGATGCCCGAGGCGGTCGTGATCGGCCACGGCGGGCACGATGCTGCGTCGCTGACGGTGGTCGCCGCGCAGCTGGCCTGGCGCACGGGCGCCGGACCGAGCAGGCGCCAGGTGATGCGGCCGTCGCGACCGCCGATGGCGAGGTTCTGCCCGGGGATCGCGGTGTGGTCGGCCATCTGCAGGGCATCGTCGAGCGAGCGCGCGTGCAGGAAATCGGCGAGTCCCAGGTTCATCGAACCGGGCTGGTGGGCAACCCAGCGCAGGGCCAGGCCACTGCCATCGGGCTGGCGGAACAGGATCGGTCCCCAGGCCGATTCGTCGACCGGGAATTCGACATCGGACTGGCCGGCGACGCGGATGCGCTCCACGTGCCGCGTCACGCCCGCGCAGGGTTCGGCGCAGGCCGGCTGGCTCTGCCAGTCGAGCCAGTCGCCGTAGCTGTTGGTGAAGCCCCAGGCGACCTGGCCGTTGCTGCCAACCACCAGCGCCGGCAGGCCGGGCAGGGTGAATCCGGTGGCGTCGACGTGTCCGCCGACGGCGCGCGTGTCGGGATAGCGAAGGCGTGCGCGGAACCAGATGTTCGGTGCGCGCAGGCCCAGGTGCATGTCGTCGGCGACGATGGCGCGGCCGTCGGCGGTGAGCTGGCCGGAGACAGCGAAGTTGTTGCTGCCCACGTCCGAGCGCTCGGGCACGTTGGCCGGGCGGTCGGCGGGATCGGGCATCGACAGCTTGCGCAGGTCGAGCGTGGCCGCATCGGGCAGGGTGGCGTCGCCACGCGGCCGGCCGGCCAGCGGTGCGTCCCAGCTGCTGCCGTCGTGGGCGAGCAGCGCATACAGCGCCTCCGGCACCTGCGGCCTGAGCTTCCACATCGCCAGTTCGCGTGCGTTGCTGGCGTCCTGCAGGTCGAAGTACATGGCGTAGCCGGCCAGTGCAGAGTCTTCCAGGCGCCACGGCTCGGGCTGGGTGCGCAGCAGCAGGTAGGGCCAGGGGCGTACCTTCAATGCGGCCACGCCGGCATTGACGCCATCGACGTAGGCCTGCGCCATCGATCGCTTGTCGCCGAGGATCGCATCGAGGTGGGCGCTCACGCGCGCACGCATGCGGTGCACGCGGCGCTGCTTGTCGGTGTCGATCGCGGCCGGGCCGAACAGGGCCGACAATTCGCCGGACGATGCGCGGCGCAGCAGGTCCATCTCGAAGTAGCGTTCCTGCGCGTGGACGTAGCCCAGTGCGCGCATCGCATCGGCTTCGTTGGCGGCATCGACGGTGACCACGCCCAGCGCGTCGCGCTGGATCGAAACCGGTGCCGACAGGCCGGGCAGGGCGAGTTCGCCATCCAGGCTCGGCAGGCTGCCGCGCATCAGCCACCAGATCGCGAAAGCGCCTGCCACCAGCAACAGCAGCAGCGCGATCAGGCTGCGTTTGATCAGTTTCTTCATGGTCCCCGTCGTGGATTGATTCCCCGTCCTAGTGTCGCGCAATTGGATGGGCGTAGGAGCGAGCTTGCTCGCGACCAGGCCGGACCGCGCCTGGCCGACGGATCGCGAGCAAGCTCGCTCCTACCCAAGGGGAGGGGGCTTGCAAGTGGCCGCCGGCTGTCGCAGGATCGGCCCATGTCTTCCGTCCAGGCCCTCGCCCACGCCACCAATGCCGCGCTCCGCGGCGGCGCGCCCGTGGCCGGCCTGAACAATAACAACCGCAATAACGCCAGCCACCCGCGGGCCGGCGATTAGCGCGCACAAGACACGCTAACTCGCTCACGAAGCCCGCGCCAAAAGCGCGGGCTTCTTCGTTTCTGCCTTCCCGCCACCGAAAGAAGCCCACCCAGGAGTCCTCCCATGTGTTCCATCCTCGGCATATTCGGCCTGCAACCCGGCGACGACGTGCAAGCGCTGCGCCGGCGCGCCCTCGAGCTTTCGCAACGCCAGCGCCACCGCGGCCCCGACTGGAGCGGCGTGCACCTGGACGACGGCGTGATCCTCGTCCACGAGCGCCTGGCCATCGTCGACCCTGCCGGCGGCTCGCAGCCGCTGCATTCGGAAGACGGCGAACTGGCGCTGGCCGTCAACGGCGAGATCTACAACCACCGCGAGCTTGAGCAACGGCTGCGCGAACCGTATGCGTTCCAGACCGGCTCGGACTGCGAGGTGATCAGCGCGCTCTACCGCGAACGTGACGACGTCGCCGCTTGGCTCAACGAGCTCAACGGCATCTTCGCGTTCGCGCTTTGGGATGCAGGCAACAAGCGCTACCTGATTGCGCGCGACCCGATTGGCGTATGCCCGCTGTACTGGGGGCACGACCATGACGGCCGCCTTTGCGTGGCCTCGGAGATGAAAGCGCTGGCCGATGTCTGCGCCGATGTCGCCCAGTTCCCGCCGGGTCACTACTACGACAGTTCCAGCGGTGAACTGGTGCGCTATTACGTCAAACCCTGGCGCGACTACGACGCGACGCAGGGCGTGGAAGTGGCGAAGCAGGAGCTGCGCGAGGCCTTCGAGCGCGCGGTGCACCGGCAGATGATGAGCGACGTGCCTTACGGCGTGCTGTTGTCGGGCGGGCTGGACTCGTCGCTGGTTGCCGCAGTGGCCGCACGCTACGCACGCAAGCGCATCGAGGACAACGACGCCAGCGAAGCGTGGTGGCCGCGCCTGCATTCGTTCGCGATCGGTCTGGACGGTTCGCCCGACCTCGCCGCGGCCGAGATCGCAGCGCAGGCGCTGGGCACGGTACACCACGGTTTCACCTATACCTTCGAGGAGGGCCTGGACGCACTGCCGGAAGTGATCCGCCACATCGAGACCTATGACGTCACCACCATCCGCGCCTCCACGCCGATGTTCCTGCTGGCGCGGCGGATCAAGGCGATGGGGGTGAAGATGGTCCTGTCGGGCGAGGGCAGCGACGAGATCTTCGGTGGCTACCTGTACTTCCACAAGGCGCCCAACGCACGCGAGTTCCATGAAGAGACCGTGCGCAAGATCGATGCCCTCTACAACTACGACTGCCTGCGCGCGAACAAGTCGATGATGGCCTGGGGCGTGGAGCCGCGCGTGCCGTTCCTCGATGTCGAGTTCCTCGACGTGGCGATGCGCATGGACGCGCAGTACAAGATGGCAGGGCCCGGGCCGGACGGTACGCGACGCATCGAGAAGTCGATCCTGCGCGAAGCTTTCGACGGCTACCTGCCCGAATCGATCCTGTGGCGGCAGAAGGAGCAGTTCAGCGACGGCGTCGGGTATGGCTGGATCGACGGTCTCAAGGCGCACGCGCAGGCGCAGGTCAGCGACCGCGTCTTCGCCGCGGCCACCAGCCGCTTCCCGGTCAACCCGCCGCAGACGAAGGAGGCCTATCTGTACCGGCACATCTTCGAGCAGTTCTTCCCCAGTGCCGCCTGCGCCGAGACCGTGCCGGGCGGAAAGTCGATCGCCTGCTCGTCACCGGCGGCGATTGCCTGGGACGCGGCGTTCGCGACCATGGCCGATCCGTCCGGTCGTGCGGTCGCGGGGGTGCACCAGGCGGCGCTGGGGCAGGCATGACGGCTCAGGTCGCCGCTGCAGCGACTGCAAGCTCCAGGTCTGTACCGTCCAGCGCGGCAACCAGGGCGGCGTCGGCGTGGACAACGTCGATGCCGTTGCGGTCGTACCAGTCGGCGGCGTAGTAGCTGTGCGCATAGCGTTCGCCGCCATCGCACAGGATGGCGACGATCGACCCGGTCTGGCCTGCAGATCGCATGCATTGCGCTGCGTACAGCACGCCGACGAAATTGGTTCCGGTCGATCCCCCGACGCGACGGCCCAGGCAGGTGCTGACGTGACGCATCGCCGCCAGGCTCAGCGAATCAGGCACTTTGACCATGGTGTCGATGCAGCCCGGGATGAAACTGGGCTCCACCCGCGGCCGGCCGATGCCTTCGATGCGCGAGCCGTGCGGCAGCGACAGGCTGGCGTCGGCGCGCCCGCGCATTGCACCGGCGTAGTAGTCGAAGAACACCGATGATTCCGGGTCGGCGCAGAGGATGCGGGTGTCGTGGCGACGATATCGGACGTATCGGCCGAGCGTCGCCGAAGTGCCGCCGGTGCCGGCGCTGCACACGATCCATGCCGGGACCGGATGCGGCTCCAGCGCCATTTGCCTGAAGATGGATTCGGCGATGTTGTTGTTGGCACGCCAGTCGGTGGCGCGCTCGGCGTAGGTGAACTGATCCATGAAATGGCCGCCGCTCTGACGCGCCAGCCGCCGGGACGCTTCGTCCAGCCCGCTGGCACCGTCGACCAGGTGGCACTGGCCACCGTAGAACTCGATGGCGCGGATCTTCTCCGGCGACGTCCCGTGGGGCATGACCGCGACAAAGGGCAGGCCAAGCAGCCGCGCGAAATAGGCTTCCGACACCGCGGTCGAGCCGCTGGAGGCTTCCACCACGGTGCTCGCCTCATGCAGCCAGCCATTGGCCAGTGCATAGAGAAACAGCGAGCGCGCCAGCCGGTGCTTGAGACTGCCGGTGGGGTGGCTGGACTCGTCCTTCAGGTAGACGTCGATGCCGAGATAGCCGGGCAGCTCGAGCGGTATCAGATGGGTGTCGGATGAGCGGTTGAAGTCGGCCTCGATCCTGGCAATGGCCGTGGCGACCCAGTCGCGGTGGTTGCGTGCCATCGTTGCCTCCGCCTCGCAGAGTGGGCCGGCGGCACACCCGCCGGAGCGGGTGGCCGCGGCTCGCCCCTTACTTGGTGACCGTCAACTTGCCCTTCATCAGCGTCGAGTGGCCGGGGAAGCTGCAGAAGAACGTGTAGTCGCCACCGGCTGTGAGCTTCTTGCCGGGGAAGGTGACCTTGGTTTTCTGGCCGCCGCCGACCAGTGTCGTCGCGGCGATCACGCGGGTGTCGCCCTTGGTGACGTAATTGTTCGCCGCGCCGGCCTTGATGCCGTCCCGCGCGATGGCGTCCACGTCCTTGGTCGCGCTGATGACCACGTTGTGGCCCATGGCTGCGACAGGCAGCTTGCCGGTGTGCACGAGTTCGACGGTGATGCTGGGGCACGCGGCCGACACCGTTGCTGTCTTCAGATCGAACTTCATTGCATCGTCGCCCTTGAGCGAGATGGTGCAGTTGCTGGCGGCGTGGGCGAATCCGGACGCGGCGAGCAGTCCGAGGCAGAGCAGTGAGGTGGAAAGGATCTTCATGGGTTACTCCTTGGAGAAGCTCGAACTGGGTGAAGGGTTGTCAGGGCGAGGCAGCGAAGGATTGCTTCACCTGGGCGACGAATCCCGGATCGGCTGCAGGCCGGTGACTGCGCTGCGGGCGAGGACCCGGCCGTCGCGGTCAAGCAGGATCGGTGCGCTGGTGTGGTTGAAGCCCGACGACCATACACGCCCCCCATGTGACTGCCTTGGCAATGGCTCACGGTAGGCCCGGGCACGGCGCTTTGCCTTGATGTACGTCAAACCAGCCGGCTGCGTAGCGACGTGGACGCGAGCGTCGGCCTGCGAGCCAACCTGCGTCGGGCTTGATCCTGGTCAACGCTGATGCGCGCGACTTTGCCTAGCCTTGGCCGTGCACTTCACGCAGGCGAACCACCAGCGTGCTTCACGTCACATCACGGCAACGGAGACTCTCATGTCCACTCAAAACAACCTCGCCGGCCAACCAGTTGACGAGCAGTTGCTCACGGCTGCGTTGCGCAATGCCGACCCGCATGCCGCGGTCAGCGTCGAGAGCGCCACTGGCCAGCTCAACGTCTCCACCGTGCTCAGCGAGCACGAAGTCCTGGAGATACTGGGCGGGTTGGGGGTGCGGGCCACTCCCACCGACAGCAACGCCGAGGCAGGTCACCAGGGCGGGCAGTGCTGCGGAAGTTGCGGGTAAGCGTGGGCCGTGCAGTCCGGCAACCGTGTGGGGCAGCAGTCGCTGCCCCACTGTCGAGCGCCTTCGCGGCTACTGAACGCGCTTGAACACCAACGTGGCGTTGGTGCCGCCGAAGCCGAAGCTGTTCGACATCACCGTCGTACAGACCTGATCACGACTCTCGCGCACGATCGGGAATCCCTCTGCGCGCGGATCGATGGTGTCGATATTGGCCGAGCCGGCAATGAAGCCGTCCTCCATCATCAGCAGGCAGTAGACAGCCTCGTGCACGCTGGCCGCTCCGAGCGAGTGGCCGCTGAGCGCCTTGGTTGACGACAGCGGCGGGATCGCGCCGCCGAATGCCGCGCGAACCGCTTCCAGCTCGACCACGTCGCCCAAAGGGGTCGAGGTTCCGTGGGTATTTAGGTAGTCGACCGGACCGACGCCCTGGCCATCCAGTCCGGCCAGCGCCATCTGCATGCACCTGACCGCGCCCTCGCCCGAGGGCGCGACCATGTCGGCGCCATCGGAGGTCACGCCGTAGCCCACCAGCTCGGCAATGATGCGCGCGCCGCGGGCCTTGGCGTGCTCGTAATCCTCCAGCACCAGCATGCCGCCGCCGCCGGCGATTACGAATCCGTCGCGGTCGGCGTCATAGGGGCGCGATGCCGCAAGCGGGTTGTCGTTGCGATGGGTCGACAGCGCGCCCATGGCGTCGAACTGCGAAGTCATGCCCCAGTGCACTTCTTCGCCGCCACCGGCGAATACCACGTCCTGCACGCCAAGGCGGATGAGATCGGCGGCCATGCCGATGCAGTGCGCCGAGGTCGCGCAGGCCGCGGACACCGAATAGCTGTGGCCGCGAATGCCGAACGCAGTGGCCAGCGAGGCCGATACCGTCGAGCACATCGTGCGCGGCACCATGTACGGGCCGACTCGACGAACGCCCTTGTTGCGCAACAGGTCGGCGGTTTCGATCTGCCATTGCGGCGAACCGCCGCCCGAACCGGCGATCACACCGGTGCGGACATTGCGCACCTGTTCCTCGTCGAGACCTGCGTCTGCGATCGCGTCCTGCATGGCCACGTAGCTGTAGGCCGCCGCATCGCCCATGAAGCGCTTGAGCTTGCGGTCGATCCGCGCATCCAGGTCGATGTGCGGAACGCCCGCGACCTGGCTGCGCAGCCCCAATTGTTCGTACTCGGGGACGAAGCTGATGCCGGGACGTCCTTCGCGCAACGATGCGGAAACCGAAGCGCGATCATTGCCGATGCAGGAAACGATACCCAGGCCGGTGATGACTACCCTGCGCACTCAGAAGCCCTCCGTCGAGGTGAACAGACCGACGCGCAGGTTGTCCGCGGTGTAGATCTCGCGTCCGTCGACCGACATCCTGCCTTCGCCGATGACCAGCGCCAGCTTGCCGCGCATCACGCGGCGGATGTCGATCTCGTACTGGACCAGCTTGGCATTGGGCAGCACCTGGCCGGTGAACTTCACCTCGCCCACGCCCAGCGCTCGGCCGCGGCCGGGTTCGCCCAGCCACGGCAGGAAGAAGCCGCACAGCTGCCACATCGCATCCAGGCCCAGGCAACCGGGCATCACCGGGTCGCCTTCGAAATGGCAGGCGAAGAACCACAGGTCGGGTTTGATATCGAGTTCTGCGCGGATCACGCCCTTGCCGTAGCGGCCACCCTCGGTCGAAATCTCGGTGATGCGATCGAACATCAGCATCGGCGGAGCCGGCAGGCGGGCATTGCCCGGACCAAACATGGTGCCGTTGGCACATGCGAGCAACTGCTCGCGATCGAATGAGGAGGGACGGGTCATCTGGCTTCTGCTGCGACTTGGTAATCCGACAAGTGTCGTCGTCTGCATTGGCCGCTGCAATGACTGCGATCAAGCTTGAAAAACCGTACCGGCGCGTATGCAAGCCCGCGTAATGCCGCCGAGGCGTTGACGGCGTGCTCGACATCCTGCCAGTGCGCTCCAGCGCCGTGGGCCATTCAGGCCCGGACCGTGCCCGGAAGCGAGGTGCGGCCGCCACAGTCGCTGGCCCAGCGGCCACTTTCACGGACCACGGCAAGGGTCAGGCGTTGCGGCCGCCGGATCAGGCCTGCCAGAGGTAAAACACGCCGAGCGGATGGTGCGCGCGTGCAATGAAATAGATCTGCGCGAACGCCAGCAATGCGGCGACCAGGAAACCGGCACGCGCGCGGCGGCTGCGGCCGTCACGCATCGCCATCACGCCGAGCACGATGTAAGTCACCACCAGTGCGACCTTGACCGCCAGCCAACCGTTGGCGAACAGACCGCCCGGCAGGATCGTCAGCAGCATCATTGCCGCGGTCAGCAACACCGTGTCGATGCCGTAGCTTACGTAGCGCACCGGCGCTGCCATCGGCCAGCGCATGCCGGCCACGGCGGCACTGCCGCGCATGGCGAACAGTGCGCCGCTGCAGGTGATCGCGGCAATGTGCACCAGCTTGATCTGCGGATAGAACTCGATCATGGATTCGACTCGTATGGCGCTCAGCCCGGTTGACCATCCGCGCGCGGGCTGAGGTAGATGACGCCGATCCGCGTGACCCAGGGCAGGAAGGCGAGCAGCCAACCCGCGGCGGCCAGCACCTGCCAGGCCAGCACATCGGGCATGAGTTCGGCGGCCACGCGCATGGCAGCGACCACCTGGATCGCGATGAAGGCGAACCACGCCACCGGCGGCATCACCAGTGGCCGTCCGGAATGGCCTTGCGTCACGCGCGTCACCATGGCCACCAGCAGGCTGCCGAAGAATCCGATGAACAGTGCATGCATCGGCGCACGGCCCAGCACGAATTCACCGGTGATCAGGTACGTGAGGCTTTGCGTGACATACAGCCCGAAGGTCAGTGGCAGCCATGCGGTGCCGATGAAGAGCACTGCCAGCAAGCCGGGCATGCGTCCGCGGGGCCACCAGTGCCACAGGGCGATGACGCTGGCCACCAGCAGCGGTACATCCGCCAGCCACAGCCAGGCGTATGCGTGGCTCAGTTCCATCGCCAGGTGCACCAGCAGCAGTGCCCACATCGTCGCCAGCCACGCCATCGGTCGCCATGGCTGATAGCCGGGCACGACGTTGCCGGCGAAGAACGGGAACATCCGATGGGCGACAGTGATGTACACCGGCAGCAGCAATCCGATGCTGCCGACCTTGACGCTGAACATCACCCAGAATGGGGAAGCGCCGAGTGCGAACGCGATGAAGGCGGCAACGCCGACGAGGCCGAGGATCAGTCCGGCCAGGCACGACCAGGCGTGCCAGGTGCGGCCTTTTTCCAGCAACACCTGGCGGCCGAGGATGGCAACGCCCGCGATCCAGCCGGCCAGGGCCATCCACAGACCGACCGTAAAGCCGACTTCCCAGCCGCAGGCACCCAGCAGGATCGCGAGCTGCCCGCCCATCAGGCCAGCGCCGACCGGTACGTAGTGCCAGCGCTGCGGTGGGGCCAGCCCCATCCAGCGCGGGAATACCGTCAGCAGGAAGCCGAAGATGAAACTGGGCAGCACCAGGTACTGCATGATGAATGCATGCAGCCAGCCGGCGTAGACCGGCGTTTGCGGCATCGTCCAGCCGCTCCAGCGTACCGATGCCATCCACAAGGCCCACCACAGCATCGCCAGCAGGAGATTGCCGGCGCCAATGAAGAACATCAGCCGATGGGGTGCCTGGACGAGGTGTCGGGTCGACAGGCCGGAAGCGGGAATGGGAGTGGGCTGGCGCATGGCGCGAGTGTGGACTCGCAGGGGCGGGGATGCCTTGATCTGGATCACCCGGAGTGTGTGCCTTTCCGCTCTGAAGAAAAAGGGCCGCAAAAGCGGCCCTTTTCCCGGGTGCGTCCGGTTCAGCGATGCGCCGGCAGCGCATCCAACGCCGCTTCGCGCTGCGGTGCAACCCACAGCCGCAGCACGAACCAGGCCAGCGAAACCGCGCCGACGCTGAAGATCGTGTCGCCAGGAACGCGCATCCACACCAGCATCTCGACGATCGGCTGCTGCATGAAATCAGCCGAACGTGCGTACCAGTAGCCGTGGTCGAGCGCAGCGATCAGCTGCAGGATGCCCAGCGGCAGCAGCGTGAACAGTGCCATGCCGGCGAGGCCGAGGTTGAGCGCCCAGAAACTGGTCCGCAGCAGGCGTTCGTTCCAGACCACGTCCGGTTTCAGGCCGCGCAGGCAGAACAGCATCAGGCCGATGCCGAGCATGCCGTAGACACCGAACAATGCCGTGTGGCCGTGCGTCGCCGTGAGGTTCAGGCCCTGCATGTAGTACAGCGACAGCGGCGGATTGATCAGGAAGCCGAACAGGCCCGCGCCCACGAGGTTCCAGAACGACACCGCGATGAAGAACATGATCGGCCAGCGGTAACGCTGCATCCACGGTGTCGACTTGCCCATCTTGTAGCTGTGGTAGGCCTCGAAACCGACGTAGGCAAGCGGCACCACTTCCAGTGCCGAGAAGCTGGCACCCAGGGCGATCACCGCGGTCGGAGTGCCGGTGAAGTACAGATGGTGCAAGGTGCCCAGCACGCCGCCGGCCATGAACACGATCGTGGCGAACAACACCGCCACCGTCGCCGTGCGCACCTGCAGCAAGCCCAGGCGCGTGAACAGGAACGACATCACGGCCACGGCGAAGACCTCGAAGAAGCCCTCGACCCACAGGTGCACCACCCACCAGCGCCAGTACTCGACCATCGACAGCGAGGTGTGCTCGCCCCACATCAGGCCGGCGCCGTAGAACAGTCCGATGGCGACGGTCGACAGGAACAGCAGCATCACGATCGAGCGCGAATCGCCGCCGTTGCGCAACGCCGGCCACAGTGAGCGGCCGACCAGGGTCAGCCACAGGCCCAGGCCGATGAACAGGAACCACTGCCAGAAGCGACCCAGGTCGACGTATTCCCAACCCTGGTGGCCAAACCAGAAGTTCTTCTCCAGGCCGAGCTTCTGCATGACGGCGAGCCATTGCCCGGCGAAGGCACCGACCACGATCACCAGCAGGCAGACCCACAACACGTTCACACCCAGGCGCTGGAAACGCGGCTCGTGCCCGGAAATGGCCGGACCGATGTAAAGCCCCATGCCCAGCCAGGCCGTGGCGATCCACAGCACCGCCAGTTGCGTGTGCCAGGTGCGCGTGAGCGAATAGGGCAGCACATCGGCCAGGGCGAAGCCGTAAGCCTGCTGGCCTTCGACCTGGTAATGCGCGGTGATCGCGCCAAGCAGGATCTGGGTCAGGAACAGCGCCATCACGACCCAGAAGTACTTGGCCGTGGCCTTCATCGATGCGGTGACCTTGATCGCCGCCAGTGGATCGTTCTTGGGTAGCACCGGCGCGAACTCGTCGCCGTGGTTGACGGCGTAATGCCAGCCCAGCAGGCCGATGCCGGCGATCAGGAACAGCACGCTGAACACTGTCCAGACGAAGGCGCTGGACGGCGGCTTGTTGCCCACCAGGTCGTCGGCCGGCCAGTTGGAGGTGTAGGTGATGTCCGAACCGGGCCGCTCGCTGACCGCTGCCCACGCGGTCCACCAGTAGAACGCGGTCAGCATGCGACGGTGCGCTGCATCGGCGACGGTGCCGTCGCGCATCGCGTACGCCTCGCGCAGTCCCGCGGTGGCCGGGTCAGTGCCGAACAGGCTCTGGTAGTGCGCCGCGACCTTGGCGATCGCGGCAACGCGGTCGTCATCCAGGCGGATGGTTCCGGTCGATGCGTCGTAGGTGTTGGTCCGCATCATCTTCTGCAGGCGGGCGCGGTAACCGGCCTGGAGGGTGGCGTCGAGATGTTTGTAGCTGTCGACGCCGGCTTCTTTCCGTGCCCAGCCGTCCATGACGGCTTCGGCTTCGCGGTGCAGCCAGTCGGCGCTCCAGTCCGGCGCGACGTAGCCGCCGTGTCCCCAGATCGAGCCCAGCTGCTGGCCGCCGATCGATTGCCAGACCTGGCGGCCGGTCTCGATGTCGGCGCGGGTGAAGATCGTTTCGCCGTTGGCTCCGACCACCTGTTCGGGCATAGGTGGTTGTTGGCGGTGGATTTCGCTGCCGACCCAGATCAGGACGGCAAACGAAGCGATGAGCAGGATCGCCAATCCTGCCCAAAGCTTGCGGGTGGAATTCATTGCGGCACTCCAGTGATGGAACGGACGCCGGCATGTTCTGCCTGCACGGCCTGCCGGCTCCATGACGCAGATCAAGGCGGAGTGGATCGTCCCGGATGGAGCACGAGGCAACTGCGGCCGGGCCGCTGCGCGGTCGCGATCAGTGGCGCAGTATCGTCAGCGCCAGGGCTTCAAGCCGCGGCATGTCGAGGATCTCGACGTCGCGCTGCTTGATGGCCAGCAGACCATCGCGCTCGAAACGGCGCAGCACGCGGCTGACCGTCTCCGGTGCCTGGCGCAGGTAGTTGGCGATTTCCGTGCGCGACATCGTCAGCTGGAAGCGGCGCGGCGAGAACCCGCGCAGGGCCAGGCGTCGTGAGAGCCCGATGAGGAAGGCAGCCATGCGTTCGTCGGCGGAGTGGTCGCCGGCGAACAGCGAGGCCACGCCGATGTCGCGGCTCATCAGCTTGAACAGGTGCTGTTGCAGATTGGGCAGCCGCGTGGCCAGCAGTGCGATTCGCGGGAACGAGAAACGACACAGCATCACCGTGTCCAGGGCGACGGCGTTGCAGGGGTAGCGATCGTCGTGGATGGCGTTGAGGCCGATGACCTCACCTGGCAGGTGGAAGCCCAGCACCTGCTCGCGCCCGTCGGCGTCGGTCATGTAGGTCTTGACGGTGCCGGCGCGCACGGCGGCGATCGCGCCGAAGGGATCGCCTTCGCGGAACACGTGCTCCCCCGCGTGCAGCGGACCGACATGCTCGACCAGCACGTGCAGCTCCGCCAGCGCGCTCTTGTCCATGCCCGACGACAGGCAGGCCTGGGAGAAGGCGCAGGTGGAGCAGAAAGTGAACGAATCGCCGTCGTCGGCCAGGATGCTGGCGTCGGTATGCGGAAACATGACGCCCGAACTCATGCGCAGGCTCCGTCCCGGATCACACGGTCCGCGAGAACTGCCCAGGAGCAGCGTCGGGCTGGCTGGGGAGGTATCGGTCGAAACACGAGGCAAGGATACGCAATAGCAGCCGGCCGCGGGAGGTGGCCCGGATGTGGGTGGCGGACACGTCGACCAGCCCGTCGTGCTGCAGCGGTTGCAGGCGCTGCAGTGCCTGCCCGAAGTAGTCGGCGAAGTCGATCATGTGGCGGCGCTCGACCACGCCGATGTCGATCTCGCCGTGGCACATCAGCTGCTGGATGACGTCGGCCCGGACCAGGTCGTCGGCGTCCAGGCGCATGCCGCGCCAGACCGGCAGGCGGCCTTCGTCGATGGCGTTTTCCCAATTGGGCAGGTCACGCGGGTTCTGGCTGAAGCTGGCGCCGATGTGGCTGATCGCGCTGACCCCGAGGCCGATCAGGTCACTGTCGGCACAGGTGGTATAGCCCATGAAGTTGCGATGCAGGCCGCCGCGCGCCTGGGCCACGGCGAGGTCGTCCTCGGGCAGGGCGAAATGGTCCATGCCGATATAGACATAGCCCGCTTCGCCAAGGCGCTCGATCGCCCGCTGCAGCAATCCGAGCTTGACTGCCGGGGAGGGCAGGTCTTCGCTGCGGATACGCTGCTGCGGACGAAACAGGGAAGGCAGGTGCGCGTAGCTGTAGATCGCCAGGCGATCCGGGCGTGCGGCCAGGGTGATATCGAGGGTGCGCTCGAAACCTTCCGGCGACTGCAACGGCAACCCGTAGATCAGGTCCACGTTGACCGACCGCAGGCCATGCTTGCGGCATGCCTCGATGATCGCCAGCGTTTCCTCCACGCTCTGGATCCGGTTGACCGCCTGTTGCACCACCGGGTCGAAGTCCTGGACGCCGAGGCTGGCGCGGTTGAAGCCGGCTTCGGCGAGGATGCGGATGTCATCGGGAGAAACGAATCGCGGATCGAGCTCGATCGAGCAGTCACGCTCGCCGCTGCGGGCGAACGAGAAGTGGCGGTGGATCACGTCGACGACTTCGGCGATCTGCTCCGGCGCGAGGAAGTTGGGCGTACCACCGCCCAGGTGCAGCTGCGCAACCTCGCGATCGCGGTCGAACAACGTCGACATCATCCCGATCTCGCGGTACAGCCGGGTCAGGTAGGCGTCGCCGCGGGCCTTGTCGCGGGTGATGATGCGGTTGCAGCCGCAGTAGAAGCACGGGCTCGCGCAGAACGGTACGTGCACGTAGATCGACAGCGGGCGCGGAATCGGGTCGCCATTGCTGATGGCCGCCATCTCGCGCAGTTCGCCGGACTGGAAGTCCGTGGAGAACTGGGGAGCGGTCGGATAGGAGGTATAGCGCGGCCCGGGCCGGTCATAGCGGCGCAGCAGATCGGGGTCGAAGGCGGGAGACGGCGTGGCCATGGCAGAAGGCTAGGCCGGGAGCGCGATGACCGCCTTGATCCAGGTCAAAACTGGCGGCGGTCGATCCGATAGACCACGGTATCCAGCGCCGTGACGCCTTCCTCGATGAACTTCGGCTGCTGCGCCAGGATGTCGCGGCGCTCCAGCGTGGCCACGTCCCAGTCGCGCCCGTACAGCTCGCGCACCTCGGCCTCGCGCACGTCGAACGGCGGGCCGTCCTTCTCGTGCTGCGGATACTCCAGGGTGATCAGCAGGCCGCGGCAGCGCTGCGGCAGGCGCGGGTAGAGTTCGTGCACGTAGCGTCGGCGCAGTGGAGCGGGCAGGGCGATCAGGGCGGCACGGTCGTAGACGGCCGCGCAGTCTGCAAGCACGGCCGCGTCCAGTGCGAACGCATCGCCGCAGATCAGTTCGATGCCTTCGGCCACGTAGTGGGCCCCAAAGGGCGACTGGCTGACTTCGGGCTCCAGGCCGTTCTCGGCGAAGAACTCCTCCACGGCGATGCGTGACAGCTCGACGCCGAGCACGCGCAATCCCTGCGAGGCGAACCAGGCCATGTCCAGGCTCTTGCCGGCCAGCGGCACGAACACGCGGCTGCCGGCTTCGATCTGCAACGACGGCCAATGCTTGAGCAGCAGCGGCGTCGGCTTGTCCTGATGGAAGCCGATCTGCTTTTCCGCCCAGCGCTGGTGCCAGAAGTCGGGCTGCATGGCTTATTCGACCGCCAGGCCTTCGACCTTCTGCCAACCGCGCGGCAACAAACCACCGCGCGTGGCGCGTGCACCGACGTAGGCATCGAGGTCCTTGAACGACAGCGACATCGTCCGTGCTCCGGACTTCACCACCAGCGTCGAACCCGGCAGCACCACCGCCACCGCGACCACGCGCTCGGTGCCGAGCTTGGCCTTGGGGATGTCGATCAGCTTGTTGCCCTTGCCCTTGTCGAGCTCGGGCAGTTCGCCCACCGGGAAGGTCAGCAGGTGGCCAACGTTGGTCACCACCGCGATGCGGCCCTGTTCGACGTCGCCGACAAGTGCCGGCTGGATGACCTTGGCGCCCGGGGTCAGCGACAGCATCGCCTTGCCGGCCTTGTTGCGGCCAGTGAGGTTTTCGAAGCGGGTGACGAAGCCGTAGCCGTGGCTGGAGGCGAGCACGAAGCGATGGTCGTTGTCGCCGCTGGCCAGCGCCTGGAACGACGCGCCCGGTGCCGGCGAGAAGCGGCCGGTGAGCGGTTCGCCATTGCCGCGCGCCGAAGGCAGCGAATGCACCACGGTCGAATAGGCACGACCGGTCGAATCCAGGAACGCCACCTGCTGCGTGCTGCGGCTCTTGGTCGCCGCCAGCAGTTCGTCGCCTTCGCGGTAGCTCAGGCCCGATGCGTCGATGTCGTGGCCCTTGGCCGCGCGCACCCAGCCCTTCTCGCTGAGCACGACGGTCATCGGCTCGCTGGCCACCAGTTCGGTTTCCGACAATGCCTGCGCGGCGCCGCGTGCGACCAGCGGCGAACGACGCTCGTCACCGAACTTCTTGGCATCGGCGATCAGTTCATCCTTCACCAGCTTCTTGAGCTTGGCCTTGCTGTCGAGCGTGGCGATGATGCGATCGCGCTCGGCTTCCAGTTCGGCCTCTTCGCCGCGGATCTTCATCTCTTCCAGACGCGCCAGCTGGCGCAGCTTGGTCTCGAGGATGTAGTCGGTCTGCTCGTCGCTGAGCTTGAAGCGCGCCATCAGCACGGGACGCGGCTCGTCCTCGCGACGGATGATGCGGATCACTTCGTCGAGGTTGAGGAAGGCGATCAACAAGCCTTCCAACAGGTGCAGTCGGCGCTCGACCTTTTCGAGGCGATGCTTGAGGCGGCGCGTGACGGTGTCGGTACGGAACGACAGCCACTCGCTCAGGAACGCCTTGAGGTTCTTCACCTGCGGGCGGCCATCGAGGCCGATCACGTTGAAGTTGACCCGGAAGCTCTTCTCCATGTCCGTGGTCGCGAACAGATGGCCCATCAGCTGTTCGGCATCGATCCGGTTGCTGCGCGGCACCAGCACGATGCGGGTCGGGTTGGCGTGGTCGGACTCGTCGCGGATGTCCTCCAGCCACGGCAGCTTCTTGGCACGCATCTGCGTGGCGATCTGCTCGATCACCTTGCCGGGCGAGGCCTGGTACGGCAGCGCGGTGATCACCAGGTTGCTGCCGTCCTTCACGTACACGGCGCGGGCGCGAACGCTGCCCAGGCCGGTCTCGTACATGTTCAGCAGGTCGGCGCGCGGGGTGATGATCTCGGCGGCGGTCGGGTAATCCGGGCCGAGCACGTGCTCGCACAGGTCGCGTGTGGTCGCGTCGGGGTCGTCGAGCAACCGCAGGCAGGCGCTGACGACCTCGTTGAGGTTGTGCGGCGGCACGTCGGTGGCCATGCCCACGGCAATGCCGGTGGTGCCGTTGAGCAGCAGGTGCGGCAGGCGCGCCGGCATCCAGGTCGGCTCTTCCAGCGTGCCGTCGAAGTTCGGCGTCCAGTCGACCGTGCCCTGGCCGAGCTCGCCCAGCAGCACTTCGGCGATGGGGGTGAGCTTGGACTCGGTGTAGCGCATCGCCGCGAACGACTTGGGATCGTCGGTGGAACCGAAGTTGCCCTGGCCCTCGACCAGCGGATAGCGGTACGAGAACGGCTGCGCCATCAGCACCATCGCCTCGTAGCAGGCGCTGTCGCCGTGGGGATGGTATTTACCGATGACGTCACCGACGGTGCGCGCGGACTTCTTCGGCTTGGCCCCGGCATTGAGGCCCAGTTCGCTCATCGAGTAGATGATCCGGCGCTGCACCGGCTTGAGGCCGTCGCCGAGGAAGGGCAGGGCGCGGTCGAGGACCACATACATCGAGTAATCGAGGTAGGCGCGCTCGGCGTACTCGCGCAGCGGGATCTGCTCGAAGCCGTGGAAGGCCGGACGGACGGTTTCGTTCATGGGGAGGGCGATACGAACCTGGAATGAGTCGTTGGGCGGAGTTTAACGTTGCACGATTTAACCGCGCACAGTGGCGCGGCTGTTGGCCCGGTCGCATGTTCTGCCTGCGTCGTCGCAATGCGAGAGACGCAAAGAGGAGGTCAGCGGTGCGCTTCGCCGTTGGCTTCAGGCTGGTTGCGCACGGAAAGCACCTGCAGCCGCGCGGTGCGGCCGCCTGGCAGCGGCCATTCGATCGAGTCACCTACATGCAGGCCGAGCAGGGCGCTGCCGATCGGCGCCAGGATCGAAACCTTGTCCGGGCTGCCATCGGCATCGCGCGGGTAGACCAGGGTCAGCTCGTGCTCTTCGCCGTTGGTCTCGTCGCGGAAGCGCGCGGTCGTGTTCATGGTGATGACGTCATCGGGCATCTGCCCCGGCTCGACGACCTCGGCCCGCTCCAGCTCCGCCTCCAGCGCCGAGGTGTCGATGCCCTCGGCGATCGGCAGCTCGAGCAGGGCCTCGATGCGCTCCACGTCGAGGCGCGACATCAACAGGGGCGGGGGAATGGGGTGGTTCATGGATCGGGCTCCAATAGCAGCGCGGGCGACGCACCGGGTGCGCCGCCCGCCAATTAGTGATGTAAGCGCGACCATAGCCCCGAATCCGGGAGGCGGCAACAGGCGGCTTCCGGCGGATTCATTGAAGGTCCAGCGGCCATGGACATCCGTCATCCCGGCGAACGCCGGGACCCATTTTGCTGTTGCTTGCGCCGGCGCCAAAAAAAATTGCTCACAAGGCGTTGACAAGGTGCCCGCCGCAACGCAACATACGCGGCCTCGCACGGCACAAACCGTTGCAGAGAGCCCAGGTGGCGGAATTGGTAGACGCACTAGTTTCAGGTACTAGCGGGTAAAACCGTGGAGGTTCGAGTCCTCTCCTGGGCACCAACACATAGTTTCGGGTCATCTCACGACGTCCCGAGAATCGACAGAAACCCGCCAGTTTGGCGGGTTTTTTGTTTCTGGGGATCTCAGGTCGTCCCATTGCAGCGCCGCCAAGCTGGGGGCATATTTGGGGGCATCTGGCCGTGGGGGCACATTGGGCCCACTTTGCGACCTTGGAATGCCATGGCGACCGCAACCAACAAGCTCACCGCGCTGTTCATCAAGTCGGCCCGCGCCGGCAAGCACGCCGATGGCCTCGGCTTGTACCTCGAAGTGACCGAGAGCGGTGGCCGATATTGGCGAATGAAGTATCGATTCGCCGGCAAGGAAAAGCGCTTGGCGTTCGGTGTCTATCCAGAGGTCGGCCTCGCTGAGGCGCGCGAGCGACGAGACGAGGCGCGCCGTGTCCTGCGCAACGGCCAAGACCCCTCGGCTGCGCGCGCGGAAGCCAAGGCGGCGGCCAGGCGCGATGCCATGGCCGGGTTCGAGCTCGCGGCTACCGCGTGGCTGGAGCACAAGCGGCCGGGCTGGGCGCCGGAAACCTACCGCAAGGCCAAGTACGTCACGGAGATGTACCTCATTCCAAAGCTGCGCCGGCGTTCGGTCGCCACCTTGACCACTAAGGATGCTGTGGCGGTTTTGGTTGACATAGGCAAGGGGGCCCCAGCACTCGCGGCAAAGGCCCGGCAGTACTTGCAAGGCATCACGCGCTACGCCGAGCAACACGGGTTGCGTGAGGATGGGCGTGTGCTGTCGCTTCGCGGGGCGGTGCCCGCCCATGACAAGGGTCACATCCCGGCAGCTACCAACGTCAAGACGATCACGGCGCTGGTCAAAGCGATCAACGGTTACCCGACGCCGGTGACCCGCGCGGCATTGAGGCTGGCCATGCTGACGGCGATGCGTCCGGGCATCGTGGCCTCCGCGCGCTGGGACGAGATCGACCTGGAGGCGGGGGAGTGGCACGTTGCCGGTCACCGCATGAAAACCCGACACGATCATCTGGTCCCGTTGCCGACCCAGGCGATTGCTGGCCTGCGCGAGATGCAGGCCTACACTGAAGGACGAACCTATGTGTTTCCTCCCTTGGCCCGCCAGAAGACCCCCCACCTGCACCGGGACGCCCTGAGTGCAGCGCTCCGTCGCATGGGCTTCCAAGGGCAGCACGCCACGCACGGGTTCCGCGGGATGCTCCGTACTGTTGCCCGAGAACGCCTCAACGTCGATATCGATGTCTTGGAAGCCCAGCTTGCTCATGCCAAACGTGGGGATGTGCAGAAGGCCTACGACCGCACCACTTTTGGCGACGCCCGGCGCGAGGCGATGCAGGTGTGGGCGAACTATCTGGACAGTTTGTGTGGGAGCGCTGCGCCGAGATCCGTCCAGGCACATCCTTAAACGGCGCAGGTCGTCTCGCAGCACTTGCTCGGGAAACAGATACGAAGTAGATTTCCCATGCTAGGAGCGCTGCGTCCGGTTCGTCCGATCGCCCCCTGATGCCAAGCCCGCCATGAGCGGGCTTTTTTGTGTCGAAAAATCACCCCCCACCCAAGCCGCCGCAAGGCGGCTTTTTTATTGGAGAGCCGGAATGCAGTCGCCTCAACAGTCTAAAGCACGTGGCTCAAAGCAGCGCCTAGTCCGCTTACCCGAGGTGATCGCTCGTACGGGGGTCAGTCGCTCCGAGCTCTACCGCCGCATGGCAGCGGGGACGTTTCCCATGCCGATCAAACTGGGACAGCGTCTTAATGCCTGGCCTGAGTCTTCCGTGGACGAATGGATCGAGGCGCAGATTGCAGCGCGTGTCCAGTTTGGGGGGCTGAGCGATGCATCATAAGGCCCGCAGCCGTGCCAAACACCTAGGCCGCCGCGAATCCGGGACGTTTTCGCGGGTTCCACATGCCGTGCAGGACTCGGCGAACTGGAAGCAGTGTGGTGGTACTGCAATCAAGTTGCTCTGCGACCTGATCAGACAGTACAACGGGCATAACAATGGCGATCTGACCACATGCAGGACGTTCATGGCCAAGCGGGGCTGGACCGTTCCGGAGACATTGCACTTCGCGGCCCTGGAGCTGGAGCACTACGGATTGGTCTTCCGCACAAAGCAGGGCGGTCTAAAGATTGGGCCGAACTTGTACGCGCTGACCTGGATGCCGATCGACGACTGCAGTGGCAAGCTTGATTGTTCGCGCACCAAGGTGCCCACCGGCGAGTGGAAGCACGATCGTCCGCGGTACAAACGCCCGAAGCGCCGTGAGCCCAGTACGAATTCCGTAATGACAGATGCGATTCCCGTACCTCGCGGAGAGGAAAAGGATGCATCGCAGTTACGTATTCCGTAACTGCGGAAACTCATGGGGACAAAGAGGTCAGTACGTGAACCGTACACCTTTTTAGATTCTTACCAAGGGTTGTATAAGCAACCCACACCCCATGTGCCCTCATCTTGTGAAGACTCTACGCACGACCCCACGAGCAACGCGCGTTCCAGTCACTTCGAAACGCTTGCACGTGCGCGCGAACTACTTCGGTGAACAGATATGGCACTCATCAGTAGTTGTTGTGGCGCTAGGACACGCGCCGGAACACCTTGTCGGACGAAACCCATTCCAGGGCGCACGCGATGTCGCTGGCACGGGGGGCGTTCGACGGGCCCCAAAACCCCCGAGGGAAGGGCCAAGGTCGCCCTGAACCTCCCCCGTATCCGAGCGGCCCGAGTCGCCGCGGAAGGCGGTTAGTGTTCTCGGTGCATGTGCTGGGAAGTTGATCGCCATAGGGGTTGTGGATGTTGCGCACACCTGGCTGCCTAAGGCTGTGTCGTGCGAGGGCGTTGCTTGGCATGTCGAAACCTATGCGCGCGCACGCGCGCGAGTGACTTTGGTGAGAACGCGCGGGTCCAGGTGCAAGTGGCACGCTGGGTGCAGCACTGGACCCATTACCCAAGAGGGACGTGCGCGCGTGGCCTTGAGCCGCCCTATGGTTCGTTATTCGATTGAAGCAACTGGCCCGCAATTCACACCCACTCCCGACTCCAGGGGGCTACCTATGTTCGACGCCAAGACGATCAGCGACGCTATCGGACGTGAGGCGTTCGAGGCGATTAGCGCCAGCTCCTTGCCCAAGCTCATGGCGATGACACTGCTGCACATTTGGGTGAGCGGGAGTCAGGCGAAGCTTCGGACAATGGCGCAGGTGGGCGAACTATTGCCCGTCCTCACAAGGCAGCATCGAGCAGCGCTAGATGAGGCGAACGAGACCCGCCTGCAGAACGGCCACTTGACCCTTACTGAATGCCTTCAAAGTGCGGGCCTTCCACTGAAGCTGTAACGAGCGGGATTGCGACTTGCTGGATGTCCGGTTATCGGCCAGGCCGAAATCCGGCGCCAACAATGCCAAGAGGATTCGGAACATAGCGAACCCGCCGGGATACCTGGGGCCGCATCCCGGAGGAAGTTGGGCGACCAGCCTGCGGCGGGTTCAGGGCGCGAGTATACGTTACGTTCTGGCTTGCCATGCACTGGATCCTTGCCCGGGACGTCATGTGCAACGGCAGCCTTCAGGTGTTACATCGACCGGTTGAATCCACAGCCGGAAGCGGCCATCGGGCCGCCCCTCCGCAATAGAAGGCATGTTCGGACCTCCCACTCTGGAGTCCAACATGAAGAACGCTGCTGCTAACCCAGTCCCTTGGAACAAGGGCAAGGTCGTGGGCCGCAAGGCTCCGTTGAAGCTCCGCGATATCTGGGCCATACGGGTACGGCTTCAGCTCCGGCGGGAGTCTCGAGAGCTGGCGCTCTTCAACCTAGCCATCGACTCGAAGCTGAGGGCATGTGACCTGGTCGCCCTTCGGGTGCGGGACGTCAGGCATGGCGTCGCCATCGCGGCGCGAGCAACAGTCGTCCAACGCAAGACTTCTCAACCGGTTTGCTTCGAGATCTCCGACCAAACCCGCCAAGCTGTGGCGGCCTGGCTTGACGGCTTAAGTGTGGCGGGGGATGCGTATCTGTTCCCTAGCCGCCTTCGCCGGTCACTCCACCTATCCACTAGGCAGTACGCGAGGATCGTCCATCGTTGGGTTTCCGAGATCGGCCTCGACAGCAGTGCTTATGGGACCCACTCGCTGCGCCGCACCAAAGCAGCCCTGATCTATCGCCGAACGAAGAACCTACGCGCCGTCCAGCTACTGCTGGGGCACACAAAGCTGGAAAGCACGGTTCGCTACCTCGGAATCGAGGTCGATGACGCCCTTGAGCTAGCGGAGCAGACAGAAGCCTAAGGGAGCAGGGCCAACGGCGCTGCCGGCGCCGTTGGCCTGGCGGACGACTGCTTCCGACCCTAAGCGGACGTTTGTGGTATGGCTTCAACAACTGGGAAAATGGCATGACAACCAGTAGCAACCTGATACCGAAGTTGGGCCTCGGCACCGTCCTCGCATTCTTTGTATACGGCGCTGCATTTGTTCCCAACGACGCGACCGGCGGACCGGTCGAAATGTTCGGGATCGCCGGCGCAGGCCTGATGTATGCGGCGATCGTGCTGACGATCGTTACCGCCTTTGTGTCAGCCCGTCGCGCATTCCGCACTGGCAAGTGGGCGTGGTTCGTAGCCGTCATTCTCATTTGGCCTCTAACCTACCTTTACGCGCTCGCCATTAATCGGACCGGGTAGCGGTTGGGCGGTAAGACCGCTCCTGGCCGATAGCGGACTAGTCAGGCCTGCGCTGCACTTTAGTTCGCCCCTTCCACTCCCTGGGCGTTACCCCCACCTGCGCCTTGAAAGCCCGCGACAGCGCCGACTCGCTGGCATAGCCGGCGTCATCGACCAGTAACTTCAAGGGCTTGCCGCCGCGCAACCCCTTCTGCACCAGCAGGATCCGCCACCGCTGCAGATATTCGCCCGGCGTGCATCCGACCGTGGTGCGGAACGTCTGCGCGAACGAACTGCGCGACATGCCCGCCACCGCCGCCGACGCTTCCAGCGTCCACTCCTCACGCGGCCGTTCGTGCATCGCGGTGATCGTGCGCCGCAGGCGCGGGTGCGCCAAGCCCGCCATCAGGCCGGTCTGCAACTGCTCGCTTTCCATCTGGTGACGCAGTACCTGGATCAGCACCAGTTCGAACAGGCGGCCCAGTACTTCGCGGCGACCGCAGCGCTGTTCGAAGGCTTCCTCAAACAGCAGGTCCAGCAGCAGGCGGGCGCCCGTCAGCTGGTCCAGCGGCAGGCACAGGTAGGCCGGCAGCGCGGACACCAGCGGATTTTCGGTGGCGGATTCGAAGCCCAGGGCCGCGCAGGCCAGGTCGGCGCCTTCCTCGCCTTCCACCACGAAGCGGTGGCCGCAGTGCCGCGGGTACAGCAGCAGGCTAGGCGTATCGATGGTGATCGACTTGCCCACGGAGTGGTGCACGACCACAGTGCCGCGCCTGACCAGGTGCAGCTGGCCCAAGCCGTCTTCTGTCGCCAATTCATGGGTGCCACAGATGGTGCCGGTGTTGCGGACCGTGGCCCGCACCGAGAAATTGCCCAGCAGGGCATCGAGCCTGTCGGTCATGTTTGGACTCCATGGCAAGTTTTCTGGACTTTACAGCACATGACGTGCGGTCGACTCCGGGATAGTGGCCTCACCGGGAACGACCCGGCCCACTCACTCCCAAGGAACTCCGCCATGAACTTCCTCGCCCCGCTGGTCCTTGCCTCCGCCCTCGGCCTGAGCGCCGCCGCCACCGCCGCGACCCCTGCTCCGATCGCCGACACCCGCCCGACCGTAGTCCTGGTGCACGGCGCCTTCGCCGATGGTTCGTCCTGGAACAAGGTCATCCCGCTGCTGCAGGCCCAGGGCCTGAACGCGGTCGCGGTGCAGAACCCGCTGACCTCGCTGGACGACGACGTCGCCGCTGCCAACCGCATCATCAACGCCCAGACCGGTCCGGTCGTGCTGGTCGGCCATTCCTGGGGCGGTGCGGTCATCACCCAGGCCGGCGGCAACGCCAAGGTGAAGTCGCTGGTCTACGTCGCGGCCTTCGCACCGACGCTCGGCGCCCACTCGGCCGCTGACACCACCGGCTTCCCGGCGCCTCCGGGCTTCGCGCACTTCATCGCAGACGCCGACGGTTTCCTCACTCTGCCCGCCGACGCCATCGCCCGCGATTTCGCCCAGGACGTGAGCGCCGCCGAAGCCAACCTGATCCACGCCACTCAGGGGCCGGTGCGCGGTGCGAACTTCGAACAGCCTGTCACCGTGGCCGCGTGGACCGCGAAGCCGTCGTGGTACATCGTCGCCGGCCAGGACCGCATGATCGACCCGGGTGCGCAGCGTGCGCTCGCGAAGAAGATCGGCGCCACGACCACCGAGTTGCCGACTAGCCACGTGCCGATGGTGTCGAGCCCGGAAGCGGTGGCTAAGGTGATCATCGAGGCAGTGCGCGCGACCGCGAAGTAATGTTGCCCAGGATCTGTCGGGGAGTCCGCAAGGGCTTCCCGACGAACTGCGTTGATCGGCCGTTCAAAGGGTTTGTCGGGCCCCGTCAGGTGTTAACGTCCGCTTCCGACCCATAGCGGACACTTCTTCGACGAGGCAACGGTTCGCTTGTTAGCTGGTTTGGGCTCCCATAGGCTTCCGCGCATGAGCAGACATAGTGTCGTCATCGCCATAGTGCTTTTCACCTGTCTCGGGTGCACCCCCGACGTCAAGCTCCGGGATGGAGTTACGCGACTCTCGTCGGAGGCGCGAGACGAGTGCGCTGCACAAGGTGGCAAGGTCGAGCGGATACTTATCGGTGCTGAGGGATGTGTCCGCCCCACCACAGATGGCGACGAGGTCTGCACGGACAATTCGCAGTGCCAAGGTGCTTGCGTCGCCCCGTTTGCGGCTCAGCGAGGGACCGTTGTTACTGGTGCTTGCGCCAACGACATTGGCCGCATGGGTTGCCTCAACGTCGTGACTCAGGGCCAGGCCAGTGGTGAGGCATGCTTTGACTGAATGACCGCTCCTGGCCGTTAGTGGACGTTGGGGCTACCTGGGTTGTGTGGGCGCGCGCGTTTCAGAAGGTAAAAGCGACGCCGACGCCTGGCCCGTGCTGCATCAGCTCGTAGTGCTGGAAGTTTGGGCCTGCGCCGTCGCTGTAGTCGTAAGAGAGCACCCGGTAGCCGAGATACCAGTCGAAACTGTCGTTCACTTTGCGCCGGACCGTGGTCGCAACATGCCAGGTCAGGTCGGAACCTCCTCCGCCAATATCGCCACGCAGGTTGTAGGTCCACTTCTCGCCGATGGGGAACGATACGCGCAGGCCGACGAGCGCATCGGTCCAGCTCGCGCTTCTGCCGGGCCGGGCCGTCAACTGCCGGACGCGGATGGTGAGGTCCGCATCAAGGTCGAAGTAGGCGGCCGACAGCAGCACCTCGGCGTACGGTGCGAACCTGTAGCCACCGGTGGCCATCACGGTGAGCTGGTCGAGCTTGAGGCTTCCGCCAACGGCTCCCCGGGGGGCCGACGCGCTCCATCCAAGGTCCATATAGGTGACGTCCGCGGTGAGGGACCAGGTGTCGTTCTTCACCTCGTAAGCAACCATGCCCCCCATCCGCAACGCATCGAGGACATCGGAACTGCTCAAGTCGACGCTGAGCGGCGGCAGGTTCGCACCGATCTGCGCGTCACCCTCGATCGCCGCGCCGATGCCGTAGATATAGACGGTCTGCGCCCAGTCGTCGGACGACTCGGCGGACCTGGTTTCCGCCATGCACAGGACGATGGCGAACATGCAGAAAGGCAGGGAGAGTCGCTTCATGGGCTACCTCGTCGCCTAATGGGTGAGCGGGCGTGGTGATCTCAGTCGGCCATTGTCGTACCCGGCTGGATAACCATCTGGAAAGGCTTGGTGGCCGCGGGCGCGGGCTGTGCATTGCGTGTGCCGGGGAAGACGGCGAAATCGGGCGTGAACTGCACCATCAAACCCCGCAACTGATCGATCGGCTTGCGATCGCCGTGGAACTGCGCGCGACCCTCTTTGCGCAGGTCCTCGAAGCTCTTGACCCCCATCATCAGGTCGTTGAGGTCCGATCGGTTGACGGTTATCGTCAGGTCCGCGTCCGGACTTGTGAAGCCCTTGATGTTGGTCAAGGTGGCATTGTTCATCTCGATCACGAACTTCTCGCCGTTGTCCGGCGTGACCAGGTTGATGGTGAAGCGCATGCCGTCCGCCTTCCGGCTGTCCATGCTGATGCCCAGGAAATCCAGCCATTGCTCGGTCGCCATGGCGCGAATGACGTCGGGGCTGGAGGAGGCTGGTGCGACGCCTGCGGGGATTCCGCTGCGAAGTTCGTAGGCCATGTTCAGGTAGCTGTTGCGGATGCTCGGCGATTCGCGTTGGTAGCCAATCTGCTCAAAGGCGTCGGCAAGGAGGTTGCGCGCTGGCTGGTTCTCCGGCTCGGCAAAAACCACGCGATTAAGCAGTTCCCCCGTCTCCAGATACTTTCCTTGCTCCATCAGTTCCCGCCCCTTGGTGATGATCCTGTCTGACCCGCCCATCATCTCCACGTAGAGGCGGGCTATGACGGGCTGCGGGAGAGGTTCCAGGTTCACGGGATTGCCGTCGTAATAGCCGATGAAGCGGTTGATGATCGCTCGGCTGTTATTGGTCTCCGCCCCGTGGTAGCTCCGCGCCGCCCATTGCCTCTGCAGGCTCGGCGGCGAGCGGTAAATGTTGTGGATCTCGTTGATCGTTACGCCCTGATTGGCCAGGTGCAGAACCTGATTATTCATGTTCGCGTAAAGATCACGCTGCGCGCGAAGAACCTCCATCACGCGCTTGTTTCCCCAACGAGGCCAGCTGTGCGAAGCGAAGAGCACTTCGACTTGCGGAAAATTGTAGATGGTCGCATTGATCTGCTTTGACCAGTTGAGCGCGTTGCGCACAGGCGCGCCGCGGAGCGTATATATGTTATGGATCGTGGCAGTCACGTTCTCGCCAGCCCAGAGCGCCTTCCATTCTGGAAACCATGTGTGCATCTGCACAGGTGCCTCTGTGTCCGGCACGTTCTGAAAGACCATCCGGATACCGTCGATGGTAAGTTCTTCGAAATCCCGGGTAATACTCACGTTAGGTGCGATCAGGCCGACGCTTCCGGACGCCACGTTCTTTCCGATCGACTGGTCGACGTGGCCAAACGGGCTGCGCTTCAACAGGATGCCGTACTGTATTCGGCTCCTGCGTGTCATTGCGTTTCCCGCGAAAACGTTCTCTGAGATCGCTTCGTGCAGGAAATTCTCTGGAGCGATGACCTTGACCTTGCCCGATCTCGCGTCAGCCTCGCTGATCACGCCATGCACTCCACCGAAGTGATCGACGTGCGAGTGGGAATACACCACTGCGACGACGGGGCGCTCACCAAGCTCCTTGTTGATGAATTGCAGCGCGGCGCGCGAAGTCTCGGCAGCCGTTGCCGGGTCAAACACAATCCACCCGGTACTGCCCTTGATGAAAGTGACGTTGGCGAGATCAAATCCCCTGACCTGGTAGATGCGGTCGGGCAGGACTTCATACAGGCCATAGGCCATGTTGAGTATCGCTTGGCGCTGCAGCGACGGATGGATGCTGTCGAAGTCATCGTCCTGCAGCAGGAAACTGTAGCTCTCCATGTCCCAGGCGACGTTTCCTGCGTTGGCCATGATCTGCTTGAAAGGCGGAACGGCGAGCAGTCCGCGCTTGTTCTCTTCGAAGTCGCGCACGTCGTCGAACGGCAAGGCCTTCTTCGCGCCGTTCCTAAGCTCCACGGTAAATCGCGACGGCGGCTTGCCTTCGGGATGAAAGTGCGTCGCGGTGCTAGCGGTTCGCGAGTCGGCGCCGTCGAAGGCCGATGCGCGTTGGGCCCATGCCGGAGGCGCCGTGATGGCGAGCGTAATAAAAAAAAGACCGAGGAGAGCGTTCATCTCTAGCTCCTTGTCGGATTGCTCTCTGCCGCTGCCGCAGACGCCGCCCCAATTCACGATTGTGATACGTGTGTGATGGCGTTGATGCATGTCGGCGGACGGATTTGGATGGTGTCACTACAGGTCCCCACTGACAACCGCTCCGCGACGTCAAAACGAAAATAATCCAAGACGTCGAGGTCGCGACGCTTCGGGTATCCAGCAGCAGGTTGGGGGCTTCGCTTCGGCAATGCCGGCGATGAATGGTCGCGTTTTGCGTGACGCCGGTTCGCAGCGCGTTCGGAGTCTGGGATTTCGGGCGATTGGCAAGGCAGTACTGGCAGGCGGAGCGCGTCGGGTGACTGCGCACCCAATCGCTCCCGGCAGTAGCGGCGTCACCTGAAAAGCAGGATCAGGTGCGCAACTCGCCAGAACACAACGACGTAGGTGACTATAAGCAGGCTGTGCCACAGGCGTGGCAGCCTCGCCTTTGATAAACGATGCATCCCGTCGGACAGGTTGAGCAGCACCAGCGCAGCACCCACCGCAGCGACAACATACCCGGTGGAACGAAAGTACAGGGGGCCGATGTCACGGGGATCGTGCTCAATCGCCTCCAGGCCCGCCGCGAGCACAAACATCGCCACAACCAGGTTGCGTGCGTGCTCGAAGATCAGTCGGGACACGCCCGCCTCGAAGAGTGCGTATCGGATGCGACTAAGCAAATCAGGTTGGTGAAGTGCCATGCCTCAGACTCCGCCGCTATAAGTGGTGCAATTCTGTAGGTTGCCCTGAAGGGGGTCCGCAACAGTATATGCATCTGCGCCGGTCCGGACCTCCGCCTTCCCCCAATGCCCGCTTCTGGCCGTAAGCGGACGTTGGGGCAGGGCGGAGGCCAGGACCGGTGCTAAGGTCCGCTTTCGACCCAAAGCTGACATTCACCGGTGTGATGATCTGCAGTCCATATAACCTCGAATCAAGTTGCGACTCTTCCGCGGCCACTTGGAGTTTTGTCCAAAGATTCCGCTGCTGCGAAAGACCTGCGCAAGAGCGAGATCTCGCGCGTTTGAAAGCAACCTTCGCGCCAACTTCGCATACGCCGCCCCAGGGGTTTGGAAGCCGGGGCGACATTACGCGGCGAGGCTCGATTAAGGTGGCGGATAAGCAATGGGAGGGGCCAGCGGCACTTTAGCCAGGCGCAAGGCGTTGGCGACCACGGACACCGAACTAAGGCTCATCGCCAGCGCGGCGATCATCGGGCTCAGCAGCAAGCCGAACACGGGGTACAAGACGCCGGCGGCGACCGGCACACCGATGGCGTTATAGAGAAAAGCGAACGCGAGGTTCTGCTTCATGTTGCGCACCGTGGCAGTGGAGATCGCGCGCGCCTGCATGATTCGCCGCAAGTCACCCTTGACTAGCGTGACCTGCGCGCTCGACATGGCCACGTCGGTTCCGGTGCCCATCGCAATGCCGACGTCCGCTGCGGCCAGCGCCGGTGCATCGTTGATGCCGTCGCCCGCCATCGCCACGTGGCGCCCTTCGGCCTTGAGGCGCTGAACCAGGTCGACTTTGTCCTTGGGCCGGATCTCGCCGTGCACCTCGTCAATGGCCAGTTCCCGGGCAACTGCATTAGCGGTGGTGACGCCGTCGCCAGTTGCCATGACGATGCGCAGCCCAGAGTCCTGTAGGGACCTAATCGCGACTGCGGTCGATCCCTTGATAGGGTCGGCAACGGCGAGCAGCCCGGCAAGCATGCCGTCCGCCGCGAGGAACATGACGCTCGCCCCTTCCTGGCGCAGGGATTCGGCCTCCGCAGACAAGGGCGACGGATCGACGCCGACTTCATGCATCAGTTCGGTATTGCCAATCGCCAGCGTGTGAGTGCCGACTTTGCCCCGGACGCCGATACCAGTGGATGACTCGAAGCCATCGGCAATGTTCAACGTCAGCTGTCGGCGACGTGCTTCGGCCACGATCGCGTCCGCCAGCGGGTGTTCGCTGCCTTGGTCGAGACTCGCAGCCAGGCGCAGCACGTCGTTCTCACTGAATCCCATCGCTGGAATAGCGGTTCGGAACGCCGGGCGGCCTTCGGTGAGTGTGCCGGTCTTGTCGACGATCAGGGTATCGATCTTGCGGAGATTCTCGATCGCCTCGGCATCACGGAACAGCACGCCATGCTGCGCTGCGCGGCCGGTGGCCACCATAATCGACATCGGTGTCGCCAAGCCCAGCGCGCACGGGCACGCAATGATCAGCACAGACACCGCATTGAGCACCGCATAGGTCCACGACGGTGCTGGTCCGAACAGGCCCCAGCCGAAGAACGTCAGCACCGCCACGCTCAGCACCGCTAGCACGAACCAGAACGCGACCTTGTCCGCCATACGCTGCATCGGTGCACGCGACCGTTGCGCCTGGGCAACCAACTGCACGATCTGGGCAAGCACGGATTCAGAGCCTATTCTTTCCGCGCGGATCACCAAGCTGCCGGTGCCATTGAGCGTTGCGCCGATCACCGACGAACCCACGGTCTTTAAGATCGGCATGGGTTCGCCGGTCAGCATTGACTCGTCGATACTGGAGTGGCCGTCAATCACCTGGCCATCCACTGGCACTTTTTCCCCAGGGCGCACTCGCAGGCGGTCGCCAACGTGCACGTGACTCAGTTCGATGTCTTCCTCGCTGCCGTCGTCGCGTTGGCGGCGCGCCGTCTTCGGGGCCAGACCAAGTATCGCGATTATCGCGGCCGACGTCCTCGAGCGTGCCCGCAACTCGAGCAATTGACCAAGCAATGTCAGCGAGACGATCACGGCGGCGGCTTCGAAGTACACACCGACGCGGCCATGCGAACGGAATGAGGCCGGGAACAAGTCCGGTGTGAGTGTCGCCACGACGCTGTAGCCATATGCGGCGGCCACGCCGATGCCGATGAGCGTCCACATGTTGGGGGTCTTGTTGTGGATTGACCACACGCAACGAACGAAGAACGGCCAGGCGGCCCACAGCACCACTGGTGCGGTCAGGACCAGCTCGATCATGGTACGCGTTCCGGCCGGCAGCCATGCGAAGCGGTGACCGATCATAGCCAGCGTCAGGACGATTATCGTTAGCGGCAACGTCCGCCAGAACCGCATACGGACGTCTTCCAGTTCCGGATTGACCTCTACCTCGACTGGCAGCAGCGGCTCCAGCACCATGCCGCAGATCGGACAGGCACCGGGCGCGTCGCGGATGATTTCGGGATGCATCGGACACGTGTAGCGGGTGGCTGGTCCTGCAGCTAGCGTGGACGATGACGGGGCCAGGGCAACCTGTGCGTGGGCAGCATGGAACGCGGCGGGATCGGCAATGAACTTCTGCTGGCAATGCGCCGAGCAGAAAAGAAACACAAACCCAGCGTGCTCGGTTCGAAACTGCGGGTTCGCCAGATCGACGCGCATGCCGCAGACCGGATCGATGGCGGTTGCCTCGGATGGCGCGTGTCCGTATGCGGTTGGATGCGACATGCGAATCGGCCTCGTGGTTCCGGGCGCAGATGTGGCCCGAAGGCTAGCAATCGCCCGGCCGACGGTCGGGCGCGGTCGTTTTGCCGTTCAGCGGGCGAAACGACGGGACAACCACGCGAAGAATGTCCCGGCTGCCAATGCCCAGCCACACAGAATGAGGAGCGCGGTGACGAATCCTGACCAGGCAAGTGGCTCGGGCTGGACCAGTGCGGTGAAGTCCATTCCGTGGAACAGGCTGTTCATGAAGGTTAGGAACGATCCGGGCGCCAACACCCAGATGAGGGTGCACAAGGCGTAGAAGACGCCGACCGTGATGGCGAAGGCGATGCCGATTCGGATGGGGGCCATGGTGCTCCTCGCTTGCGTTCTCTAGCGAACCCAAGGCGAATGCTGGCATGTATTCGCAACGACTTCGCTGTGACTGATATGCCGATCTGTTCGATTCCTTGAATTCAGCCTACTCCGGTGCCACGCCTTGACCTTGATCTGGATCAGACAGTCAGATAGGCGGAATGCAGTCGTTGGCGGCGACAACCAGGAGGAGAGTCGAGAAGAAAGCAGTTTGCCGGGCGCTAATAACCGCTTCTGGCCGTAGCCACCGCCGGATCGCCCTCGCGCCCACGCGAGCGGACCATAAGGCCCACGACGACCAGCATCAGCAGCGCGAACAGTGCAAGCAGCTTCTGCCCGTCCACGTGACGGCGAGCGCGCTCGTCCCGATCACCTGCGGGTCGTCCACACCGACGAGGTAGATCATCAGCGGAACGGCAAGGATCGATCTGCCGCCGCCTACGAGGCCGAGCGTGAATCCGACCGCGCCGCCCGCCAGTGCGCCAAGAAGGAATTGCAGCGTGGTCGTCAGCCGGCCTTCTGGGTGCCGCAGTAGGCGGCGTACAGGGCATCGAGCACGCTCGCGGCGGGACCCTCGGCCATTGAATAGAAGATCGTCTGCGATTCGCGCCGCGTGTTCACGAGCGCCATCTCTCGCAACACTGACAGGTGTTGCGAGAGTGCGGACATGCTCAGTCCGGTGATCGGCTGGAGCTCGCCCACCGAGCGCTCCCCTTCGACCAACTGGCAGAGCACCAGCAGGCGGGCCGGATGGGCCAGGGCCTTCAACAGTTCGGCGGCCGCGCCGGCATGGCTTGCCATTTCCTGGACGGGCGGCAGGGCCCGGGCGAGCTTCTTCGATGAACGGGTCATGGGCAGGTACTTTAGGGATTGCTTGACAAGGATATGCTACAACCATACTTTAGTGGTAGCTAAAGTTATGCGCAACGGGCAATTCCATGAATCCGCAAGTGATGAACTTCTACGATCCGGCAACGTTCACCTTTACCCACGTGGTGTACGACCGCGAGGGCGGACACGCCGCCATTATCGATCCGGTGCTCGACTACGACCCGGCCAGCGCCCGCACCTCGACCGGATCAGCCGATCGCGTGCTGAATTTCGTGCGGACTCAGCGCCTGAAAGTGGACTGGATCCTTGAGACGCATGCCCATGCGGATCACCTGACGGCAGCCGCCTACCTCAAGCGCGAAACCCAGGCAAAAGTCGCGATCGGCCGTGGCATCACGCAGGTCCAGGCGCGCTTCAAGGCGCTGTTCGACATGGAGCCGGCGTTCGCCACGGACGGCAGCCAGTTTGACCGGCTGTTCGCCGATGACGACTCGTTTGCTATCGGAGAGCTTGACGCGCGTGTCATCGCCACCCCGGGGCACACCGACGACAGTCTCACCTACGTGATCGGCGATGCCGCCTTCGTCGGCGACACGATATTTGCGCCAGAAACCGGCACTGCGCGCGCGGACTTCCCCGGTGGTGATGCGCGAAAGCTGTATCGCTCGATCCGCAAGCTGTTCGACCTGCCCGCGACTACCCGCCTATTCCTTTGTCACGACTACCCGTCGGCCGAACGCGCGGCGCGCGCGCAGAGCTCGATTGAGGATCAGCGACAGCGCAACGTCCATGTAGGAGGAAACGCCGATGAGCAGACGTTTGTAAAGGTGCGCACCGAGCGGGACGTGAACCTGGCAGTCCCGAAACTGGTCCTGCCGGCGCTGCAGGTGAACATCCGCGCGGGCGAGCTGCCGCCGCCCGATGCCAATGGCATCCGCTACCTGCGGCTGCCACTTAATCAGATCGGAGGTGGAAAGTGACGCTGACGTGGCTGACTGCCCTGACAGGCGGGGTGCTGATCGGCCTGTCGGCGACATTGCTGCTCTGGCTCAACGGCCGGGTAGCCGGGGTCAGCGGCATTCTCAACGGCGCGGTGTTTCAGAAGCCCGGTGACTTGTCCTGGCGCGTGGCGTTCCTCGTGGGGCTCATCGCTGCGGGCGGCCTGTACATGGCAGTCGTGCCGGGCGCGCCAATGCCTCGCACCGACTTCTCGCGCGCCGGCCTGATCGTCGCCGGCCTGCTGGTCGGCTTCGGCACACGCATGGGCAACGGCTGCACGAGTGGCCACGGGGTGTGCGGTCTTGGCCGGCTTTCCATGCGCTCGCTGGCGGCCGTGGTGACCTTCATGGCCACCGCGATTGCCACCACGTATGTCCTTCGCCATCTGTGGAGTTGACCATGAAGAAGTTCTCGCTTGCCGCACTCGTGTCGGGTGCGCTGTTCGGGCTGGGCCTTGCGATGGCAGGCATGACGGATCCGCGCCGCGCCCTCGGGTTTCTCGATGTCTTCGGCGCCTTCGATCCCACCCTGATGTTCGTGCTTGGCGGCGCGGTCGCCACGACCACCCTGCTATTTCGCTTCGTGCTCCGCCGCGGCAGCCCGGTGCTTGCCCACACCTTCCAACTGTCGAACCTGAAGCTCATCGATCGCCGACTTCTGGGCGGCGCGGCGCTGTTCGGCGTTGGCTGGGGTATCGCCGGCTATTGCCCTGGGCCTGCGCTCGCGGGTCTGGGGATCGTTTCTGTCGAAGCGCTTTGGTTTATTCCCGCGATGCTCGCCGGCGTTCTCCTCCACCGCCTGATCAACCGCGCCTGAGGTCCTCCGCTATGAAGCCACTTTCCATCCTCGCCCTCACTGCCGCATTTTCGGCGACGGGTTGCGCGACATGGTCGGTCGCGACCCAACTGCCGGCGGTCGCCAACGCGGTGTCGCCGGAGCCAGGCGTCGTGTCGGCCGGTCGGCTCGCGCCCGTGGACATCGGGCGCGTGCACGAGGCTGGCATCCGCCATGTCATCGACCTGACGCCAAATGCGGAAACACCGGACTTCGACGAGGCGGCCGCCGTGCGAACTGCCGGGCTCGCATACTCGAACCTGCCCCTGGGCGGTCCGGCTGACCTCACGCATAAGAACATGCAGGCGTTCGACGCGATGCTTCGTGAGGCGAAGCGGCCGGTGCTGGTGCACTGTGCGAGCGGCAATCGCGTCGGCGCGATCGTGGCGCTGCGGGCGGCGTGGATGGAAGGACGTTCGACCGAAGACGCGATCGCGATCGGCAAGATGTGGGGCCTGAAGGGGCTTGAAGGCGAGGTCCGGCGGCGGATCGAGGCCGGGTTGGACCAGACTGGACGGTAGGAGACCGAAATGCGACCGCAGTCGCGTCGGTCAATGCTGACTGGTAATTAGCCGCGCCATGGCACGGGACCGAAGCAGGCAGGACAACGTTAGTTCGAGCGCCGATGTCTGCTATTGGCCGATAGCAATGGGATGGACTCCTCCTCACCTTGGCACCCGGTGGGTGCCAGACTGAATTTGCGAGACAGTCGCGGCGAG